>CAYGXO010000016.1:0-99062 GCA_964353885.1 uncultured Spirochaetaceae bacterium
CCTCACGATGGACATCGTGCAGGTGAATTCGAAGAGCGTCGTGTAGGGAACGAGCGTTCAGAGCCGTGTAGCTCTCGGTGGGCGCCGGAGCATTAAGAAAACGCAGTCGTTCGCCCTCGAGCTCGTGGACGACGGCATCAAGGTGAACGCGGTCTGCCCCGGCAACTTCTTCGAGGGTCCCCTTTGGTCGGACCCCGAAAAAGGCCTGTTCGTGCAGTACCTGCGCACGGGCAAGGTGCCCGGAGCTGCGACCATCGACGAGGTGCGCCGGTTCTACGAGGCAAAGGTGCCGATGGGCAGGGGCTGCCGGCCCGCGGACGTCGTGCGCGCGATCCTCTACCTCGTGGAGCAGGAGTACGAGACCGGCCAGGCGCTGCCGGTGACCGGCGGCCAGGTGATGCTGGCGTAGGCGGACACAAGCCTCGCGTAAGCGCTATCGGGGAATCTCTGGACGGGCGCGGTGAGGCTATGACGGTCCCCGCATTTGGAGTCGTATTGATGGAGAGGCGCAATGCGAAGCAGTCACCCTGTCGGCTCACGTGCAGATCCTGGTCGACGAGAACATCCCTCGCCCGACCGTCGTGAAGCTGCGCGAATGCGGTCACGATGTATTGGACATACGCGGTACGCCCCGAGAAGGCACGAACGATGAGTTGCGCTAAGAGCTCGCACAGAAGGAAAAGCGGCTATTGATTTCCACGGACTGGGTCCTGTTCGTATGGGTCAGCGCGGCGCGTTGGTCCTGACCGCGTCCTCAGTACGGCCCAGCTTCAATCCAATAACCCTCGTCGGATTGTTCTGGTTCGCTAGTTTGCAGAGCTCGAAAAGAAGGATTGAGTCCTTGACACAAAAGTTGCTGAAACGTACATTTCGGTAAGAAGGAGATAGTATTCCATGGGTCGTGACATGAGTACAGTTGAGCTTCGCGAAAATCTTTCCGATGCGATCAATCGTGCTGCTTTTGGGAAAGAGCGGGTTATTCTTACCCGGCGTGGAAGGAAGCTTGCGGGTATCGTACCATTCGAAGATATCGAGCGCCTGGAGGCGCTGGAAGACCGCAAGGACATAGAGGATGCCAAGAAGGCACTCAAGGAAGCCGCGAAGAAAGGGACGATTTCCCTGGACATGCTCAAGAAGGAGCTCGGTCTTTAGGATAGCCGAATGACTTACTCGGTAGAGTTCGCCCCGCTTGCACGCCGGCAGATGAAGAAGCTCCCCCGGGAAATACAGATTCGGATCATTGAGCGTGTCGAAGAGCTTGCATCGAACCCTCGCTCGGTTGGCGTGAAGAAGCTGGTGAGTGAAGACAACCTCTATCGAGTAAGGGTTGGCGAATATCGAGCAGTCTACCAGATCCGCGACCGAGAGCTGGTTGTCCTGATTGTGATAGTCGGGCACCGACGAGAAGTCTATTTATAGGGGACGTGGCAGCACAGAATCGATGTTCTGAGTGATGAGGATATTGAGCAAGCCGTGGGTTTCCCACGCCCCCAACACCTCGCGAGCCCTGTTGGGCTGCGCATTTCCGAAGTGATCATCGTCTCTGCTCCACAGACCGCCATCGCCGCAGAAGGGGACGGGAGTTATAATTGTCATCGATCGGGAGTAATAGTTGACGCTGGTCAGGCATTATACCAACTTGTTGGAACGACGCGTTTCTATGCGATCTACAAGCTATCGCATAGGACATTTTGTTCAATTCACCCGATCCCTACGAGAAAGCAACTCGATGGACTTGCGAACATGCTTCTCGTCGACGAGGCGACCCGCCAGGTACTTGTGGAGCACACTGGAGATCAGTGTCTGATAGGGGATACCCTCCTCGTCGGCGCTCTTCCTTAAGTTTGCCAGGTCCAATTCGTTGATTCGTATGTTGATATTCCTGGTCTTTCGCGTAGCTTCCAGGATCTCATCAACAGCGCGGCGCTTCGCTCCGGTCATGGGCACGTACGTGTCGATGTTGGACTCGGTCCGTTTCTCATTCGCATCCAGACTAGTTCTTTTTGTCATGCGGGCCTCCGTATAGCCTGTGCACCTTCCTGCTCGCAGCCAGTGGTCTTTCTCCTCACTCCACCGGATCTCACTGCTCCCTTTGCCAGGGGGGTGCGAGTAGACTCGATCTGAACGACTGTCACATTGACATCATGGTGCGAAAGCAGGAATGTCATTCACCCCATTGAAAAGGCATATGAAGGAGTCCGCCGACCATGGGTGAGTTGTTCCGCCGGATAGAACTTTCGGTTTCGCGATGCCGGAAAAAAGAGATTGACATTCTCGCCGCAAACGGATACAGTTCTTCTTGCGTCTGGGTGGAGTCGCCAAGCGTCTCCGGCTGGGGCTTTATGCCCCAACCCCAGTCGCTTTTTTATTGATAGACATGTATTTGTGCTATATCGACGAATCGGGTACTCCCGATCTTCCCGGCAACACATCACACTTCATTCTTGCTGGACTTGCGATTCCCATTGAGAAATGGAAGGAATGCGACCTTCAAGTCGAGCGAATACGGGCGGGATATGGAATCGGAGATGACGAGGTTCACATCGCTTGGCTTCTCCGGCCCTACCTTGAGCAGACAAGGATCCCCCGGAGCGATGCCCTTTCCCGCTCTGAACGAAAAGACCGAGTTGAAATGCTGAGAAAGGCTGAACTTTTGCGGCTCCAAAGGATTCGCCACAGCAAGCAATACGGCCAAACCAAGAAGAACTATCGCGAAACAGAGAAGTACATGCACCTTTCGTACGCAGAGAGGAGACAACTCGCAGTCGATCTTGCTGAGTGCATCGCATCGTGGAGTTTTGCCCACCTCTTTGCAGAATGCGTCGACAAGGTGTTTTTCAACCCAGCGATTACCGGCAAAACACTCTCAGAGCAATCGTTCGAGCAAATCGTGTCTCGCTTTGAGCGATTCTTGAAGAATACCAAGAAGGCAACGGACCGCGACCAGTTCGGAATGCTTATACATGACAACAACGACACTATTGCCCGTAAGCACACCGACTTGATGAAGAAATACCACAGATCGGGAACGCTCTGGATCGACGTCGAGAACATCATCGAGACTCCACTCTTCGTGAACAGCCAGCTCACCGCCATGGTCCAAGTAGCAGATCTGTGCGCCTATTCACTCAGGAGGTACTGCGAGAACAAGGAAGAGTTTCTGTTCAATGAAATCTTCAAGACCGCTGACAGAAAGAACAACACAGTCGTTGGGGTCCGTCATTTCACCCAGCAGCCCTGCGAATGCAGGATCTGTCTGGCTCACAAAGCTCCAGTTGACTGATTGTATTCCGACCCTGATACCAGGGTAGCCGGCCATTGGGGGGAACCCGGAGACTCGAAATGAACGACTACCACATTGACATCTTCTACAGCGACGAAGACGAGGGTTGCATCGCGGATATACCCGACCTGGTTTCCTGCTCCGCATTCGGCAAGACGCCGCAGGAAGCCCTTGAAGAAGTTCTGCAGGCCAGGGACGCGTGGCTCGAGGCAGCCCGGGAGCAGGGCAAGCCCGTACCGAAACCTGGGTCCCATCCCCATTTCCACACAGCCCGATTTTAGGTGTCTTTCCCCTTCCGAGAATCCGGATTTCAAAGCAGGCGTCCAATGGCGAGCAGGCGCCTGGACTGGGCTAGTGGAGGTCTGAGGGCGGCCCGGCGTCCTGGTTTTCCAGCTTCGATACATGCTGCGTTGTTATGATGACCGTCGGCGCCGGGATGTGTGCCGAAGGTGTTGCGCGTTGCGATGAGCTGCCGCAGGGTCAAGATTCCCGATTTCCGCAGCTGAGCAGCGATCCCATGCACGGCCGGTCACCCGTTACCATCCGCTCATCATCGGGGATGGCGGAACGGCCGTTCATTCCGGAAGAGCGTGCGCTGTCATGAAAGTGCGATCGAATGGCGGCAATCCTATGTCTCGCACAAGGTGGCCAGGCACTACGGAGCCGACTGGGTTGTCGCGGCCCAACGACCTGCGGATCGATCGCAAGAACCCTACCATGCCGAACGCCCTTGCATTCGCCTGGTACTGTGCGAGACGAGCCAGTGCCCGCTGGGAGCCATATCCTCTGTCCGGTAACGCCTGATGGAGGAGAAGGGCGGCGTCAAGCAGCTGCCCTACTTCCTCGCGGTTTGTGAGAATGCCTATCCGAATGCGGCTCCATAGCTCATTGAGTCGGGGAGGAAAGAAGGCGAGCTCGTAGGAGAGCTGGAGTTTGTCGCGTTCCGTCATGATTTCTCCATCCAGAGCGCCATGTCTTCCTTCAGCGCGAGCAGATTGTCGAGAACGAGCGTGTCTGTAGAGAAAGGGGGCGGCAGGCGCCGTACTGCCTCCTCGACAAGGCCGTGTTCTATTTGACGTTGCGCGACGAGATACTGGATGTCAGCTTGGTCGAGGGGATCATAGCGGATAAGCTTGCTGGCGATGAGGTCCGGGAAAGGAACCGTTGTGACAGTGAGGAGGCGCCCTCTCCACAAGAGTACCTCCGAGCCCGGATCGGGGGCTCGAAGGGCGAGGCGGACCGCCGAAATCCATTCGATATGATCTTTCGGGTATGACTCGTCGGGGTTGATCGGAAGCCCGACTGACGCCGCTACTCGGCGCAACTCGCCCATGTCAGCCCGAGAATATGGTCCGGCGACATCGATGTCCAGGCTCGTCCGCGCCGGTTCATCAAGGAGAATGAATGCAGCGCTTCCATAGACGCAGAGAGAGGCGGGACTGCCGAGGAGGGCATCGATGGCTTCGAGATAGCAAAGAAGCTCGATTTTGTCCACTCACTCAACCTTAGCGATCTCGGTTCACCTGTTCAAGGAGCAATATCAGGGCAAGCGCACATAAAAATCGACGGGGGGGCGGCGGGAGCGGGTCTTCCCTGAATTTTCATGAACTCTCGCCCCGTATCGTCGACCACTTCAGCGACATCGAGGATCCCTGCAAAGTATCTGGAGCTTGCCAACGGAATCCCCTCGCACGACACCATCCGTCGGGTATTCATACAGCTGAAGTCCGAGCAGCTACAAAGTAGCTTTCTGTCGTGGGTGTGGAGGGGCGGAGCTGATTGCGATTGACGGCAAGACGGCGATCCATATGGTCAGCGCCTGGGCCAACAAAAATCGGTTGGTCTTGGCGCAGGTGAAGGTGGAGGACAAATCCAACGAGATCGAGGGGTGCATCGTCACCATCGACGCCATGGGAATCAGGGCACCCTATATGAGAACGTGAAACTGTACCTGGATGAGCTCCGAGTTGTCCTGGCTGCCCGAGGCCAAGGCGTGGAAGGACATGCAGAGCATCGGGATGGTCAGGGCCACTCGCCAGATCAAAGGTGAGTCACGAACGGAAACCCGCTACTCCATCTCCAGCCTTCCGGCTGATGCCAAGGGGATCTCCGAAGCCGTGCGCGCCTACTGGGGAGTGGAAAACTCTCTGCACTGGGTGCTGGATGTCGCTTTCCGAGAGGATGAGAGTCGAATCCGAAAGGACAACTCCTACCTCGAACGGGTGCTCTTCGGTGCGGAATGAGCCCCGCCCCCGCCGCCACTATTCATGTGCGCTCGCCCTGTGCCCTGTTCCCGTCCCCCTTTACACTCCGCCCGATTTTAGGTATCTTACCCCTTCCGAGAATCCAGATTTCAAGGCAGGCATTTTATGGCGCGCAGGTGTGAAATATGCGGTAAGGGAACGGTCACCGGGAACAAAGTGAGCCACGCGAAGAACAGAACACGCCGCGTGTGGAAGCCCAACCTCCACAATATCCGCACCATGGTGGGAAAGACCAAGACAACCCTCAAGATCTGCACCCGGTGCCTTCGCACCGGCAAGGTAGTAAAGGTTCTCTAGGGCGCCGCGTCTCGGGAACGACTACCCTGCCCAGCCAACAAGGCGCCTGAAGCCAACTCGCCCAGGAATCGGCTAAGCGGGAGAACCCTCACAGGCCCGTCTTTCAATTGCAGCGTGCCCGTATACACCCCATAGCCCGTCTGGAGTGCTCCTGCGTCGATCAGGGATTTGAGGGCGGCGGCAGCCTTGAGGGTGCTGCCACTGGGCGTACGCCAATGGAAGGGCAGATCGCCGTGGTCACGGGCGCTCGCCGATGAGCTCCACGATGGACAGCCGGCCAACGGCGCGGTCTTCTCGCCTGTCGAGGCGACGAACCCCAACTCGGCGCAGGGCTGCTTTCAAGCAAGGATTCAATTCGCACCATTGAAAGAGGATGTGAGGTTTCAGCGCATCCTCGAGAAAGCGCGCTCTGGCTCGAAGAATGTCACCTTTCGTGAGATGGTGTATCTCATGAAAGCACTTGGCTTCTCTCTTGCTCGGGTGAAAGGTAGCCATATCAGGTCAAGCAGTTCATCAGACTGGTTGATAGGTATAGACTGCAACCCGGAGACTCGAGATGAACGACTACCACATTGACATCTTCTACAGCGACGAAGACCAGGGTTACATCGCGGACATACCCGACCTGGTTTCCTGCTCCGCATTCGGCAGGACGCCGCAGGAAGCTCTTGAAGAGGTTCTGCAGGCCAGGGACGCGTGGCTCGCGGCAGCCCTGGAGCAGGGCAAGCCCGTGCCGAAACCCCGTTCCCATCCCTCTTTGCACTCCGCCCGTTCTTAGGTGCCTTATCCCTTTCCGAGAATCCAGATTTCAAGGCAAGCATTTTATGGCGCGCAGGTGGGAAAGACCAAGACGACCCTCAAGATCTGCACCCGGTGCCTTCGTACCTGCAAGGTAGTAAAGGTCCTCTAGGGCGCAGCGTCTCGGGAACGACTACCCTGCCCAGCCAACAAGGCGCCTGAAGCCAACTCGCCCAGGAATCGGCTGAGCGGGAGAACCCTCACAGGCCCGTCTTTCAATTGCTGCGTACCCGTATACACCCCATAGCCGGCCTGGAGTGCTCCTACGTCGATCAGGGATTTGAGGGCGGCGCCATACTCCTTGCGCCAAGTGGCGGCAGCCTTGACTTCGATGCCGATGGCGCGTGTTCCCCGTGTCCAGATAAAATCGATCTCGCTGCCACTGGGCGTTCGCCAATAGAACAACTGGCCGCCGGTGTCATGAAGCGACATGGCTGCCCGCAGCTCATGGAGAATCCACGTTTCCAGCAGAAACCCCCGTTCCGCACTGTCGAGGGGTTCGCGCGAACGGCCCGCGAGAGCCCGCGCGACACCGGGGTCGAAAAGGTAGAACTTCGGGCTGGCGACTTCCTTCACCTTGATCCGTTTTCGCCAGGCCGGCAGCCAGAAACCGATCAGAGTGTCGACGAGGGTGGCGAAGTAGCCCTGTACGGTTGGCCGCGCCACGGCGGCATCGCGGGCCAACGACGCGACGTTGGCAACCTGCCCATTCATCAGGGCGGCGATTTCCAGGAACCTGGCGAAGGAATCGAGGTTGCGGACAAGGGCTTCCTGCTGGATCTCCTCCCGGATGTAGTTCTGGACATACGCATCCAGGAAGTCGATGGCGAAAGACGGTTCCGCCTGGATCTGAGGCAAGAGCCCGAAGCGCAGGACCTGGTCGATGTCGAGATCCCGATTCAGCTCGGCCGCTGTGAGCGGAAAGAACTGCCTGTTGATCGCGCGGCCCGCCAGAAGATTGGCGTCGGCCCTTTTGAGTCTGCGGGCGCTGGATCCGCTGAGGGCAAACCGGTAGTCGCGTCCACGTTCCGTGATGAGGGCCTGGATTTCGTTGAGGAGGCTCGGCAGGCGCTGTACCTCATCCACGACGACCCATGTTCCCGAAGGTTGCGCTTCAATCTGCTGTCGAAATGATTCAGGCCGCCGGGTCAACGCAAGGAACGTCTGCGTTCGAAGAAGATCGAACCAGAGGGCATCCGGAAGAATGCTCCTCAGCCACGTGGTCTTGCCTGTCCCGCGCGGACCGAAAAAGAAGAAGGAATGGTCTGGAAGTCGAAGCGATCTTGTAAACACAACCAGCATATTAACGGTAAATCTGCTGGTTGTCAATACAAATTTACTGCCCTCCTTGACTCTAACAGGCGTTCTACCACACCGTCTTCAGCCATGAGAGGCTGCGCAGCAGCTCGTCCTTCGTCACCAGGGGCGCGCGTTGTTCAAGCGCGGTCGCCACGATGAAACGATCAGCCGGGTGTGGATGCATCTGGAACGTATCCGCTGACAGCGCGAGTGCGGGCGTGAGTGGAACCGGGATCACCCTGGGGATGGCGAGAACTTCCGAGGCCCACTCATCAACCGGCTGACCCCGCTTGAGGGAGAGCCTTCCCGTGCGGACCAGGAGTGAGGTCTCCCAGAAACAGATCGCCGGAATGAGGATCTGGTCCGACTTTGCGATGGCTTCTGCAGCGTCATTACCGAGCAGCTCGGGCTGCTGAGTCCACCAGACAAGGGCGTGTGTGTCGAGGACTATCATGTCTCGGGCCATCCAGCGATCTGCGACGAAGGCTCGAGAAACGTTTTCTCATCGACGTGCATACCGCCCTCTCCGGTGCGGAGCCGTGCGAGAATGTGGCGCTCGATCTCCTCATCCGTTGATACCGGCACCAGCTTTGCCATGGGCTTGCCTCTCTTGGAGATGACCACCGGCTGATGAGTTTTCGCGACTTCATCGATGATCGCGAGGCGATCAAGCGGGGTCAACCTTGAACCTGCGAACCTTTCCATGCTTCACTCTCGACGGAGGAACCGCTGGTTCATGAGCTGCGCGACCGAAGGTCAAAAGTCAAAGTGGATCTGCTCGCGGCAGGCGAGCAGAGTCTTCCTCGCTGTCGTGCTGCTCGCGGTGCTCGGCCTCTCGCTGAACCCCCGTCCCGAGGCGGTCTTGGGAAGATTGAGCCTGTACGACAAGGCGGGGCACCTGGCGGCCTATGTCGTTCTCGGCTTCCTCGCTCTTCGGGCGATCGACCGTCGGGGCGCTCTCCCCTTCGTGCTCGCCATTGCAGCCTGCACGGCACTGGGAGGCTTGATCGAGCTCATCCAGCCCCTTGTTGGGCGAAGGATGGAGCTTGGGGATTTTCTTGTCGATATCGGAGGGTCGGCCATCGGAGCGGTGATCGCCGCAGCAATCGCTGCAATCGCCGTGGCGCTGTCACGGGCGCAGAAGGTTCTTTAGGGCGTTCCCCGGTCGGGTACTTCCCGTAGGATGATGCGAACGATCTCCCTGTAGTTCCCCCCGAAGTGGTGTCCGCCCGGCAGGACGATGTCGGGAGGATCACTCGGACGATCAGAGGTTCTTCGCGACCCAGAAGGTAGCCTGGAGCCGATTGGGGACGTTGATCTTCTTGAAAATGTTGTACAGGTGGGTCTTCACGGTGTTGGGGCTGATGAACAATTTTTCGGCAATCTCTTCGTTCTGGATCCCGCTGCTCAGGAGGACGAGGATCTCGATCTCGCGGACCGAAAGTCCGGTTTTTTCCTGGATCGCGGAGCGCTTCTTCCGACGGCCGCCCATGACGCTGCGCAGGAGGATTTCTCTCGAGACCCACACTTCGTGGCCAAAGATCGCGTTGATCCCCTTGATGAGGAGCTTCATGCCGTCGTGCTTGTAGAAGAATCCCTTGATCCCGAAGCGGAGCGCCTCCTCCTCGATCCCCCAGCCGGGATAGACATTGTAGACCGCGACGATCAGGTTCTCGGAAGGCTCCTGCTGCTGATCGGAGAGCTCGCGCATGATCCGATCGAAATCGTTTTCCACGCAGTCGATGAGGAGAAGCGTCGTCCTCTGAGGGGTGGAAACCTTGGCGTCACCCTCGGGAATGCGCGCCAGAGCAAACTTGAGATTGGTGACATCACCGACGATCTGGCACTTCTCGCACACCTCTTTTTCCAGTGCGTATGCGAGAAGCTCGCTGTCGAGCTTTCTCGGGCTGACGATGAAAATATCTCTGGACGCGCTCTCGATTCCAGCTGGGCGAGTATCCTGTTCTTCTGCCATCTTTCGATATTCATTTACCACATTCTTCCATGCATTTCAATCCATGCAGTGTTCGGCGAACAGCATGGCGCGCGGGATCGTACGGTTGGTATTGCAAATGCTCTTCGGATCGATATACTTATGGCGTAAGCCATGCGTTATGCGCGTCCCACAAGTTTGAGCTCAGCCGGATGTAGGCAATGATCGAAGTCCCGATCGACTACGTCGCGCCGGGCGACATCCTGGGAAAGTACCACACCTTCAGAAAGTACGAGCTGGGCATGAGCTCCACCGTCGACTTGGAGCGCGGGTACTGCCTGACTGACAAGGTGATCCGCAAGCTCAAGCAGGAGTACCGAGTCCAGTACCTCTTCATCGAGGATCCCTCCCCAGAGATGAAGGACGTCAATTTCGTTGAGCCATACGACGAATCGACGCGTCAGCAGGGGATCTCGACAATCATCCACACAATGAAGAGGGTGAAGACCTCGAAGATTCTGGACCTCAGGGTGTTCGGGGCAGTGGTCGAAGACATCCTCCAGAACGTCTACAACATCCTCAAGAACGGGAAGGGGAGCTTCAAAGTCCTCACCAACACGTTCCTCGAGGTTCAATCCCACGATTTCTACACGTGGGAGCACTCGGTGAATACAGCGGTCTACGCGGCGATCATTGCGCTTTCGGTGCCCAGGATTTTTGAATCGATCGGACTCACGTACTCGATCGGGCGGACGTCGCGGATCGAGAATGTGGTCATCAACATGCTGCTGCACGACGTCGGCAAGATCAAGATTGCCGAAACAGTGCTGAACAAGCCCGGAAGGCTCGATGAGTCCGAGCTCGTGCAAATTAGAAAGCATCCCGAGCTTGGCATCGCCTTCATCCGCGAGATCAACCATGAGCTCGAGAAGAACGGCCTCCCGTGGATTCCGTCCTACTACACGCAGGCGTGCCTGACCCATCACCAGGCATACGACGGCTCGGGATACCCTCAGCTCAAGAGCAAGGACGGCGAGGCGCGTCACCTGGCAGGGAAAGAGATCCCGCTGATCGGGAGGATCGCCGCAGTGGCAGACATCTACGATGCCGTCAGCTCAGCGAGGCCTTTCCGCAGCCCCTTCCACCCACTGGATGCAATCCGCATCCTGCGCCTCGAGGCGGGTAGGAGACTTGATCCCGAGCTGACGGAGGCGTTCATCCAGAACATCTACCCGTTCCCGATCGGATCCACCGTCGTGCTTTCGACAAAGGAGCTCTCCGTGGTCGTCGGCTACGAGAACGACGACAAGTTCCAGCCCCTGGTCAGGCCCATCATGAAGAAGGTGACCAGGAACGCCAAGGAGGAGGTCGTCCGATTGCCCTGGATGCAGCAGCAGAACATCGCGATCACTCCTGATTCAAAGATCAAGATTGTGGTGAACAAGGAAATCTACGAGCTGGAGGACGACTTCTACAAGTAGCCTTGCCGGCGGCCTTCTACGGCGCCGTCGCCGTTGCTGTCGCCGGCGCGAATGTATTGTAGATGATGATCGAATCCACGATAACCGCCACCACCGTCCCGATCAGTGGGAGATACTTGGTCAGGTTGTACAGGAACCCATTGCTAGGCACATATATCCTGTCTCCAGGCATGAGGGGTGCGGTCTCCTTACGCGCTTTTCCCACTGAATCATAGACGCGAACCTTGCCGTTGAAGTTTCTCTCAGGATCAATGCCGCTGGCGAGGTTCACATAGTACGAGACCGGAAGCCCGTCCCTGAAGGGGAAGCTGCCGGGCGAGAAGACCGCTCCCTGAACCATGACCGTCGCGGGGATCACGAAAATCCTGTCCTCGGATTGGATTACTTCTTTCTGGTCCCGCATTTTCCCGTTGACGTCGGTGATGAAGATCTTCCCCGGCGCATCCTGCGTGCTGCCACCGGCCAGGATCACATAGTAGTGGTACGTGCGGCCAGGAGCAAAGGGATAGGTCCCTGGCTTTTCGACCGCGCCGGAGACGAAGACCGAGAAACTGAGCAGCGGGATGACGACCCTGTCATTCGCCTGAAGGGGCATGTCGGACGAGGAGACGGATTTCGAGAGCAGCTCGTGCAGGTCGACGAAGATCGGCTCGGTGCTGCCCTGCCTCAACACGGAGGCGGAGGAGAGATCTGCCAGGGGCGCGATGGACTGGCGGATCGACCGCACGGCATCAGAGAGGGTCTCACCTTCCTTGAACGTGTAGAGGATCCTGTTGTACCCCATTGTCGCGGCCATACCAGCTTCCGCGGGTGCTACGGCTGGGGCAGCGGCAGCGGCTGCCGGAGCCTGCTGGATCACGGCGCCCTCGAAGGATACGACCGGAAGGCTGGCAGTCAGGGTGGGAACCGTAACGATGTCTCCATTCTCGAGACGGATCCCCTTCTGGAAACCCTCTTCGAGGCTCACGTACTCGATCTTCGCCCGCTCTTCAACCACCCTCTCGATCCGCAACCGAGAGACATCCGCCCAGGGCGTCAGGCCGCTCCCGTAGAACTCCACAAGCTCACGCAGCCCCTCGTTGGCGAGCAACTCGTATGTACCGGGCTGGTGCACGGCTCCCACGACCTCGACCCGCCGTTCGATCCGGGAGAGCACGATCGTATCGCCAGGCCGCACGCATGGATCTTCTGCCGAGGTGCCGAGCCGGTATGCCTTGAAAAGGTCGAAGGATTTTTCTGTCTTATCCTTCGAAATCACCTTGATGTTCCTGAGAGAAGAATCTGGGTTGCGCCGGCTTTCGATCATTTCGCTCAACCGCGAGAGCCCCCACGCGACGATGTTCCGCGATTGCGGAGTCTCACCTCTCAGGAAGACCTGGAAGATCCCGAGCGAGTAGATTGTGACCGACGGCATGCTCCGGGGGTATGCGTTGGTGACCGCTTTCTCGATCAGCGGCTTCACCTGAGCAAAGGTCATGCCTGCCGCGTACAAGGAACCGAACACTTTCATGTTGATCGTGTAGTTGCTTTCGACGAGGAGATCTGCCGTTACCGGCGTCTCTGCCTGGCGGTAGGTCAGCCGATACACATCTCCAGGGGTCGTATCCTGGGTGTATGCCCCGGCGCATGCCAGGCAAGGATAGATGAAGGCTTTTCCAAGGGCGAGAACCGGTGCTGAAACCCCCATGGTGGCCACAGAATGTTATAGCAATGTGATACTAAAAATAGTCATTGACTTCTGCATAAAGATGTGTACTAGCTTATGTCAACAAGGAGTGCCGAGTATCATGACGAAGAAAAAGGCATACGAGGCTCCAATAATCAAAAGCGAACCCATCAAGATCGGAGTGTTCGGAAGCTACGGTGGGGGGCCAAGCATCGATCCAAGGCCGTGGAAGCGCCGCCGACGGCGGAGGAACTGGTAGGCCTTTCCCGGGCTGGCGAGTTCTCCATAGTTCTCTGTTTTTTGAATATTCCCTGTGCCTGAACATATAGAGGCTGTTGCGATTCACCGACGTGGGTGGATTGATGCGGCCTCTGGTTTTTTACCCCCCGGACAAGTTATTACTCTACCAATCCTCAGCGGGAGCATGGGTCCGCTATTGCCCCCCGGCGGGACTATCCAAGTTCTCGGTTGTACCAGTAGAGAGACCGTTGTTGGAGACATCATCGTGTTCCGAGAAGGATTCCGGCTGGTCGCCCATCGCCAGTTGTTCCGCCTGTCCGTGGGCACCCATGCTGTCATCTACCAGAAAGGTGACGCGAATCCTCTCGGCGGATTCGTGGTCGGAAAGCAGATCGTCGGCGCCGTAACCGAAGCGCGAGACGCTCACGGGTCCCTCGCGTACTCACGTGCCTCGATCCGGGCCGAGGCCAGAATGGCGGCAAGACAACATATCCTCCATGTTTTTAGCTACCCGTTGAAACGAATAATTGGATTCTTCAGGAAGATCGATTGCAGACGATAGAGTGATGCCGATCAATAGCTCAAGCACTAAATGCTATATCCGCGTAGGGCCCACACTAATTGTCTTGCGGTTCGCAGATCCGAGGACGGCCTCCCGCGTGCGGCGGCATCTCGATGTACCCTTCGTCGAGGGCGTGCCGGACATCCGTCTATCCGTTCGGGTCTCTGGCGACCGCGACAAGATCGTCCCCGACTCTCTCATTGCAGACAAGAGCGTCGATGGGGAGACCTTCATGATGGGCGGCGGCATCGTGCGGGGAGATTTCAATCGCGATCAGGCAGAGGGAACCATTGAGGTCAGCGCGGGCTTTTTCAAGGGCAGGTTGATCCGTGTCTTCGAGCAGCTCCTGTATCAGGCCTTCTATTGCGACCCGCGCAACGGCGGGGGTGCCTCGGTGCTTCTACATTCTTCGGGAGTAATCCGCCAGGGAAAGGGCTACCTGTTCACCGGGCCTTCCGGTGCGGGCAAATCAACGATTGCGCGATTGAGCCGCGATGACAAAGTCTTGAACGACGAGATCTGCCTAATCCGTCCCCAAGGAGAGCAGGCGATCGTCGTGGGGACACCTTTTAACGGATTCTATACACGAAAGGTGCCTGGCGAAGCTCCTCTGAATGGGATCTTCGTTCTTTCGCAGGGAAAGGCTCACTCCGTCACGGCGATGAGCCCCAGCCAAGCCGTCGCAGCCCTGCTGCCGCAGATCGTTCCGCCCATAGGGCTTGATGAACGGATCACGCGGGATACCCTCGATTCCATGATGAACCTCGCGCAGGCGGTGCAGGAGGCAGTTCCTGTCTACAGACTGCAGTTCAAGCGCGACCCGGGATTCTGGAAGGAGATTGATCTGCTTCAGAAATCAAGCAGACCAGGAGGTCTTCGATGATCGCAATGAGCTCGATACCTTTTGCTGACGATACCTTTATCGCGCGCACGATAGAAGGCGAGACCATTCTGATCAACGACAAGGGCGATATGCTGCACACCTTGAATGGAACTGGCTCCTTCATCTGGGCGTGCGTCGACGGCGCGAAGTCGCTGAGGGACATCCTGGGCCTCCTGTGCGCCGAGTACGACATCGCCGAGGAACGAGCGGAGGATGACATCAGGGCGTTCGTCGAGGAGCTGCAGCGGAAGGGTATCGTGCGGATCAGAACTGAATAAGGCTTCCCTGCAGCTTGGCCCGCCGAACCGCGAAGCGAAAGAAGATGATTCCCAGGGGCGCGATCGCGATGATGAAAATGCAGAGATTTCCCGCTAGGGGAAGCACGGTTTTCAAGGACGCGCCAGTGAGGAGCAGATCGCGAAGCGCCTGCGTCGCATGCGTCGCGGGGAGTAACTGCGAGAGGAACCGTATCGGGGATGGAAGAATCTCAACGGGGAAGAAGATGCCCCCCAGGAAGAAGCTCGACCACCCGAAGACGTAGCTGATGGGATTCCCCCTCTTGAAGATCATGATGAATCCCGCGGAGAGCACTCCGAGCGATAGAAACGCGAGTAGAGTAAGTACCAGGATCAGGAGCGCAGCAGCTGCCCCTCTCAATGAAATCCCGAGGCCGGTCAGCGCAAAGCCTCCCACGATGAGAACCATGGCGCTTGCGAGCGCCGCTAGAAAGGTCGAGAGCGAGTTGCCGATGAGAATCGTGTAGATGGATGTGGGGGTGCTCATGAGCGCTTCCAACGTCCCTTCCACCTGAGCGGACCTGATCTGGTCAGCGAGGGTGTCGAGGCCCACCGTGATGAAGTTCGACACCGCGACCCCAATGAGGGCGTAGGGGAAGTAGTCCCCCCCATACCGCGCGATGTACGCTATCACGCCTCCGCTGAATACCTTGCTGATGAAATAGAGCAGCAGGATCGAGAGGGCCGCGCTTCCGAGGCTCAGGACAAGACTGAACCGGTAGCTCACCGCGACCAAGAGATCGCGTTTGATGAAAGCAAGGAGCTTTCTCAATCAGCGCCCCCTGTCATGCGTTCGAACACATCCGAAATCGTGGGTTCTGAATAGGAGCAGCCCGACAGACGGCCGCCAAGTCGTACCGCGACGCTCACGATTTCGGGGACCAGATCCCGGGACGGGATCTCGAACTCCAGGATGTTTCCGTTTCGGCTGCGCATTGCGATGTCCAAGCCAGACTCCCACCCCTGTCCGGGAAGCTGCTCGAAGGTGAGGGTCAGGAGTAAGCGCGTATGCAGTCGTGCCCTCAACGCGTCCAGGGAACCCTCCCCGAGGACCATACCCGCCCTGAGCAGAACGAGGTGATCGGCGAGCACCTGGGCTTCGCTGAGATCGTTCGTACACAAGAGAACGCTCATGTGCATATGCTTTACGAGCGTCTCCTTGATAAGCTGGTGTACGCTGTGTCTGGACGTGTGATCGAGGTGAGTTGTCGGTTCATCGAGAAGCAGTACCCGAGGGTTGCCCAGCAGGGCACGCGAGAGGAGCAGCTTCTGCCTCATACCCGATGAGTACAGCCTCACTGGGATGTCCGCTTGGGGCTCCAACTCTGTCATCTGCAGAACCTCACGCACTTGCTGCCGCCTCTGGCCGCCAGGCATGTCGTGCAGCGATGCGAAGAAATCAAGGTTCTGCCGCCCGGTCAGCCGCCAATAGAAGGAGCGCTCGCCCGAGGCCGCAACCCCGAGCGCGGCGGATGGGGCACGCTCGGTGCTCGCACGCGAGATCCCGTGAATAACAGCGCTTCCTGTGTCGGGCATCACAAGCCCCGCGAGTATCTTGATGATCGTTGTCTTGCCCGAGCCGTTGGGGCCTAGCAGGCACGTGACCCGATCTTTGGGACAGCGGAAACTCACATCGCGGAGCGCCTCGGTCTGTGTCGGCGCCTTCCACGGCAGAAGGGGGGGGACACGGTACACCTTTGAGACATTCAACACGGATATGGAATCATCGCTGCCTGACACAATCGGAGAGGGTATCGTTAGACACCGCCGCCATCAAGGGGCCGGCACCTTCTGGCTTTCACCAACTGATCATGCGAATGGTGTGGTTGTCGGTGTCCGCAACGTAGAGATTGGTGCCGTTGCTAGTGATGCCGCAGGGGTGATAAAACCGAGCGGCGCTGCCCGTGCCGTTTCCATTGCCAGAGAATCCCGCGCTTCCTGCCAAGGTGGTGACTATTCCGGTAGAGATAACGATCTTGCGGATGGTGAGATTGTCGGTATCCGCAACATAGAGATTGGCACCGCCGCTGGTGATGCCGTAGGGACCATAAAATCGAGCCGCGTTGCCCATGCTGTCCGTACTGCCAGTTGTGCCTGCAGTGCCTGCCAGAGTAGTGACCTCTCCTGTCGCGATGGCGATCTTTCGGATCGTATGGTTCCCGGTATCCGCCACGTAGAGATTGGTCCCGCTGCTAGCGATGCCGCAAGGGTACCAGAACAGAGCGGTGCTGCCGGTGCCGTCCGTGCTGTCGGTTGTGCCTGCAGAGCCTGGAGTGCCTGCCAGAGTAGTGACCTCTCCTGTAGCAATGACGACCTTGCGGATAGTATGATTCGAAGTGTCCGCCACATAGAGATTGGAACCGTCTCGGATGATGCCCTCGGGTCCATCGAACAGAGCGGTGCTGCCCGTGCCGTCTGTGCTGTCAGTTGTGCCTGCATCGCCTGCAGTGCCTGCCAGGGTAGTGACCTCTCCTGTAGTGATGACAATCATGCGGATCGTGTGGTTTTCGGTATCCGCTACGTAGAGGTTGGTGCCGTCGTTTGTGATGCCGCAGGGATAGCTGAAAAAAGCGGTGCTGCCCGTGCCGTCTGTGCTGTCGGTTGTGCCTGCAGAGCCTGGAGTGCCAGCCAGGGTAGTGACCTCTCCTGAAGCGATGACGATCTTGCGGATCGTGTGGTTTTCGGTATCTGCCACGTAGAGATTATTGCCGTCGTTTGTGATGCCGTAGGGGTACCTGAACAGAGCGATGCTGCCTGTGCCGTCTGTGCTGCCAGTGGTGAGTGCAGTGCCTGCCAGGGTGGTGACCATACCTCCGATGGCGTATTCTGCCGAAGCGATCGCTGAATCCGCCCAGCCTGTTTTGAACGCAATCGCATTGATCTTCTGGTTCATTGATACGCTGATGGGCTCTGAAAACAGTGTGCCGACCGTGCTTGTCGGTGTGCTCCCGTCCGTTGTGTAGCGAATGGATGCTCCTTGCGTTGTGGTGCTGATGGTCACACTCTGCGGATCGGTGTAAGTGCTAGCAACAGGGCTGAACGTTGGGGTGGGAACCGTCTCCTTCTCGGCAGGCAGAGGAGAGTCTGGAAGAGGGCAGGAGACAAACATCGCCACGGTAGTCACCAAGGCACCCCATACGACTAGTCGCTTGGAACCCTTCATTATCTCCCCCTAGGCATTTCTTCCCAGGATATAAACTTGTCCTCTCGGCTTTTTGCTAACGACCCTCCGAGATCTGGGTTAAGTGCGATTATATAACACCTTACCACTGATCCGGTCAGACAACAATGATATGGAATTGATCTGATTTCGTAGGCATGCTGCATGAGTTGAATAAGGATGATCCTGTGGTTTGCCTGATCAATCCGCCCAGATAGGCAACTTGTTTGCATCCAAGCTGAATCTCGCACTTCGGTCTGAATCCAGAGGGTACCTTGCTCCGACTGAAAGCCAAAAATGAGCTCAGAAGAGCTCTTGTACTCTCAATAAGCGAAGGAACCGAATCAGTATCGGCTTCGCTACCTCTCCCATCTCTCACCATCCGACCAAAATGGGAATTGATCACCTTTCGAGCATCGATGGCTTGTGCCACATTTCGAACCAGGTCGGGCGGCACGCTTTGCAGATCTTTCTCTCGGACAGAAGGTGCCTGACCCTTGCGCTCGTCAGCAAGGGTGCCACTGATCCTTCGCTTGCTGGACGCTTCAGGGAGCGCGGGATCGACTGGTCGCATTTTCATACAGTCGCGTGAAGCCACGCCCTCGCCCTACTGCTGCTCGAACAGGTGCTCGCCATAGACCTCTTCCCGACGGTGCGTCCGTAGCTGGAGCAGGGGTGCCGGAAGTTTATAATTCTGACACTCAACAACAACCTACCGTATCAGGGCGAGCTGTTGCGCATCGTTTGAGTGTTGGCAGGATAGTGATCGAATGCATACTGTCGGTGCCTGGCTATGATTAAGTTGAGGCGTTCGGCAACCGTCCTAGGCTTTTTGGGCAAACGAAACCTCAGGGAATCCGCAGATCATTGCCATAGTGAGAGTTCGCCGTACAACAAATACCTCCTATTTACGTTTCCCTTCGTCATGCTACAGTCGCCCCTGGCGGAAGGGGCTCGATGGGGGCGACATTTTCGAAGCTAGAAGACACTCTGGCTCTGGCCTTGTGCGGCCACGTCGCGCCTACGGGGGTCGTCGAACATTACGTGAGCGATCCCGGTTTGGACTGGGAGTACGTTGTGGAGACGGCAAGAGAGCACAAGGTCGACTCGCTACTTCTGACCCGCGCCCTGGCCTTGGATGTGCCCCAGCCGGTCCGCGCAACGCTCGGCCGGAAGGCAAGAGATTCGGTGTCGTCGACTCTCCACGATGCCCTGGTGTTCCGTAGGGAGCTTCGAAAGGTCAGGGAAGCGTTGACCGCCAGCGGGATCAGCTGCATTCTGCTCAAGGGCATGTCCTTGGATTCCTCCCTGAGTCGGCCTGCGGGGGACATCGATCTTCTTGTGCCGCGCGAAATGCTTGTCGATGCCATCCAGTCCATACTCCAGGTCCCGGGGTACTTCTATCGCGAGAAGCCCATCAAGAGCAGGAAGGACATCTGGCGCTGCCGTACCTCGCTCACCCCTGCAGCGAAGGCCCTGATCGTGAAACTGGCGGAATGGGATCACGAGTTTCAAATGTCCAATCCCGAGCACTGTGTGCTGGTCGAACTTCACGTGGCGCTTTTCCCGCGCGAGGGGCGTAGGGAAGACGGCGGGTTGGGGGTCGCCTCGGGCGAGGAGGTCATCCGCCGCATCTGGGCTGAGCGGCGCTTCGACGCGGGGCTATCCTGCGACGTGCCTTGCGCGGAGCATTCCCTCCTCATCATGTGCCTGCACGTCGCGCTCAAACGCTCCCCCGCGAACAACCGCTTCCGCTTAGGTATCCTCGTAGACATCGACCGCTTGGTTACCTCGGGAATCCGGTGGGATCGCTTCACTCGGGAGTGCACAGATCTGCGCCTTTCTCCCTTCGCGTATTTTTCACTCCTTCTCTCGCGTCGGCTCCTGGGAGTCCCCGTTCCCGGAAGCGCGCTATCCGAGCTTAAGCGGGCATGCACCGGTTTTCAGCTTCTGCTCACGAGATTCCACCTCAGATGCGTCGATTCCCTGGAAGCCAGCAATGCGCTGTACTCGGCGATCTATCGATTGCTTGAGCATTGGGCGTTCGGGGGTACGTGGCGAAAGCGTTTGAGCTGGTCGCTTTTGAAACCCCTGTGGATGCCGTCGCGCGCGAACATGGCGATCCGATTCGACATCGAGATCGACTCTCCACTTCTTTTCCTGTCGTACACGGTCCTTCCCGTTCGATGGACGGTGCACGTGCTGTCCTGGCTCCTCGACAGCGTGAAGGCACTGAAATCAAGAGAACGAACGCTCGATGTGAAATCGACTGAGCAGTTGTTGACGTGATGCGGATGCGATCCAGGATCGACTTGTCTACCACGGCCGTGCAGCTACCCTCCACGGGGACAGTTATGGGCTGAAGGATAAGAAGCGTCGGGGCTCATTCGATCACGGGGGCCTTCGCGGATGAGGACTAAAATTCCGGATGGTGCTGGACACAACTTGGTATGGAAGAACGAGGCTGTGTCGAATCCGCGAGATGTAACGACTTGTGGCTATTGGATGGATGTAGACGCATTGCGAATCGACCGAGAAGCCTTTGGGGGATTGAAAATTGGTGACCCCGGATTCAGATCGTATTCCGTATGAAGGAAAGATCAGGATACGCGGCGAGTAGAGCCCAGAGCGAGGCGCTGATGGTAGGGATCGCCGAGGGATTAAGGTTGACGCCGTGCGGCAGGGGAAGGTGGAAGAAGATTAGGGAGAGCTCTCTCAGGAACGTAAGCGAGTGGCGAACCCCACCTGTTGCGGCACGGCCGGCTAGGCCATAGTCCCTGCTCGAGGAGGGACACGATGAAGCACGACAGGGAGTTCTGGACTCGTCACGTTGAGCGCTGGCGGGCAAGCGGGCTGACGCAGCAGATGTACTGCAAGCGTCATCGTCTGACGAAGGGCACATTAAGCTATTGGGTTTCGGCGTTGAAGCGGCCAGCGGCCGAGAAATCGGATCTGGTGGAAGTCGGGCGCGTCCCGATCAAAGAGCAGCGACCGAGCTCGCCGATTGAGCTGATTGTCGGTGGTCGCTACTTGCTGCGTTTGTGGTCCGGCATGGAGCCTGCACACATGCGGGATGTTCTCTCAGTTCTGGAGTGTCGCCCATGATCAGCTTGGAGGTGAAAGAGGCGCGGGTATTCGTACGGCCGGGTGCCACGGACATGCGCAAGCAGATCAACGGCCTGGCTCTGATCATCGAGCAGGTCATGGAATCCAACGTATTCGAGCCGGCGCTATTTCTGTTCTGCAACGGCGATCGACGGATCCTGAAGGCGTTGTACTGGGACCGAACAGGATTCGCCATGTGGCAGAAGCGGTTGGAGAAACACCGGTTCCCCTGGCCACGCACTATTGAGCAAGCAAAGTACGAGATCGACACTGAGAAGTTGCGTATGCTGCTTGATGGCATCGACTTCTGGTCAGCGCATCAGGAGCTTGCATATACGAAGGTGAGTTGAAAAAATCATTGAGCGAAGGAATGGGATGGAGGAGAAGAGGAGTGAAGAAGGTTCGAAACATCCTTCGCCTCCATCCCTAACATTTGTCCGGTAGTTTTGCTGAATAAAGTTAGAAAAAATCAAGGAAATTGCGCGAACATTATTGCGCTCCGGCATTGTGCTGTGATACTGTGCGCACGTGGAGGGGAACGTCGAGACGCTCGTCGTGGAGAACGCGCAGCTGCGACGAGAGATTGCCGAGCTTGTCAAGCGCGTGGAGATCCTTGCCGAGCAGAATGCGTGGCTGAAGCAGCGGTTCTTCGGGCGCAGCAGCGAAGCGCTGAGCCTCGAGGAGCAGCGTCAGCTGAAGCTGTTCGACGAAGCGGAGCTTGCCGCCGCAGAGCCCGACAGCACGCAGGGGCAGCCCGATCTGGTTCGCATTGCCGAGCATGTGCGGCAGCAGCCCAAGCGCAGACCGCTGCCGCAGGCCCTCCCGCGAGTAGAAGCGATCATCGACATTCCCGAAGAGCAGAAGCACTGCGGGTGCGGCGCTGAGTTGGTGCGCATCGGTGAGGAATGCAGCGAGAAGCTGGACGTGATTCCTCCGCAGCTTCGGGTAATTCGCACCATTCGACCGATTTACGCCTGCCATGTCTGCGAAGGCTCTGGGGATGAAGGACGGCCGGCGGTGCGTATCGCGGCGATGCCGGCCGCGATCATCGACAAGGGAATCGCGAGCGCCGGGCTGCTGGCCTACATCGTGACGAGCAAGTTCTGTGACTCGCTGCCGCTGTACCGCCAGCAGAAGCAGTTTGCGCGCATCGGGGTGGATCTTTCCCGTCGCACGATGGCCGACTGGATGATCGCGGCAAGTGAAGCGTGCGCTCCGCTGATGAAACTCCTGGAGGCGAAAGTACGCTCGGGGCCGCTCCTGCAGCTGGATGAGACACGCCTTCAGGTCCTGGGAGAGCCCGGACGAGCCAACACTGCGCTGAGTTACATGTGGGTCGCCCGTGGAGGGCCGCCCGAGGCGCCGGTGATTCTGTACCACTATGCTCCTAGCCGCGGCACGGAGGTAGCCGTGGAGATGCTCGGGGACTACGAAGGCTACGTACAAACCGACGGCTACGACGTCTACGACCGAGCCTGTGACGGAGCGAAGAACGTGGTGCATGTTGGATGTTTTGCCCACGCACGCCGAATGTTCCACGATGCGCACAAGAACTCGAAAAAGGCGGGCAGCGCGGAGGAGGCCTTAGCGACGATCGCCCGACTGTACCGTGTAGAGAACCTACGGGGGGGCTACAAGGATCCGGGGGAGTTCGCCGCCGAACGAGGTCGGCAGGTGGAGCCAATTCTAGCGGAGTTCCGCACCTGGCTGGAACGCCGAGCCGCTCAGGTTCCTCCTGAGACGTTGCTGGGCAAGGCGGTCGGCTACACGCTGGGGCAATGGCCCAAGCTCATTCGCTATCTGGATCACCCTGCGATGACCCCGGATACCAACCTGGTCGAGGGAGCCATACGCCCCTTTGTGTTAGGCAGAAAAAATTGGCTGTTTTCTGGCAGCCCTCGAGGCGCCGCCGCCAGCGCGACGTTGTTCAGCATCATCGAGACCGCCAAGGCCAATGGGCAGGAACCCTACTGGTATCTGCGCAAGCTCTTCGAGGAACTCCCAACGGCCTGCTCGGACACCGACATCCTGCGCCTGGCCCCGTTCCGCTCCGCCGATCCCTGACCCGACCAGGGTGGGGTTCGCCACTCGCTTACTCAGGAACAGGGAGCCGGTCCAGAACGTGATCGTGCAGAACTGGATGACCTGCCCGATTCGAGGGAGGATAGCCTGACGCCGGTGTGCAGCCGTAGGCGGAGAGCGAGCACATCGTAGACAGTGAGGGCGAGGTAGCCGGAGTGCCAATAGTGGAGCTGATTGTACAGCGTCCACAGCGCAACCGCCTTTGCCGATAAAAGGCGCGGCGCAGACACAGATGGTCCGAGGAGCGGAGAGGTCCGGTCCGTCGCAGACCTGATCTCATAGCCCTCGAATTATGGAGTGGTCGTGGGAGTGGGAGTGAACGTTTTGTACAGGATGATCGCATTAACGCCGATTCCGATAATCGTTGCGACCAGGGACGCATACTTATCCAGGTTGTACAGGAACCCATTGCTGGGCACATAGATCCTGTCTCCCGGCATGAGAGGCGCTGTCTCTTTGCGGGCTTTTCCAGTTGAATCGTAAACCCGAACCCTGCCGTTGAAGTTCCTTTCGGGATCGATGCCGCCAGCGAGGTTCACATAATATGAGACGGGAAGTCCGTCCCTGAACGAGAAGCTTCCCGGCGCAAAGACAGCTCCCTGGACCATAACCGCCGCGGGTATCACGAAAATCCTGTCCTCGGACTGGATAACTTCCTTCTGGTCGCGCATCTTTCCATTCACGTCGGTAATGAAGATCTTCCCCGGCGCGTCTTGCGTGCTGCCGCCGGCCAGGATCACATAGTAGTGGTACGTGCGGCCGGGAGCAAAGGGATACGTCCCTGGCTTTTCGACCGCGCCGGAGACAAAGACCGAAAACCGGAGCAGCGGGATGACGATCCTGTCGTTCGCCTGAAGGGGCATGTCGGAAGGGGAGACGGATTTCGAGAGCAGCTCGCGCAGGTCGACAAAGATGGGTTCGGCGTTCCCCGTCCTGAGCACGGAGGCGGAGGACAGATCGGCGAGGGGCGCGATGGACTGGCGAACCACGCGCAGAGCATCGGAAAGGGTTTCTCCTTCCTTGAACGTATAGAGGATCCTGTTGTACCCCGGTGTCGCGGCTATTCCCGCCTCCTCAGGCGCCGCAGCGGGGGCGACGACAGCGGTTGCCAAAGCCTGCTGGATCACGGCGCCCTCGAAGGACACGACGGGAAGGCTGGCGGTAAGCGAGGGAATCGTGACGATATCGCCGTTCTCGAGACGAATCCCCTTCTGGTACCCGTCTTCGAGGCTCACGTACTCGATCCTCGCCTGCTCTCCCACCACCCTCTCGATCCGCAATCGGGCGATGTCCGCCCAGGGCGTCAGGCCGTTCCCGTAGAACTCCACAAGCTCGCGCAACCCCTCGTCCGTGAGCAGCTCGTATGTACCGGGCTGGTGCACAGCTCCCGCGACCTCGACCCGCCGTTCGATCCGGGCAAGCACGATTGTATCACCGGGCCGTACGTAGGGATCCTCCACCGAGGTGCCAAGCCGGAACGCCTTGAAAAGGTCGAAAGATTTTTCTGTCTTATCCTTCGAAATCACCTTGATGTTCCTGAGAGAAGAATCAGGATTGCGCCGGCTTTCGATCATTTCGCTCAACCGTGAGAGCCCCCACGCGACGATGTTCCGCGATTGGGGAGTCTCACCCCTCAAGAAGACCTGGAAGACCCCGAGCGAGTTGATCGTGACCGACGGCATGCTCCGGGGGTACGCGTTGATGACCGCTTTCTCAATCAGCGGCTTCACCTGAGCAAAGGTCATGCCTGCCGCGTACAAGGAACCGAACACTTTCATATTGATCGTGTAGTTGCTCTCGACTAGGAGATCTGTCGTTATCGGCGTCTCTGCCTGGCGGTAGGTCAGTCGATACACATCCCCAGGGGTTACAGGGTAGTCATCACTTGCAATCGCGAGCTGCAGCCTCTGCTGGATTTCGATCGGGGAGGCGAAAGCCGCCATGCTTCCGCCGGGAGCCACCTCCTGGGCGAACCCCGTTATGCCCAGCAGAAGAAAGCTGAGGGCCGCGAATGCAATTCGATTCATGGTATATCTCCCCCGGGAGGCTTCCCGCTATTCTTCATGATCTTTTCGGATGCTTTCCTTAATCCGTTTGATGTGTCCCCGGCCCATGCCCTTCACCTCGCAGCCCAGCTCGAGGTAGCGGCGGATCTTCTTGTCGTCAAGGATTAGGAAACAATCGATCAGGGCGAATGGCTTCCCGATGGCATTGAATACTTGGTCGGGGTCGAGCTCGAGATAGGGAGCGTGCCGAACCGCGAGAACGAGGGCGTTGACGCCTTTCATCGCCGCCCACATGTCTTTCTGGATGCGAAGATTCGCGAGTTTCGCCTGACGGGAGAAGAAACGAGCCTTGGACTGGTCCTGCCCGGGGTAGGTGTCCTGCGATTCGATCTCCAGCCACTGGCTCACATACGGATCGTGGACCCTGATGTTGGCTCCCATCTCCGCCAAGCGCCTGACGATGATTTCCGAGCCGCTGTACCGCGTGTCGCCCACGTCTTCTCGATAGGATACCCCGAGGACGAGGACTTCCGCCGCGGCCACAGGCTCGCCCATGTTCCGCAGAGCGTCACGCACGAGCTGGGGGACGTGGAGGGCCCGGGTGTCGTTGATGTCGATCGCGAGGGGCGTCATCTTGAAAAGCTCGTCTTCCCAGCCGTGGATATGGCGGTTCGCCCAGACTCCCAAGCCCCCGTCCTTGGGCAGGCAGTAGCCGCCAATGCCCGGACCGGGGAAGATCAGGTTCGAATGCGTCGGTCGGACCTTGATCGCCTCGATGACCCTCTTCAGATCGACCCCATTACGCTCGGCGAAAAGCGACCACTCGTCCATGAAGGCGAGGATCACCGAGCGGTAGCTGTTCTCGATGATCTTCGCGGTCTCCGATTCGATCGGCCTGTCGAGCACGGTCAGGGGATACTTCTTGGTGTTGAGAACAGAGGTGAGGAATGCGACGACTTTTTCCTTCGCCGCCTGGTTGATCCCGCTGCAGACCCGCCAGAAATCGCGAACAGAGGCGACGTAATTGCGCCCCGGCATGACCCGCTCATAGCTGTGTGCAAGGAGGGGGGCGGTGCGGATGCCTCTTTTTTCGAAGGCCTGCTTGATGATAGGGAATGCGATCTGCTCGGTCGTTCCCGGCGCGACGGTCGTCTCGATCAGAATGAGAGCGTGGGGATCGACCTGTTCGCCTATGCTCGAGAAGGTCTCTTCGAGTGCAATCATGTCCACGGAACCCGATTTGACGTTCCCAATGGCATTTTTCACGTAGTCGCATTGCACGTCCACGACGACGACATGGGCAAGGCTAAGGACCTCACCTATATGTGTCGCGACGAGGGTTTTCTTCTCTGTGACACATCTCTGGATGAGCTTGGGAACCTCAGGATCTTCCGAGGACACCGGCGATTCCCCCGCATTGAGCGCTGGGATCTTCCAGTAGCTCCTTGGACTGGGGCGCTGGAAGCAGATGACGAACTTTGTCGGGTTGCCCTTGTCGTCCACCGCATCGGCGATGACGGCAGCCATCACGGTCCCGACGAATCCGAGGCCGATCACGACCACGATTTCGCGTCCCGCCATTTTATGAGCGCTCACTTGTCTTCGTAGATCGTCCAACTGCCGGCGGGAGTCTTCGGCTGTCGGGATGGTGAAAACCTCACCCATCGGGTTGACTGACTTCATCGGTGCTTCCATGCACATCACTATATATCGAATCCACACTCTTATCCATGGGCGATGAAGAAGGTGGTGACTCAGTCGGACAGTTTCCGCAGCCGAACGACCACGAGCTCGGGCCGATTGAGAAATCGAATCGGGAACCAGCTGTTGCCCAATCCACGGCTCACGATCATCCTCGTGCTTCCTCGGACATGAATCCCAGAGGCGTAGCGGGGTAGCCATCCCTGGTCGGGAGCGTAAAGCGCTCCGACGAACGGAAGCCTGATCTGACCGCCGTGGGCATGACCAGCGAGCACGAGATCGAACCCCAGGCTCGCATAGTGGGCGAAGTGTTCTGGCCGGTGCGAGAGCAGCACTGAATATCCAAACCCCAAGCAATCTCGAAGAGATGCAAGAGATGCTTTCCAGCGATCGATCGTCCTTCCTTTTCCCCCTTGCTGGCGAAAGACACGTGGATCAGGAATCCCGGCGACTGTAATCGACCCGGCGCCTCGGCTTATTACGGTGCTTTCGCCTTCGAGTATCCTGATGCCAGAGCTTTTGAGATGGTCCAAAAGCTTTTGAAGATTGCCGTGGAGGACATCATGGTTTCCTGATACGAAATACACGGGAGCGATATCCTTCAACTGGCGAGCGAGATCCTCGATATCCTCGGCATTACATGATCCGAGGTACGTCAAATCCCCTGTTATCGCAATGAGATCCGGACGCGCATTCTGTATAGCCCTCGCAAGCCGGAACTGGCGCTTTCCGAAGCGCTGCTTGTGCAGATCGGAAACCTGGACGATGCAGTACCCATCGAAGGATGAGGGAATTCTGGAAGAACGAATTTCATAAACGGTAGTCTGAAGCCAATTGCCGCCGAGTACTATGAGTGCTGCGAATGAAAGTATTGCAGCCACGCCAATCTCCATGATGGGTAATGTGAACTCGATGAACAGAGTTAATCAGTCGACAACCGAATCGAACATGTCTACTTCTTCTTCATGGCCCGCATGAAGTAGATGACGATGCCGAGTTTGGATTTATTTCCCATTCCCGTATCTACCAGGTAGTCGAATGTCGTCTGAGAGGTCGGAATGTCGGTGGAGAGAGTAAAATCGGCTGTGATCGCATATTCGGCGAATACAGATAGGAAATCGAACAGGAATACCTCGACTCCCCCAAGAGCACCAACCGATAGCACGACCAAGGAGAGAGCATCGCCCTGCTTCATGTACCCGCCACCGACTGAGCCCCCGATATATGGAGCGACGGACGAGCCGGGAAGGAGGTAGTATTGGATCCCCGCACCGGCATTCAGCGAAAAGGAATCGGATGCACCATTCAGAACCAGATCGAACAGCCCCCGGAATGACACTTTATCTCTGCCGATTTTTAGGCCGATCCCCGCCTGGTAACTTTCCAGGTCTAGGAGGATGCTGCTAGAATTGAATATAAGGCCAAGGTCGCAAGAACCTTGCGCGATATCGAGTTTCTGCACGGGACTGGGGGCCTTTGTTTGTGCATTGGCCGCAATCGCCCCAAGAAAAGCGAAAAGGAAGCAGACGCATGTAAGTTGCTTTGTCTTGATGTTCAAAGTGTTCTCCCCCTTGTTTTCATACTCTCAGTCCGATCCAATCCACACGATATACCAGCCCCCGTAGGGATCCGCAGAGGAATCAAGGGAAGTGTGGAGCGACGATTCCTGCCCCAGCGAATTGACCGCGCTAACCGAGAAATCATACGATCCATCGCCAAAATCAGAATGGTGAAGCGAGACCTCGGGATGAGATGACGCCGGAGTCTCGCTGAGAAAAACCCACCCGCCGGATCCATGCTGGCGATAATACACACGGTACATGACCACTGCGAGAGGAGGCAATGGGAAAGATCCTGCCGGGGGATCCCACGCCAAGGTGATCGATTCTGACGAGATCGCGATTGGAACCGAACCGCTTGAAGGGAAAGGGCAACTGGTCAGGACCAGGAGAAGAAGGCATGCGATACCCACGGACATGATCCCGGCAAATGACTTGCGCATGGCGCGTTCAACTGGTCGTCTTCATGGCGGCTCGAGATTCCGATTTCTGCCTGATCTTTGCAAGGCTATGCAGTAGCAAAGCGAGAACCACGCTCGCGATGAAGGCTCCGAGGGTAACCATGGCAATGAGTCTCGTCCGCGAAGGACCTGACTTCGAGTCGGGAACCTCGGCGAGCTCCATGATCTGGAAGGCGGATTCCGGTTCCGATGTTAGCTTCAGAACTTCGTACTGGTGCGAGAGCGTGTTGTAGATCTTCCTCTGGACATCGAGCTCAACGGTCAGATTGTTGAACTCCATCTGGAGATCGGGGAGACTTTTAGGTCCTCCAGTGCTGTCCTGAACGTTCGGCACAACCTGCTGGGTCTGGCTGATGAGGTCAAGGATGTTCTGCCTCTCATCTCTAAGTTGCTGGAGCTTCGGGTCCTCGATCGCAGAGACGGTCGAGTAGTTCTTGATTTCAATTTCCTTGAGTATTAGCTGAGACCGCAGCGCTGCGAGGGCAGACGCCTGGGAGGTCCCGAGATCCTGCGCCCCGAGCACACCGTACTTTTTCTGCAGCTCCTTTACCCTCCCCTCGAGCTTGTCCATGTCGAGCTTTACTTCCTTGACCTTGTCGTTTAGAAGCTGCGCCTGCCTCTGATTCGAGCTGCCTATATTCTGCGCGAACCAATCATTGAGGAGAGCTACCATGCGATTCGTGACATCCCGCGCGAAAACTGGGTCGATGTCTTCAAACGAGATGCTGACAGCCGCCGTATTGCGATTATAGACGAAGTCAGACTTCTGAAGGAGCGTATCTCTCGATCTGCTCTTGACCTGACCTGTAATGCCGTACCTTCGAACGATTCCAAACTCCTCAATGACTTTATCGAGGAAGGTTCTGCTCTTCAGGACCAATAGCACAAGCGCGCCGGTGTCAAATCCAACGGCAGAGTCGGTTGGCTGGCTCTCTATCCCGAGGGCCGAGAGTATCGAAGCGGAAAGGTTGTCGCCCATCCCTTTCTGCACGAGGACGGTAGCGCTTGCGGTGTACTTGTTCGGCAGCGGGCTTACCTCGGGGGGAAGGAGGAGACTCGCGACACAGAATGCGATGATCCCGACTGCGGCTGCTCCTGTCATGATGATGACGAGCCAGCGGTATTTCAAAACGATCGAGAGATAGTAGAGCAGGCTTTCAAGAAGGCCAAGCTCGGGAGTAGGGTTTCTCGTCTTTCCTTCAATCTCGTTCGCCATATTTCCTACCATTCTACAACCAAGTTCGTTCGTGGTAAAGGGCAGTCCGCATGGATTGTGGGCTGCCTTTCGACTAGGACCGCCACGTTCTTAATTTGACTGGGTGTCCATGTATGGAATACACGGGTGCGGATAACTTTTCTAACGGCGCTCTGTTTAATATTTTCGAGCGGGAACTCTGTTGAACTGCATTGTGTTGGAGAACGGTGAATCCATTCCCGCCAACGAGATCTCCAAGAAGCAGACACTTCGCTCATCTTGATCGATTCGACGGAAAGAGATTTCAAAAAGGAAATGATTTCTTTTGCCTTCAGTGAAGGCTCGCATGGCGGTAATATGATCGTGCCGTTATTTAATATTGAGAAGGGGACGAGGATCGAAACGCGGGCATTTATCAGAGGGATCAGGGGATCCTTCTATAAGACGCGACAGTCTTTCTCAGATGCTGAAAGGTCTCCGTGCGCTTCATCAGGGAGAAGTATGGATTTCTCGCGATATCCTCGTACGCATTGCCATGGAAAGTCGGGGGAAAAAGCCCATACAGTTCGCGAAACGACGGGCTTAAGCTATAGGGAGATCGAGATGCTTGCTCTAATTAGCATCGGGTCCAGCAACGACGAGATAGCAAAGAAAATGCTCATCGGCCCAAACACCGTGAAGACCCATCTATAATAGGATTTTCCAAAAAATCAAAGTTCTAAAAAGGTTCCAGGCTGCGTGCTGGGCGGCAAAAACATATTACTAATACTTTGAGGTATTAGTATTGTAAAAAAATTAGTAAACTAAGGTATTATCTCCCTCTTTAGAAGCAAATCTGAAATCATAACAAGGTACAACGTTTTGCTGATTGCGGACCCCTGGCATCTCTGTAGTAAGGTGTCAATAAGCGAGAGGTCAGCATGGAAGAAAGAAGAAGGCTTGAACGCTTCGAATTGAATGCACCGGCAAGAGTCACAGTCCAGACCGAGGGAGGCACAAAAGAAGAGCTTGATCTGACGACGAAGGACGTGTCGTCGGGCGGCGCTTTCCTTTTTTCCTCCCAGCCGCTTAGCGAAGGCGCCAATGTGAGAATGGAACTCCTGATCTCTCTGGACATGCTCCGTAAGCTTGCAGGGGAGAAGAGAGCGGCCAAGATCAAGGTCAAGGGGAGGGTCATCCGGGTAGACACGGAGGGGATCGCCATTCGATTTGACAGCACGTACAAGATTACGGCCCTCGAAAACGGCAACAATAATAAAAACTCGGGCTAATTATCGCTCAGGATTGGAGCCCGCAAAGGAGTTCGTTACGGCGGCACTTTGCGAATGGTAGTGAAGGATGTTGATAGAACGGCGGGAGATGAGGCTCTCATCGGACACACTGAACCGCCGAGGGGAGAGGACTGTCTTAGAAGTAGAACTGGGAGGGTTTCGAATGGATGAGTAAGGCGAAAGGGGCAATTATTGTGAAGCAGGCGAAGGTACCCCGTACTCAAGGGGGTGTGGCGATCCATCTGCCCGCTGTCTTCCATGCACTCCTCAATCATGAGAGGTCACGGTCCGACAGGGAAGGCAGCGAGTTTTCTCTGGTCGTTCTCGATGTCACGGGGTTAGAATCCAACGGACGAGGGATTCAACTTGTCGCCCGAACCATCAAGGCGAAGATGCGATCCATCGACGAGTTCGGGTGGCTCGATTCGCGGAACATCGGCATCCTTCTTCCCGTGACGAAAAATGAAGGCGGGCGGAGGTTCGCGCATCGCCTTTGCGACTCGATACCCACCCCCCCCTCACCGATCCCATCGATGGTTTACACGTATCCCGCTCACTGGCTGCCCGGCAGCGATGCAGATATCGGTGATGAGTCCGGTGGGGACGGGCATCCCAACGAGAAGGCGATAGGGAACGTCTTTTGTAAAAGAGTGCCCGTGTGGAAGCGCGGCATCGACTTCGTCGGATCTCTGCTGCTGCTCTTCCTCCTGTCTCCTCTGTTCCTCCTCCTTGTCTCCTACATAAAGGCGGTGTCGCCCGGAAAAGCATTCTTCAGGCAGCAGAGGGTAGGGTATCGGGGCAAGCTTTTCACATTCATGAAGTTCCGAACCATGCACGAGAACAACAACGCCGATGCCCATCGGCAATACTGGAAAGAGCTGATCAAAAGCGACAAGCCGATGGAGAAACTGGACTGCGGAAGGGACCCGCGCATCATTCCCGGTGGCAAGATCATCCGAAAGGCATGCCTCGATGAACTGCCGCAGCTCTTCAATGTGCTTCGAGGCGAAATGAGCCTCGTCGGGCCCCGGCCATGCATCCCGTACGAGGCGGAGGAATACCTGCGGTGGCACAGACACCGTTTCGATATCCTCCCTGGCATGACGGGCCTCTGGCAGGTGAGCGGGAAGAACAAGCTCAGCTTCGAGCAGATGGTGCGTCTGGACATTTCCTACGCAAACAGAATGTCCCCCCTGCGCGATCTGAAGATCCTTCTGTTGACTGTGCCGGCTATCATCGGCATGGTCTGCGAGGCTGGTTTGAAGAGGCTGGGCATGAAGGTTCTTACGCCAACCACCGTTAGTCTTGCCAAAGGGGATGAGAAAGGATTCTTCATTGACGCATAAGCTCGCAGTCGTCGGTTGCGGGTATTGGGGACCGAACCTGGTGCGGAACTTCCGCTCACTTTCCGGTGTCACCGTAGGCGTGATCTGCGATAGAAGCCGGGAGAGGCTCGACCACCTTGGACAGCTTTACCCCGAGGTGGAGAAGACAACTGAGTGCTCCCGGATTACTGGCGACGCCTCCCTGGACATGGTCGCGATCGCGACGCCCGTCTCAACTCATCACGCCCTTGCCTCCGCATGCCTGAAGGCAGGAAAGCACACATTTGTTGAGAAACCCCTCGCATCCACATCGGCCCAGTGCAGCGAACTGATAGAGCTTGCCGGAGCACGTTCGCTCACTCTGATGGTCGGACACACTTTCGTCTACACCGCGACGGTGCGCAAGATAAAGGAGATCGTTGATTCAGGGGAGATTGGCGAGCTGATGTACATCAGCTGCCGCCGGCTAAACCTCGGCCTGTTTCAAAAGGACATCAACGTTGCCTGGGACCTCGCCCCGCATGACATTTCGATCATCTTGTACATCATGGGAGGGAAGCCCATCTCTGTGAATTGCCAGGGCAAGTCTCACGTCTCCCCCGGAATCGAGGACATCACCAACATAAGCCTTTCCTTCAAGAATGGTGGATTCGCGACAATCCAGTCCAGCTGGATCGATCCTCGAAAGGTGAGGGAGATCACGATCGTCGGGACGAAAAAAATGATCGTGTACGACGACACAGAGCCCTTGGAAAAGATAAAGATCTACGACAAGCGAGTTGAAGCCCCGCCCCACTACGACACCTTCGGAGAGTTCCAGTACTCGTATCACTACGGCGACATCCTATCCCCGTTTGTCAAACAGGTGGAGCCTTTGAAGGTCGAATGCCAGCATTTCGTCGATTGTGTTGAAGGACGCATCCAGCCGGATTCCAGCGGGCGTGAGGGACTGGAAGTGGTACGGATCCTCGAGGCTGCAACCCAGTCTCTGAGCAGCGGAGGCGGCATCATCAATCTGGAAAGCTACTCATGAGCATGGAAGCAGGCTCATCGGTGCGGGTTGCCCCGGACGTCAAACTCGGGAAAGGCGTGAAGCTGTTCGCTTTCGTGAATCTGTACGGGTGCGAGATCGGTGACAACACGAAGATCGGCACCTTCGTCGAGATCCAGAAGGGCGCGAAGATCGGGGCCAACTGCAAGATTTCGAGTCACACCTTCATTTGCGAGGGAGTCTCGATTGCGGATGAGGTCTTTGTCGGGCATGGGGTCATTTTTATCAACGACATGTACCCCCGAGCGACGGCCGTGGGAGGCGCTCTCCAGACAGAGGCGGATTGGAAGTGTATCCCCACGATCGTCAAGCGGGGTTCGTCAATCGGCTCGGGTTCGACGATCCTCGCAGGGATCACAATTGGCGAAAACGCGATCATCGGCGCGGGAAGCGTCGTCACAAAGGATATTCCTAGAGATACCATCGTTGCCGGAAACCCCGCACGTGTCCTACGGAGAATCACTGAGGAGAAGAAGGAATGACCGTTCCGTTTCTCGATTTGAAAGCGCAGTACAAGTCAATCCACACGGAACTCGACTCCGCCATTCGGGAGGTGATGGAGTCCAGCGCCTTTGCCGGTGGCCCCTTTGTGGAGCGATTTGAGACGGAGTATGCAAAATTCTGCGGGTGCCGCCACGCCATCGGAGTGGGAAGCGGGACAGACGCCCTCTGGTTGACTCTCCTCGCAATGGGGATAGGGCCAGGGGATGAGGTCATTACTGTTGCGAATACATTTATCGCCACGGCTGAAGCGATCAGCTTCTGTGGGGCCAAGCCTGTGCTCGTAGACGTCGATGAAACGACCTACACGATGAATCCAGAAATACTGCGCAAGGCGATCACCAGCCGCACTCGGGCGGTGATTCCGGTGCATCTATTCGGTCAGATGGCGGACATGGACCCGATCATGGACATCGCTCGCTCTAGGGGCGTGCCAGTGATTGAGGATGCTTGCCAGGCTCACGGAGCGGAATACAAGGGAAGACGAGCGGGTTCCATCGGAATCGCGGCAGCTTTCAGTTTCTACCCCGGTAAGAATCTGGGCGCGTGCGGTGAGGCGGGTGCGATCGTCACGAACGATTCAGAAATCGCTCAGAAGGTGCGAATGCTTCGCGATCATGGCCAGGAGAAGAAGTACGTCCATGCGGTGGTGGGATGGAACGCGCGCATGGATGGCATCCAGGGAGCGATCCTTTCGGTCAAGCTCAAACACCTAGAAGAATGGAACGAGCGGAGGCGGAAAAACGCGGGCAGGTACGGAGAGCTGCTCGCTGGCACCAAGAATGTCATCATCCCGACAGAAGGCGCCAGCAATCGCCATGTGTACCATGTGTATGCGATCAGGGTCCCGAGAAGAGATGCACTGATGACAGAGTTGAAGGAACACGGTGTCAATTGCGCCATACATTACCCGGTGCCAATGCACCTTCAAAAAGCGTATGAGCACCTTCACCTGCTCGGTGGCAGCCTCCCGATAGCTGAGCGCTGTGCGAAAGAGTTACTGTCTTTGCCAATGTTCCCTGAGCTTACTCAGGATCAGATTGCTTGTGTTTCAGAGGCCATCAAGGCCGCAGTGTTATAGAGAGCAGCGGAATGGAGGGCATCCGGGACTCAGTTGAAAGGTCAGCGTTAGCGTTACTGCAATACTGCGAGAGGGAGAACTGGGCTGGCTACGATCCATACGACGGCCTCAATAGTCGTCTTTTGAGTTTCCTCCCTTTTTCAAAGAACAGGATATTTCGGTTGTCGGTCACTCAGGGGATGAAGCGATTGCCGGTAAACCTGAGGCCTTTCCTTCTTGTCCCGAAGGGAGAGAACCCCAAGGCTTGCGCCCTGTTTTGTCGCGCTCTGCTTCGCCTATCGGATTGCGGACTACTGAATGATGATTCAGTTGTGGCGGCGAGGTTAGAGCGGCTCATCGAACTCAGGAGTGAAGGTTACCCATACCATTGTTGGGGCTATAATTTCGACTGGCAAAGCCGAAGTCTCTTGGTTCCCAAGTTCACGCCAAACGTTATTTGTACAACTTTCGGGGGGAACGCTCTCATAGATGGCTATGAGAAGTACGGGCGAGGGGAGTTCGCTGATGCGGCGGCAAGTGCAGGGGAGTTTCTGATAAATGGGCTCAACATGAGCCACGAGAACGGTGCGATTTGCTTCAGCTACACACCTCTAGATCACGCGCAAGTACACAATGCGAACCTGTTGGGAGCGGCCTTCCTTGGCAGGCTGGGTAAGCTGACAGGGAGAGAGCAGTTCTTGGACATCGCCGATAGAGCGGCGAGGTTCTCCTTGAGCAGGCAGAGAGATGATGGATCCTGGCTATACGGGGAGGGAGAAACGCAGCGGTGGATCGACAACTTTCATACAGGGTACAACTTGGTAGCCCTTTGGGGGCTTGCCGACGTGTTGAAAGACAGAGCCGCGAATGATGCGATCTACAGAGGCCTGGATTTCTTTGTGAACCACTTTTTCGCGGCCGATGGGGTGCCAAGGTATTATCATGATAGGGTGTGGCCCGTCGACATTCACTGTGTTGCGCAGAGCATCGTGACGCTCTGCGAACTCGCGCCGATCTGGGAAGGAGCTGTGTCGCTCGTAGACAAAGTCTGTAGATGGGTATTGGGAAATATGCGAAGTGAAAATGGATATTTTTATTACCAGAAAACTCGATTCTTTGAGAACAGGATTCCGTACATGAGATGGTCTCAAGCGTGGATGTTGTATGCACTTGCGGTATATTTGAACTCGGGAGCGACGAAGCATACCTATTCAACAGGGCCCAATCAACTTTGGTTTCATCCAAACGAGAGCGGTTCTTCCTCAAGAGAGAATGGAGCAGTTGTGGCTGAGAGAAGAAGCGGGTGAATCTGTGCAACGATCTCGCGAGTATTCCACCAAGAACATCAGCGCGAGGAGGGGTTGTTCCTTTCCTATGACGTTGCCCCATACACTCTACGCCGCGTTCACGTCAGGCGAGTAGGCGGTCAGGCGTACAGCCGATAGCCACTTGCACTGATAATCTAGATGCGGCATTACTTCACGACTGCGATCCGAAGCCGGACGGTATATGGGTTCGAGGTACATCATACCCAGGGAGATCCTCCTGCCCTGTCGTGAGGGACTATAGCGCGCGTGAGCGAAAGCCACATACGACAAGGAAATCCCGATACGGGGCGGGCAGAGGGAGGCAAATTCGCGCGTAGTATAGGGGGGGAGGGCATGAAGAACCTGGTACATAGTTGAGGATAAAAACCTGCGGAAAGGAAGTACGAGGGAGTGGAAGTGGATCCGGCTGACAACCCGCAGTCTGATGACGAAGTGGATTCGACAATAGGCAACATGAAGGAATGCTCAAACTATCCTTTCGATCATCAAATCGGAAGGCAAGCGGCAATAGAGTCGCACTTTCTGAGATGGTCACAGGCCTTGACGTTTCTGGCACTGCGCTTGTATCCCAGAGTGTATCCAGGTGGGCAGAATCGGTTGGGTGGAGTCGGTCGGGTCTTTATGAAAAGTAGGTGAATAGTGGATCCAATTGTGGCGTTGGTCCAGAAGGACACCGTGCAGCACTACCGTGTATCGATCTACAACTATTTGTCCGATCTTTTCGCGGGATATGGTATGCAACTTGTAGTGCTTGCGGACTCCATCGAAGGGAGCAACCCACATCGAATCCATTTCGGTTGGCTTCAGTCGGGCCTGCGCACGACGGAGTTGATACGGCAGCTTGAGATACTGAAGGCATCGGTCGTTATCTGTCACCTAAGTCTCAAGCACTATGTCATCTGGCCGCTGCTTCTGTATGGCATTGTGCGTCGCGTCCCAATCCTCACTTGGAGACACGCCATAGATCTCGCAAAGCCCAACCACTTTATGAAGAACTGGCTCTACGCAGCAATAGACGCGCTGTCGGCAGGGATAGTGCTGTACACAGACGGCGAGAAGAGATACGTGTCAAAACGAAGCTTGGGTAAGGTTTATATCGCCAACAATACTCTAAACTTCCGGGACTTCCCGGAGATAACTGAGACAAAGGCACAACTCAGGAAGAAATGGGGAGTCCATCTTGGGAGGGTGGTTCTCTTTGTCGGCAGAATTCAGGATCGCAAGAGGATCCACCACCTCATCGAAGCGTTCGAAGTGCCTGAGTTCTCCGAGTATGCGCTGATCATTGTGGGGCCTGGGCTGAGCCCTACACTAGCGAGCAGAATCGAGCACAGGACTAACATCAGCTATCTAGGGCCTATGCATGAACCGCGGCAGATCAACGAGCTGTTCAAGCTGTCTGACGTATTCTGTATACCCGGCTCGGCGGGACTCGGTATCAACCAGGCATTCTACTGGGGCCTCCCTATTGTGACGGAACACGCTCGACACGGTCCCGAGATAGGCTACCTGTCGAATGGACAGAATGGGTTCATTGTGGGGGACAAACTCGAGCTTCGACTACGGCTGCTTCAGTTGCTAAGAAACGACGATCTGCGCGAGGCGTTCTCGGAATCGGCCCGGCGTACGATCAGTGAGCAAGGGGACATCGACTTGATGGCGCGCGGATTCCTCGAGGCTGTTCAGGCCGCCATTTCATCACGGAGAGGGAGGTCGGACCAAAAGAGTCGGAGCCGTGGTGTGTAGTAGGGCGCTGCCCCGACAAGGGGAGCTTGGGGCCGACAAGGTAAACAGCACAAAGCGCCGATTGGACCATTCTGCATGTCGAATTGACGTGCTGTTGAGAGCCGACCGCGAGATTGGATGGATTCACGCACCTCAGCCTGGGAGCCGCGGAGCTATGGGTTGAAGGTCGGTCGGGGTGCGCAGATTTCTTGTAATGAAGATGCACCTGTCGATCGCGGTGCCGACGTTGCATCTGAGCAAGTTCGCGCCTGTGTCGGGAGCACGATTTGACGTTGTCCTGGCAGTAGACATCGCCTCGACGGGAGGACAATATGGTGCGCTATTACCGGCGGCGGGTGGCTCGCTCGGCAGGCTGTTCTATCTACGGGGGCGAATGTAGGTACCGCGCTGGTTCTCTATTGGAACGGCGAGGAGGGTGAGAGGGGTGATGGAGGCAGCGGCCAATAATACCGAGCACATAACTGTGTGTATTTGCACCTACAAGAGACCTCTTCTTCTGAGGCGTCTATTGCGAGAGCTCGAGGTTCAGGAGACTGGAGGGCTATTCACATATTCGATAGTCGTTGCGGACAATGATGAAGCGGAATCCGCAAGAATCGTGGTGGCGGATTTTTCTGCCGTTTCCCGAGTTCAGACAATATATTGTGTTGAGCCGCAGCAGAACATCGCACTCGCTAGAAACAAGGCTCTCCAGTTTGCGAAGGGGGAGTTCGTTGCGTTTGTCGACGACGATGAGTACCCGCTGAGAGACTGGCTTCTTACGCTACGAAAAGCATGTGAGTTGTACAAAGTGGATGGCGCGCTTGGACCAGTAAGACCGCATTTCGAGCAGGAGCCACCCCTGTGGGTCTTGAAAGGGAGGTTCTTTGAGAGACCCTCTTACAGCAGCGGGTTCCTGATCGATTGGAGCAAGGGGAGAACCGGAAACCTTCTCTTCAACCGACGCGTGCTAGTAGGCATGGAACAGGCTTTTCGATCGGAGTTCATCACTGGCGAGGATCAGGATTTCTTCAGGAGGGCGATAGCGAAAGGATGCCTTTTCGCGTGGTGCAACGAGGCAGTTGCCTACGAGACCGTGCCACCCAGCCGATGGGGGTGGTCGTTCATGCTGCGGAAGGCCTTACTCCGGGGCAAGATCTCTGTCAGATGGCCGGGATCAGGCTTTCGTGACACGCTGAAAGCGATTGTAGCAATCCCTTCATACGCGTTCGTCCTGCCTTTCGCTGCGATCGTCGGACGATATCTCTACATGTCCTATCTAATAAAAATGTTTGGCCACATGGGGAGAATCCTGACATTGCTCGGATTCGAGCTAGTGGCAGATAAATACATCACTGAGTAGGTGAGCGAACCGTTCGCATGTGTTCAGGAGAGAACCACTGATATGGACCTATCCAATCCGATTATTCGAGAGGATGAACCGATACTAGTGACAGGCGCCGCTGGGTTTGTGGGCGGCAGGGTGGTAAGGAGACTACTGCAAAGAGGTTTCAAGTGTATTCGGTGCTTCGCAAGACCTACCAGTGCCATCGAGAGACTAGAGGATCTCATCGGACCATTTCGCGGCGACGCCGAGGTCTCCATTGTCACAGGTGATCTACTGAGTCGAGATGACTGCGTCCGTGCGACCCTTGGGATTCGGGTGGTGTATCACTTGGCGGTGGGATCAGCAGACAAGTCATTCGCAGGCTCATTCCTGAACTCGGTAGTCACAACTCGGAATCTAATAGAGGCAATCCTGGCGCATGGTCGCCTGAGGAGATTTGTCAACGTTGGATCTTTCGCTGTGTACGCGAATAGATGGAAATCGAGAAGAGGCGTACTGGATGAGAGTTGTCCCGTTGAGCAACACCCCGAACTAAGAGGTGAGGCATACTGCTTCGCCAAGGCCAAGCAGGACGAAATGGTGTTCCACTATGGACGGACACAGGACCTACCGTTTGTCATCGTTAGGCCAGGAGTTGTGTACGGTGAAGGCAGAGCGGGGATCACGGGGAGAGTGGGTGTCGGAACGTTCGGGCTCTTTCTACACATAGGGGGGGGCAACACGATACCGCTAACATATGTGGACAACTGCGCTGAGGCAATCGTTCTGGCGGGTCTAGTCGAGGGTGTCGATGGGGAGATCTTCAACGTTGTCGACGACGACCTGCCTTCCAGTAGGCAGTTCTTGAGTCTGTACAAGCGCAACGTGCGGTACTTCAGATCAGTGTATGTGCCTCATTTCATGAGTTATTTTCTCTGCGCCATATGGGAGGCTTATTCGAACTGGTCAAGGGGTCAATTGCCGCCAGTGTTCAACCGTAGAGCTTGGCATACCTACTGGAAGAGGACACGATATAGCAATCACAAGATAAAAATTGGACTCGGCTGGAAACAGACAGTAGCAACTTCGGAAGGCTTGAGCCGCTTCTGGACGAGCTGTCGAAAGGGGATCTGATATGATTAGGGCCGCCATTATCGGCTGTGGCAAGATCGCGGACTCTCATGCCGCGCAGATGCGGCAGATAGAAGGCTGTGACATCGTCGGAGCTTGTGATAAAGAAGAGTTAATGGCGAAGCAGCTCTGCGAAAGATTTCGTATCAGCAGGTCCTTCAAGTCTACTGAAGATCTTCTGAAAGAAGCTCGACCCAACGTCGTTCATATAACGACACCGCCACAGAGCCACTTCGCAATCGCCAAGCAGTGTCTCGAACATGGTTGCCACATATATGTCGAAAAGCCGTTTGTGCTTCGGGTAGCGGAGGCTGAAGAGTTGACGGACTTGGCATGTAGGAAAGGGCTCAAGCTTACAGTTGGCCATGATGCGCAGTTCAGTCATGTAGCCTGCAGGATGCGGGAGCTGGTCGGGCACGGATACTTGGGTGGTGCGCCTGTCCACATGGAAAGCTACTGGTGCTATGATCTGGGAGAAGCAAGCTATGCCAAGACACTCCTTCGGGACAGACAGCACTGGATACGCACACTGCCGGGAGGACTGTTGCGCAATATAATCGGCCACGGTCTGGCAAGGATTGCGGAGTTCACTAGGGGCGCGGAGATCCGCGTCGTGGCGCACGGTTTCGTTAGTCCATTCCTGCAGTCTCTTGGGGAATATGAGATAGTTGACGAGCTCAGAGTTCTAGTCAGTAATGAACTTCGGACCACCGCGTATTTCACTTTCTCATCGCAGATGCGCCCTACACTCCATCAGTTCCGCGTCTATGGCTCACAGAACGGCTTGATACTCGATGAGGACCAGCAGACTCTCATCAAGCTTAGAGGCGCTCGCATGAAAAGCTATGCAGAGAGGTTCTTACCGCCCTTGGGGCTGGCGCAACAGTACGCCAGCAACGTCTTCCGCAACCTTAGGCACTTCCTCCATCGAGATTTCCACTTTGACGCCGGTAAGAAGAAGTTGATGGAATCTTTCTACCTTGCGGTCGAGGACCGTGGCCCCATCCCGATACCGTATCGAGAGATCCTAATGTGTTACAGGTTGATGGATATGATCCTCGAGCAAATCGGAACTCACCGGTCGTTTCCAATCGCCTTCTGAGAGGAAAAGAATCGCCCTGACTCGGCGACACCGACAAATGGTCGACACTGCGGACGGCCAGATCACGATTGTAGGCTCGGGGCCATCTGTCGGGGATGCATTAGATCACCTCCGCGGCTCTTCGCGCCGCTGATGACGATGAAGTCCGAAGTCAGGTTTGATTTTTTCCTGTCTCAGAACTCGAGACCGGCGGATATTCGAGTTACCCCGACTATGCTGAGACAATTTTAGTCGGGGTAACTTTATTCGGATCGGTACGGGGCAGCCCGGATAATCAGGGTCGCTAGAGTGACCAGCTGTACGGCTGGCAGCGTGGAGTTGCTCCGCGTATTTGATGGCGGCGGTTCCCAGGCGGGCACTAGTAATAAAGCACATGCGGGCCTTACGTTGGAAAGAGGGGCAATGCCTATAATAGTTCGGATAAGCGATTCGCTGTGGTCCACGGGAGAGAAGAGGGATTCTGATGAGGCGTAACGGAAGAGATGACATTCGTGGGAACCGAGGACTTCTTAGATTGGAACCCTCAAACTGGCCGCGGGGTCGTATGCCTCTGTTTCCGGAGGGGCCCGACGCTCAGCCTGTTGCAGGGCTCCAAGCGCTCGTCGATCGATGGATCAAAACCCGATCCCGAGTGAGGGTGCTCGATGCTGGCTGTGGTTCGATTTTAAGTGTCTCTTTTGGGGACCATGCGACGAAAGTGGGGATAGATATCTCAGCGAGGCAATTACAGCAGAACACCACGTTGAGCGAGAAGATCCTCGGCGATATCCAAACTTACAGGCTACCTGCGGCGAGCTTTGATGCGATTGTCTGCTGGGACGTTCTCGAACACCTGCCCTACCCGAAGCGGGCACTGGAGCGTTTCGCTCGTGCCGTAAAGCCAGAAGGTCTGATTATTCTGAAACTTCCAAATGTTTTGTCCCTCAAAGGGCTGGTCACCAAAACCATGCCTCAATCGTTGCACGTTCTCTTCTATCGATACGTACTTCGGAGACGCCATGCGGGCAGCGAGGACACGGGGCCTTTCAGGACTTATCTCCGTTTTTCGATACGACCCAAGGCGATCAGTAGGTACGCGATCCGGCGGGGTCTCTCTGTCGTGTATACAGAGTACTACGACATCGTCAACGCGCCATATCTACAACGGCGACGTGCGCTACACGCTATTTACTCTATCGCGTGGTATCTCGCTCATGCCGTGAGTCTCGGTATATTGGGCGCGAGTGACTACGTCGTGGTCCTTCGAAAAGACCCGACATGATGAACACTACTGAACCCCCTTTGGAGTTGTAGCCCCGGGCAGTCCATTCCTGACATCGATACGGGATGCGGGATCTGCTTGCGTGCGTGGAAAATCAGCCTGGCAGTGGACCGAAACGGGGAGTAAGAACGACAGCGACTCACAAGAAGCGAACGAAGAACTTTTGCGAGGCCAGGATTGACCTATAGCACACGCTGGAGATCGTCTAGCTTGTCTGCGGCATCGGCTAGTCTTTGTGAAGCGGAGGTCGACAGGCCTCCCCCAATCCGGAAGCAGGTAACCGCGGGTGGCAGCGCGGCGCCGTATTTTCAGCGCAGGGCTGGTACTCCTGGTACCCGCCGAAATCGAGTACGCTCGATCAACGAGCAGCCACTGACGATTTCCATAGTATCGGCAAAAGTCCAAGCAGGTGGAGTTCAAATGATGGATGGAATACGGCCTGAAAGGGTTGCAGGTTGTATGCCTGTGGGTAGACGGCATGTACGGGAAGGCCGGGCTGGACAAAAAAAGTGGCCTTGGTGACGCTCATCGCAGGATTTAGCAATGGGCGAAAGCTTATCCCGCATTTTGGAAACGGCTATCGGGAGTCGAAGGAGCGTTGGGCCGGGGTGGTACGCGAGCTGAAGGAGCGTAGGATATCCGACTTGGCGATGTCAATTGTCTACGGGCACTTGGAGATCTGGGCAGCGTTTCCAGAGTCGTTTCCCAGGGCTCGGGGGCAACGCTGCTAGAAGCATAAAATCGTCAACGTTTTAGAACAAGTGGCCACCAAGAAGCCGACGGAGGCGAAGATGATGCCCAGTGCCATTTCGTACTCGGCAGCACGCGAGTAAGCGAAGAAATGGGGGAGGTTCGAGGCCTGGCGCAAAACGAATGGATTCGAAAGAGCCCAAATTCTCACCCGTAGCTGGCAGCGTATGATAAGTTACTACTACAATCCGATGGAACACTGGTACCACATCCGTCTCACTCACGTGGTAGAATCCTCGTCAACGTCGTTACGGCTCGGAGGGATGCTGCCAATAGGTTTAAAAAAGAGTATAACGCAACAACGGTTATCTGCAAAATGATGCTGGTTTCTGACAGAAGATTGGGAAGAATCGATGCCCTTAGGCTCTTGAAGGAGGTTTCCGCGGGCGTGGAATTCGTTGATGATGATGCTATAAGGAAGGGGTGCCGCTTGATTTCTCTCACAGACCTCTTGATGAAGACTCCCGGTCGAGACCGAGGATGTTGTGGCGGTAGGTACTCCCGGATGTGCTGGGGTCTGATCTCATAGCCGAGAAAGGTATCGATGTCTCGACAAGAATTTTCTGATCCGTATTTCGCGAACAGCTCCCCGAGCGAGAATTTTAAGAGCAGAGCCGTCCGCGGCGGCGGCGTGACGATCGCTTCGAGGGTGACAAACTATGCGCTGCACCTGGTCGGCACTGTTGTGCTTGCCAGGTTGCTCAGTCCTGAGGACTTCGGGCTTGTATCCATGGTCACGTCTGTGAACGGTTTCCTTCTTGTCCTCAGGGATCTCGGCCTTGCCGACGCCGTAATACAGAGCAGGGACATTGACCAAAGGAAGGTGAGCGCGCTTTTCTGGGTGAACGCGCTTGCGGGCGCCATCTTTTGCATCATTGCGACGCTGCTTTCCCCTCTACTGGTGCGTCTATACAACGAGCCGAGAGTACGCTCGGTTTCGATCGTCCTGTCCTTGACATTTTTGTTCTATGGCCTTTCTGATATGCATTTTGCATTGTTGCGAAGAAGTATGCAGTTTGGCAGAGTCGCTGTATGCCAGGTCATAGCGACGATTGTTGGTACGAGCCTAGCCGTGGTGTGTGCTCTCGGAGGATTCGGCTACTGGTCTCTGGTCATGAGATCCGTTGGCTCGACCATTGCCCTCGTTGTAGGCGGCTGGATATGCTGCAAGTGGCGTCCAGGCTTTCAGGTCCGTAGGTCGGGCATCAGATCGCTTCTGATTTTCGGAGGCAACTCGATCGGCTACCTCATCACAAGCTACTTCAGCCGGAGTCTGGATAAGACTCTTGTCGGCTGGCGATTCGGTGCTGCCCAACTGGGATACTATGACCGGGCTTTCACTCTGTTCATGCTTCCTGTCAGCGAGCTTACTATATCGCTTCATTCTGTGGCCGTGGCTACTCTGAGCAGACTCCGCGATGATCCTGTCCGGTTCCGGAGGTACTACCTCGAGGCAGTCTCGACGATATCCTTGGTTGCGATGCCCGTCAGCGCATTCATGGCCATCGCGAGCAGGGACATAGTATACTTCCTTCTTGGGCCGCAGTGGGAGCAGTCGGCTCCGCTTTTCACGATCCTTGCGCTGAGCGCGGGGACCTACGCTGTCTACGCGACGATCGAATGGCTTCACGTTTCGATGGGGCGGGCCGAACGCTGGTTCAAGTGGGGGCTCCTATCGTTCATTGTCACTGTGGGCGGTATTCTGATAGGGCTTGCGTCCGGCACGAAGGGGGTTGCAGCCGCCTATTCGATAGCGATCGTCGTGTTGACCGGGCCAGCTATTGCGTACGCGGGGCGACCCGCAGGTCTTCGTTTTTGGGATGTTCTTGCCGTTTCTTGGAGGTACTTCGTCGCGGCTGCCATTGCGGCCGGAGCCTGCATCCTTGTCGGAAGGGTACTTCATCCTGCCGGTGCGTTAGTGAGACTGTTCGCATTCATCGGAGTGTTCGGCGCAGCCTACGTGGCTCTCGTTCTGATACTCCATCGCAGTACTGCGCCTTTCCGACGCTTTTTCCGAGTGCTCGCTACGTTGTTCCAAGGAGCAGCACCGGGACGGAAGGCATCAGGGACAAACGAGTAGATGACGCCCACAATTGCCATAGTGGCATGTCTCCTCGGGATAGCCGGCGCGTTCTTGGTGGACAGAAAGGTTCAGCGGAACGTCTCCAAATGGACATGGCTTCCGACAGTCTGGTTCATCCTCATATCGAGCCGGAGTGCATCGAGTTGGATCTGGCCGAACACAGCTTCCCAACAAGGTTCGGCCTACGTTTCCGGTAACCCGTTTGACCGGGCGATCCTTACGGCGATCATGGTCCTTGGATTGCTCGCCTTGTCCCGTAGGCACATCGACTGGAGGAACCTGTCCAAGAGCAACCGTGGGCTCCTGCTGCTGTACCTCTATATGGCTATCAGCGTTCTGTGGTCCGCATACCGTGGCATGGCGACACGGCGGCTGTTCCGGGCAACTGGCGATATTGTGATGGCTTTAATAGTCCTTTCTGAGGAGTCACCTTCGGAAGCCATATCGGTCATCATCCGGCGAAGTGCCTTTCTGCTCTTGCCTCTGTCACTTGTCTTAGTGAAGTACTTTCGAGACCTTGGCATCGCGTATACTGAAGACGGTGCGCTCCAGATGTGGGTCGGCGTAACTGACCACAAGAACAGCTTGGGGATACTGTCGTCTGTAGCTGCCCTCACATTCCTAAAGGACACCGTAAGGGACTTGCGGAAACCCGGAAGCCTCGGAGAGAGGGTTTTAGGAGTCGGGTTTCTGGGCTTGTCGCTGCGGCTCCTATGGGGATCCAGCACTTCGAGGAGTGCAACCTCGATGGTCGTTTTCCTTTTCGGCTTGGCAGTCTTCGGTTGGCTGTGGTTTCTGAGGAGGAGCAGGCGGAACATGGGGATCTCAACAACCGTGCTACTAGCGCTCGCCTTGCTTGCGGTTCTTAGCACGGACATGTTAACTAGGTACGCAGGTGCCTTTGGCAGAGATGTGACTTTGACCGGGAGAACATTCATCTGGCCGGAACTCATCAGCGTCGGCCGACAGCATGGCTTACTCGGGGTGGGGTACGGGAGTTTCTGGGCAGGAGACCCGAACAGCGCACTTTGGGGCTACCACTGGTATCGGGAGTACAACCAAGCTCACAATGGGTATATCGACGTGTTTCTGGAACTTGGCGTGATTGGCCTTCTTGTGCTAGCCGTCTTCCTTGTAGTCACTTTCCGAAACATCTCCAGATCGTTCTCCCGCGATTACCAGTATGGATCACTCCGTTTCCTGTTCTTCGCGCTTATACTCATCCACAACGTCAGTGAGAGTTCGCTCCTGCGAGCAGGCAACTTCCTATGGTTCCTCTTCGTACTGGTTAGCATTGAGATAGGGAGCAGCGACAAAACCGCCAGTTGGGGGAACACTGTCGGGGATACTCTTGATCTTAGGGCTTGTCAATAATTAACTGGACGAATGTGTCAGTTGGGTGAATACTGCGCAGGTGGACGCCGAACGGCTCAGAGCGAAGTACGAGGCATTAGCCCCTGCGTTGAACGAACGTGGGCGACGCATCTGGGCTGCGACCGAAGCGCGAGAGGCAGGACGCGGCGGTATTATCCTCGTCGCTCGCGCAACCATGATCTCGTATTCCACGATCGTGCGAGGTCTGAAAGAGCTGAAGTCCGGCGAAAGCGCAGGGCCTGGACGGGTGCGGCATAACGGGGGAGGTCGGAAGACACTGCTTGAGAAGGACCCGGCCCTTCTGACGGACTTGGAGGCCTTGGTTGAACCGACGGCCTCGGGAGACCCTCAGTCGGCTGTGCGGTGGACTTCCAGGAGTGTTCGGACGCTGGCGGGTCACCTGAAGGACCATGGGCATGCCTTGAGTCATCAAATGGTAGCGGAGTTGTTGGGTACGGCAGGCTACAGCCTGCAAGCAAACCGCAAGACTCGTGAAGGCACCGATCACCCAGACCGCGATGAGCAATTCCGCTACATCAACAGGCCGGTGCGCCGGCTCCAGGCCAGAGGCCAGCCGGTGATCTCCGTGGACACGAAGAAAAAGGAGCTCGTGGGGGACTTCAAAAACGCCGGAAAACAGTGGCGCCCGAAGGGTGACCCTCCTTTGGTGCGGGTGCACGACTTCCTCATCCCCGAGGAGGGCAAGGCGATCCCCTATGGCGTATACGACCTGACGCGCAACGCGGGCTGGGTGAGCGTTGGCGTCGACCATGACACGGCGAGTTTTGCCGTTCGCACGATCCTGCGATGGTGGCGCAAGATGGGACACCGCATCTATCCCCCGGGCACGAGAGCTATTGATCACCGCAGATGCGGGAGGCAGCAACGGCCCGCGGGTTCGGCTGTGGAAGTGGGAACTCCAGCAACTGGCCAACCGGACGGGACTGTCGATCACGGTGTGCCATATGCCTCCGGGCACCAGCAAATGGAACAAGATCGAACATCGGCTGTTTTCCTACATCAACACCAACTGGCGCGGTCAACCCCTTGTGAGCCTGGCGGTGATAGTCAGCCTGATAGCGTCGACTCGGACGGCAGCAGGGCTACGTGTTCGAAGCGAGCTTGATAAGGGCAGCTATCCTGAAGCACAGAGGGTTTCTGAGCAGCGCATGTCCACGATCATCCTGGAGCGCCATCGCTTTCATGGAGACTGGAACTATACGATTCGTCCGCAACGGAAGCGATAGTTATTCGCTCAGTTATTGTCTGACGGGCCCTTAGTGGATGAAGAAATGAAAGAGGGCATACCTTTCTGTTGGGTAAACTCATGCCGAGGGAGGTTGGTCTGCCTGAGAGGGAGTCTACGTGCTGATAGGGGGTTGAGGCAATGGTTGAGGCGGGGGACGTCGCGTAGCGGTTCGCCTGGATGGGGTTGGGGGTGCCATAGGTAGCCCTCGAGGAGGAATTGCACGAGGAGCAAGGGCATTAGTCGGAGGTAAGCACGACGGCCATGCGCTGGGGTGAACGATCCTTACGGGGGGTACTGCTGTCTGTCTTTTGGCAACGAGTGGGTGAGCGGAAGGCGGTAGGGGTGAACGGACACTAGCCTATCACGAGTGCGATGCTGTCGAGGTTCATGATACGGACACAGCCGCTAGAGGGAGGCTTGGTAGGACTATGCCTGTAGGGGGTGAGCACGAACGATTTCGCAGGGCCCAGTGGGTCCAGATCGGGAGCACCAACGTACTCTCCAAAGTGACTTCGCGATGTAGCTTCGAGCGGACAAGACCAAGGGGTGGCGGATTCGGCTGGGCACGTCCGCCATGGCATTGAAGCTCGTACCGAAGGTGCGGAGTACTTGGCGGAAGTTTGAGGGCTTCAAGCATCTGGAACTTATCGACCGCGTATATTGCCTCGTGGATTCGGCAACTTTCGTCGCGTGCAGTAGACGCCTGATCGGGATGAAAAGTGTTGACAGAGAGAAGGCGAATAGGGTGATGGTTTCGAGCACATCTACCAGAGGTTAGGAGGCATCGAGGATGCTTTCTCGAGACTGAAGCTTCAAATGGATCTGGTCGATCTCCGGGTGCGCTACGCAAAATCGGTGGCTTACCTAGTATCGGTGCGATCCTTATGTCTGAACATCCTGAGAGCGGCCAGATACAACAATACATACAGATGAAAGGATCCGCATAAACGGTGATTTCGGGGACCGGATTTGGCCGAAAAACCCTCATCTCTCCACCTTGATCCTTGGATCTGAGCTTGGATTCCGATTGCGAGGCTGAAGACGGGAAGTTTTGCCCTGATAGTGGCGAGACTCTTTGCGAGCCCATGATGTACCCATCTTCATGGCGAATTGGAGACCCCCTTGGACCTAACGAATTCCAGCGCCTTCAGAGCATCAAGTTAGCTTTCGCCTTGCCCGCATCAAGCCATTCTTGCGAGAATCGAATCCAAGATCCGTAATCACTGAGGCTTCCACATTACTACCGCTTTTCGTGTCAACAGAGTTATTTTACAGCTCTTTAATGAGTTACAAAGCGATCGTCGGTTCACGGACGATGGCACAATTCTTGCTATTCTTCTGTCGCAAGGCTGATTGAGAATGACCCAGCCGCCGGCTTTGGGATACTTCGGTATAGCAAGACCAAGGTCACGGGTGCATTGGGAGGTCGTCGGTGTGAACAGAGCGAGGATCGGGGCCGTGTCCGGTTTGTTGAGCGAGTCATCTCGACGAGCGGTGTCCCCGTGTGGATACTTGAGTGACGTGGCGCGTTTCAGGCTTCGATGGGAGTGTCAGATCAGCGCGATCTGAGAAAGGAGTTTCGGGATGGGGAAATCGTTGGTAGTGTTTTGGGCCGTTCTATTACTCAGCGGTCTCAGTGCGTTTAGAACGTACGGTGGGACTATCACTGCGCAGAGCAGTGGCAGGGCCGACGTCCAGGCTGCAATTGATACTGCAATTGATGGTGATACGATCGTCGTTCCGGGAGGAACCAGCACATGGACACAGTCCGTGCTAATACAGAAGCAAATCACACTCAAGGGATCGGGCGCCGATGTTACCATCATCAAGTGCCACGTCAGCTTTCCAGGTGCCGCAATTATGATATCCCCCAAGACTGACAACGTCCGTATAACGGGCTTCACGTTTGACGGTGACGTATGGAGCGATGCCAATCCTGCAGTTAGAGTGTCCACGTTCAACCAGAATGATGGTTGTCACAATTTTAGGATCGATCACAACAAGTTTCGAGATTTCCGTTATACCACGGTAACGGGGACTTCAGCTTGGGTAATCCGGCTATACGGGTTCAACTATGGTGTGATCGACCACAACGTGTTCACGGATTGCATGGGTGAGAACATATACAACGCAGCAGACGGCACCGAGGCCTACTCCCGGAGTACGGATTTGGGACAGTACACCAACGGCACGGTTTTCATCGAGGACAATGAGTTCGTGCTAACTGGTGTAGATCCGGGGAAGTATGCGGCCAACGCGGTCGACATGAACGAGGGAGCCAGGACGGTTTTCAGATTCAACACTATTCGCGACCCTGGGACTACATGGTGGGTTCAGCCGGTTGAGACACATGGTTTCTTCGTGTGTGATAATGAGTGCTACCCTAAGGATCTTCGGGGAACGCTCAGCATCGAGATTTACGGCAACACTTTCGACACGAAAGCCTCAATGTCAGGTCAGTGGAATAGGGCGCTTAATCTACGCGGTGGTAAGGGGGTGATCTTCAACAACCAGTTCTTGGGGCGATGGGAGGTGGTCTTGTACTTGGTGGAATACCGATCTTGCGCTCTCGGTCTCGATGGACAAGTTAACCAAATTTCTCCCCCATACCCAAAGTACGAGCTTCAGGCACATGTTGATACGGATAGTGGCGGTCCTTTGATCAACGAGGGCCTGGTTAGTGGTAACCTTGTCTATGGAGTTTTGAGGGACCAGATAAACGACCTATACGTTTGGAACAACACCCTTAATGGAAACCCGATTGCCGCTGACGTCGCAGACATAGGTTACAACAAGCTCGACATAGTCGAGGGTAGGAATTATTATATGCAACAGATGTCTGACTACATGCCGTACCCGTATCCTCATCCTCTAGTTGTGCAGCAGGACACAGCAGGTTCTCCAGGGGCTCCATCGAGACTAAGACTCAAATAGTCCGCGACGACCACAGCGGACTGGCATAATCGAGTGCCACAGAGTTGAGGACTGACCCGGGGGCAGTTGTTCATTTTGGTAGCGTCGAACAGAAGTGCAGAATTGGCTGCCTTAAGCATGGATGGAGGCTCTCGAATAGTGCCAGGACTGGCAGGGAAACGGAAAATCTTTCCCGTCGATCTTCCCGTTGGTCCCGCAACCCACGAGCGCAGCCCCGAGAATATCGTTGTTGCCGATCCACAAGAGGATGATGTCTGGCTGGAGCATGAGGGCTTCTTGGACGGCGGCCATTCCGTTGAAGTTCGGAAGCGGGGACTGTGTGGAGTTGCGCAGGACGATGTCGAAAAAATAGTTGCCGTTCGCATTATCGCTGTAGGTCGTGGTGCTGCGCATGTCAAACAAACGGGCTCCGTTGACGCCCAGATTGTTGTATGGCAGAGGGTACGCGACATTGCTCAGCTTCGGGAAGATCCAGTGTAAGCGTCAAAACAACCGCACCTTGTAAGGAAAGGCCGACGGGGTGATCCTTGGGCTCACGATTCGTAAGTCCAGGAGGCCGTCGATGCCAAATGCGAAGAAAGCCATCAAGGGGCGACACCGTTCTGTGGAGGAATGGCGCGAGCTGATCTCTGCTTGGAAGGCCAGCGGGAAGGGCCGCCGACGCTGGTGTCAGGAGCAAGGACTCAGCCTGGAGTCGTTACGGCGCTGGGCCAAGCGGCTTCGCGGTTGCGAGGCTCCTTCCCCGGTGGTCGAGCTCCGCCACGCGGTGCAACCCTCAAAACATATTGGCGGCACCCGCCTCAGGGTGAGCCGAGACGGAGCGATTGAGCTGAGGGGCGCCGTCAGCGAGGAGTTGTTACGGCTTGTGCTTCGCGTGGTGAGCGAGGCGCCCCATGTTTGTTGACTGGGAAAGCATCCGTGTGTTCGTGCGCCCAGGGGCGACGGACCTGAGAAAACAGATCAATGGCCTGGCCGCCCTTGCCCAGACCGACATGGGACAGGAGCCGCTATCGGGGCACCTGTACCTGTTCAGCAACCAGGATCGCCGATTGCTGAAAGCGCTGTACTGGGATCGAAACGGATTCTGCCTGTGGCAGAAGCGGCTGGAGCGGGACAAGTTCCCCTGGCCACGCAGCGAGCAGGCGGCCCGGGAAATCACCGTGGAGCAGTTGCGCATGGTACTGGCCGGCATCGACTTTTGGAACGCGCACGAGAAGCTCAGCTATCGCTCGGTTGTCTGAGGGGCTACCGGCGGATGGCCGGCGTGTGCTACGATGGCTTCGATGGACGAAAAACTGGGAGCCCTGCCGAGAACGGTTGCTGAACTTCAGCAGCTCATGGCTCGAATGGCACAGGACCATGAGTCAAAGCTGTATAAGCTGTCGGTTGAGCTGGACCAAGAACGCGCCCAGCGCATCGAGCAGCAGAACCTGGCGCTGAAGTATTTTGAACAGCTTCAGCTGTTACGCCGTCGAGCCTTTGGCCGCAGTGCGGAGAAGCTTGGAGAAGAAGACCGCCGACAATTGACTTTGTTTAACGAGGCAGAGGCGATCGTCGTGGCACGGAGGGCGGAAGAGCCGCGGGTGGAAGTGCGTGGGCACACGCGCGCCAAACGCGGGAGGAAGCCACTGCCACCCGATCTGCCCCGGGTGGAAACCGTTCACGACATCCCGGAGGATCAGAAGCACTGCGCATGCGGGAAGGCCCTGGTTCGAATCGGGGAGGAGGTCTGCGAGAAGCTGGAAGTGATACCCGCCCGCATCAGGGTCCGACGTCACGTGAGGCCGAAGTATGCGTGCAAGGCGTGCGAGGGCTCCGGGGATGAAGAGCACGCCGCGGTACGCGTCGCGCCGAAGGTGAGGCAGCTTCTTCCCAAGAGCATCGCCTCCCCCGCCCTGGTGGCCTACATCGTGGTGGGCAAGTTCTGCGACGGGCTGCCGATGTACCGTCAGGAGAAGCAGTTTGCTCGCAATGGGGGTGGAACTCAGCCGCCAGGACATGGCCAACTGGGTCCTGGGGGTCTTCAGGCGGCTGAGACCGCTTCGTGAGCTTTTCCGTCGAGCGATCCGAGGCGGGCCGAAGGTAGGCATCGACGAGACCACCGTGCAGGTCATGGATGAGCCCGATCGGCCCAACACCAGCAAGAGCTATATGTGGGTGTTCCTCGGCGGGGAGGCGGGAAGGCCGGTGGTAGAGTTTCAGTACCATCCCACCCGATCAGGGAAGGTGCCTCTGGAGGCGCTGAAGGGCTACCAGGGCTTCATCCAGACCGACGGCTACGAGGGCTACACTGAGCTTGGGCGCCAGCCCGGGGTGGTGCACGTTGGCTGCTGGGCTCACGCGAGGCGCAAGCTCTGGGAAGCTATACAGGTTTCCAAGAATGGCAGCTGTGCCACAGAAGCGATAGCGCACATCGATTCGTTGTTCAGGCTCGAGCGGTCCCTGCGCCAACAGACCCTTTCCCCCGAGGCGTTCATGAAAGCCCGTGGCCAACAAGCAGAGCCGATCATGCAGAGCTTGCGCTCGTGGCTGCAGGAGCAGGAGCCGCGGGTTCAGCCATCACTGACGTTGGGCAAGGCCATCGCCTACACCGTGGGCCAGTGGCCGAAGCTTGTACGCTACCTTGAGAGCCCGCTTCTGGGTCCGGACAACAACGCCTGCGAACAGGCGATTCGGCCGTTCGTGGTTGGCCGAAAGAACTGGCTGCTGGCCGGAAGCCCCACGGGGGCCGAGGCTAGTGCCGCTTGGTACAGTTTCGTCGAAACGGCAAAACTCAACGGCATAGAGCCGCATCTGTATCTCTGCTACATCTTGTCACGTATACCTAACAGCGATGATCCCGAAGCGTATCGGCCTTTGCTGCCGTGGAACGTTCCTAAAGGATCGCTACTCGACTTCGAATCCGGACACCTGGTCTAGCCTTCGCGCCGTTCTCCCTCCGTAGCCGCCTTGATCGGGGGGTGCGGTTGTTTTGACGCTTACCCAATAGCGGGCAAACGCGCTGAAGGTGGGACTGAAGACAACCTCCCGCGTCTGCGCGTTGTACACTGTGACAAGCGCCTTCGCGTTGTCCACCAACATTTCTTCGGGAATACCATCGAAGTGGCGAAACGATGCCTCCATCGTGCTCAACTAGCTGTCGATCTGCTCGTTGTCGAAGACCTCCACGAAAGGCCGACGAGAATAGCCCAGAGTCAGCACGCAGGCGTGCTGACTCGCCTTCTCCCCACCGATAGCCACGGTGATCTGCCCGAAGTCCCCCTGAACCTGTTTCCCCGGAGGTGTTTCAAAACGCACCGTCGCCAACTGTTCAGCCGCCAGCCGTTGCCGTTCACCCATCACCGCTCGCTCGATGGTGCGAAGACTCACACGGAGGTTCTTCTCCTCCTCGAGCTCCTGGCGCAGCACGTCGGCGTTTCCACGATGCTGCTGCAAGTGCGCTGCCAGCCAGCTATCCAGGCCGTCCAGACTCTTCGCTCTGCCGCCGGTCCCCCATAGGGGAGATAGCCGCCCGCCCGCACGTAGCGCTTCACCGTGTTGCGGCTCACCCCGAGCTCGCGAGCTATCCGCCTGCTTCCCCAACCCTGAGCATGGAGACGAACCATGATCCCCACATCCTCCGCTACCTGCATCTGTTGCCTCTCACTTCCTTGGTGAGAAGCTATTATCCCGAACCTGACGTGTTCCATCGCCCCTCCTCTCGAACCCGGAGGGGGGTCAGAATTCGTGTCGCCGGAGGGTCATTATCTCATGTCGCCTGACAGATGCAGCTTCATGTAGACCGGGCCCCCCACCAACGCGGGCGAGTTGGGGACCAGAGGTTGTTGTCTAGTGAACTTCATTTGATGCTTATTGCGTGTATCAGAGGTCAATATAGATGGGGGGATCAACCGATGACGACGAAACAGAGGATAGTGTCGCGGCTGTTTGGGGCGGTCCCTCGTGTCGTCCGCCAGAGACTACCAGCCCTCAGCATGGTAATCCCTTACTACCACATGATTCGCGATACCGAGGTCCCTTATCTCCGATTTCTGTACAAGTACAAGAATGTCGAGGTATTCAAACGAGACATCGACTACTTTGCGATGAACTACAAAGTCATAGGTCTGCCAGACCTACTGAAGGCGGTGAGCGACGACACGCCGTTCCAGCAGCAGGTCTTCCTGCTGACATTTGACGACGGGTTCAGGGAGATAGGCGACATAGTTGCCCCCATTCTGATGCGTAAAGGAATTCCTGCCACCATCTTCTTGAATAGCGCGTTCATTGATGGTGCAGAACTCTGCCATCGTCACAAGGTGAGTGTCCTGCTGGACTACTTAGATCGCGTTGGCACGGATAAGATGGCTCGGGCAATAGTGGCTGCTTTGGCCAAAAGGAACATCGCTACACGAAGCGACCGGACGGCGGAAATTGCAGCAGCAGTAGCCATAGCCTCGATCGGCTATAATGACAGGGATGTTCTTGATCTGCTGGCATCCGAAGTAGGGGTGAACTTCGGCCAGGTCCTCGCGCAGTACAAGCCATACCTGTCGGTGAGCCAAGTGAAGGAGCTCGTGAATAGCGGGTTTTCTGTAGGCGCCCACAGCATCGACCATCCCGATTACAAAAGCCTTGTCCTGTCGGAACAGGTCTATCAGACCGTGGAGAGTGTCCGCCAGATCCGGTCTAGATTCGACCTATCATACGGTGCGTTCGCTTTTCCCCACTCCGACGCGGAGGTTGGCCTGGATCTGTTCGAGAAGATCACAGAGGCTGGGCTTGTAGACATGACCTTCGGAAACGGAGGCATCAGGAATGGAACGCTCCCGAAGCACTTCTACAGATTCAGCATGGACAACCCATCTTCGTCTCCCCAAGACATGATGGTGTTCCAGCAGGTCAGAAAGATCATGGGTCGTTCGTAGTTGAGTTGTCCCGACTATGTTGAAGTCAGCATAGTCGGGGCAACGCTATAAGCAATGGGACCCTAGTAACTCTGAAAGCCACAATAGAGACTGACCGCGAAGCATGAGTGGCCGGTTGTCAACTACATGCTATGAGCCGAAGAGAATCGCCCGGTTTGGGGGACGGATCCGGATTCCGCCGAAAATGTTGGTCATGCGGATCTTGTTCGGCACTATTGGCATGCTCGGAAGGGCTGGTTCACATCGCTGGCTGACACAGAACTCCGATCTGAGAGGCTTTGGCAGGGGACGACAGAGCTCCCTAGAAGGTTCCTGTTCGGCATTGGCGGTAGCGAGTGAGCGCAAAGAAGAATGCATGACTCCATAGACGGTTGGCCTACTCCGAATAGGTGGATGTTTTGCTCATGGGGCGAGGGTGGGAGTCCTCCCTAACTGTGGAAGGCAAGAAGTTAGTGACCAGATACGGGGTGGAAGGGCTTGGGGGCGCCCCCTCTTGACTGATAGTTGCCCAATAAGAAGGGAAGGAAATCATGTCTGACCTTGCCGATAGGTATTCATATAAAGCAGGGAGAGTCGAGAAGGATACCTGGTTTGACATCATAGGGAAGTTCAGGGATGTGAATATCTACCAGACTTGGTCCTATGAAGCCAAACGGAACGGCGAAAAGAACATGAGCCATTTGATTCTCAGTCACGGGGATGCAGTCGTCGCCGCGGCTCAGGTAAGGCTCTTGGATCTCCCATTCCTTGGGACTGGAATTGCGTATGTGCGATGGGGGCCTTTGTGTAATATCAGGGTTGAGAGTAAGAATCTTGAAGTCTTTCGGCAGGCGCTGCGTGCGTTGAGAAACGAGTATGTCTTCAGACGGAAGTTTCTGCTACGAGTGTACCCGCTTCCGCTCGAAGTGCCAGTCGAAGCTGTCAGATCTATATTTGAAAGTGAAGGTTACGTCAGGCAAGCGCATAAGACGGGAAATAAAACGCTCTTGCTTGACATACGCCCTCCCCTACAGGAGCTTAGAAAGAATCTTGACCAGAAGTGGCGCAATTGTCTCAACCATGCTGAGAGGAACAACCTCGAAATTCTTGAAGGAGAAGACGATCAGCTTTTCGGTTTCTTCGTGCGCCTCTACGCACACATGATAGAAAGGAAAGGGTTTCCACCGCCCAACAACATCAGCGATTTTCGAGAAGTTCAAAAGGACCTTCCGAATGGATGGAAATCGCGCATCTTTCTGTGCCGTGATAAGAGCGGCTTTGGGGCAGGTGCTATATGCAGCGCACTCGGGGACACGGGTGTGTATCTCTATGGCGCAACCGATAGGATTGGGATGGCAAACAAGGGATCCTACCTTCTTCAATGGAGAATTCTTCAGTGGCTGAAAGACGTCGGTTGCGTAGATTATGACCTCAACGGCATTGACCCCAACCTTAATCCCGGAACGCATCGTTTCAAAGCAGGAATTGCAGGAAAAGCGGGAAGGGAGGTCCAGTCTCCGGGTGCGTTCGACAGTTATACTACAGCTCAGGGGCGCCTCTTGTCGTCGTGGGGCGACGGCGTGTTCTCACTGGTTCGGAAGTACATGACTTGGCCCAAGAGGGGCATAGCGGTCCGCGAGAGTACTGACCCGCGGGCTTGAAAGACGAAGTGCAAGTGTCCCTCTACCCACCTATTGAGGCTCGTATAGCTTCCGGACTAGCACCCCTCCTTCATGCACAATGGACTCATGGAGAAGGGAAAGAAGAGGCTCAAGAGGCTACGTGCACGGCGCATGAAAGCCGTTGCGCTGTTCAAGCAGGGGGAGCGGCAGGCCACAACTTCTGAGGCGGAATCAAAGGCCGACCAATTGGAGAGTACAAATTCCGGCACTCATAGCGGACAGCCTTCACATCAATCAGGTGGCGGATCGCTCGGACAGGATGATCTCGCGGAACGAACCACTCGATTGACATGTCGTGGAAGAACGTGGACTGCCCTTCGGAGATACCCATCATGAGATTGTCCATCCCCAAGGCAGCTTACATGAAAATGGGAATCTCCGGAATCACTTTGTCAGCAGCCTGATAGGGAGGAGGATGAGGGCGGAAACCATTCGCGCAGAAGTTCGTGGCTGAATTTTTTGTAGGGGGGCATCAAGAGACACCCCACCCACAAGGGGTGCCCTCCTCTGTCGACTGGCACAAGGTACTGTCCAGAAAGTCAAAGGAAGTACAGATTCCTGCTGCTAGTTCTGTGCACAGAGACCGCGCACCGATTGATCCGGCTTCTATCTCAGTTCAGAGAGTACGCCAACATACGCTTACCGCGTTGTTGTTGGCGGGTTGATTTTGGGAGGCCAGCATAGTGATCCTCAAGAAGAAATGGTTTCGGGTGGCGTTGCACGGAGATCGCCAAAACCATGACGATTCACAGTTCAATCGGCTATACTTGGCAAGAGATCCGTGGGGTATGAAATCACCGCGTGAGGAGTACCGCTTTGAAGAGACAACCAAAATGGTACTGCGTGCTTACGGAAAGGTCGACTCCCTCCTAGAGATTGGGTGTGGTGAAGGCCATCAATCCATTCACCTACAGAAGGCTTCAAGACACTTGACTGGATTGGATGTTAGCGCAAGAGCAATCAAACGGGCGCATCGCAGGTGCCCCGGAGTCGAATTCATTGTGGGCGACGTTTTTTCTTCCCGAGTAGCGGATCGCGCGCCGTACGATCTTGTCGTCGCGTGCGAAGTCTTATACTACATGCCTGACCCAGAGGCATCGCTTCGCCAAATGCGCAACCTGGCGTCCAACATCCTTGTGACTTATTTTAGCGATGAAATGGTAAGGTTAGACCCGATAGTATTGACGATGCGGGGATGCGCTCATGGTACCATTCAATTTCAAGATAGCAGCTGGCGCATAGCTTGGTTCTGATAGTGGTTTACGGATTGACTTTTTGATGCTCGCACAACTTCCGAACACCAGGTGCAGCAGGATACTCTCGATCTTTGAGGATAGAAAATGAATAGGGGCATACCCTTCGGACGTTGACTTGGCAGGCAATGGATACCAAAATAGGAATATAAGCCCGAGCAAGAGTGTAGGACGGAACGGCAGTAGGCGACAAGCATCGAGGAGATCAAGGACCTCATCGAACGCACCGCGCGCGACGGAGCCCAACGGATGCTGCAAGACGCCTTGGAGCAGGAGGTGTAAGATGACCTGGCGCGATACAACGGCTTCAGACCGAGGAGGGACGTGGGCTGGTGGTGGCAAGCGACCAAGCTCCCGAACGCACGATTCTAACCGGCGTGGGGCCGCTACGGCCGGCTCGTCCCCGGGTCGACGAGCGCAAGGCACGAGGCGCGAAGGAGTACTATCCGTTCAGTAGCATGATCCGGCGGCGGTTTCTTAGGCGCACACCGGCCTTGGAGGGAGCTCTGGCGACGCTGTACTTGAAGGGCATCAGCACCAACGACTTTCCGGTTTCCTTAGAAGCGATCTTGAGGGAGAAGGCTCTGGTGCTGTCAGCCTCGACGATCAGTCGGTCGAAGGCCGTGTGGGAGCGGGAGTACGAGACGTGGCGCAAGCGGCTTCACTCGTAACTCGGCTACCGGACTCCGACCGAACATGAAGAGCTCGAGCAGCGGAAGACGGCCTGATGGACGATCCGAGCCAGAGTGGGGTAAAGGCCTTGCGCGCAGAGAGCCGTGGTTTCATTTTCGGGAGGCAGGTGCAATTCAGCGTGTCAACGAAACTGGGGGAACTCCACCGGCCGGCGGAATCCGGCTTCGTGTGGAGTGCTTACCTGCCTGGCGTGAGAGCGCCGGGGGCTAGGCGTGAGGTGTCACCGCATAGCAATACTGCGCCCGCCTCGGGGTTGAGTTGGAGTATGCGCCGAGGATTCTCTCCGACGCGTCCAGCAAGTGGCTCCATCCAGCGAATTTCAAAGCACTTGAACGCTGGTTGGGCCGAGCTCGCAGGCCGTAGTTTCGCAATGCGCAGCAAAGAAGGATCGGCGATTAACGCATGAGAATCTGGATAGATCTCGCAAATGCCCCACACGTCGCATTCTTCCTGCCCATCATACGAGAGCTGAGAGATTGTGGGCACTCGGTTTGCATCTCCATGAGGGATTTCAACCAGACCGTCGAGATTGCACGAAAGAACGGACTGGACGGAGTCGTAATCGGCAAGCATGGAGGGAAGAGCTCTTTCGGCAAGGTGCTGAACCTGTTCAGCAGGTCCGGCATGCTTGCTTCGTTCGGAAGGCGCAGCGGGGTGGATGTGGCAGTAAGCCACAACTCGTATACGCAGACGATAGCTGGCCGGCTCATTCGCGCCAGGGTCGTGACCATCATGGACTACGAGGGCCAACCCGCCAACCATATCGCCTTCCGTCTCGCGCACAGGGTGATCGTTCCTGCTGCTTTCCCTGAAAGTGACCTTCGAAGATTTGGCTGCCCCGAGAGCAGGGTAGTCCGGTACAACGGATTCAAGGAGCAGGTTTACCTGTCGGACTTCCGTCCGGATCCCACTTTCCCGTCGGAGCTTGCCCGCGCCTGTGGCCTTGGTGATGCCTGGGATCCGGCCCGGCAGGTGGTGGTAACCATTCGTGCCCCCGCCAGCATGGCGGCATACCATCATTTCAAGAACCGCCTTTTTGAGAAGCTTTTGGAAAGGCTGGAGGCGAATGTGGACGCGACCGTTATACTGCTCCCACGCGCCCCCGATCAGAGAGACTACTACCGTTACAAGTACCCGCGCCTCCACATACCGACGGTGCCGCTGTCAGGGAATGACCTTGTGCACTTTTCGGATCTTGTCGTGAGCGCGGGGGGTACGATGAATCGAGAGGCGGCCGTGTTGGGGACTCCCGTTTATACCATTTTTGCGGGTGAGCTCCCCGCGGTGGATCGAGTGCTGATCAAGATGGGGAGACTCACGGCGCTGGAGACCGAGGACGATCTTTTGAGGCTCCGTATCGAGAAAAAGAAAGAGGGGGACATTCTTCGAAACCCCGAACTTACAAGCGAGATCGTTGAAAGAATCGTCTCATGGTGAAAGGCAGCGAACATTGAAATTCTGGGTTGACATCGACAATGCCCCTCATGTCCTTGTTCTCAGACCTATTATCGCAGAGCTCCAGCGGCGGGGTCACCAAATCGAGATCACGGCCCGGGACTATGGGCAGACCATACCGCTTCTCGAGATGTACGGCATGCGCTTCCGGCGAATCGGAACCCATGGCGGAAAGAGCATGGTGAAGAAATATCTCTCCCTGCTCACCCGCAGCGTCGCGCTCTTCTTCTACGCGATGGGGAAGCGATTTGATTTGGTGTTCTGCCACGGCACCAGGGCAGTCTATCTCCCCGCCAAGTTCCTCCGGATCCCACTCGTCATTCTTTGCGACTACGAATACACATCGCTCCCTGTCTTTATGGCCAGATGGATAGCGCTCCAGCTATTTCCGGATATCATACCGTCGGCAACCTACATGAAGCCCGGAATCAATCCTCAACGATTGTGCGGATATCCTGGCGTCAAGGAGGACCTTTACGTCCACGATACGGCTCCCGACCCTTCCTTCCTCGTCGAGAATGGTATGGACCCACGGAAGGTCATTATCATCATGAGGCCCCCCGCTACCATGGCGCACTATGCGGTGCCTGAAAGCGAAGTCTTCTTCTACCAGATTCTCGATTTTCTGTGCGCGCAGAAGGCAGTGCAGATTCTCCTGCTGCCACGAACAACTGAACAGGAAGAGGAGGTCAGGACCCACAAAGAAAAGCGTGGGTTGGGCAACCTCTTCATTCCGGACCGTGTCCATGACGGGCCGGGGATGATCAAGTGCGCGGACATCATTGTGAGTGGTGGCGGCACGATGAACAGGGAGGCAGCGACTATCGGGGTACCTGTCTACAGCATCTACCAAGGGCCGATCGGCGCAGTGGACAGGCATCTCATTGAAACAGGAAAGCTGAAGCACCTGTCGACAGTGGAAATGCTTGAGAAGATTCCATTGGTGCATACGGTGAAGACCGAGAAGGGGTCACCGGACCACAGTGGGGGGGCCGCCCAGAGGGTCAAGACGTTCATAGTCGAGCGGATCATCGAGTGTGCTGCCAAGGGTGTCGGTTGATGGAGACCTCTCTCTACGCCCTCGAGCAGGCGGAAGAGTGGGATAGGATCGTCCGGAGCACACGTGCCTACAGCTTCTTTCATTGCATGGCCTGGGGGAAGGTTCTCTCAGACACGTATGGCTTTGCGCCTGTGTATCTTGCCATGCATGCGGGTAGCGAGAGCGCGGCGGTGCCCCTCATGGAGGTGCGGAAACCCTTTCGGGGATTGAGGGGAGTGTGCCTTCCGTTCAGCGACGTCTGCGGGCCGGTACTCACAAGCGCACGTGCGCTGGAGGTGCTTGAACCTTTCCTCTTCGACCTCGTTCGAAAGCGGCGATGGAACGCAATTGAGATCAGGGATTCGTGCGGGATAGGCGGCATGTCCCCATACAAGCAGGTATTTGAGCATGAGCTGATACTAAGTGCCGAGTTGGAAAAGATCGCCCGCTCCTTCAGATCGAGCACGTGGAGGAACATCAAGAGAGCAGAGCGCGAAGGCGTAGAGGTACAATTGGATACGACCAAGTGTGCGCTCGATGTGTATTATAGGCTCCATTGCATCACACGAAAGCGGCACGGCATCCCGCCTCAGCCGAAGCGTTTCTTTGACAACATTTACAGACACGTAATCGATCCGGGGAACGGTTTTGTCGCGAGAGCCATTTTTCGAGGCAGAGTCGTAGCGGCCTCGGTATTCCTCCATTTCGGGACCAAGGCAGTGTACAAGTTCGGCGCATCCCTACCCGATCACGAGCACCTGCGGCCAGGCAATCTCATCATGTGGGAGGCTATTAAGTGGTATGCGAGTCGCGGATTCGACGCACTGTCGCTGGGGAGAACCGACCGAGACGATGCCGGCCTGATGCAGTTCAAGAACGGGTGGGGAGCGGTATGCCGCGAAGTGTCCTACTGCCGCTGGCCGCCCCTCGCGGGGGCGCGGGCGAAACCGCATGGGGCCCGGTCCCATTTTCTGTTTTCCGTCGCGCGAAGACTGCCGTTGCCGGTCCTCAAATTGGCCGGCAGCTTGATGTACAAATACCTCGGGTAGCCGGGTTCTACCGATTTGATTTGAAATAGCGATGGAACTCTACAAGTCTTACTACCGCTTCAAAAAAGTGATACCCCGGTGGCTCCAGGTCGAGGTCAGGAGGCGCGTCGCGCGGGCAACGCGCAGCATCCGAAAAAGCCAATGGCCAATTGATAGATCCGCGGCGGGAAGGCCGGAGGGTTTCACGGGGTGGCCGGAGGGAAAGAAATTTGCCCTTGTACTGAGGCATGACGTGGAAACCGCCACGGGCCTTGGCGGCTGCGCAGAAATACTGGACATCGAACGTGCCTTCGGGATGCGTTCAGCGTTCTTTTTTGTTCCAGAGGACTACATTGTCCGAGAAAGCATGCGGAGCTCCATCACCGAAGCCGGTTGCGAAGTAGCGGTACACGGTTTGAAGCACGATGGGCGACTGTACCTATCCCGCAGGATGTTTCGGAGCCAGGCTTGCCGCATCAACGAGTATCTTCGGGAATGGAGCTCCGTCGGGTTTGCATCGCCGTCATCCCACCATCGGTTCGACTGGCTCCACGAGCTTAATATCCTCTACGATTCCTCCTCATTCGACACGGATCCATTCGAGCCACAACCGGACGGCGTGCGGACCATCTTCCCAATCATGATTCGCAGCGGAGATAGAAAGCGATCTTTCGTCGAGCTCCCCTACACGCTTCCTCAAGATTTTACTCTCTTTGTCATTCTGCAAGAGGAGAACATCGCCATCTGGAAAAAGAAACTAGACTGGGTCGCGAGGAACGGGGGAATGGTCTTGATCACTACGCATCCCGATTACATGCGGTTCCCAGGCGAAAGAAGCCGGAAGTTCTCATATCCCTCCCAATTCTACGAGGATCTGCTCGCCTATGTGGAGAGAACGTATCGAGGGGAATATTGGATGGCGCTTCCTCGAGAAGTTGCAGGGTTCTGGCACACGCTTTCGGACGGCTCACCGAGGGACCACACCGTGACGCGCGTGGACGTCCCTGTACTGAAAACCTATTAGGACGGCTCGATGAAGATCATTCATGTTGTCGGCGCACGACCCAACTTCATGAAAGTATCCCCCGTGATGATCGCGTTATCACGACGTGAAGGGATGACTCAGAGCCTGGTCCACACGGGCCAGCACTATGACGACAACATGTCTGAGGTGTTCTTCACTCAATTGGGGCTGTCGAAGCCTGACATGAACCTCGAAGTCGGCTCCGGATCGCATGCACAGCAGACCGCCCGCGTCATGGTACGATTCGAGGAGGTTCTCGAAGAAAGCCGGCCGGATCTTGTTCTCGTCTACGGTGATGTCAATTCTACTCTGGCAGCATCGATTGTCTGCGCGAAGATGGATGTACGGGTTGGACATGTGGAGGCCGGTCTCCGATCGTATGACCGGAGCATGCCCGAGGAGGTGAACCGGGTCCTTACCGACCAGGTGGCCGACATTCTGTTTACGCCTTCGACCGACGCCGATGAAAACCTGAAACGCGAAGGGATAGATGCTTCGAGGGTTCACTTCGTTGGCAATGTCATGATCGATACCCTCGTGCGGCTGCGCCCAAAGGCCGAGCTGACCTGGCAAGAACAGGCCACCATGCTCGGATTGCGGGAAGGGCACTATGGGCTCGTTACCCTTCACCGCGCCTCGAACGTTGATGACCTTGGGAGTCTCCTCGCTCTCGTTGAGGCTCTTTCTGGGATAAGCAGCAGGATCCCCATCGTCTTCCCAGTGCACCCGCGTACCCGTGAGAGGCTCGCCAACCTCACCTTCAATCCGCGGAATATCCAATTCATCGAACCCGTTGGCTACCTCGAGTTCCTGTCATTGCAGATCCGTGCGCGGTTTGTCATCACCGACTCGGGGGGGATCCAGGAGGAAACTACCTACCTCGGTGTCCCATGCATAACGATGAGGAAGAATACGGAAAGACCGATCACGGTAAGTCTTGGCACGAATACTCTCATCGGCGACGATATAGGTCGTCTATCCTCCATCATCGACGAAATCCTGGCTGGGGGAGCGAAGAAGGGAGCGATCCCGCCTCTCTGGGATGGAAAGGCGAGCGAGCGAATCGCTGACCGCCTTTGCGAAAGGACAGTTTTGTGAGGCCAATCGATTCACTCGTCGCGGTCACTGGAGTAGACCCCGCCGTCTACCCGGGGATTTCCCCTTTCGACCCCCCCGAGACCTACCCCGAGCTGGGCGGTGGGGCGATTGATCCGTCCAACGGAGTTTATCCCGCGGTTCGCAGGATTTTTCATTCATTGCGGCTTGATGAGGCGAACTATGGTACGGCTTCGTGGAACCCGCTTGGCGAGGTTGTCCGGCCGGGCAAGACGGTCTTCATCAAGCCTAACACGGTGATGCATCGGCACGAGAAGGGCAAGGATATCTTCTCTGTGATCGTCCATGCATCGGTGCTGCGCCCGATTCTGGACTATGTTCTTCTTGCGCTGAAGGGCCAGGGCAGGGTGATCATTGGCGACTCACAACTGATCAATGGGCATTTTGACGAGGCTCTCGCCGTCTCCGGCATCGGCTCTCTGGTTGAATGGTTCCGGCAGCGCTCGCCGGTGAGGATCGACTGCATCGATCTGCGCATGCAGAGAGGCACGCGCTCGTGGCTCTATGGCAAATGGCGTCGCGTCCCTGTCATGCAGGACCTTGAGGGCTATGCGCAAGTCGACCTTGCAGATCGCAGCATGTTCAGGGATGTGGATAGCTCCCGACTGCGAATAGCGGTCGCGAGCTATCTTGAGATGCGGAAGAGTCACAGTCAGGGAAGGCACATCTACACATTCCCACGTTCGTTTCTTCAGAGCGATGTGGTGATCAATGTGGCCAAGCTCAAGACGCATCGCCGAACCGCTGTTACGCTCTGCATGAAGAACTTCATGGGCATTCCCTCCGCGAAGGGAAGCCTGCCGCATTTTACAGTCGGCGCGCCTCAGGAAGGAGGCGATCAGTACGTCAACCCGTGCCTGCGAAAAAGGATCTGCACCGGGCTGCATGACATCATCCAAACCTCGCGCTTCATCCCAGTAAAGTTCGTCTGTGCCGTTGTAAAGAAGGTCATCTGGAATACCCACTGGCTTGTTCCGTTCCGCGACGATGTGTACGAAGCTATGTGGCCTGGCAACGATACGGTGTGGCGGACGCTGTTGGACCTGAACCGCATCGTGGTCTACGCGGACAAGGACGGGATCATCCGGAATGACCGGCAGCGCCAACTCGTCTGCCTGATCGACGGCATCATTGGCGGCGAAGGGGATGGACCTTTGGCGCCGGACCCTGTTGCTTCCGGAACCCTGATGGGCGGAATGGACCCCGTTGCGATGGACTGCGTTGCTGCGACTCTCATGGGTTTCGATATCGGGAAGATACGACTGATTCGTGAGGGACTTGCGGATCGTGAGCGCGCTTTGCCAATCACCGTCGCAGGGACAGAGACAATCAGGGTTGCGGAAGACGACGGAGAGCATGATCTCGAACAGTACGCCCGACGCCGGAATCTCCACTTCAAGCCTCACCCGGGATGGAAGGGATGCATCGAGCGTGAGTAGTGGGCAATTGTGGCCTCGCGCATTGCGAAAGATCCGGCGCAATCTCTCCGACTATGGGGTTTTAACGACTTTGGCCAAAATGCTCGCGGCGCTGGTTTCGGTCGTATACGAGCACACGGTCTATCGCGTGTATTGTCGGGATCTAGGCGAGGAACACACTCCGAGTCCCCCGAAACTGCCTTCATCCATCAAATTCAGGATGCTGGACAGTCAGAACGTTGAAGACTCGATGGTAAGCCAGATCGAGGGGATGGAGGAGTGGCTAGAAGGCGGGCTGACCAGGAAGCTCAGGGAAGGGGGAGTGTGCCTGGTGGCTCTTGACGGCCCGGAGGTGGCAGGTTTCAATCTCGTGGCATGCTCACGCGTCGAGATCCCCTTGGTTCGGCAAACCCGGAAACTCCTGAAGAATGAAGCCTGGTCCGAGCAGATCACCGTCCACCGGCGGTACCGCCGGCATGGCCTGGGAACCGCGCTGCGCTGCCGAATGTTCCTTGAGCTCCGCCGGAGAGGCATACAACGCTTCTATGGGGGAGCCCTGCTCTCCAATGAGGCATCTCACGCGCTCTCGCGGAAGCTGGGCTTTCGCGAGATTGAAGATCTGCACTACCGTCGACTTTTCGGCGCAGTATCTTCCTATTCCGTGAGACTCACATGAAGACCTCGGTTACAGAAGCGACAGCGCGGCTCAGAGGATACCTGCTTTTCCCCGCATCAAATGCGCTGCTGAACCGTCGCGGCATTCTCCGTCAGTATCATTCACTGCTCAAGAGCCAGTGGTTTCGACCAAAGGAACTGCGGCAGATGCAGCTCGAGAAGCTCCGCCGTGTTCTCACATTCGCTTCCCTTCACGTGCCCTTCTACCGTGCCATGTTCGCCCGGCTTGGCCTGTCGCCAGAGGATATCCGAACCCTGGATGACCTGGCCGCGATCCCTCCTCTGACGCGCGACGATCTCATACGAGACGCCCCATCACTCGTGGATGAGCGGGTGCTTCCGGCTGTTCGACTTGCCGAGCATTCCGGTCGACCCCCAGGCGAGCCGCTTTCGTTCGCGCTGTTCCGCACGCACCGGATGGTCCGAAACACCTCCAGCGGCTCCACGGGGTGGCCGACGGTTTTCTATGACGACGGCACTCGGAGCGCCGTGAGCTGGGCGCACGAACTGCGGCTCCGGAAGTGGTTCGGCGTCCCTCCCGGGGCGCCTGAGGCTCGGTTGGCGCGGCTGGCGGGACACGCTCCAACCCGGACGCCCGGACGGCTCGACTTTCGCCGTCTGCTGTGGAACCAGCTCATGCTGCCAGGCACGAATCTTTCCATACGCGAGTATCGTTCCACCGCGAGCGCTGTTCGGAGGTTCAGCCCGGCAGTTATCTGGGGATACACCTCGGCGCTCATGGGTCTTGCCCAGTACCTCGATCACGAAGGGGTGGAAATGGGTCGGGAGATTAGGCCGCAGCTCCTGATAAGCTGGGCAGCTCCTCTCTACGAGCATGAACGTGTGTTGCTCGAACGTGTGTTCCGTTCCCGTGTGACGAACGTCTATGGATCGCGCGAGGTGGGACATATTGCAGCTCTCTGCCCCCACGGCAGCCTGCATGTGAACCAGGAAAACCTCATCGTGGAGACGGATCGTGGTAGCACTTCCAGTCATGCCGGAGAACTCCTGGTAACGACACTGGATTCATCACCCATGCCGTTCATTCGCTACCGCATGGGCGACCTCGGAATACTGACCGACTCGCTTTGCCCATGCGGACGGGGTCTTCAGGTGATCCAGGAGTTCGTGGGAAGGACTGGCGAGGTCTTCGTCACCAGGGATGGCAGAACGATCTCTCCCAACGTTTGGTGCCGGATCTTCATGGCGCCCGATCTCTCTGGGGCGGTGAGGCGGTTCCAAGTCTTCTACACGAAATCTGGCGACATCCGGGTCCACATCGAGCGAGGACCCCGATTCACCGCCCAGACGCACAGTCTGCTAGAGGCTGTGCTGGCGGACCGGTTTCACCCCGCTACCAGCACCGCGATCGAGTATGTGTCTGAAATCCGTCCTCAGATCTCCGGCAAATACCAGATGATTGTTCGCGAGTAGGGTAGGACGAACGCTGAGAGAGGTGATTTGATGGAAACGCGAGTTGTCGATTCGACCTTCCGTGAAAAGTGGGATGCATACGTGGCCTCCTGTCCGCATACCGTCGCGTGGCACAGTCACGACTGGTCGCGCACCGTGTCTTCCTGCTACTCGGCTGAGTACCTTCCTCTTGCGGCCCTCGAGAGCGGTGAAATCCGCGGGATTCTTCCTCTCTACCGGCTCACAGAGGGTCCGGCTGCCGATACGCTTCTCTCCATCCCCTTTGCCGTTGCCGGCGGCATCGCGGCGGATGGGGACGTTGTCGAGGCGGCGCTCCTGGAGCGTGCCATCACTCTTCTGGGTGAAATGGGGCTGTCTCGCCTTGTGCTCAAGCAGTACAAGAAGCGCATTGCAGGCGATCTCCAGACCGATGATACCTACTGCAACCGGGAGCTTGAGCTGCGCCCGGACACCGAGGGCGCATGGAACGAGATCTCTGCGGAGAACAAGGAGCGCATCGCACGGACGAAGGCGATGCGGGTGACCTTGGACTATCCCTCAAAGGATGTGGATCAGTTCTATACGCTTCTCACGCGACACCAACGGGACACGGGCATCCCTGGTCCTGCCGTGGGCTGGATCCGCGCGCTTCTGGACCTGGGGATGTATACCATGGCGCTCTTGCGTGTCGACGGTCGACCCGAGGCTGCCACTCTCGTGAAATGCTTCAAGGACACCGTCTCCTTCCCCTACACATGCCTTCGCCGCCAGGACTCTGACCATGTGAATCTCGCCTGCAGACTCTACTGGGAGCTGATCCGTGAACGAGCGCAGGCCGGGACCAGGATCTTTCATTCAGGGCGTCTTCCACGGACAGGGGGGACCAACGATTACCGGCTTGGGTGGGGGGGTACGGCGCACGGATACTTCTACCAGTATCATCCGTCCCGGCAAGGAGCCACGGAATCATCCCAGAAACGGGGTTTGAAGCGCAGCTTGCTGCAGGTGGCCTGGAAGCGCTTACCCATTCCGATCGCTCGCGCCGTGGGCCCCAGGATTGTGCGCCGCTTCCCTTGAATCGCTGTGATTCGGGTGCTGCCTAGAATTTAGTTACGGGAAGGGTATGACCGATGCCACTAATCTTGATTAAGGCTCTTGCCCTTCCATTTCTCATGATCCTCATTTTTATGGGCAACAATTGGGTTGAAGGAACCGCGTATGAACTGAGGTCTGAAAAGCTGCCGCCGTCCTTCGACGGATTCTGCATTGTCCAAATTTCCGATCTTCACAACCATAGATTCGGACCGTATCAGCCTCAGTTTCTACAATTGATCCGTGACGCCAATCCCGATCTGATCGCGATAACCGGTGATATCATAAACCAGGGCAAAGTGCGTCTTGACTACGTTCTCGAACTCGTTCGCCAACTGACAGCCATCGCCCCGTGCTATTTCGTGACCGGAAACAATGAAGTTCTTTTTGCTGATCTGCCTGGATTGCTCGCCCAACTCGAGACCGCTGGCGTCAAAGTCCTTCGCGGCGAGAGCGTATCGTGGAAGCGCGGCGCCGAGTCGCTTGTTGTTGCCGGGATTGATGACCCCAAGACTTTTCGCGCCTCCGGGATGTCTATCCCGCAGGCGGTTGCGCAATGGGAGAAAGAGCTCACCAGGCTTCGCGAGAGCATTGGGCAAGATCGCTTCACTGTTCTGCTCTCGCATAGACCTGAGCACATTTCGCGTTACGCGAGGCTGGGCTTCGATGTTGTGCTTTCCGGCCATGCCCACGGCGGCCAGGTGCGGCTGCCCGGAATCGGAGCCCTCTATGCCCCCAACCAAGGATTGCTCCCTCACTATACGTCCGGCATGTACCTCAGTCGTGAAACGACAATGGTCGTGAGCAGGGGTCTGGGCAGGAGTCCGTTTCCAGTAAGGGTTCTCAATCGCCCGGAGATCGTCATCGTGAGATTGCGCAAAGCGTAAGAAAAACGTTAGGTTTCCATCTGCTCTGCTACCACCCCTCAAATCGATCCGCGTTCTCTCTCGTGATCATCTCCTGGGGCGCCTGGGCAGCCCGTGGGAGGCGGCGGTTCTCCTCCAGGAGAGCGGCCATGAACCAGATGTCCTGCTGCGCACACAGTGCAGGGGCCTGGTTCACGATCCCGAGGTACCACCCCTCTTTCAAATCGCTGATGCTTCCCCTACTGCCGCCCTGCGCAACGACCTTCACCTGGCCGGGCGTGTACCCCTTCTCCTTGAGGGCGCGGATCACCGCGCTTCCCATGGCATCCTCGGAGGCGTAGATGGCATCGAGATTCGGGAACCTCGTGAGGATGGAGAGGGTTCTCTGATAGCTCGCGGTGGAGTCCCACTTGCCATCCTCCGTAGCCACGATCTGGATCTTGGAGCCGAGCCGCTGTAGGCTTGCCTTGAAGCCTTCGGTGTTCTGCTGTTCTGATGTGGAGCCCCTTGGCCCGGTGACATACGCGATTTGACCTTTGCCGCCGAGGGTCTGGTTCAGTAACTCCGCGGCCATCCGGCTCGCCTCCCAGGGGCTGAAACCAGAGAAGGCGGTGATGGACTCGTAGACTCGGTAGTCAGGGGGTTCCCCAGTCAGCAGGACAGGGATGCCCGCGTCGAGGGCTTTCCTGTAGGTCGCCCGCAGGGGGACGTGGTCGGGAGACATGCTGACGATCAGGTCGAGCTTCTGGGCTGTCCATTTCTGCATCGCAGCGGCGATCGCCTTGCTGTCGGAGTTTCCGTCGAGCAAGGTGATTTCGTAGTTCGGGTGCTCCTTCATGCCGTTCTCGAATGCCCGCCTGTATGAGACGACCCAGGGCATTTCAAGGCTGTAGAATGAATAGCCGACTTTCATCTTTATTCCGGTTAACGTTGATGATCGCCCCGGCTTCGACTCTCTTTTCGATGGCGCGCCTCGCTGTTGACAAGAAGAGAAAGTGATTACCGTGAGAGCAACGAGAGCAAGAGGAAGAATTCGACGCAATTGCCGCCTCATATTGGTCCACGAAATAGTAGCAGAAGCGCCTATGGTCTACAATGATGAATGATATGAGGAAGGCAAGAACTCTCTTCTTGCTGACTACCCTGGTGTGCTTCCTTGCTGTTGGCAGTGGATTCGCCCAGGAGAAGGTGAGCATTGCCGTTTTCCCCTTCACGGGAGACGGCCTTTCAGCGTCTGAGCTGCGATCGCTCACCCTCATCTTCGAAGAGAGCCTCATGAAGATCGGTTCCCTGCAGGTCATAGATCAATCCAAGAGGGAGAAAGTCCTGGCCTACTTGGAACCCTCCCTGCTGACCTGCGAGGACGTTGACTGTGCGATCAGGGCGGGCAGGACGATGTCAGCAGACACCATCGTTCTGGGAACAATCAGCGAAGCGGGACAGAAGCGTGTGATTACGGCGACGGTCATCGACGTCAAATCCGGCAAGGGCCGAAAGGTGGAGAGCCCCGGCTCAGAGTCGATGACGGAGATGACGCAGGCCGCCCGGCTGCTGGCGTCGACCCTTTTCGGAACACTTGCGCCGGGCGTTTCGAGCGCGGACGCTGCGAGCGCCGATCTGGAGAACGCGCAGAGGCAGAAAGCGCTCGAATCCCTACGCGCGAACCTCCGAACAACCATCGCCGAGATCGACAGGAAGAGAGCGGCGGCCCATGCCTGGGGGTGGGCATTCATGGGCGTCGGGATCGCCTCCGCGGGGTTGTCGGGGGCGAGCTGGTACAAGTCCGATCAGGCATACAAGGATTACAAATCCACGAGCGACACGGCGAGGGCGACGTACTTTCGCGAGCAGGTGACCATGTGGGACACCCTCATGCTCGTGAGCGCGGGGACAGCGGTCCTGAGCCTTGGCGGCTCGATTCCGTTTTTCGTGCTCAGCCCGAACAACCGTGAGGAAAAAAAGGAACTGAAGAGGATCGAGACGGAGATGAGCGCTCTGGGGAACGCAGAGGGAATAAAAAAGTGAAACGGGTGCTTCTCCTCGTCCTCCTGGCGGTCTGCTGCTCCCTCCTCGTTCAGTGCCCGATGCCGTGGCACGAGTTCGACAATCCAGTGGATCCGAAGTCACTGAACTACATCGGCAAGCCGTCGCAGGACAACGATGGCAACGGGGTTCCCCAATACATCGACGTCGAGGAAATCGAGCTCGTGGCTCCTGTGCAGGATGCGGTGCTCGATACTCTTGCCCCTGTACTGGAGACCTATCGGTTCAACCCCGAGCTCGTGAAGAGGTACTGGCTACAGATCGCCACGGTTTCTACTTGCGCTTCGGGGATCGTCTACAACAACGATGCGCTTTCGAGCAGCCAATTCACTGTCCCTCCAGGCACCCTGAACAACAATACAACCTACTTCTGGAGAGCAAAGGCCTTCGATGGAACGAAGTGGAGCACCGATTGGAGCGAGACGCGGGCCTTCACGATCCACCTCGACATGGGAGTGCCGGGCAGCCCTGTTCCCGCGAACGGCGTCGAAGTCGCAGATTACACACCGGACTTTGATTGGTCCGATGTAGCCGGTGCCGAGGGATACCAGATCCAGATCGGTAGCTCGTCGGCGATGGAGCTTCCACTTCTCCATGACGTTGACTCACTCGTGGCCTCCTCTTTCTCCATTTTCCCGCCTCTCGATAATGGAACCTACTACTGGCGGGTGAGGATCAAAAAGGGCGGGCAGTGGGGAGACTGGAGCACCACCTGGAGCTTCACTGTAATTACCGCCACAGAGATCAACCTGAAGCAGGGCACCACTAACATACCGTCTGGGAGCGGCGCTTATAGCTTCGGCAGTTTCCTGGTGGGCAGCTCGAGTACCGCGGTCAGCTTCACGGTGGAGAACCAAGGCACGGCTGACCTGATCATGAATGGCACTCCAGTGACGATCAGCGGATCGGATGCCGCGATGTTCAGCGTGGGCGATCAACCCCTATCGCTTGTGGCGCCATCAGGCACAACCAGCTTTACCATCAGCTTCACCCCCACGAGCGTCGGAGCTAAGACCGCGACCGTCTCGATCCCCAACAACGACACGGATGAAAACCCGTACACCTTCACCGTTACGGGCACGGGAACAGCCCCCGAGATCAACCTGAAGCAGGGTTCCACTGACATTCCTTCGGGCAGCGGCAGCTGTGGGTTCGGAACCGTGCTGGTAGAGACCTCGAGCATCAGGGACTTCACCGTTGAGAACCTGGGCACAGGGGACCTGTTACTGACAGGAAGCCCGAAGGTGGTCATCAGCGGACCGGATGCCGTTTTGTTCAGCGCCAGTGCCCCGTCCAGCCCCACGGTGGCTCCCTCTGGTAGTGCCAGCTTCACCATCACCTTCAGCCCCACCAGCCCAGGGCCGAAGAGCGCAACGGTGTCGATCGCGAACACCGATTCGAACGAGAACCCCTACACTTTCATCCTCACTGGCACCGGGGCGACGATCCCGGAAATCAACCTGAAGCAGGGCGGGGCGGACATTCTGTCGGGCAGCGGCACCTACGGATTCGGGAGTGTGATTCTCGGATCCGGAGGCTCGACGGTAAGCTTCACGGTGGAGAACTCGGGCACTGGAGACCTCGTCCTGACCGGCACCCCTCTGGTGGCGATCAGTGGGCTGGATGCCGTGATGTTCACAGTTGTCGTTCCACCAAATTCGCCTGTTGCCCCTTCATCCAGCACCAACTTCTCGATCAGATTCAATCCCACGAGCGTCGGAGCCAAGACCGCGACCGTCACGATCGCCAATAATGATGCTGACGAGTACTCCTACACGTTCGGCCTGACGGGTATGGGGACTGGGCCCGAGATCAACGTGAAGCAGGGGGGCACTGACATAGCCTCGGGGGGCAGCTACGCCTTCGGCAGCGTTGTGGTGGGCAGCTCCAGTGGAGCGATCAGCTTCACGGTGCAGAATCTTGGCAACTTGGCGCTGAACCTTAGCGGCTCCCCGAGGGTGGCGATCAGTGGGCTGGACGCCTCGATGTTCAGCGCCAGTGTGCCGGGCAGCTCGACGATTGCCGCAGGGAGCTCCACGACCTTCACGATCACCTTTAACCCCGGGAGTGTGGGTGCGAAGTCTGCGACGGTGAGCATCGCCAACGACGATTCGAACGAGAACCCTTACACCTTCGCTCTGAACGGGACTGGGGTGACACCCGAGATTGACGTGAAGCAGGGGGTGACCCCGATCGCCTCTGTCAGCGGCAGCTACAATTTTGGCAACGTGGTTATGGGCTCTGGCGGTCTGGCTGTAGTCTTCACGGTGGAGAACAACGGCAGCTCGGCACTGACGATGGGGGGCACTCCGAAGGTGGTCTTGAGCGGGGCGGATGTGGGGCTGTTCAACGTGACGGTGCAGCCGGCCTCGCCGGTTGCGGCAGGGAGCTCCACGACCTTCACGATCACCTTTAACCCCGGGAGTGTGGGTGCGAAGTCTGCGGCAGTGAGCATCGCCAACAACGATTTGAATGAGAACCCGTACACCTTCGGCCTGAGCGGGGCAGGGGTGACACCCGAGATTGATGTGAAGCAGGGGGTGACCCCGATTGTCTCTGGCGGCAGCTACGATTATGGCAACGTGGTGTTGGGCACTGGGGCAGTGGCTGCGGTTTTCACGGTGGAGAACAACGGCAGCTCAAGCCTGACGATGGGGGACACTCCGAAGGTGGTCTTGAGCGGGGCTGATGTGGGGCTGTTCAACGTGACGGTGCAGCCCGGCTCGCCAGTTGCGGCAGGGAGCTTCACGACCTTCACGATCATCTTCAATCCCGGGAGTGTGGGTGCGAAGTCTGCGGCAGTGAGCATCGCCAACGACGATTTGAACGAGAACCCGTACACCTTCAGCCTGAGTGGGACAGGGATAGTGCCCGACATGAACATCAAACAGGGCATTTCGAACATCGCCACTGGCACCGGCAGCTTCGACTTTGTTCCGGTTTTGTCGGGTACCCAGGGCTCCCCCGTAACCTTTACGATCGAGAACCTTGGAGAGGCAACCCTGAACTTGACAGGCATCCCAGATAGGGTGGTGATCGGCGGGACGGATGCGGAGATGTTCAGTGTGACCACCCAGCCAGACACACCTGTTGCGGTTTTGGGCTCAACTACATTTGCCATTACTTTCTGGCCGTTGAGCCCTGGCCTTAAAACCGCGACGGTGAGCATTGCGAGCGACGATCCGGACGAGAACCCCTATACCTTCACGGTGAAGGGGGTAGGGGGGACGGCTCCCGAGATCAACGTGCGCTACGGATCCGACAACCTTCACTCGGGCGACAGCTACGATTTTGGAGATGTGATGCTCGGCCCAGTTGGGTCGTCGGTTTCCTTCAGTGTCGAGAATCTGGGCACAGTTGATCTGAACTTAACCGGCACGCCGACGGTCGCGATCATTGGGACTGATTGGGAGATGTTCACGGTGGACGAGCAGCCCACATCGCCTATTGCGCCAATTGGGAGCCGCACCTTCGCGATCACCTTCAAACCAACCAGCGTGGGTGCGAAGACCGCGACAGTCTCGATCGCCAACAACGACTCCGACGAGAACCCCTACACGTTCAGCCTGACTGGTACGGGAACTACGCCCGAGATCAACCTGAGCCAGGAGGGCGTCAACATCGAATCGGGCGTTGACAGTTTCAGCTTCGGCAGCTTCCTGGTGGGTAGCTCCAGTGGCGAGATTGCTTTCACCATCGAAAACCTCGGCAGCGCAAATCTGATCCTGAACGACACACCGAAGGTCTTGATCAGCGGGACGGATGTCTTGATGTTCACGGTAGTCGATCAGCCCACCTCACCAGTAGCTCCTGCCGGCAGCGCCACCTTTACCATCACTTTTATTCCGGACAGCATCGGGCCGAAGACTGCGACGGTGACGATCGTCAACAACGATCTGGATGAGAACCCCTACACATTCACAATACTGGGGACTGGATCGTAGCCGGTGCATTTCAGTGCTCGATCCATTACGGAATGGTAATCGGAAGAGCAGGGCCGGGATTCACTTAGTTCGGTGATAGCCATAAATGCTTAAGAGGTAATGAATTAAGCCGCTGAGGCTCCACTGACACGTTGGCGCGCTTCTTGCTTCTCCTTCTGCGGGAGGAGGAGACATGGCAAAACGATGGTGGGGCGCTGATTGCGTGGTTGATGGAAGAGAGTATAATGCGTCTGGGAGGGGAGCATTTAGGGATGGAGTAGAGAGCAAGGACATTATTATGAGAATTAAAGTTCATCTTCTTCTGCTCTTTCTCTTCTTTCTGCTGGTCGGCTTCCTCTCAGGGTGCGTGCTGTACGATCCCACCGCATTCCTGAAGGGCAAGGCCCCGACTGCCGATCCCCAGATGGTCGAGTCCAGCGCCGACCCAATCATCCTCGCGTGGGACCCGCCTGCTTCCGAGGTCGCCAAGTACATCGTGAGCTTCCGCATCCATGGGGAATCGAGCTGGGTTCCCCTCGGCGAGGTTCCCGCGGTTCCGGCGCCTGAGTTTGCCGTCCAGTACGCGACGCTGGGTGACGGGGATTTCGATTTCGCGATAACGGCGGAAAACGCGTCGGGAGAAAAGTCGAACGTGCACATGTCCCTCGACCCGACAGCCCAGCCGCCGTCGGGCTGGTTCCTGCGGTGGAGAAAATGAGAGCGGAAGGGGACCTCTGGATGTGAAGAAGCCGAAAACCGTCTTCAAGAGACCGTGGCTGCACCACGTCATCATCATCGTGTACATTGCGGCGCCGTTCGTGAACATTCTCCTTCTGAGACTGTTCTTGAACGTCACCTTCTCGGTCATATTCTCCCGACTGTTCGCCGGGTACGGAATCCTCGCAACGGTCTGGCTCGTCACCGCCCCGATCGTCGGGATCTCCCTGTATTTCGTGAACAGGCTGAGCTGGTACGTGTTTCTCGGCCACAGCGCCATCATCCTGGGGGACTTCATCTACAAGTGGGCGACGCGGCCCGCCTACTACCTGCGCACGGTCCCGGGCTTCCACAACATCCTGATCCTATCCGGCAACCTCGCGCTTGTCGCCCTTGTCGCGTACATCATCCAGAAGGATTTCCGCTCCCCATACCTCCAGGTCCTCAATCGCAACTGGAGGGAGCGCAAGCGGATCCCGATCTACCACACTATTTCACTCGACGGCGCCCCTCGGATCGTGAGCGATCTTTCCACCGGCGGATGCTTTGTCGTCGAGGAGGGGACGAGCCGGGCCATGGGCAGCCGCGTGAAGCTCTCGTTCGCAAGCGACACCCTGCGGATCGACTGCACGGGCGAAATTATGAGGGGGACCGGAGAAGGGTACGGCATCCGGTTCACCGGCCTGCCGGGCGCAAAGAGGCGCGACATCGCGAGGATGCTGCGAAAGCGCTTCTCGCTCAGGCACAAGGTCGAGCTGCCGTGCTCGCTTGTCGTTGCCCAGCAGGAACGGAGCGCCGTGATGATCGATCTCTCCAGCGGCGGCTGCTACGTGCGGGCCGTGACCACGGGGCTGCAGCAGGGGACGGCGGGCGCGCTCAGAGTGCGGCTGGCCGACAGCGCGCGGACGTTCCTTTTCCCGGGGAAGGCCGTGTGGATCAACAGCGCGGGCGAGAACAAGAAGCCCGTGGGCTTCGGCTTCCAGTTCGACCGCAGGCAGGGCAGGTTCTTGAAGCTCGCGGCCGCGCGCCACGGCCAGGGTGTGCTGATACGGTAAGTCGCTGAATAGGAGCCCTGGAGGGGCTTGTCCTCGAAGGAACGCCGAAAGAAGGCCGAAGGAAAGCCGCCGATTATCTCCCGCGGGGTTGGGAGACGATCGGCGGCTTTTTTTTGCTTCCCCAAAGGCTGCCTCGCTGCGGCTGCCATCCCCTGCTGTCGGCCAAGGGCTCCTCGACAAGCGTCTTCTTGAGCGACACAGGCGGACGCGCAATGTACTGCGTGAGGGCCTCGCGCGCCTTGGAGGAGTTGGCGGCTACCTTGATCGAGAGGTCCAGGGAATCCGCTGTGTGTCCAGCCGAGCATATTCCTGACGAACCGTTCGTTGAGAAGGGTGCGCTTCAGGATGAAGGCGATGATAGTACAGCGGAAGTATTGGCTGAGCTTGTCCAGATCGACGTGTCCAGATCGCGACGCGACGTTGACAAATGCCAGAGGAGCGGTTATAGTACCAGTGTTCTATTAACCAGACGACACCGGAGAAATGAGTAGAGTTATAGAATTGGGAAGTCCGCTGATCTGAATAGGCGAGCGTTCTATATACTCCATTAGAAGTATTCCATGTAGAAAAGCGGGGGCAATAAGTGAGCAAGAAACATGTAATCAATAAAGGGACTCTATTCTCTCGAGTCGGAAGTCTATACCTCTGCACAGTGCTGGTGTTCAACTCGTGCTTTCTTTTCAAAGCGGATACCAGAGCTGAGATCGAGGAGGCGTTCGCCGAGTTCGATTGCTATCCGGCCGAACACGAACTGGACTACTTTGTCGATAACTACGACAGAGACGTCTCGTTGGCGGCGATATACAGGGCCGTAGTAGAGCCTTACTTCTTCGTACAAGTGCCAGGTTCCGCCCTGCTTCCCATTTCCATGGACGAGTTCGTCGACTCCTTGAATGATCTTGTCAAAAAATACAAGAACAGTAGCGATTACAGCGATACAGGATTGGACCATATTTTTGGCTCTCGTACAGCTATTTCGGGAAATACAGCTTTCAAACCACACGAAGCTGTCCTCCTGATATCGATGATACTTGCGTTGGGAAGCGTTGTCTCAGACAGCGGCAAAACTGCTAACTTGGTTAGCCCTCTCCAGCTGAGTGGGGATGCCATTGCAGGGAAGGCCAACGTAGGAAAGCTGATCTCCGCGGCAGGGCTCTGGTTTGGAGCTGTAACTGCGGGTGTACTTGTTATTGCCTCATCTTGGGTTACCATACCTGTTATCATCGTCACAGTTACGGGTATGGGGATCGCTTATTGGGTCGCGGAAACGTGGGCACGGGAAGGATTGTCTGCAGCTGAGGAGCCATTCGTGACTGCAATGAATGATGGAGTAAAATCGGTCATAAGCGGATACGCTGCCTATAACCCCGACACTAAGGAAACAGAAGTTTACGACTACCTCGGTGCAATAGAAGTGACTAGCAGAAATATAGCTGCTACTGCATATGACCACGCGACGGTTGATGGCGACAGGGTCAAAATATCCCTAAACCGGCAGGTTGTTGTCTCAGATCTGAATCTAGTTGGTCCTCCAGGGTCTGTTGTGAACCTGTCACTGAAATCAGGGATGAACACATTGACTGTCCTGGCCTTGAATGAAGGCTCGGTCAGCCCGAACACAGCGACGTTGGTTTTGCCGGGTAACAATGTCAAGGAGTGGGACCTTCACCAGAATGAGAGCGCTACGGTCTTCATCCACGCTCCGTGATAGCAGACACCTGACCTCAAATCGATAGCTGTCGGACTAGGTTCCCTGCACCGGTGCTCAATTCCTCCGCCCCTGAGATGTAGCGGGTGTTGCGCCGATCCTCGAGCAGCCCGGAGTTCTGGTTGCGGGTTCGCAAGTCCCGAACCTGCTCGAACCCGACGCACGATCCAGCCTTGTTGTCTCCCAGGACGTCGATATCGCGGTTCCGATCGATCGTCATGCTGCCGTCAAAATTCGGCTCCATGAGGTGCGAGGGCTGGCGCGTTCCGCAGAAGAGTCTTCGGTATGGCTGCCCACGGAAGCAGGTCTCCTCGAAGTGAACTTTATAGGTTGGGATGCGCGTGGCACGCGCGCCGGTGAAACTTATGTGTTCGAGGATGATGAGCTCCCGCTTCTCGTGTTCGGTCAGCTCTCATTTCTTCGGCCGGGAAAAAACGCTCAAAATAGAAAACCTTTCCATTCCCTTGCCACGTCCGGCAGGCCTCATAATTGAGAAACTCCTGACAGACCGCAGCGGTGAGAAAGGCGACCGCGACCTCCTGGTTGCGTTGGCTCTTTTGCTCGTTTCCGAAGCACAAGATCTCACGGAGATCGAGGCCACGTACCAGGGATTGTCGCCCGAGCTCCGCTACACGGTGCGCTCTGGTCTCAGCACGCTGTCGCTTCTGGAGCCCAGGCTGTCCATGCCGGATCCGACTCTCCACCGCATACTCGTCGCCGATTTGCTGGCGCGGCTCGAGAAAATGGGGTCGAATCAGTGAATGAGAAGCTCCATGAGCGCGCCCGATGCGTGCACGAACGCTCGCTCATCCGGGCCTGGGAGTATCGGCAGCGCAGCACCAGCAAAGGGGTGTGGCATCGCTTCCGGCGGGTCCTTGTGGATGCTGCGGAGGCGTGGATCATCGATGAGGCTGACGCGGATGAGCTTGAAGCCCGCGGTCACATCCCGCACCCCGTTGGCCGCGAGCTTGCTCCGCCGAAACGCCTTTTCTTTCTTGCCGAGGAGGAGCTGGAAGCCGTGCCTCACCGCCGGCAGGTCCCGGTGAGACTTCACGGCGAGCTGCTTCTCGCGCGCAGCCTGGCCTTCCTCCAGCACGTGAGAATCAGCGCCCCGTAACATCGTATCAACGGTCTTTCACTCGCCAGGGATGGGCACGGGGAAGACCAGGAGTTGACCGGTGCGTAGCCAACAGGATACAATCAAGACGTGATGGAGGTGCGTAAGACCGAAATCTTCGCCAAGTGGCTCGATGGTTTATCCGACATCCAAACGCGGTCCCGCATTCTGGCCAGGATCGAACGCTTGGCCGATGGCAATCCGGGTGATGTGAAGCCAGTGGGTGAAGGCATTTCGGAGTTGCGGATTGATTACGGACCCGGCTACCGGGTGTATTATCTACTGCGCAGGCGTGAACTTGTGATTCTTTTGGCTGGTGGCGACAAGCGCACCCAAGCCAGGGATATCAAGACAGCCATACGTCTCGCGAAATACCTATAGGAGCGCATCATGGCCAAAACCGCCACTACCCGTTACGATGTCGCCGAGCACCTTCGCTCGCCTGTAGAAATGGCCGCTTTTCTGGAAGCTTGCATGGAGGAAGCCCATGGAGATGCGGCGTTTATAGCCAAGGCCTTAGGCACTATCGCCCGGGCCAAGGGCATGTCTCAGGTGGCGCGTGATACAGGTCTTTCTCGGGAAAGTCTTTACAAGGCGCTCTCCGGGGAGCGTAGCCCTGGTTTCGATACAATCCTGAAGGTCATTGACGCGCTCGGTTTGAGGCTGCATGCCGAAGCCACCCAGATAGCCGAACTATCAACCCAACCAAGCGTTTCAGCCGACGTCGCTTCGCTGCGCGGTTGATCCTGCGGAGCAACAAAGGGTTCCCACGACAATGCAAATCGCCATGGCCAGGAGCAGCTGTGGCTGCGGGACATACCCCTGCTGACCCTCAAAGGCACGGAGGAGATATCGCTCAATGAGCGGATCCTGGGCCGGGAGCTGCCCGCTGTGCTGCGGAAGCGGTGTCAGCCTTTTTCTTCGATGCGACCCCGCCGGCGCGCATTCGACTCCATCGGGAGAGAGATCTTGTTGTCTCCCAGGACGTCGATATCGCGGTTCCGATCGATCGTCATGCTGCCTTCAAATTGCGGCTCCTTGAGGCGCGAGGGCTGGCGTGTTCCGCAGAAGAGCCCTCGGTATGGCTGCCCACGGAGGCATGTCTCCTCGAAGTGAACTTCACAGGTTGGGATGCGCATGGCACGCGCGCCGGTGCTGGGGCGCCCGATCTTGCGACGAGCTCGCTCCTCCTCGTCATCGAAGCATTCGATGACGGGCTCCTCAGCGACTCTCCGAACCGTCCTCCGTGAGACCTTGGCCAAACGGGAAGTCTCAGTCTGGGAGTGGCCCGCTTGAAGCAGGACTTGGATCTTAAAAGATCTTATAACGAGTAAGCTGTGGGATCATGTAACCTCCGGTGCGGAAGCCCCATGGTCTGAGAAAAACGGATTTAGTACAGCACGACCATCCCGGCCTACTGTCGCATGTGACTGCGACCCTCCCCCTGGGTCTCCAATGCGCTGATGCTGTGCCTCCATTCTGCCCCTCCTTGGGGTGGGCAGAATTTCTGGAACCCGCACTCCGCTACACGGCACGCTCTGGTCTCAGCACGCTGTCGCTTCTGGAGCCCAGGCTATCCATGCCGGATCCGACTCTCCACCGCATGCTCGTCGCCGATTTGCTGGCGCAACACCAGCAATGGGGTGTGGCATCGCTTCCGGCGAATCCTTGTGGACGCCGCGGAGGCGTGGATCATCGATGAGGCTGATGCGGATGAGCTTGAAGCCCGCGGTCACATCCCGCACCCCGTTGGCCGCGAGCTTGCTCCGCCGAAACGCCTTTTCTTTCTCGCTGAGGAGGAGCTGGAAGCCGTGCCTCACCGCCGGCAGGTCCCGGTGAGACTTCACGGCGAGCTGCTTCTCGCGCGCAGCCTGGCCTTCCTCCAGCACGTGAGCGCTAAAGAGCGCACGTGACAATCAGCACAAGATGGGAAAATGGTCGTGGAAGATGTGTCACAGGATATTCGCCCCCCCCGCTTTCAATCTTTCGGCGAGGCCCGTGCAGCGGCCGCGGGAGTCCGTCCGCCTGACCGCGGTCTGCAGCGCGGCACGCGAGCCGACGATGACGACGAGTTTGCGGGCGCGCGTGACAGCTGTGTAGAGCAGGTTACGCTGCAGCATCGCCGCATGCTCGCCGAGGAGTGTGAGCACCACCGACGGATACTCGGAGCCCTGGGACTTGTGCACTGAAAGCGCATAGGCGAGTGAGAGCTGGTCCATCTCATCGGGATCGTAGAGGATCTCCTCCCCGTCGAAGGAGACGGCGATCATGCCGTCATCTCGGGATGCGCCCGCACCGCCCGTGATCTTTCCTACGTCGCCGTTGAAAACGCCCTTGTCGTAGTTGTTCCTCTTCTGCATCACCTTGTCCCCGATCCTGAGAGTCCTTGCCGATGGGCCGGACTTCCGATCGGGATGCGCCAGGGGCGCGCCTGCGGGATTGAGCGCGGCCTGGAGCGCCTCGTTGAGGCTTGTCGCGCCGGCCGCGCCCTTGTGCATCGGGGCAAGGACCTGGATGCCGTCCACCGGGTCGACCGATAGGCGCCGGGGGATCCTTTCGCGGACCAGCTCGACCACGGTCCGCACGGCCCTGACAGGGTCCGCCTCCTCGATGAGGAGGAACTCTCCCTGCCCGCGGGACCGCTGCTCCTCCGGAAGGAGGCCCTGGAGGATGCGGTGCGCGGCCGCGACGATGTCGCTCTCCCGCGCCTGGCGGAAGGCGTCGGTGAGCTGCACGACGGCCGCGGCGCCCGATGCGATGATGTCGCGCAGCACCTGGCCCGCGCCCACGGAGGGCAGCTGATCGGCGTCGCCCACAAGCAGCAGCGCGCACCGCGGCGGCAGGGCTTGCAGGAGGTGGTGCATGAGCAGCGTATCCACCATGGAAGCCTCATCGACAACGCAGAGGTCGCATGCAAGCGGGTCGGACCTGTTCTTGCGAAAGCCTCCTGGGCCTGGCGTAAACTCGAGCATCCGGTGAATGGTCTTCGCCTGGCCGCCGGTTGCCTCGCTCATCCTGCGCGCTGCCCGGCCCGTAGGCGCGGCCAGCTCGACCCGAAGCCGCCGCCGCTCGCAGATCGCGAGGAGGCACTTCAACACCGTGGTCTTCCCCGTGCCCGGCCCTCCCGTGATCACCGTGAGCCCGCGGCTCAGGGCGGCGCGCAGGCCCTCGACCTGACCGGCAGCCAGATCGATGCCGAGTGCGGCCTGGGCGCGAGCGATCTCAGCGTCGATCTCCGCCCCGTCGTTGACCTCCCGATGCACGGCCTCAGCGCGGGATATGCGGAGAAGGCCTTCGGCAGCGCCCGCCTCTGCCGCGCGGTATTCGGGAAGATAGACGGAGCTGTCCCGCTGCACGCCGGGGGGCGGGCTCTCGACGACAAGCTCGCCCTTGCCATGCAGAGCTTGAAGGGCGGCCGACACGACGCGCCTGTCCGTCTGCAGCAGCGCCTGGGCTTCCTGGACGAGACGGTGGTACGGAAGACAAACATCGCCCTCCTCCGCGCGCTCTCGAAGGCAGTAGACGATCCCCGCGCGGATTCGCCCCGGCGAATCCGGCGCAAGGCCCAGGCGGGCGGCGATGTCGTCGGCGGTCTTGAAGCCGACGCCGGGGACCTCACGCGCCAACCGGTAGGGATCCTCTTGCGCGACTGCAAGGGTCTTCTCCCGGTAGCGCCTTCGCATCCAGGCCGCCTGAGCCTCGCTCAGACCCAGCGCGCGAAGCTCCTCTTCGGGGTTCATGGCGCCGTGGGCATCGGGCTGGCCGCCGGCTTGGTCGACGCGGCCGGCTTTTTCTTACCGATTTTCGTTCCGTCAGGCATTCTCAACCAGGATTCCAACGGCGTCGTCAGAAACTCATCAACAGGAATCCCATCGCCCCCTACCAGAAGGCAGCGCTTCGGTTTGAAAGCGGATGCAAATGCCTCCATACCCGGCAGACTGCCGGTCAGCCGACTGCTCTTTACCCCGATGCCGGTCAGCTCGCGCTGGAAGCGCAGCACGAAATCGACTTCGCGGTTCCCGTCACGCCAATAGAACAATTCGCAGAGGCCGGCCGCGGCGGCGTTTGCGAGATACGCCCCGACTGCCGATTCGACCAACCGCCCCCAATATTCGCGGTCAGCCCGCGCTGCTTCATAGGGAGAGCCGGAAAGCGCCGTCATCAGCGCATTGTCGAGCACCTGCAGCTTGGGGCTCGATGCCCGGCTGCGCGCTGCCTCGCCCGAGAACTTCGGAAGCCCGCATACCATTCCGGCCGACGCCAGCAGATCGAGGTAATGCGCAAGCGTGGTGGTATTCCCCGCATCATGCAGGTGGCCGAGCATTTTGTTGTACGAGAGTATCTGCCCCGAATAGCGACATCCCAGGTCGAACAGGCGGCGCAACAAAGCCGGTTTGTCCACCCGGGTGAGCAGCAACACGTCGCGGGAGAGTGTCGTTTCAATGAGCGCATCGTGCACGTAGTGCGTCCAGCGCTCGTGGTCGTCCGCCAGCGCCGCCGCGCCGGGATAGCCTCCGTAAAAAATGCTCCGCTCCACCGGCCAGCCGAAAGCCTCCCGCATTTCCCCGGCCGACCAGTGGCCGAGCTGCAGGATCTCGAATCGTCCGGCCAGGCTGTCCGACAACCCACGCTGGATCAAAAGCGGCGCCGAACCGAGCAGGACCACCTTGAGCGGGATCCGGGCGCGCGTGTCCTCATCCCAAAGCCGTTTGACCGTTTCGGACCAGGCTTGGACCTGCTGGATTTCGTCGAGAACAAGCAAGGCATCGGTCGTCCCTGCTTTCAAACGAGCCGCGTCCCATTGCTGGACAATCCATGCCGAGTCGCGCAGGGTGGGCTCATCGGCGCTTGCATAACGTGCCGGCCGCTCGTACCGCTCCATGACCTGCCGCACAAGCGTCGTCTTCCCCACCTGGCGTGGGCCGGCCACGACCTGCATGAAACGGCGCGGTTCCGACAGGCGGCGTTCAAGAATTGCTGCTTGGGGCCGCCTGAACGCCTCATCGACTTTACTTAACATATTGAGTAATTTTACTCATAGTCTTGAGCAAAATCAAGTGCCGCGCCGGTCGCACAAGGGCTCCGGAAGAAAACGGAAGCCATTTGCTTCTTGATGTATATCTGTAAAAATGTCAGCATGTATGTATGAAGACGACACTCAACCTACCAGATCCTCTCGTCCGAGAGGCCAAGCGAAGGGCTTTAGCGGAGGACACCACGCTGACAGACCTGATCGTCCAGGGCCTCAAGGTCCGGCTCGAGCGGGGCTCGGCACGGGGCACCCTGCCGGTTTCCAAGGCGGCGGGAGGATTATGCCCGGGCGTTGCATGGGATCAGCTCGGGGCGACGGAGGATGCCAGGGGGGCGCATCGGTGAGGCTCTGGGACGTCAACCTCTGGGTCTCCGCCTTTCGCGCCGACAGTCCCCTCCACGGGCGCGTTCGTCCCCTTCTGGTCGAAGAGCTTGAGGCGAGAGAGCCATTCCTCTTCTGTCCGTCCGCCGCATCCTCCTTCCTTCGCCTTGTCACGAACCCCCGCATCTTCATGGAGCCCTCCGACTGGCGCGAGGCTTGGGCCTTCATCGACTGGCTCGAAGCCCATCCCGCGGCAGTCTTCGCTGAGTTCGACGCGGTGACATTCGGCATATTCAAGCACCTCTGCCTTGTTGCCGGGGCGCAAGGGAACGAGGCGCCCGACGCTTTCTTCGCCGCCCTTGCCTTGCGCCATAACGCTACCCTTGTGACTGCCGATGCGGGCATGAAAAAATGGCAGGGGGTCGATGTTGAGGCGCTGGAAAGCATGCGGCGGTGACAGCCCTCAGACCCAGCGCGCTCTGAAGATGAGCCGCTCGTAGGCGCCGCCGCGTCCATGGGACAGCCCCTCCCGGGAGAGTGAAAGCCCGTGGTCGGTGGTCAGGATGAGGGGGCGCTTCTGGCGACTGCACTCCCGCAGCACAGCGGGCAGATCGCGGCCCACGATCTCCCCGAGGACCGAGGCCATCTCGGAAAGACGGAGCTTTCGCGCGTGCGCGGCCTGATCGAAGAACGTGAGTCGGGCGATCACGGGCTTTCCTTCGGCGAGGGGGAGCAGCCGCTCCTTGAGCGATATCTCCTCCGTACCCTTGAGGGTCAGCAGGGGCATGTCGCGCAGCCAAAGCTGCTCCTGCGGGTCTCCCGTGAGAGCGAGCAGAGAGGCGATGGATTCCTGCGTGCGGGGGACGGTTTCCAGGCGCGCCCAGCTCATCTCGCAGTCGGCGAGCTCTCCTTCGGTCCACCCTTTGCCGCTGACCTGCATCCACACATCGGCCGGGACTCCATCGGCGATGAGCACGACCGGCCGGTCGGACAGCTCGATCGGCTGGACCGGCGCAATGCCGGCGATCCAGGAATCGGCCGCGAGCGCGACCTTGTCGAGGGCCTTCTGAAGCGCGGCCGCGAGCTCCTCCGTGGTCCACGGATCGAAGAGCAGCTCCTCGAAGGGGAGGCGGACGGAGAGCCTCTCGGGATAGGGCATGCCCAGGAGGCTTTCGGCGCGCGCGAGTGACTTCAGCAGTCCCGCGATTCGGAGCGCCCGATCGGGGTGCGCGTGCAGGGACGTCGGAGCGAAATCGGAGGGAAGCGCGCGTCCGGCGAGCATCCGTTCCGCGAAGATGAGCCACGCGGCGCGAATCGCCGCGGTGTGCAGCTTCTCCTCTCGAACGAAGCGGTAGAGGTCCTCTTGATCCGCTGCCAGAAACGCTTCCCGCAGGCGCATGGAGGGAAATGCCTCCTCCAGCGCGCTCTCCCACCGGGCGATCTCGTCGGCAGGGGACGCGCCAGGCGAGGACGGATGCGAGGGCGGGCGAGTGAAAAGATCGCCATGGAAAAGCGGCCAGAACGACGAGACGCTGGGACCTGCTGCTGCGCCTGCGGCCCCGCCTGCGGCCCCGCCCGCGGCCCCGCCGGCCGCCCGATCCGGTTCAACGGCGATGAGCGCGTCCTCGGATGCCTCCGACAGCCACTCCGTGACCAGCGCGAGGATCGTTCGGGCAGGAAGCCTGCGGCCCGAGAGCTTCGCATTCAGCTCCGTCAGGCTTCGCGATCTGATGGGGATCCTCCCCGAAAGGGCGCGGCCCAGCTCGGATGCGGTCCCCTCGTCGATTGCCCCCGCAAGCTCGGCGGGGCTCACCGCGCCGCGCCGGAGAATCTCCGCCAGGCGCTTCAGCCGCTCGGCGGAAGATGCCTTGACATCTTGTAGGGCGAAGGCGCGCGCGGCAAGCGATTCAACGACCCGAGGGCTTCCGAGGATCTCGCAGTAGGAGAGAAGGAAGCGGTCGATCGCCTCTTGCGGGCTCTCCGAGCGAGCGGGCGCGGGGGAGTCGCCCAGGGCGAATCCGCATCCGCACAACGGCGAGCGCAGAAGCTCCTCCGAGAGCCTTCTCTTGCACTGTGCCCGTTCACCCTCGGAAAGCTCGCTGAGAAACGCCTCCAGGCCTGCCGGCCGGTCCAGGGCATCGATGGCGGACAGCAGGCGCAGGACCTCCAGCGCTCTCTGTGCGGAGCGCGACAGGGCCGGGGGTTGACGCGCCTGATAGTGAGCCGCGTGCTCGCGCGCGTACAGCGCGCCGTAGGCCTCGCGGATCTGAGCGAAGACGGCCGAGAGATGCTCGCCTCCGTCGCTCACCACGCCGGCCTCGGGGGATTCCAGCAGAGCCAGGGCGGTGGCCCGAAGCTCCGCGATCCGCCCCTCTCGCGACGCGGCCCTCTCGACGGCGGGATGGCGAAGGTAGTGCGTGATGAAGATGAACTGTTCGGCCTTCTCGGCCAGGAACCTCGACAGCTTTCCGAGCGAGAGCACCTCGGCGCTCGTGAGCCCCGTTCCCCGCCATGCGCGCAGGAACGACTCCAGGCCCTCCTTCGCCTGGTAGGAGACCTTGATCGATCCCGCGAGGGTCGCGATCGCCGTGAGGGTCCGTTCGAGATTCGCCAGGCCGAACGCCTTGAACGAGGAGAACTCGGCCATCCGGGCGAGGCTGTCCCTGACCCCTTCGGCCAGGCGGAGAGCCGTGTCGCGGAACTTGATCACTTCCTTCCACGCCTCTCGCTGCTGGCGAAGGCCGAAGGATTCCACACCCGCGACGGAGGGCAGGAAGGCGCACTCGCGCACGAGGGTCTCCCGATCGGCCTCGGCGATGAGCTCACCCAGCGTGATCTCGTCGGCTTTCTCGACGCTCATCAAGGTCAGGTAGTCCAGCGGAATCGATCGCCCGCTCTTGCGCGCCCCGAGAAGTCCGCCCACGACCAGCGCCGTGACGAGGAACACGGCCGTGTCGTGGGGAAGGCCGAAGGGGCTCGCCTCGAGCCCCTCGAACACCCGCGAAACGGGGGTCGGCCCGGAAGGGCTTAAGAGCGACAGCAGGTGGGGGATCAGGGGATAGCCCGAAGCGTCGGGAGAAAAAACGTACGCGCTGCGCTTGATCTCCACCAGGCCCAGAGGCGTGGCAAGCCCGTCGATGAGAGCCGAGAGCGCCCGGGAGCGCGCTTCTGCAAGCGGAAGCGTCCCCGGCACGACGAACCCCTCGAGCACCTGCTGGTACAATCGGGGCGAGGGAAGGATCTTGCGGGGGGCGACCTCTCTGAACCGGGGATAGCGCGCTTCCAGGAGCTTCTCGCCCGCGATCTCCAGCAGCCTGTCGAAGCGCTTGACCTGGCGGACTGACGGATCGACGCGGATGCTGGCATCGGAGAACTCCCCCGCGTACAGAGCCTCGAGGGCGGCCTGGATCGCCGCGGGAGCTGCCCGGGCAGTCCGCTCCTTCAGCATGGGGAGAAAGGGGATGTCGGCCGGATTCGTGTCGCTCGTCCTCGATGCGACCATCCGCAGAGCAAGGTACTCGCGCAGGGGCCGGCTGTCCTTCGGCAACGAGATCCGCCACAGCGCCGCGTGAGGGCATTCGAGGGACTGGTCACCCACGGCGAGCACGAGGGCGAAGTCATATCTTTTCTCCGCGATATCGTAGGCGAGCCTGTCGGCGAACGCTCCTTCCTGCTCCCCGTGCAGGAAGCGGGCCAGGGCGGAGCGCGCGCTCGAGCTCCACGACACGCCGCGCCGCGCCCCCTCTTCCCACACGGCCGCCCCCGGCCACGACTCCGATTCGTTCATCTGCTCGAGTGGCCAGATGAGCAGCCGCGCATCGTCCCGCGGGATCTCCGCCTCGGCGCTCCTCACCCGCGCGTCGAGCAGCTTCCCCGGGTCCTCCTCGATGGCGATCGCATACACGGCCTGAAGCGGGTCCCCGGAGGAGGGGAGGGTCCTGGACAGGAAGCGGCTTCCCCGCACCACGGGATCGAGGATCGCCTCCGCCACATAGCGGGCGTTCAGCGAGGGCTGAGCAGCAGCGATGCTGCAGGCTGCGAGCTCGGCAAGCTGGGAAACCGTCGGAGCGCGCGCCGTGGGGTGCACCTTGTACAGCACGAGCATCCGCACGAGCCTGCGCGCCAGGGCGCGGTCCTCCTCGGATTCAAGAGCCGTCCCGATCACCTCGTCCAGGTGGGGCACGATGCGGCGGGGGTAGGCGTGGAAGGCGGAGAACTCGGCCAGCCGGACGGCGAAGTGATCGTAAATGCTGTCGGGGCCCAGCAGCTCGGCGGCCGGCCTCGAGAGGATCCCGGGAATGCCGCGCGCCGAGTCTCCCGCGATACGGGAGTAGACGAAGTCCACGATGCCGCGATGCTGCGAGAACAGGTCCCCCAGCCCCTCGAGCAGGGAGAGGGTCGCCGGGTGCACGGGGTAGCAGGCGCGGAAGTCGTCGAACGCAGCGGAGAAGGTCGCATACTGGCTCTTGTAGTGCTGATAGATTCGCGCGATCTCCTCATCGGCGCCTGGCTTGCGCCTGACGAGCCTCCCGCCGATGAGGGAGCGGACGTGCACCGTGCTCAGACCGAGCCTGACGGGGAATCTGTCCTTGATCTTCCTGAGGATGGCCTGCGAGACGTCGCCCGTGGCTTCGATCGACTCCTGCACGGCCGCGACGATCCAGAGGGGCTGCCGGGTGGCCAGCTCGCCAAGCAGCTGCAGGGTGCGCGCATCCTCGTTCAGCGCCTGCGGGGACGCCTTGGATCGGAAGAACTCCGACAGCTCGTCGATCAGGAGGAAAAGGCCGTCGAACCCCGCTTCCTTCACCCGGTCGAGGAGACGCGTGAACGCCCCCAGCCGCTGCTGCATCTCGGGGGCCTCCGCGTCGGTGCCTTGTCCCGGAAGCGCCGCGCGGACCGCGTCGATGACGATGGATTCGAACGTGGTCGCAGCCCTGAAGTTCACCAGCGAGATATCGACGGGCAGGAACCGTTTGCCACTCTCATCCAGGCGCTTCAACCCCGCGTGCCTCTGGTCCAGCGGATCGCGCGCCTCGCCGCCGGCCAGCCACGCGTACAGCGCCGCGAGGAAGTGGGACTTCCCCGAACCGAAATCGCCCTGCAGGAAATACCCCTGGCCGCGCCCGCTGATGAGGGCTTCGGCGAGCACGGAGAAATGCGCGGCCGCCTCCGGCGTGAACACGAAGCTCGCGGCGATCTCCCCGGCGCTCGAGCGGCCCTCCTCGAGCCGGATCACCGTCCGCACGGGCGGGACATCGATGAGGTCGCCGATCTTCAAAGACGTCTCGCCCATGCTCACGATGGACTCTCCATCTTTCGCCGCAGGGTCCTGATGCGGCCGTACAGGCCCTTCGCCTCGGGATGCAGGCCCAGGAGGGTGGTGTAGAAGTTGATCGCACGTTCCGTCTCGCCCATCCGCTTGCACGCCGCCGCGTAGCTCGAATGCAGGTACACGTCCGCGGGCTCGGCGCGGAGCAGCTCCTCCAGCAGCGGCAGCGCTTCACTCTCCCGGCCGGATTTCGCCAGAAGAAACGCCTGTCTTTTCTGCACATGCAGGCCTGCGCCCTGGGCTTCCAGCTTTTCGTACTCCTTCAGAGCCGCCTCGGGCCGTCCCGCCTTTCGGCATAGGGAAGCGTAGATCTCCCGGTACACGGGCGGGAGCGAGGGGATGCGCAGGGCGCGCTCCATCCGCTCGATCACCGGCGCAAGGCCATCCCGGTCGACCTCGAGCTCGGTGAGCGCCCACAGTGCCGGCGGATGATCGGGTGCGCGCTCGAGCCATCGTCTGCACTCGGCGATCGCCTCCTCGCGCCTGCCCAGCCCAGCGAGCGCCCTCACCTTCCAGGGAGCGCTCTCTTTTTCGGGCAGCGCCCATTCAGCAAGCAGCGACAGCTCCTCCTCCCAGCGCGAAAGCCGCGACAGGCAATCGAGGGCTCCCTTTCGAGCCCGCGCGGCGACCTTGCCGAAGGCGAGAGCTTCGCGGTAGTGCGCGAGGGAATCCTCCACTTTGCCGAGCCCCAGGAGGGAGTCAGCGGCAACCATGATGGCATAGGGGTTCGACGGGTCTGCCGCAAGGGCCTGATTGGCGGCGGACAGGGCCCTCTCGGGCTCCCCCGCCCTGACCAGGGCGACGGCCTGCTGCGTCAACCAGAACGGGTCCGGGGAGGAGCTTTTCTGGCATTCCTTCTCCGCCAGGCCCGCCGCGTCTCTGTATCGCTTTTGCTTCAGGAGCTGCTGGAACTCGCCGAACGCCTCGCTCATGCGCGGCTATGGTAGCCCATTCATGCGCGCGTGGCGAGCCGGGCCAGGACGTCCGCCAGCGAATCGAGCGCGGCTGCATCGGCGAACTTCACGCTCATCCGCCATCCGCCGTCCTCGGCTCGCTCCATGCATTCGGAGAGAAGCCCCTTCATCCGCTCGCGCATCTGGCTGCCGGGCTGGTCGATAGCCTCGCCGCCCGGCGCCGAAGCAGCGCCGCCCGCCTCTCCCAGCAGCTCCCCGATGAACCGGAACGCGGCGCCCAGCATCTCTCCTCCCGCCCGCGCAACCGTCTCCTTGCGGGCTTTCGCCTCCGCGCGAACCTGGGTCGCCCTGCTCTCGTCGATTGGCGCGGCAGGCTTCTCGCCGATGAGGACCTCCAGCCTGCGCTTCAGCTCGTCGATGCTTCCCGTCAGCGAGACTTCCTTCACGGTGGAGTCCGGGTCGAGGGCCGCGAGGGCGAGGGTCTGCTTTGCCGAGAGAGTCGAGAGCATGCCTTCCTCGATCGTTCCCTCGGTCACGAGGATGTACACGTGCACCGGCCGCTTCTGGCCCATCCTGTGCGCGCGGGCGATCCTCTGCTCGAGCACCGCGGGGTTCCATGGCAGGTCGACGTTGACCACCGTGTCGGCGGCCTGCAGGTTCAGGCCCATGGCGCCGGCATTCGTCGCCATGAAGAGCGCGCACCGAGGATCGCGCTGGAATCGATTGACCAGCGCCTGCCTCTTTGCCTGCGGCACCGAGCCGTCCAACCTGACGAACTCGATATCGCGCTTCTGGACGAGCGGCTCGATGAGGTCGAGCATCGTGGTCCATTCGGAGAAAAGAATGATCTTCCTGCCCTGCTCGGCGGCGAGCCTTTCCAGCAGCGAGTCGAGCTCGACGAGCTTCGTCGAGTGCCCCGGCGGCTCCTTGTCCACGAGGAAGGTGCTGTCCGCGGCCATGCGGCACATGAGCAGCGCTTTCTGCAGCCTGAGCAGGTCCATCTCGCTGATGTACCGCTTGGCCAGGATGGTCATCACCGTCCTCTTGTGGCCGTCGTGGATGTCGGCCTGCTGGGCGGTCGGGGCGATGCGCAGGATCTCGGTGCTGCGAGGCGGCAGCTGCCTCAGCACCATGGCGCGCGTTCTACGCAGGAGAATGGGACCCAGGTCACGGCGCAGCTCGTCGAGGTTCTTGTAGCCCAACACGCGGCCCTTCTCGTCGACGACCCGATGCCTGTGGAAGAAGCGGAACGCGGGTCCCAGCTGCCGGGCATTGATGAACTGGACCACCGAGTACAGCTCATCAAGCCTGTTCTCAAGAGGAGTGCCCGAGAGCACGAGGGCGAAAGGCGAGGCGAGACCCTTGATGACGCGCGAGGTCTTCGCCTGCCAGTTCTTGATCCTCTGTCCCTCGTCCAGGATGATGAGGTCCCAGCGCGCCCTCTCGACGGAGGGGAGGTCTCGCAGCACCTGCTCGTAGTTGCACACCGTAAAGAACGCGTCGCCTTGATACATCTCGGCGCGCTCGCGCGCGCTGCCCGCGACCAGCCGGGCGGTCCTGCCGGCAGCCCGCTCGATCTCCCCGGCCCACTGCGACTTGACCGACGCGGGGCAGACCACGAGCACGCGAGAGATCCCCACCTCCCGGGCGAGAAGCTCCGCGATCCCGATGCCCTGCATGGTCTTGCCCAGGCCCATGTCGTCCGCGATGATCGCCCTGGCCGCGCCCACGGCAAAGGCGATGCCGTCGATCTGGTAGGGGAGGAGCTCGACATGTAGAAGCGACTTTCGCAGGGGATGGGCAGCGGGGTCGCGGCGGATCGCCTCCACCAATGTGTCCAGCCGCTTTTTCAAGAGGAGCCCGTTCACCATCTCCTCGGCGTCGGGGTAGATGTGGACGGGATGACCGAGGCGCTCGAGCCGCTGAATCCGCGACAGCAGGTCCGCCATGTCCGTCACGGCCGAGCCTGCAAGCGGCGAGGCGACCGCCCGCGCCCGCGCCTCCAGCTTCTCGGGGAGCGCCAGCCGCAGCTCGGCGGTCTCGCCGTAGCGGACGTGGAGGCTGATGCGCGTGCGGCGATAGCTCTTCTTCCGCTCGCTCTTCGGAAAGCGCCGTTTCACCGCACTGAGGGCGAAGATGAGATGCTTGCAGGTGCCCAGGGTGTTCGTCCTGAAATCGGGGCAGGAGCAGTACGACTCACCCCTCTCCCATCCTCGAAGCGCGACCCGGTAGGTTTTTCCGGACACGGAGCTTGTGACCGCGTAGTCGCTCCACATCCCCTCGCCGTTCAGGGAGGAGAGGGACATTTTCTCTTTCCGCGCTCTTTCGCTCCGGTCCGCAAGAGCCCGCTCAACGAGCTGCTCCTCGGTGAGGGTTTCCAGGGGAACATCATCGGGTGGAGGGGCCGAGAGCCCCAGGGCGAGCTTCTCTTCGAGAACCAGGGAGAAGGCCGCCCCGATGTGCTCGCAGACCGCGGCGCAGGTCGTGCAGGAAGCCTCGATTCGCCCAGAGCGCTCCTCCGATAATCGGATGGTCGCCCTGCTCTTGCCCAGGTCGAGGGTCAGGCGTCTGGCGTCCAGCGTGACCTGTGATTCAAGATCGATTTGGAAGAGACCTCCTTCGCGAAGGAGCCTGTCGCAGGAGGGGCCCAGGAGCTTCTTGACATCCGTGTATTTCAGATGCGAGAGCATGTCACGGAACTTGCGGCCGGTGGGAACGCGGGCGGATCGAGTTTGCATGGGGGGATTCTAAGCGGGAGACGGTGCGTGATCAATGGGGCGGGGTGCATGTTCGTCAGTCGCAAGACCACCACGTGGACCTGCGTGATTGCCTTGCACATTGGGCGATGGACAAGTACAATGAGTGAATATGGAAACCCGGGAGAACGAGCTCGTTTTCGAGGTCCTTCAAGAGCACGACGGCGGATTTGTCGCAGAATGCCTTAGTGAGAACATCATCACCGAGGCCAGCACCTGGGAGGAACTCCGAAGGAATGTCGCCGAAGCGGTGACAGCTTTCTTCTTCGATACGACCCCGCCGACGCGCATTCGACTCCATCTCGTCCGCGATGAAGTGCTGACCGTGGCATGAAGATTCCCCGCGACCTGAGCGGTCGTGAGGTCGCAGCGAGCCTTGTGAAAAGTCTTGGCTATAGCATCGTGCACGAGAGGGGGAGTCATATCGTGCTGGAAACCGACGATCCGACTCATCAGAGAATCGCGATCCCTGATCACAAGAGCCTTCGGCTGGGGACCTTGAATGCCATTCTCAAGGCAGTCGCATCACACAAACGGCTGAGGAAGGACGAGGTCGTTTCTCTCATCACAGATTAAATTACTTTTCCTCGATCTTTAGCGATCCCGCGACACTCCCCTCGCTTCGAGATTGAGACCCTCGCCTTTTTCGGCAAGCTGATGATCCTGCCCGCTTGCGTACATGCCCTTTCGATCCTCAGGGGGCCAGGCACAGCTCACATGGCAAGAACGCGAGGCAGATCGCGTAGCGCTCCGGCGGCGATACCCGGCGCGATCGAGTAGCTTGCCGCGGGAGTGCCGATCACGTAGTGATCGCCCGGCCGCCGCGACGAGCTGGAATGGAGCAGGTCAGCGTGCACTGCCAGGAGGTGGCGCGCGTCGTCACGGCTGGGATGCTCCTGCCATTTGCATTCGACGAAGGACAGCCGCCCTCCGCGCTCGAGCACGAAATCGATCTCCCTGGCGCGCTGATCCCGGTAGTACCACATGTTGACCGGCGCAGCCAGAACGGCGTTGAGCTTTCGCATCTCGGCAAACAGAAAGGTCTCCCATACGGCACCCAGGGAAGGGGATTTCGCAAGGGACTCCTCGTCGATATTGAGCAGAAAGCAGAGCAGCCCGCTGTCGCGGAGGTAGACCTTCGGCGTTTTTACCATCCGCTTGCCGATTCTTGAAAACCATGGCTCGAGCATGACGATCTGGCCTGACGCCTGGAGCACGCTCAGCCAGTCGCCGACGGCTTTGATCGATACTCCCACGTCGCGCGCGATATCGCTCTTGTTGAGCATCGCCCCGGACCGCGCGGCCACCACGCGAAGAAATCGCTCGAAATCCCTGAGGCTCGTCACATTCAGGATCTGGCGCACATCGCGCTCGAGGTAGGTCGCCAGATAGGCAGAGTAGAACTCCCATCGGGGGAGGGTGCGCACGCGCCAGAGCTCGGGGAACTGCCCGCGAACCATCAGGGAAAGCAGTTTCTTCCTGGTGTCCTGGGAGCCGATGACCGCGCTGATCTCCTCGTGAGACAGGTTCTCGAGATCGACGATCCCACATCGACCGGCGAGGCTCTCGGAGACGCCCTTCATGAGCGTGAAATGCTGGCTGCCGGTCAAGATGAAACGACCCATGGAATGCCGATCTCGGTCGATGGCAGCCTTCACATGCCTGAACAGCCCGGGAGCATACTGGACCTCATCGACAATGAGCGGGGCGAGATTCTCGGCGAGGAATTGGGCGGGATTGCGCTCCGCCTGCTCGGCAACGCTCGGCAGGTCGAGAGAAACATAGCGGTGTTCGGCGAACGCATTCCTCAACAGTGTCGTCTTCCCCGACTGCCGTGCCCCCGTGAGCACGACCGCCGGGAAGAACCGGGCGAGCTCGGTCACTCTTCCAGTGGATCTTCTCGGGTACTGCATGGCGACAATTTTTACTTAGAAGGTAAAAATTGTCAACTCACACTGGGAGGACCTCCATGGTGACTCTTCCGAGGCGCAAGCGGGCGTGGCGTCGAGCACCGCGGCTTTCGGCGGCGGCGCGAGGACCGCAGCCTCCTCCCTCCCTGCCGACGATTGGGGCTAGAAGGGACTTCAGAAGACCGTCGATGTCACTAGGCCTCTTCGTTCTTGCCGCGGCGGAATGGTCAGCGCCGTGAGCCTGGGCCCCCAAAGAACTACGGCATCTGGCAGGCCGATACCGTGCGACTGATTTTGGCGAGAACCAAGGAATCGGCTAAAGTCCTTGAAGGAGTTCCTCAGCTTCTTTCTTTAACCGAGCAAGATTCTCTGATGTCTTTGGATGTAACGACAAGATTCTCCGAACCATGGTTTCTCCCCCCCTATTGGGAGTATGCCACGACCGCTCTGGAGGCAAGGTCCTGTATCATACTTCCTACATTCCCTATTTCAAACAGAACGCGAGCCTGTGGGACGCCGTGGGGACTCCATCCGAGCGCGCTGAGCTTATCCTCTCCTCAACCCCGGTATCGTGCTACGCATCGGTACCGTCCTGCGCGCCCCGCGGGACAGGCCTCCCGTCGCCCAGGAATCGATGGTTCTATCACTCACTTCTCGGAGAGAAACTCTGTCCAGGGCATCGCCTGCACTCCGGGAGCAAGCGCCCGCGAAATCGCGCCGGACTTCCGGCTTTGGTGCACCAGGACCATCGACAGGCTTCCGCGCGGATGATCGCTGCCCTTCCACGCTTTCGCCAGCTTCAGCATCGGCGCGGCCATGTCGGGGGTAGGTGTGGCCGTGGTCTTTACCTCTAT
>CAYGXO010000017.1:0-15493 GCA_964353885.1 uncultured Spirochaetaceae bacterium
ATGTCGTAGGCGGTGACGAGGACGGACGTCGGGTAGAAATAGTCGAGGTCGGGGGTCTTGTCCGGCCAGCCGAGGGTGGAGAAGGGCCAGAGGGCCGAGGAAAACCAGGTGTCCAGGACATCGGGGTCCTGCTCGATGTCCGGGTCCCCGCATTGTGAGCAGGCCGTGGGGTCCTCGCGGGACACGGTCATGGCCGAGCACTTCCGACAGTACCAGACCGGGATCCTGTGACCCCACCAGAGCTGGCGCGAGATGCACCAGTCGCGGATGTTCCGCATCCAGTTCGCGTACGTGTTCTCCCACCTCTGGGGGAAGAACCGGATCTTCCCTTCCTCCCAAACCCGCAGGGCTCCCTCGGCGAGCGGCTTCATCCGCACGAACCACTGGTCGGAGAGGAACGGCTCGATCACCGTGCGGCAGCGGTAGCAGTGGCCGATCTGATGGGTGTGCGGCTCTTCCTTGATGAAGAGCCCCGCGGCCACGATGTCCTCCACCACCTTGGCGCGCGCCTTGGCGACCGTGAGCCCCCGGTATGCCGCGGGCACGTTCTCGTTCAGCTTCCCGTCGGGGGTCAGGATATTGATGAGCGGGAGGCCGTGCCTGCGGCCGATCTCGTTGTCCACGCTGTCGTGGGCGGGAGTGACCTTCACGGCGCCGGTGCCGAAGCTCCTGTCGATCAGGGGGTCGGCGATGACGGGGATCGTCCTGCCCGCAAGGGGAAGCGCGACCATCGTGCCGACAAGGTGCGCGTACCTCTCGTCCTCGGGGTGCACGGCGACCGCCGCGTCGCCCAGCATCGACTCGGGCCGGGTCGTCGCAATGGGGATCGTCCCCGATCCGTCGGCAAGGGGGTAGGAGTAGTAGTACATCTTCCCCCGCGCCTCCTCATGCTCCACCTCGTCGTCCGAGATGGCGGTGCGGCAGGAGGGGCACCAGTTGACGAGGTAGTTGCCGCGGTACACCAGCCCCTTCTCGTACAGCGACACGAACACCTCACGCACCGCGCGGGAGAGCCCCTCGTCGAGGGTGAACCGCTCCCGCTCCCAGTCGCAGGAAGAGCCGAGCTTCTGCAGCTGCTTCACGATGATGTCGTGGTGCTCGCGGGTGACCCTCCAGGCCTCCTCGACGAACTTCTCCCGCCCGATCTCGCGCCTGCTGGTGCCGCGCTTCTTCAGCTGCTTCTCCACGACGTGCTGGGTCGCGATGCCCGCGTGGTCGCAGCCGGGCACCCAGAGCGTGTCCTCGCCGAGCATGCGGTGGTATCGGACCTCGATATCTTGAAGAGAGTTGTTCAGGCCGTGGCCCATGTGGAGGACCCCCGTCACGTTGGGGGGCGGGATGACGATGACGAAGGTCTTTCCCTTCGCCCCGTCCCGCGGCGCGAACAGGCGCTTCTCGATCCAACCGCTGTAGATCCTGTCCTCGTAGCTTTTCGGGTCGAAAGCCTTGCTGAGCTCGATCGCTTTCATGTGCCGCGCATCATAGCAGAAGGGGATGCCGGTGTTCAAGAAACCGACCGCGTTGACAGTGCGCAGGTGCGCCCGTACTATCGGCCCATGGTGAGCGGGCGCGTCTTCGTCTATGGGAGCATCAACACCGACCTGGTCGTGTACGTCGCGAAGCTTCCCCTGCCGGGAGAAACCGTCTCGGGCGGCGCCTTTGCATCCTACCCCGGCGGCAAGGGCGCCAACCAGGCGGTGGCCGCCGCCCTCGCGGGCGCGGCTGCGGTCGAAAACCGCGCTGTTGCGGTTGAGCTGTTCGGCTGCGTGGGCGATGACGCTGTCGGGAGGGAGAGGGTCGCGAGCCTGGCGGCGACAGGCGTCTCCACGCGGGGGGTCCGCGTTGCGGCAGGCATCCATTCGGGCATCGTCCAGGTCATGGTGGACGCAGAAGGGGAGAACACCATGGCCGTCGCACCAGGGGCAAATATGAAGTTCAGCGCTGAGGGCGTCGAGGTCAACCGGCCCCCGAAAGGAGAACGCTGGGTGTCGATGTTCCAGAACGAGGTGCCCCGCGAGGCGACCGAGGCGCTCATCGTGAAGGCTCACGAGGCCGGCCACCTCGTGATTTGGAACATCGCTCCGACGATCGGCGCCCGGCCGAAGCCCGCAACCCTGGCGGCAGTCGACTATCTCGTGTGCAACAGAAACGAGCTGCTCGCCCTCACGAAGGAATGGGCGGAGGAGGGGCGGGCGCACGCGGGCGAGCCGACCGCTGAAGAAGAGGCCGAGTCACTCGCGCGTCTACCCCTCGCGTGGGGCGTGCGGAACCTCATTGTGACGCTGGGGCGCCACGGCTCCCTCTGGGTGAGCGGGGCGGGGGCTCCAGGCGTCTTTCGTCAGCCCGCGTTCCGCGTTGAAGCCGTCGACACCGTCGGAGCGGGTGACTGCTTCTGCGGCGTGTTCGCTTCCTCCCTTGCCGAGGGCCGCGATCCGAAAGAGGCTCTCGCGAGGGCCTCGGCCGCCGCGGCGATCTCAACGACCCGCAAGGGGGCGCAGACGTCCATGCCCCGCCGCGGCGAGATCGAGCGATTCCGCGCGGCGGGCGCCTGAGGGCTCGCCGCGGGCGGCGTCTCTGGAGAGGTCCGCCCTGGGGCTTGCGTCGGAGAGTCACCTCGCGTTCATGCTCGGTCTGGGATGGGCCTACTGAAGCGGAAGGGTGATCGTGAAGACAGCTCCTCGGGAGCCGTTTTTCTTTTCGGCCCGAATGGTGCCCCCGTGAGCCTCGATGACGCGCCTGGCAATCGCGAGACCCAGGCCCGCCGAAGCCCGCTTGCCCACGGCGGCGAACGGCTCGAAGACTGCCTCCACCGGATCGCAGCCGATGCCCGGGCCTGAGTCCGTGACCGTGATCGTGACCTCGTCGGCGGCCGCGATCCGGGCGGCGATCGAGAAGGCTCCCCCGTCCGTCATGGCCTCGCGGCTGTTGCGGAACAGGCTCTCGAGGCTTCGCAGCAGCCGCTCGCGGTCCACCTCGAGCTCGACCTTCCCCTCGATCGCCGACTCGAAGGAGACTCCGGACAACCGGCAATCCACCCAGGTGCGCGACTCGAGCTCCGCAAAGAGCTCCCGCAGGCTCACCCTCTCGCGGTCGAGAGGACAATCGTCCCTCAGGAACTCCACAATGTCCTCGGCGCGCGTCACGAGGCGGGCCATCTCCTTCTCGATGTAGGCGCCATACTTTTCGACCTTTTCCCCCGTGGGCGACTCCCGCATGCGCGAGGAGTATCCCTGGAGGGGAACGAAGGATTTCCTCAATTCCGCGAGGAAGGACTCCGATAGCCGCGATGCGACGCGAACCCTTTCCGCATCGGCGGCGGTCCTTTTCTGCAGCGGCAGCTCCTCCTCGAGCCGTGAGAGCGCCAGTGCGAGTCGCGTGTTCTCGATCGCGATCGCTGCCTGCGTGCTGAACATCTCCAGAAGGAACTGGTCCTCGGCCGAGAATGCCGGAGCCCTCGCCGATCCCTCTCCCGACGCGTTCGGCAGCTTGTTCACGACCTCCAGAGCGCCCAGCCGCTTGTCCTTCACGGTGAGGGGAACGCAGAGGATCTGCCTGCTCGAAAAGCCGGTGGTCTGGTCGATACCGGGGAAGAAGCGCGAGTCGGAGGTGGTGTCATTGGAGATGACCGACTGCCCGTTCTCGTAGACCCACCCCACGACGCCCTGGTTGGTTGGGATTTCTAGGTCGCGGACCGCCTCCGCGGTGGGTCCGGTCGGCATGAGGATGGTGAGGGTGTCCCGCGCATGATCGTGGATGATGAGGCTCGCGACCTCCGCCTCGACGAGCTCGGCGGCCAGGACGAGTATCTGGTTGAGCAGGTCGATGAGGTTGTACGAGTCGTTCATCCGGGCGATGACTTGGTTCAGGGCTTCCAGCTTGCCCCTCGGCCTCTCGAGGGTGCTCGTCCGCTGGATCTCGAGGGCTTCCTGAACCTTCGTTTCGGGCAGGAGCTTCAGCTCCGTGAGGATCTTTCCAAGGTAGAACTCGCTGCGATTGTTGTACTTCTTTCGAGCCACCTCGAGCAGAAAGCTGGTGGCCCAGTTCTCGGGCCGCTCCTCCCCGAGCACCTTCCGCATCTGGTACTCGAGGGCGCGGGTGAGCTCCTGCTGGTTGATGTATCCCTTTTCCAGAAGTATATCGCCCAGGTACTTCTTCATGGCTGTGCTCCAAGTATACCACGCCGGGAGCGCAGGGAAAAGGAAACAATGTTCAAGCGCGGGAGGCGCCGAAAAGTGCCGGGGCTTATGTCGGGAGATCGATGGGGTCGGATGAGATTCTCTCGATGCTGAAGATCACCCAGTCACCCTTGTCCCGCCGGAGCGATACCCTGTCGGAGTTCTTCCAGCCTTTGAACCGGGGGCCCGTCGGAAAGCCGTCCGGGCTCGCTCCGTCGTCCGGGCTCGCTCCGTCGTCTGAGCCGACTCCGTCGTCTGAGCCGCTTGCGGGCGCCCACTTCTCGTAGTCGACTCGGAACACTGGGGAGGGCTCGGCCGCCTCCTCCGCGATGGAGAGGTTGGTCACGCCGTAGACGGCGAGGGCGCCATCCATCGTCGGCCTGCCGTTCCTGTCCCACTCGTCGGCGGGCACGATGTTCGCCTTTCCCTCGTAAGCCATTGTGACTCGCGAAATGACGTAGAGGTTCGTCGCCTCGCCGATCTCCGCCCGCCCGGCCCTGTTCACGACGCAGGCTTCCATCAGGCTGTTGTTGAGCGAGTTCATCGCAAGGTAGAACGTCTCCACGACCTTCCGCGGAGCGTATCCCTTCGTGAGCCGGGGCGCGAGGACGTTCGAGAAGATGCTGCCCAGGCCGATACCCACGGCGATGACGACAGCCGCGACGATCGCGATGAGCTTCCAGTTTTTCCGCCAGAACACGCTCCGCTGGAACCTCTTTTCAGATCCCTCCCGAAGCGCTCCGGTCTCGCGAAGCACCCTCTCCTTCTCGTCGGCCGAGATGGTCCGGTACAGCTCCCGCCCCCGCAGGCCGGAGAGCGCCGCCGCCCATTCCTGGAGCGTCACAGGGACTCGTTTCACCCTGCCAAGGCCGGCCATGACGAGAGAGGAGACTTCGGGGATGAGCTCGGGCACGAGCCGGTCGGGGGCGGGGAGCTCGAACCGACGCGCCTGCTCGTGGATCTCCTCGGCGGAGGTCCCCGTGAAGGGGAATCGCTTCGCGATGACCCGGTACAGCAGGGCGGCGATCGAGAAGGAGACGAGGGCCTCTCCTTTCAGATCGGGGTGATTGATCGCCTCGTAGGCGTCCCTGTTCGTCTCGTAGGTCCGCCGGCCGCGTACCTCACGGAAGAGCCCAGGAGGCAGGAAGAGAGTTCCGCCGTCATCGGTGAACAGGACCGAATCGGTCTGGAGGCTGAACAGGGGGACCGCTTTCTCCTTCAGGAGCGCGAGGGATCCCGCGAGTCGTGACAGGTAGGCGAGCGCGTCCGCAAGGGGGAGATCCAGGATGCTGTCCAGAGGCCGTCCCGGCACGAACGGTCCGTACAGGAGGATGTCCGTCCCGCTCTGCGTGACCCCCTCGAACCGCCATTCACGGACAGTGTCGTCGACGAGCCAGCCAGGCGACCCCTTCAGCGCGAAAATGCGCCCGAGGGAACCGCTTTTTCCCACAGTCCCCACGGGGAGCGCGAGATGCCGCACCCCCTGCTCGACGATCTCTGTCATGCGGAAGCACCTCTACTGTTCTTCGTGGAATACGATGGCGCTGAAAATCTCGATCGATGTTTCGGGCGATGTCCACGCGTCCGCGGGAAGTCCGGCCTTCTGGCATGCGTGGGTGAGGAACGTGTCCCTGTCCCACCCCTGTTCCGTCGCCACCTGAGGGAGCAGCAGCCCCGAGCGGTGCCCCTTGCGGATCATGATACCGTGCGTCCCAACCCTGATGCGCCCCGCATCCGTGATTTTCTCGAAGGGGGAGAGCACGGAGATCTCGATCGTCGTCGCGTCCCACTCCTCCTTGCCGAGGGGGGGGAAACGCGGATCCTCGAATGCGCTGGACACGGCGACCTCCCTCACCGTCTCGAACAGCGGCCGGGAAGCCGCGATATGGCCGATGCAGCCGCGGAGGGCGCCTCCCTTCTTCAGGGTGACGAACGCGCCGCAGGGGGCGCGAAGGGCGTCGGTAGGCTCGGGATAGCGCGGGGCCTGGAACGCGAGCCGCGCCGCGATGGCGGCGCGCGCGGTCTCGATCAGGACCTTCTTGTCCAGCTCAGTGAGCGAGAGATCCATCCCATACCCCCACCGCCGCGTAGTGGACCGCCCGGTCCGGCTCCTCGTCCCTGCCGCGAGAGCTGGCCCTGTCGAGAAGCTCTACTCGGCTGTTTTCTCCCGCGAGGGAAAGCGCCGCAGCGATGGCGCCCGCGCCGCATGCGCTGATCTTCCCGTTGTCGCGCGCCGAGATGATCCCGCGCCAGTCGCGGCCCACGATCAGCTCCTCGAGGGCGCCATTCTCCGACTCCACGTCTCGGCCGGTCATGTAGGAAGCCATGTTGGCCGTCGCGATGACCGCAATGGAGTCACGGGAATCGGCGAAAGTCGACCGAAGGGCGTTCGCGAGCGCGTTCACCGCGGCCGCGCCCTGGCTGCCCATGAGGATCGGGACGATCGCCGCGTGGGGGAAAAGATGGACGAGGAACGGGAGCTGGACCTCCAGACAGTGCTCCTCGAGGTGGGGGACGTCGTCTGCCGTGAAAAGAGGATCGCTCGCGAGCAGCGTCTCGACGGCCTCCCTGTCGACGGGGACCTCGCCGAGGGGCGTGGTGAACACGCGGGACTCGGGCAGGAACAGTCCTTCGACAGGGTCCCTGTGCACGGGGCCGATCAGGATGGCGGTGCGCACGGGACGCAGGCCGAGGGCGCGGTAGGCCGATGCCATCACCTTTCCCGCGTAGCCGTATCCGGCGTGAGGAGAGACGATTGCGAAGGCGGCACCCCGTGCGGTCTGCGAGCGGCTGAGCAGGTCCTCCACCATAGCGGTGAGAGGTCCCTTTTCGGCGGGGTAGAACAGCCCATCGACGATGGGGGGCCTCGCCCTCGCCCTGACCGAAGAGACGTCCATACAGAAAAGTATCGCGGATTGCCTGCCCGATTTCAATAGCGATCGCCGGCGCGTCGTCGACGCGGAGGCTGGCCTTGACGCTCGCCCCGATTCTCCCTATCGTTGTGTTGGGCTGGAGAGGAGAAGCGGAAGTGAGATTCGTCCCCCGGAAACTGTTCCTGACCCGCGGGGTCGGGATCAACAAGGAGAAGCTGAACAGCTTCGAGATGGCCCTGCGGAACGCGGGCATCGCGCACCTCAACATCGTGCGCGTATCCTCCATTTTTCCGCCCGGCTGCAAGATCGTGAGCCCCGATGAGGGCCTCGCTGCTCTCGAAGCGGGCGAGGTGACCTTCGTCGTTCTCGCCGAAATGGCCACCAACGAGCCCGGCCGGCGCATCGCGGCGTCGATCGGCATCGCGATCCCCTCCGACCTCAAGATGTACGGGTACCTCTCCGAGCACCACACCTACGGCCAGACCGAGAAGGAGGCCGGCGACTACGCCGAGGACCTGGCTGCCTCCATGCTCGCCACCCTGATCGGCGTCCCCTTTGACCTGGACAAGGACTACAACGAGCGCCGCGAGCAGTACCGCATGGGCGGCCATATCGTCGACAGCACGAGCGCCACCCAGACCGCCGAGGGCGCCTCGGGCGGCACCTGGACCACTGTCGTCTCGGCGGCGGTGCTGCTGTAATGCAGGGGCGCAGGCTCGACCCCCGCCCGATCGCCGCGGGCATCGGGGTGGTCGAGCTGGTCGACGATTTCTTCCTCTCCTACAATGCCGCCCGCCTGCGCGAGGCCTGCCACATCTACACGGACAAGATGCTCGCCCCCGACGTCACGGTGGGGCTCACGGTGAGCGGCGCGCTCACCCCGACGGGCATGGGCTCCGCCGTATTCGTGCCGCTGGTGGAGGCGGGATTCGTCGACTGGATCGTGTCCACGGGAGCGAACGTCTACCACGACCTGCACAGGTCCTTGGGCTTCTCCCTGTTCGGCATTCCCCCTCAGGCGGATGATGTCGCGCTTCGGCGCGACGGGATCATCCGCATCTACGACATCGTCTTCGACCAGGAGGTGCTCTTCAAGACCGACGCGTTCATCGCCGAGGTGCTGAAGGCGCCGGAGTTCCAGAAACGAATGAGCACCGCCGAGCTGCACTATCGGCTGGGCAAGTACGTCCTCGAGCGGGAGAAATGCCTCGCGGCCCGTGGCGCGGGACCGGCAGGCCGTTCCCTGCTCGGGGCGGCCTACGAGGCCGGCGTCCCTGTGTACACCTCGAGCCCCGGCGATTCCAGCCTCGGGATGGGCATCGCAGCCCTGCGCCTCCAGGGCCGCGAGGTCGGGTTCGATCCCGAGCTCGATGTGAACGAGACGGCCGCCATCGTCTATGGGGCGAAAAAGGCCGGCGGCAGGAGCGGCGTTCTGATCCTCGGCGGCGGCAGCCCAAAGAACTTCGCCCTGCAGACCGAGCCCCAGATCCAGGAAATCTACGGCCTGGCGGAGAAAGGCCACGACTACTTCATCCAGGTCACGGACGCCCGGGTGGACACCGGAGGCCTCTCGGGGGCCACCTCTCAGGAGGCCGTCACCTGGGGCAAGGTCGACCCCGCCCAGCTCCCCGACACGGTGGTCTGCTACACCGACACGACGATCGCGCTGCCGATCATGGCAGCCTATGCGCTCGCCCGGCGGAAGCCCCGTCCGCTGCGCCGGCTGTACGACCACAGGGCGTCGATGCTCGAGACCCTCGCGTCGGATTTCCGCAAGAAGCAGAAGGGGTAGATGCCCGCACAGGAGCACTCCGAAGGCTTCCTCGGTCTGCCCGAGGAGAACCAGGATCCGCGGACGGCTCGCGTGGTCGTCCTCCCAATCCCCTTCGAAGCCACGGTGAGCTATGAATCAGGCACGCGCGAGGGCCCTGCCGCGATCATCGCCGCCTCGCGCCAGGTCGAGCTGTACGATGAGGAGCTCGAGGGCGAGCCCGCTCTCCTATGGGGCATCCACACTCTGCCCGCCCTGCCGTGCGACCTGCCCGCGGGAGAGGCGATGACGGAACGGATCGCCCGGGCCGTCGCGCCCATCGTGAAGGGGGGCAAGTTCCTCCTCGCTCTCGGCGGCGAGCACGGCATTTCCGCCGGGATCGTGCGCGGGGTGCGCAGAGCGCTCCCCGACCCGCTCACGATCGTGCAGATCGACGCTCACGCCGACCTGCGCGACACCTACGAGGGGGAACGATTCAGCCACGCCTGCGCCATGCGGAGGATCCTCGACGAGAACCCGGGCGAAGCCGTTCAGCTCGGCATCCGCTCCTTCTCGCGCGAGGAGGCCGACTTCATTCGCGCCAATCGCGGCCGCGTGAACGTTTTCACGGCCGCGAGCATCGCGGAAACCGATCGCGGGGATTTCCTGCGCGAGCTCGCGGGGCTGGTGAAGGGACGCAGCGTGTACCTCACCCTCGATGTGGACGGCCTGGACCCCGCGGTCGTGCCGGCCACGGGCACCCCCGAGCCGGGAGGCCTTTCCTGGCGCGGGGCGCTGGACATCATGAAAACCGTTGCGGAAGCCTCGCGCATCGTCGCGATGGACTGCGTGGAGCTCGCCCCCCGGCCGGGGCTGCACATGGCCGAGTTCGCCGTGGCGAAGCTGCTGTACAAGTCGCTCGCGTACGCGATCAGGACGTGAGAGCGCCGCTCAGCCCCGATCCTCCGAGCCTTCCTTGAGCCTCTCGATCCTCTCAGGCTCGAGGCGTATCGAGAGGTTCTTCTCCTGGGTCGGAAGCACGGTGCCCATTTTTGCGCCCTTGGCCCTGCGAAGGTACTTGACCTGGGTGTAGTACACGTCGCCGCCGCCCGAGCTCTTTCCCTTGCTGAAATGCACGGCGAGGTTCCCCGCGTCGAGCATGGTTTCCAGGGGCAGGCTCTTGCCCGGCTGCGCCTTGACGAAAACGTAGGCGCCGGGCCAGTCGCGCGCGTGGAACCACCAGTCGTTCCCCCGCACCCTGCGGCGCAGAAGCTCGTCGTTCTCGGAGCCGGTGCGGCCCACGATGCACTTGAAGCCTCCCGACCAGAACACGAGCCCCGGCATGTCGGGCGTGGCGAGCGGCCTGCGCGGCTCAGCCGCCTTTCTCGCCAGCGCTCCGAGGGTCTGGCTGTCCGGCTCCCGCGCGAGCGCTGCCCGCTGGTCGCCGATGCGCTGAAGCATGAGGTGGAGGCTCGCGATCTCCTCTTCGACCTTCTTCCGTCCCAGCCGTGCCTTGCGGGAGCGCTCGTAATACCTCTCGGCGTTCTGCGCGGGGGTGAGGGCGGGATCGAGCTCGATGGCGAGTGGAGCGTCGCCGTGGAAGAAATCCTCAACCTCCAGCACCCCCCCTCCGCGGACGACACGGTGAAGGTTGCTCGTGATCAGGTCGCCCAGCTCCTTGAAACGCTCGGGCCGGGAATACTCTCCGAGCCTCGCCTCGAGGTCTTTCAGCGTCGCGAGCACCTTGTTCTCTCGCATGGCGAGATTCGCGTCCGCCTGGGCCGCGAGGCGCTCGCGATCTCCGCCCGACTCCATCTCCGCGAACTGCGCCTCGATCTTCTGGTTGAACGAGCCCTCGCCGGGCAGCTCCCGGATCGCATACTCCTTCTTCGGCCGGGAGCCGGCGACCGCTGCCGCGGGATCGAATCTCCCCCCCGAGACTTCCCCTTTCGCGGGCCTGCGGTAGAAGCAGTCGAGGATCGTCCCCTCGCCGTCGGTGACGATCGCATTCGCGGCGGCGCCCCAAAGGCGGGCCCAGAGGATCCGCTGCTCTCCCGCGCGACGGACCTCGATGCGCACGATCCTCTCGCCGGCCACCTGCTGAGCGGATTCGATCCTCCCTCCCTTCACGTGCGCGCGCATGAAGGCGGCGAACCGGAATGGCTTCGCCGGATTCGGCATCTTTCTGGTCAGGATGTGCAGGCGCGGAAATCGGGGTGAGAGGGAGAGCAGGATGGAGAAATGCGAGCCGGCGCGAAAGAGGGCAAGGGCCAGGGCGTCGCGGGTGGGCTGGTGGATCTCCTGGACCAAGCAGCCGGCCAGGTCGAGCTCTCCGAGGATGAGGTCGAGCTCTCGCCAGTTCAGCGACGAGGAGGCGGCGCGGAGCGGCGCGTCGGGCATCAGGCCTTTCCCACGGACTCGAGGAAGACCAGGGCGTCGTCGGCCGAGAAGAACACCAGATGGATGATGGAGGGGAGTGCGGAGCCCGCGATGCGCCCGCAGATCGTCTCCCATGCCACTTTCGCCGCGAGGTGCCGGGGGTAGCCGTAGACACCGGTAGAGATGGCGGGGAAAGCAATACTTTCGAGCCCCAGCCTTTCAGCCAGGGCGAGGCTCTCCCTGTAGCAGCCCGCGAGGAGGCCGGGCTCCCCTCGCGACCCTCCGTGCCACACCGGCCCGACTGTGTGGATCACGTACCGGCAGGGAAGGTTGCCAGGCCCCGTCTCCACGGCCTTGCCGGGCGGGAGCCCGCCTGGGTACTGATCGGCGCGGATCCTCCTGCACTCCGCCAGGATGGCCGGTCCGCCCGCCCTGTGGATCGCCCCGTCCACCCCCCCGCCTCCCAGCAGGGAGGAATTGGCCGCGTTCACGATCGCATCGACCCGCGCCCTTGTGATGTCGCCCGTCTCCACGATCAGCCTGCCGTCGAGGAACGATCTCACAGGATCCTCCTGATCTCCGCGACCATGTAGAAGGAGCCTGTCACGAGGATCGGCAGAGCATTCGCGGATCGCTCCTGGGCCCAGCGAAGGGCGGCCATCGGATGCCTCCTGAGCACGGTCCGGGGGTTGATGCCTCGAAAGATCGCGCACACCTCCTCGGGATCGCTCGGCTTGAATCTGCCGGGGGTTGAGATCACGATCGATTCGAAGCAGGGGGCGAGGATCTCGGCCATGGCGAGGGGGTTCTTGCCCGCCACCGAGCCGAACAGCAGGACCGCTCCCCGCGGCCGCGCAGGGCTCAGGAAGATGTCGCGGAACGACTCCAGGAGCCTGCTCACCGCGAGCGGGGTGTGCGCGCCGTCCAGGATGAGGGGAGGCTTCCTGCGCGCAAGCTCCATCCTGCCGGGAAGCCGGGCGGCCAGAAAGCCGGCCTGGTACTGCTCGAGTGTGATCTCGGGATGCACGCGCCGGAGCGCGAGGTACGCGAGTGCCGCGTTTTCCGCCTGGAACTCGCCAAGGAGGGAAAGGCGGAAATCGACGGGCGGGCCGTCCCGCAGCTCCAGGTGGAGGGATGTGCCCTCGCGGGACAGCTCCACCTCGTGATTCCCCATCTCCTCGATGAGGAACGTGACTTCCGCCCCCCTCTCGCGGCCCGCCTCCTTGAACACCTCCGCGACAAGCGGGGGCTGCAGACCGATGAAAGCGGGCACGCCGCCCTTGATGATCCCCGCCTTCTCGGAGGCGATCTGCCCGATCGTTTCTCCCAAAACGTCCGTGTGCTCCAGGTCGAGCGGCGTGATCACCGACGCCTCGGGCTCGATCACGTTCGTCGCGTCCAGCCTGCCGCCGATGCCGGCCTCCACCACGGCGATGTCGCACCCCGCCTCCCGGAAGTACAGGAAGGCGAGCAGGGTGTACAGCTCGAAGGTGGTGGGGGGGAACCCTCCCGGCGCCTCCTCGGGCAGCGCGTCGACGATCTCGCGAACCGCTGTCGCGATCCGCACGAGGGCTTCCGGCCGGTCGGGTTCGCCGGCGAGACCGATCCTCTCGAACGGCGAGGAGACGTGGGGAGAAGTGTACAGGCCGGTCCTTCGTCCCGAGGCCCGCAGCGCGGAAGCGAGCAGGGCGCTCGTCGAGCCCTTCCCCTTGGTGCCGGCCACGTGGATGAGCGGGCATGCGCGCTGGGGATCGCCAAACAGAGCGAGCAGGCGGCGCATCCTGTCCAGGTGGTAGCTCCTCCCGTCGAAGGGAGTGCCCCCGCGTTCGAGGTTCGTGAAGGATTCGATCCAGGCGAAGACGTCCGCGGGAGCGCGGAGAACTGGGGTCATCTGCGGAGGACCGAAGTCTCCCTCTCCATTGTGCCGGTCTGCAGGATCTCGTGGATCTTGTACGTGCCGTACTTGCGCGCCTTGAGGAATCCGTCCCACGCGGAGTCGGCCAGGCGTCCCGCCCTGACGAGGTCGAGCAGCCACTGGTCGGTGTACTGCGGATCCTGCTGGGGGACGCCGGCCTGGATTTCCTGCAGCCAGGCCTGGTTGTAGTCCTCCTGGCTGCCGATGTGCGGCGCCATGATGATCGGGATCCCCAGGCCGCAGTAGAAGGACAGCTCGCTGGGCTTGGTCCAGAGAATGTCGGTCGTGCGCATGCACTGGGTGAACCTGTCGAAATACTCCTCTAGGGTGGCGCCCCAGACGATGCGGATGCCGGGGCATTTCAGCTCTTTCTTCATGCTCTCGAGGAACTCCAGCACCTCGGGCCTGACGCCCCCGAGGATGTTCAGGGCGACCTCGCCTTTCACGAGCTTGTCGCGCAGGCTCTTCGCGATGGCATAGGCAATATCGGTCTGAGCGCCCGCTCCCCCGACGCCGAAAGTGATCGTCAGCACCCTCTCGCGGGCGAAGCGGCAGTTCTCCTTGCCGAGGAAATGCTCGACGTTCCTCCCGTGCAGAGGCCAGAAGCGCTCGTCGGGGTCGAGGTAGTGCAGCCTCTGGCCGAAGTCCCATTTCAGCACGCTGAGGTTCCTGTCGCCCAGAAGCTCGACGGGGATCGGGAAGCCGGTGAGCCAGATCCGCTCGTTGGGGATGCCGTACTGGTTCAGCCTGCGCACGGCCCGGCCGCAGGGGACCAGGTACACGATTTTGCTCTTCTTGGGGTCCTCTGCGACCCACACCCTGTTGATCTCCGCATCGCAGATGACGGAGTACACCCGCGAGTAGCCGGCGAGGTCGGCGGCGATCGAGGGCGTGTAGAACGTGGTGACCAGGGGCAGGGGCTTTTCCTTGAGCTTCTCGAGCATGCTCGCGCACATGCCCTTCTCGATGAGGCCTTTCAGCCAGCCGACCTGGAAGGAGGGACTGGACATGTCGCGGATGGGGTAGAAGCGGGGGATGTTCTGCAGCTTGTCCAGCATGCCGAAGACGGCATTGCCGATGAGCGGCCAGCTCTTGGTGCGCGAGAGAAACTCGTAGCTCCTGCGCAGCCTCTCCCACAGCTTGTGCTCGGACGGGGGAGTGTTCTCCGCCTTTCCGAGGGTCATAATCCCGCCCTCAGCGATGTCGCGCAGGGGGTAGGCCGCCCTCTGGTGGCCGAGGCCCATGTCGGCGGTCACCACCCAGGCGAGGGACTTGCGCGCGGGCGCTTTCGCGACCCTCGCCCGAACCTGTTTCTTCGCGACTCTCTTAGACTTTTTCGGACCCATCCCTTCTCCTTTCCCGCAGCGCCTTGGCGTGTGCGGCGAAACCCTCGTAGTCCGCGAGGACGATGGCTGTATCCTTCAGTGAACTATACCCGCGGCCTGTCAGGTATGCAATCGATGAAAACTTGATGAAGTCGCGCACTGACAGGGGCGAGAACGTCCTCGCCCTTCCCCCCGTGGGAATCACGGCGTTCGCCCCGATGCAGTAGTTCGCCAGGGAGAACGGGGTGTTCTGCCCGAGGAGGATCTCTCCCGCGTTCGCCACGAGGCCGAGGGTCTCCAGCGGATCAACCGTGGCGATCTGCAGGTGCTCGGGAGCCACCGCGTTTACCACCTCCGCGGCTTCGCCGATGTCGCGCGTGGTGATGATGCAGCCGTAGGATGCGAAGGACTCCCGCACGTAGGCGGCTCGCGGCTCCGGCAGCTCGGCGGCGCGACGGGGCAGCTCGGACGCGACTGCCCGGGCCAGCTCCGGGCTGGGCGTCACCAGGATGGCCTGGGAGTCCGGACCGTGCTCGGCCTCGATCAGGAGGTCGAGGGCGATCCGCGCGGGATCGGCGGAGGAGTCGGCGATGATCATCGACTCGGAGGGGCCGGCGGGCAGGCCGACGTCGACGACCCCGACGAGGAGTCTCTTGGCCGCCGCAACGTACTGGTTGCCGGGGCCCAGGAACTTGGCCACCGGCGGGATGCTCTCGGTGCCGTAGGCGAGGGCGGCAAGGGCCTGCACGCCTCCGACCCTGTAGATCTCCCGGGCGCCGCACAGGGCGGCGGCGAAGAGGGTCGCGGGGTCGCACCGTCCTGCCGTGTCGGGAGGGCTCACCACGACCACGCGCTCGACCCCCGCCACCTGTGCGGGGACCCCCATCATGTACATGGAGGAGGGGAAGCTTCCCTTTCCACGGGGGGCGTACAACCCCACGGACGGGACAGCGGTCGCGCGTTCCCCCGCGTAGACGCCAGGCCGGACTTCAAGGAGGCTCATCGCCGCGGGCAGCTGCTCCACGTGGTAGCGGCGCACGTTTTCGATGGAGGCGCGGATCGCCTCCCGCACGGGT
>CAYGXO010000018.1:0-7651 GCA_964353885.1 uncultured Spirochaetaceae bacterium
GCGCCAACCCGTTCGGATCTTCGAGGTTCTGCAGGCGAGAAAGGGCGCCGCCCCCAAGCTCGAGCAGATCAGGAAGCTTTTCGAGGGAGGGCTCGCCGCCTACCGGAAGCAGAAATGGGACCTCGCCGAGAAGGCCTTCGCGGCGCTCAAGAGCGAGTTCAAGGACGAGCCGAGCGAGGTGTTCCTGCGCCGGATCGCGCTGTTCAAGAGGAACCCTCCGGGGGATGGCTGGGACGGCGTGTTCAACCTGACGGTCAAGTGAGAGAATGAGAGGCTGCCTTGATGACCGTCGGTGGCGATGATCACGTTCTTCCCGCCGCCGCGCTTCCAGGAGGTTGAAGAACCGTTATGGCTCATCGATGCGAGTGTTCGCCATCATCACGCGAATCGCGAACCTTTTTTCGGAGAATGAAAGGCACCAGACTCAGGGTACCTTCATCTGCACGATGCGGTTATTGCCAGCGTCCGCGATATAGGTCTTGCCGCTTGAGTCCACAGCGACTCCGCATGGTTGCGAGAACTGCCCGCTCCCGCTGCCATAGGTTCCATAGGTGGTCCAGCCCGCGCCGCTCATGTCGTTGATCCGCACGATCCGGTTGTTGAATCTATCCGCAACATATATCTTTCCGTTTGAGTCGACAGCGACTCCAAATGGAAACGAGAACTGCCCTGTGCCACTGCCCGCTGTTCCATAGGTGGTCCAGCCTGCGCCGCTCATGTCGTTGATCCGCACGATCCGGGTATTGTAATAATCCGCGGTATAGATCTTTCCGTTTGAATCGACAGCGACTCCCTCAGTAATCAAGAACTGTCCGGTATCGCTGCCCGCTGTTCCATAGGTGGTCCAGCCAGTACCGCTCATGTCGGCAATCCGCACGATCCGCTGATTGTATCCATCCGCGATGTAGATCTTGCCACTTGAGTCCACTGCGACTCCAGACAGACCATTAAATTGTCCGGCACCGCTGCCATAGGTTCCGTAGGTGGTCCAGCCCGCGCCGCTCATGTCGTCAATCCGCACGATCCGGTAGTTGTACCAATCCGCGATATAGATCTTCCCGCTTGAATCGACAGCCACCCCGGATGGTATCCGAAATTGTCCGGCACCCCCGCCCAAGGTTCCGTAGGTGGTCCAGCCCGCGCCGCTCATGTCGTCAATCCGCACGATCCGGTTGTTGCACCAATCCGCGATATAGATTTTGCCGCTTCTATCGACAGCGATTCTCGATGGATGCGCGAACTGCCCGGTACCGCTGTCTGTGGTTCCGTAGGCGGTCCAGCCTGCGCCGCTCATATCGTTGATCACCACGATGCGGCTGTTGAAATAGTCCCCAATATAAATCTTGCCGCTTGAGTCGACAGCGACTCCAGATATGGCATCGAATTGGCCGGTACCACTGCCCCAGGTTCCGTAAGCGATCCAGCCGGTACCGCTGATGTCGTTGATCCGCACGACCCGTGCATTCCACTGATCCGCCACATAGATCTTGCCACTCGAGTCAATAATGACTCCAGATGGATTCCAGAGCTGTCCGGCACCCCCGCCTGGCGTTCCGTAGGTGATCCAGCCGGTGCCGCCGATGTCGTTGATCCGCACGATGCGGTGGTTGTTGCTATCTGAAATATAAATCCCGCCGCTTGAGTCGACAGCAACCCCAGATGGACACCAGAACTGTCCGGCACCGTAGCCCCAGGTTCCATAAGTCGTCCAGCCTGCGCCGCTGATGTCGTTGATCCGCACGATCCGGTTGTTGTTCCAATCTGCGATATAGATTTTACCGCTTGAATCGACAGCAACCCCAGATGGACTCCAGAACTGTCCGGCACCGCTGCCCTGGGTTCCATAAGTCGTCCAGCCTGCGCCGCTGATGTCGTCAATCCGCACGATCCGGTTGTTATCCCAATCTGCGATATAGATTTTACCGCTTGAATCGAAAGCGACTCGAGATGGACCAAGGAACTGGCCAGTACCGTCGCCGGAAGTCCCGTAGATGGTCCATCCATCGCCGCTGATGTCGTTGATCCGCACGATCCGGTCGTTGAAATGCTCCGCGATGTAGATCTTGCCGCTTGGGTCCACAGCGACTCCAGATATTTTCCAGAACTGACCGGCATGGCTGCCAGCTCCAAGGGACACCCAGGCCACCACCGCCGTCCTCAGCGCTGTCAGCACCGAAGTGTCCTCACATCCCCATAGCGCAATGCAGAGTACGAGCGGGACTACAACAAAGCGCGCCGGTCGCGCGCCTTTTTTTATCACTCCTCCCATAGCACCACTCCCGCCACCCCTCCGGCCTCCGCCGCGCGCGTGGCTTCCTCGCCTTTCAGATCCAGATAGGCAAATTGCAGAGCAAGGTCCGGGTCGCGCGCCTTCAGTTCAGCGTACACCTTCCTCACCTGGAAGTAGTTCTCGAGGTCGTGACATACCTTTGCAACCGCCAACAGCACCCTCGGGTTCCCCGGATCTTTCGCATATGCAAGGTTAAAGTAGTCCAGCGCCTTCTCCTTCTGGTCTCTCAGGTACAAGACGTTGCCCATGTTCAACAGTGCGGGAACGTAGCTTTCCTTTGCCAGAAGCTTCTCAAACTCCCGCTGCGCTCGGTCGTAGAGCCCATACCTTGCGTACATCACCCCCAGCTCGTTGGCGGGCTTTCGAGGATCCTGTGCCTTCTTGATCTGGCTCTCCAGCGCTGCGACCGTTGGGAAGATCTCCTGCTCGACGAACCTGGTCGTCTCCGCCTGATACCTGTCCAGAATCTTCTCTGAGGGAGGCAAACTCACAGCCGCTCCTGCTCCGGGAAGTCCTACCGGCTCGTACAGTTTCCACGCTTCACGGATGGGATGGAAGGCGGCCTGGTCGCGCGCAAGGTTCTCCCTCCACTCTTTGGCCCCATCCTTCCACGCCTGTAGGAATCCCGCGCTCTCCGTCACCTCGACCGGAATCCAGCTTTTCTCGAAACGAAAGATCAGGTCATCGGCGCGAGAGAAGTTCTTTCTTGCCTCGGTTTGGGTCAATGCGGTGGAAAAAGCAATGAAGATGTGTCCGGGGATGGTGATGAAAGCTGTCTCTATTCCCACCGACTCCAACAGGGCGGAATACAGCACAGAGAAATCGCTGCACTTGCCCCCCTTATATTCCAGGGTCTGCCGTGGAAACTGGATGTAGTCCGCCACCTGCTTGTTCGTGGTGGAGATGGGGATGGGATCCTGCGAATAGGTCAGGCCGAAGAGGTGGAGAGTTTCGAAAAGGGCGATCGCGGTGAGCAGGTTTGGATTGACCGCCCCCTGGACCTTTCCCTTCACCACGCTGTTCACGTTTTTGGAGAAGGTTTGCACCGCGGGGTCCTTGGCAGTCACGAAGGCCGCCGCTTTTCGATCATCCGTCCAATTGGTGGCGTTTCTGTCCAGGATACGGATTGTCTGTACCAGGCTTTGGCGCTGCACCTGCCCATTGAATGTATACTCAATGTCTACCTTCGCTTGCGCCTTGGTTGCCTCCGTCGTCTCCAGAATGTTGGGACGGAACAAGCCGAAGAGGTCCACCGATACCGATTCCTCACGCCACAACTCGGAGGGAGCGGTACAAACCTTGGGATCGTCCATGAACTGCTTGATCTGGAAGCTCACCTTTATATCCGTGATGGGCTGGTCCAGCGTGTTGTGCAATACCACCTTGCCCAGCGGATGACTGTCGTAGTAGGTGTGAAACACAGGAAAGATGTCCTCGAAGGACAACTCCTTCAGCTCCACGGAGGCGGAAGGAGTTGCCGTTTCCTCATTCAGCGTCTGCGGCCTGGCCGGAGGATTTTCCTGGATCCTCTCAGGCGCTGCAGAACCGGCGGGAAAATCGTATGAGAGCCCGGCCGAGGCTGCGATGCCGGTGTACAGGCCGAGGTAAGAGCGGAAAGAAGCTCCAAGACTGAAGTGCAATGGGCTTGGCAGGAGGAGTATCCCCGCATGTACTAAAATACAAGGGTTTCCGTCTGAAGCCGAAGAATCGCTCAGGAAGCTGAAAAAGTATCCCCCCAAGACGCCGGCCTCCAATGCCAACCAGGGTGCAATATCGAATCTCATCCCAATACCCAGCGCGACAGATCCGACTGAGACGTATAAGGGAACGCCTGCTGGGGCCGGATCATAGTCGTAACCGAGGGCGCCCGAGACGAACCAGGGCGGGGAGGGCAGCCGATACTGCACTCCCAAGAGCACAGATCCGCCGGTCCCAAAAAAAGAGCTGCTTTCGGCCATGGGAATATCTACCCCTGGACTGAATTGCAGAGAAAAATCCGAAGCTGCGCGTGCTGGCTGTTGATCTTCGCCGAAGAGCGACGCTGCTGTCAGAAGAAATGCAAAGAAGACAAGTATCGGCTTCTTCATTCGGGATTGCGCAGCTCCGGGAACGCTATGGCTCTTGGCAGGTGACTGGCTGGTCTTTGGGGGCTTGTGAAAGCAACTCGCCGGCGGAAGAAAGATGAACAGTTGCTCGACTTGGAACGTTTTCATTCGGCGACCTCCAACCGGGTGCCGTTCTCTGCTGTAGCATCTTCAGATGCCGTGTCAGGAACGCAAGGTCCTTTTTTTAGGTCTTCATTATATCATAAGGCCAAAACAATCATATACTTTGTCCCGAATGTCTCTTTGGCCTCCACACCGTCATGACCTGCTATTATCAAGCCTCGAGAATCCTGAGCCACAGCGGCGAGTTCCTGGAAGGTTGCCGCGTCGATCTGCGTGGCTTGGGTGAGCATGTCCAGCGACTTCATCGTTTTCGTCATGGACTCGTAGGCGCGCGCCGCGTTCACCATGATGATGACGGCGGTCCTCTCAGGTCCCGTGGCCGCGTGAGGAATACAGGCGATATCGGCGCACCAGCTGTCTGCCTCGAGGCGGAATGTGGAGCGTCAGCTGGGCGATGAAGTCCAGACGCGAGAAATGACGCTCCATTGCCGGTGCGGGCGGGGCGCGTACGATGTACTGGCTCAAAGGACTGCGTGGATCCTCGTCATAGATGTGTACCCCGCTGTCGATAGAGGATCAGGAGCGGCGCCACGTCAGCATCGATTAGGCGAAGCTCGGATCCAGCAGGCCTTTGTCGATGAACAACGCGACTGCCCTGCTTCGCCAGATTTCCGCAGGAGCCTCGCTGGAATCGAGGGCAATGAAGAAGGAAGGGAACGCTCTGATGCTTCGGGGGAATGACCCCGATCCGAGGGCTCCAGGCAGCGAGGGCGGCGGGCATGCAGCCCTCTACCTATAGAGGCTGTTGCCCTTGTCGTCGACGACGATGAAGGCGGGCAGGTCGCGCACCTCGATGCGGCGCACGGCCTCGAAGCCGAGGTCCGCGAAGTCGACGATTCTCTCACTCTCGATATGATCCTGCGCGATGAGCGCCGCGGCCCCACCGATCGTTCCCAGCGAGAACCCGCCGAACTCCCTGCAGGCTGCCGTGACCTCGGCCGAGCGATTGCCCTTCGCGAGCATCACGAGGGAGCCCCCCGCCGCCATGAATGAACGCACGTAGGCGTCCATGCGCTGCGCGGTCGGCCTCGCGAAAAAGCTCCTGTTCTCCCAGCTGAGCTACATCGGCACGACCACTACGGTGCCTCTTTTCTTCGTCTTCGTCCTTCGTTGTCGCAACCCTGAGCGCCGTCTGCGCGCCGCCCTCGTCGCCTCGCTGTTCGCGCTGCCGCCGGCGACGCGGGCGTGTGCCTCATGAACTTCAGCGGATTCCGCCGTGACAGGAGGCTGTGCGGTGTGTCGAATATTCCAGTCTTAGGGCGTTCGTAAGGCGAGGGCGGGGTGGTTTTTCCAGGTTCCGTGGCTGCGGGAAGACTACAACGGGAAATCCGTGGTTGAGACCGCCGACGCAGTGGGGCATGAGCCTGTGAGGTAGCGACAGCCCCGACACATTCGCTGCCATCCTACTAAGGGGGCTACAACCCGGCTCTCTCCAATTCCACGAGGGCATCCGTTCCCTCAAGCTCCGTATTGCGCCGAGCATAGTCGAGTGCCGTCCTGCCCGAGTCTGACTTGAGCTTTGCATTCGCGCCGGCTTTCAGCAGCAGGGTGACGAGGGCAGGGTTCGGGCTGCGCGCGGCCGCGAACATTAGCGCCGTCCAGCCCTTGGCGTCCCGGTCGTCGACGGCGGCTCCGCCCTTCAGGAGTGCTGCGATGGCCTCGGGGTTGGGATTGGTCTTCGCCGCCGACATCAGCGGCGTCATGCCACTCTCGTCGCGATCAGCGACCTTCGCCCCGGCCTTGAGGAGGGCCGCGATGAGCTGAGGGTTGGGGTTGCCGCCTGCGGCGAATATCATCGCCGTCCAACTGCGCGCATCGCGGTCTCCGATCCCTGCCCCCGCCTTCAGCAGGACGGAGAGGACGTCGAGGCTCGGATTGCTTCTCGCAGCGAACATCAACGGCGTCATGCCTCTCTCGTCTCGGTCGCCGATCTGCGCCCGGGCTTTCAGGAGGGCCGTGATGATGGCAGGGTTCGCATTGGCTCCCGCTGCGTACATCAGCGGCGTCCAGCCGCGCGAGTCCCGCTCGTCGATCCTGGCCCCTGCCTTCAGGAGCGTCGGGATGACCTCAGGGTTTGGGTTTGACCTCGCCGCGCACATCAGGGGAGTCAGGCCGGTCTCGCTTCCGCCGCTGGCGGCTTTCCCGGCCGCTTGTAGCGCCGCGATGACCAGGGGGTAGGGATTGTGCGCGGCAGCGAGCATCAGCGGCGTCCAGCCGCGTGAGTCCAGCTCTTCGATACTCGCCCCGGCCTTTAGCAGCGCCAAGATGATCTCGGGATTCGGGTTCGAGCTCGCCGCGCACATCAGCGGGGTCAGGCTGTTCTCGCTCCTCTCAGTGAACCTGGCGCCGGACCGCAGGAGCGCCGCGAGCACCTCCGGTTCCGGGTTGAACCCCGCCGAGAACATCAAGGCCGTCCAGCCTCGCTTGTCCCGGTCGCCGACCCTGGCCCCGGCGTCCAACAGGGCCCGGATGACCGCTGGATTCGTGTTTGACCTCGCCGCGCACATCAGGGAGCTCATGCCGCTCTCGTCACGGTCACCGATCCGCGCGCCGGTCCTGGTGAGGGCCGCGGCGACCTCAGGATTCGGATTGTCTGCGGCCGCGAACATCAACGCCGTCCAGCCGCGCTTGTCCCGGTCACCGATCCTGGCGCCGGCCTTCAGGAGCACGGCGACGACCTCGGGGCTTTCGTTCGCCTTCGCCGCGCACATCAGGGGAGTCAGGCCGCGGGGATCCGTATCCGCGACCGTCGCGCCCTGCGAAAGAGCCGCGCGCACCTGGTCGGCCGTGCCGGTCTGAACGATCTGGAAGAAATCAAGACCGAGGGCGAAGGGACAGAGGCACAGCCACGCAGCCGAAGCCAGAAGGATCTTCTTCATCAGGATCCTCGCTCATCCGCGGAAAGTCCGCATGCCAGTATACGTTCGGGAGGAAAACAGGTGAATAACGCGGGGACGGCCGGCCGCTCGGGCAAGGGGGCGCTGGGCAGGCTGCCAGAAATTCCCCAACCCCCTCAAGCCATCTGTCAGGTCATAAGGCAAGGTAGAAACTACCGGACAGATGTTGGGGATTCCGGAGCTCCGCAGACTGTAGCATACTCGAACTCAGCGTCGTGCTCGAGATTGACAGCGGT
>CAYGXO010000019.1:0-7389 GCA_964353885.1 uncultured Spirochaetaceae bacterium
GAGACCACCGACAAGACAGCATCGGGAGGGTTTGACGCGACCGACACCGCCTTCGATTTCTGGATCCCCGGCGGCCAAGGGCTTGGAGGCAACAATGGCGTGCTCTCGGTCTACGAGCGGCCGGGCGGCGCTCTGATCGACGGCGCGCTGTACAGCAACCGCACCTCGCAATCCGATGAGGACTACGGCGGATTCGGGTCTTCCAATATGCGCGCGCAGGCGGAGGAGCTCGTACGCGACGGCGGGTGGAGAATCGCGGGCGAGCGGGTCGCGCCCGAGGATGCCTTGAATCCCGATGGAACGACGGGCACCCGTTCGATCTGCAGGTCTTCGGGCTCCGTCGACACCGACAGCGCCGCAGACTGGCACATCGCGCCGACACGCGGGGCGAGCTTCGGACGGGAGAATACCGATGAGGTCTACGTCCCCCCTGCGGCGGCCGTCGTTTCGGCGTCGGCGGGTACGATTCCTACAACAGTTCCTTGACGATCTTCTCGAGCACCTGCCGGGGGATCGCGCCGATCTGCTGTTTCACGACCTTCCCGTTCTTGACGAAGAGGAGGGTGGGGATGCTCTGGATATTGAAGGTCGCGGCCAGATCGGGCTCCTCGTCCACGTTGATCTTCGCCACCTTGATCTTGTCCTTGTAGGTCAGCGCGAGCTCCTTGAGGACCGGACCGATCATCCGGCAGGGACCGCACCATTCGGCCCAGAAATCGGCCACGACCGGGATCGTGGACTTCATCACCTCGGTCTCGAAGTTGCTTTTGGTTACCGCGATTTCGTCTGCCATGTCTCCCCCCTCCGCACAGCACTATACAGACAATGCCCGGGCGGGGCAACTCCTACTCCTCGCGGTCCCATTTCTTCTTGCGCTTGAAATCCTTGAGCCGGAAGTCGCTGATCACGCCCCACACGGACAGGAGGACCGAATCGAGGGCACGCTTCTCCTCGGCGGACAGGTCGGTGTAGACCCGCTTCACCCTCTCGATGATGGAGAAGAGGTCGTTGAGGAAGAAGGCAGATTCGAGAATGTACTCCTTCTCCTCCCGATCGATGGCGGAGTAGTTGCGGGGGAACTTCCGCAGCTGCGCGACCAGGCGGATGAGGAACTGGGGGACCTCGTCGCGGTCCGGCGAGGACAGGTAGCGCAGCTGAGAGTCGAGGTTGAGCATGTCGAGGGAGTTCATCGAGTAGCCCGTATTGCGCAGCGCTCCGGCGAGCTCGGGCCAGCACTCCTCTGCGAGGGCGTCCAGAGCGCCAAGCAGGCGGCGCACCTCTTCGCTCGCGTCCTTGTGGAAGGGCACATCCGGGTACTTCTCGATCCGCTTGCGGTTCTCCTCCAGGATCTTGTCCGCGATGTCAGGAGCCTTCTCGCCCTCGGGCTTCACGGGCCCGAGCATGATCCGCTCCTCCTCGCGTTTGATCAGCTCCTCGATCGCGCTGATTTCCGCGATGAGGAAAGAGGAGACGTCGAGCTTCGCGCGCAGAGCCCTGATGTACCTCCCCTCGAAGGCTTCCCGCAGCGATCGCGGCCTGAAGTACTTGCTGACGTACTCGTCGTATTTCCTTCTGATCTTCTCGACGACGTTCGTGATCTCGCCGGGGGTCAACTTCCTGGATGGCACGCACCTTTCATACCGGAAAGGGGTCGTTTGGTCAAGGAAAGTCGCGCCTTGTGGACTGCGGGCCTCCCAGGGTTTACAGTTCTCTCGAGGAGAAAGGTATGACCGTAACCGTCCTAGCGGAGGACACCGTGGCCCCCGGAAGCGCGGGGCTACGGCCCGAGCACGGGCTCTCCCTACATATCGGGCTTGACCGCGCGAGCATCCTGTACGATGCGGGCGCATCCGGGCTCTTCGCGGACAACGCCGCCCGGCTGGGAGTCGATATCGCCGGCATCGACCTCGCCGCGGTTTCGCACGGGCACTACGACCACGGCGGCGGTATCATGCGCTTCCTCGAGCTGAACCAACTGGCGGTCGTGCACATGCACAGCAGGGCTGCTGACCCGCACTACGTGAAAGTGCTTTTCCGCAAGAACGACGCCAGCATCCCTCCGGAGGTCTTTCGCCGGCACCGCGACAGAATCCGTTTCATCGACGGCTTCATAGAGGCGGGCAGGGACGTGTTCCTCCTGACGGACATCGGGAAGGGATACCCCTGGGTGAAGTTCAACAGGACGTTGCTGATGGGGCAGGCGGGCGGGGCGGTGCCCGACACCCTCCAGCACGAGATCGTCATGGTCGTGCGGGAGGCCGACGGCCTGGTGGTGTTCACCGGTTGCGGTCACAATGGGGTTCTGAACATGGTCGACACGGTGCGGATGCGATTCCCCGGCACACCCATCAAGGCCGTCCTGGGCGGGTTTCATCTGATGGGAATCCCCGGTATGAACATCCTTGCCGAGGACGAGGCGAGCGTCCGCCGGATCGGACAGAATCTGCTCGAGTTGGGCATCGGCAGGACTTACACGGGACACTGCACGGGCGCGAAGGCGTACCGAGTTCTCAAGGAGGTCATGGGGAGCGCTGTGGACGCCCTCGCGACGGGCAGTAGGATCGAGATCTGACGCCGAAGACGAAGAGCCTCTCTGCGCAGAAAGTACCTTGTCGGGCCGATTCTCTGCTCGCTCGCCTGCTGGACATTCGGCAATGGGATTGCTCCACTGCTCCCCCTCTCTGCGGTCGAGAAGGGAGCATCTCAGGCCGCGAGCGGCCTCTTCTTTGCTTTTGCCTTCCTCTGCCTCGCCCTGGGGACATTTGCGGCCGCGATTCTCCCCAAGGCCTTTACGCAAAGGAAGCCTCTGCTTGTCATAAGCGGCGTCCTGCTGGGCGTCCTGTCATGGCTGCAGGGCATTGCCGCGAACATCGTGCAGCTTGCGGCTGCGACCGGCGCGGCGTGGTTTCTCGCGGGAATTGTTTTCTCCCAGTCTGCCACGCTCATTGGGCTTGCGGCGAAGCCCGAAGACCGCGGCGCCGCGTTCGGGATCTACGGCATGATGAGCGGCCTCGGGTCGTTGATCGGCGGCTTCGGAGTGGGATACATCGCGGACAGGTTTGGCTATCGGTGTGTCTTCGCAGGCCTCGCGGCCGTGTTCGTTCTCGTAGTGGTCGGGGTTTTCGTTTCCATCGAGCCGCCCGCTGCTCTGTCTTTCGATTCGCGCGGTGGGCCGGGGATCATCAAGGGCCAGGTCGGCGTCGCATGTATTCTCCTCCTCCTTGCCGAGCTCCTCGCCGCCGTGGCCAATGCGGCAGGTGTTCTGGGCCGGTCACTCGCAATGGACGCCGGCGGGTTTGGTAAGCAGTGGATATCGTTCCCAAGGAAAGCGTTGATCGAGGTGTTTCACTGTTTCAAACGTTTTACTGTTACGGCAACGTCGCGGGGATGGCATGCGCCGGGTTCGCATTCGCCAGGCTCGGGCTGGCGATCCCGCTTTTCATCGCGAGTCTTTTCCCCGCGGCGGGAGTCGTCCTGCTGCTATTCACCAGGGAGAAGACCCGGCGAGCGGAGAACGCAGACGGTCTTTCCTGACGGGAAGGCAGCTCGAACCCACCGCGGAGTCTCGCCTCAGAACGACGCCTCCTCCTTGAGCCTGCCCACCATGCGCACCCCACCGGGCCTTTCTTGAGGTACTCCCCGCAGACCTCCGCGAGCCGGGTCCAGGCGGAGACGCCGAAGAACGAGACCTCCTTCTGCATCTCCTCCTCTTGCTTGAAGAAGCGGTTGCAGGTCACATTGAACCTGCACCGCCGCGCCCTTGGGCGTGTAGCTGAGCTCAGCATCTTACACGCCGCAGGATCACTCTAAGGAAGGACGGGGCCCGCTCTGGCAACTACGACAGGCACCCCGTGACAATCGAAGGGAGGTAAGAGGGCGTCGATTTGTACCTTCACCGTCCCGGAGGGGAACTCTTTCCTCTCAATCGCGTGGAGCAGATCGAGGTGGCAGCAGTCAAGACTCTCTCCGGCTATTTGGGCGGCTTCCTATGCTGTCAGGAATAGTTCCCCTGGTCGCATTTGAGGTGATACTTGACCCAGACGCCTTCGCCTGCGGTTATTATCCCTAATCTCTTGTTCCTTTTCATTCCGCCGCACAACGAGGCGCATTCCTACGAGGGGCGGGCCTCAGGTCCGTGAGGCAACGGTACCGGTTTGATCGATGAGATCTACCTATTGACAGCTGCTACAAGAGGTATAGCCTTGAGGAAAGTCGCCGGCTACTCCGCGTCGGCATGTTGCGCAGCCTGTCCAACTCATCCCCAACCAGCAAGAGAAGCCCAAGGGGGGAAGCGTACGTGACCTCTGGCGATGCCTGGAGGCAGGCAATGGATGTAAAACGAAAGTTATCCCCTCAGAGGCGCACGCGAACCACCGAGGCCGAAGGCAGGATTGTCCCGGATCAGATGCAGGCCTTAGTGTTGGACGGAACCGGATTCGACCATCTCGCAGTTCGTGCCGTGCCGACTCCCCGTCCTGGCCCCTCACAGCTGCTAGCCCGGGTGGACGCGGCAGGGGTCTGCAGCTCAATGATCAAGATCATCGAGCAAGGTCCTCGTCACCCCATGCTGTACGGCAGGGACGTGGCGACTTATCCGCTCGTTCTGGGGGATGAGGGCTCGATTACTCTCGTCGGAATCGGAGAGCGCCTTCGCGAACGCTACCGGTTGGGCGAGCGCTACGTAATCCAGGCGGCGGTCGATGGGGCACCGATCAATTACCTCGACCGCTACGCAAACGGCGGAAGAGGTATTGAAAGGCTCGGCGTTGGCTACACCCTGCCCGGGCACCTGGCAGAGTACATCCTGGTCAGCGAAGAGATCCTTGAAGCCAAGTGCCTGTTGCCGATCGCCAACAGGCCAATCCCCTATGCTCACGCCGCTATGGGCGAGCCTCTTGCCTGCGTAATTTCTGCGCAGGATCATCATATGCATCTGATCCAAGAGAACCCTCTCTCGCAGCGGGAAGTGTTGAAAGGGCTCCGGCCGGACGGAGTAACGGTCGTCATCGGGGCCGGAACTATGGGCCGAATGCATGTCGATCTGGCCATGAGTTTCCATCCGCGGGTCATCGTTTCGGCAGACCACCATGACGAGCGGCTCGCGCAAGTCCAAGATCTGTTCGGTGCGCGGGCTCGGAGGGTTGGCACCGCTTTGCACACTGTCAACTCGCTGTCGGCTGACCTCAGAGAATTCGTCAACGACTTGACGAAGGGGCGTGGGGCGGACGATGTGATCGTAGCAGTTGGCTCCGCAGCGGCCATCCAGGGAGCACAGGAACTTCTGGCGCGGTATGCCGTCCTGCATGTGTTCGGCAGTCTGAAGAAAGGAGAAGACAACGTTGCCTTAAATCTGACCATCGCGCACTACCGCGAGACGAATTTCACCGGATCGGCAGGTGGCACACCCTGGGACATTGCCAGGAGTCTGGAGTTGATGGCCGCCGGTGAGATTGACCCGGGAGCCCACATCACAAGGATCGGCGACCTCTGCCACGTGAAGGACTTCCTCCACATGGTGAAAGAGAGGCGTATCGACGGGAAGGCGGTGATTTATCCCCACCGTCGTTCCGGGAGGATTCGAGAGGTTAGATCGTGGAGCGCGGAGGACGAGCGGGCGTATCTGGGGAGATGCGCGGAGGCCTGATGCCCATTCGGACGGCGATATTCGATGCGGACGTCCTGCTGTTTGACTCCGAGGCGTCCTGGTTGCATGCGGCTGTCGAATTCTGGCGGGGGAATGGCTAGACATGGACGGAGCGCGATCACCATCAATTTTCGTTCAGGGGATTCACAAGCAATTGAGGAAGACGCAGCGGAGAAGACTTCCCAAATGTCTATTCTGAAATGATGAAGTCAGCAGTGCAATTCGGTGCTGGTAACATAGGGCGCGGGTTCATGGGGCAGCTCTTCTGGGAAGCCGGCTACCGAACAGTGTTTGTTGACGCGAATCAGCCCCTTGTGAATCTCTTGAACCAACGGGGGGCCTACACACTGCGGCTTCTCGATGCATACAGCAAGCAGGCCAGCGATATGACAATCAAGGGGTTCCAATCTCTGCACGTGGCGGATACCGATAAAGTGAGGAATGCCATCTCAGAGGCCAAAGTCGTCTGCACAGCAGTGGGTGTCAAGAGTCTTCCATTGGTGGCAGCCCTGATTGCCGAGGGACTTGATCTGCGTCGAAGAGAAAACGGGCAAGCACTAGACGTGTGGCTCTGTGAGAACGCAATCGGAGCTGCGGCTATCCTCAAGAACAATGTCGCATCTTATCTCGGCGGTAGCAGCTATGAGTGGTTCGAAAAGAGGATTGGCTTCGTCGGAACAGCGGTGGCTCGAATGGTGCCCTCGCCGAGGAAATGGGAAGGCACAAACGATCCTCTGATTGTCGTTTCCGACGCTCATCATGAGCTACCCTATGATGCTGCTGCTGTGAGGGGAGAAATACCGGAACTGCAAGGTTTGAAGGCTAGAGTCAATTTTCACGTGGAGATGGAAAGAAAGTTGTTTACCCACAATCTTGGACATGCTGCGCTGAGCTACTTGGGTGGTCTTTGCGGCTACACGTACGTTCATGAAAGCCTGAAGGATCCTGAAATAAGCGCAATCTTCGATGGCGCACTTGACGAGACTGCCCTTGCTCTTGTCAGAAGGTATCCCGAGGACATCTTGGAGGAAGAACATGCAAGGGTGCGAAGTGACGTGAAAGTACGTTTTGGGAATTCAATGCTAATGGACACAATACGAAGAGTCGCGAAGGACCCAATTCGGAAGCTCGGGCCCGAGGAGAGGCTTATCGGAAGTGCGAGGCTTTGCTTGTCTGAAGGAGTAATACCGAAGAAAACCGCATATGTCTGCGGAGCAGCATTTTGCTACGATGAGCCAGAGGATCCAGAGGCTGTGAGACTCCAGAAGCTGATCGGAGAGAAAGGCATTGCCGAGACCGTCCGCGAGGTATGCGGCCTGCGGCCGGAAGATGAGTTGTCGGGCATGATTAGAAAGAGCTACCACGAGCTGCGATGCTCCGGTCGGCAATAAAGGACCGACGGGATGTGTATTACTATTGATCCCAGGCTCTGTTGGCCATTCGGGGACGATTTGCTCGAGGAATTGAGGTCTGCGATGCGAGATCTTGGATTCCGTGCGAAATGGCTCTTTCTAGCGCTTGACGGTCCTCAGGAAAGCGTCGACGATTAGTCCTTGGGCTGTATCGAAAGGCCGGGAGACTTTTGCGGTGAAATATAGAATCTGGGTAACTATTCAGCTGGTTTGACCCGGACTACCGGACAAATGTTGGGGCTTCCGGAAATGTAAAAACTATGTGATGCTTCTTCTCATGGGAGGGGAATCCAAAAACTGTTTGCCGCGGATCGAGCGGGCGCAGATCCTTAA
>CAYGXO010000020.1:0-36565 GCA_964353885.1 uncultured Spirochaetaceae bacterium
GTCGTGTCGGGAACGATCCGCACCTTGAAGGAGTGATCGACCTCGAGATTCACGAAGCCCGTGGAGTCGTAGCTCGTTGTCTTTGGGAAGCCGGAACCATCGATGGGGGGATAAAGAGAGCATCCAGCAGCGAACGCCAGCATGACGCTGCAAAGGATCAAAAAGATCTTTTTCACGATTCTCACCTCTCGGATATGAAACAACCGCGAACAGATAAACTGTCACCCGCGGGGAAAGGCCCTCGTTCCTCGCGCATCAGCGACTGCCGGCGCCCTCGCAATGGGATTTTTCCGCGAATCCGAGGGCCAGGATTGGGATTGCTGATGCCATTTTCATCGGAAGGACGAACCTTCTCGTTCCCCTCCCGTTAGCCCCTTGATCAGCTGTCTTTGAAAAAGGACGAAGGCTGCTCCTGCTCGATCGGCGAAGAGGCCTATCTCGATCGGGTGTGCGGCTTTTTCGCCCTCTCGTAGAACTCGCTGGAGAGGCTCATGGTCGTGGTGTCCCGCTTTACCGTCCTGATCTGTGTCGCGAGGTGCGATACGTTCGCTTTCACCAGAGCCTCTCCCTTGGCGCAGGTCCCAGGTGTGCCGTCCGAACAATAGTGGCCTGGATGGTCCGAGTACCACAGGATGCCGGAGTAGAGCCCCGCCTTTTTCAGGTTGACAAGTCGCTCCTTGGGCATGCCGTAGTCTCCCGTCTTTCCCGCCCTGACAAGCTCAGGCCGCAGAAAGAGCATGCAGCTCGTTTCTTTCTCTCCAGCGTGCTCGTCCACCTTGGCCTTGAGAAGCTTCTTTGTCGCAGTCGACCCCGTATAGACGTCGCTGAAGAAGACCATGTAATCCTTTTCCTTTTCGAGCATGAGCTGGCAGAAGTAGGGGAGCATCTTGGAGTTGCCACCATGACCATTGACAAGGATGATCTTCTTGAGTCCATTGCGCGAGATTTCATCACAGAGGCTTTCAAGTATCGAAAGGAGGAGCTCCGATCGAATGGCAACAGTTCCGGGTTGATGCCTGGCCTCGTAGATCTGCCCGAAATAGTACTGGGGAAAAACGATAGCGGGCTCCTTCTGAGCAGCGAGCGTGGCGATGGCATGCGAAAAGATCACGTCCTGGCCGAGCGGCAGGTGATCGCCGTGCTTTTCGAGGACGCCCATGGGCAACAGGCAGACGCCCTTGCACTTCCTAACGGCCTTTTCGAACTCGTGCGCGGTGAGCAACTCCCAATTCACTCAGTACCCCCCGTGACGGGTTTCCCAGTAGTCACCAAAAGAACGAATACTCGGCCTATGCGAGGTCCTTCGACACATCCATGGAAGCGAAGAATTGCGCGCGTTTCGTCGGATGGAATTCTCTGATGGGCGTCTCCCAGTCCAATTGCATGGTGCACTGGTCCCCGGGGAGTATGTGCCAACTGCCGGTAGTGTAGACTCGTCCCGCTTGATCCGCGGCCAGAGCATCAATATAGCGGGGAGTCCGGCCGTCCTGATCCACGATCTTGCCGTGGTCGATGATCGCACCGCGGGCCTTCGGGTCCAGGGAGATGCTCTTCACGTGGAGGTCTTCGGATCGCGAGACCAGGTACTCGTCTTTGTCCCTTTCAATTTCACCGAACCAACCCCGGCCGCTTGCCAAGTCGCCTCGCTGAATGTAGAAGACGCGGTCTTTGCCCAAGGCGACCCCTAAGAAAGTCGGGCCCACATACCCGACGGGCTGGAATGCCTCGCCAGTTCTCAAGTCCTTGCTGGGATCAAAGATCCATAGCCGCTCATCCTCACCTGAGAGGTATCCCATCGTGAAGAGGCAGCGCTTTCTCCCGGGCAAGGCCTCCGCCCACGTCCACCCTCGATCGATGAGGAGATCCTCCGCAACTGGCGTGCCGTCGGGGGCCAGTTTGCAGTCGGGCAAGACATCTTCGAAGCACTCGATTTTGCCGGAGCCGGCAAGCACACGATACACATTCCCGTGGCCGCCTTCGGGATACCGGCCGTGCCCCCGCCAAAGAGAAAACCAGCAGTCTCCCTTGTTGTCAATGAAGAACCAGTAGCACGAGCCTTGTGCCTTCTCGACTATCCTCCCCAAGTCTTCCTTCGAGCCGGAGGGAATGTCAATCTTGTACAGATGGCAGCCATCGTTTCTCACATCCTCGGGGGCAAAGGGATCTGTGAAGACGTACAGCTTCCTCCCTTCGGGATCTATGTTGATCGCTGAATAAATCGAGAATCTTGGGCGAAGGATGCCAAAATCTCGGAACGTGCGTGTCGCCATCTCATACCCAAGCACGTGGGCGCCAGGGTAGGCGTTTTTCGCTTCCTCCCAGTAGTTTGCCATATGGGTCGTGAAATAGAGCCAGCCATCAGCTTCTACAATGGGGCTGTGAATCTTGCCCTGCGGAGGGGTCTTGGCAATATCCTCTCCGCAAACAGCACTCAGGTCTGATGTCAGAATATCCAACTTCCTGGTACGCGGATCGAACCTAAAAAACCCCCCACTTTGACGGTTGGAGTGCGTCGAGGATCCAAAATAGCAGGCGCCATCCGATGCCGCCATGATGCCTTGCCACTGGCCGTCATAGTCGGACTGAATCTTATTGAGCGAAATGGAATGAGCGAGGCACTGTTTCCCTACTGACGGTTTGGATTCTTTCTTGGACATGCTCAACTCCTTGGTAGTGTGGAGACCACACCAGCGCGTCGGCTCCCATTGCCTCTCGGTCTCTTACGACCCAAGGGTATTCTGGCAGCGCAGATTCTAGTGCTGGGAGCATATTCTACGCTGTGGAGCACCACAATGGCATCCAAGTGGAAATAGCATATATTGAATTGTGCTTCCTGCACAGTGGGAGAGATGTGAAAGAGAGGATGGATCGACGATAGGCGAGGGTTGCATGAATCCTGCGTATCGTTATTATAGATCACTATGGAATCGGTCAAACTGAACGCAGCTTGGGCGGCGGCTCTCATTCGCCGGCTGGGCGAGCACCTCGAGTACAACATCAGCATCATGGACCGCGATGGGATCATCATCGCGAGCCGTGACCCAGCACTTATCGGCATCTTTCACCATGTCGCATACCACCTCATTACGGCGGGCTCGACCGTCGAGTCCGTTGCCCAGGGTGACGAACGCCGACCGGGGGTGAAGCCTGGGATTGTTCTACCAATTGCCAACCAGGGTGAAATCGTCGGCGTTGTCGGCGTCAATGGGGACCCGAAGGAAATCGGGCCCGTGGGATACGCAGTGAAGACGAGCGTTGAAGCGATGATAGAGCTCGAACTCTATAAGGAGCGTACGATCCGCCACCTCGACAAGAAGAACCTCTTCCTCAACTACCTGCTTTATGAAGAGGACACGCCGCGGGCGGTCGTAGAAGGGCTCGCGGTCAAGCTTGGCTACAAGCCGGAGCTGTACCGGGCGCCAATTCTACTGCCTCTCCCCGAAGGCATGGATGCGAACGAAGCCCTGGCGATGGTGAAACGCAGTGGTGCGCATGCCAAGCAGGACATCTCCTGCGTCACGCCGGACGGTGCTCTCCTTGTGTTCAAGACCATTCCATTTTCGGGCAATGGGATTTTCTCAGAGTACAAGGAAGAGGCCACGCGATTCGCCGCCGCCGCGGCCGCTGCTCTTGGCTCAGGCGTCGGACGAGGATCCTTGCGTGCATACATCAGCTCGTTTCAGGCGAATTTCACGCACTATCGAGCGGCGTACCGCCAGGTGCTTTGGCTCGCGGAGCGGTTCTCCCTTCGCGGGCTCGACTCCAGTCCTGTGTTTTTCCAGGATCACGTCCAAGAATACCTTGCAAGCCGTGTGCCTCGTTCTGAGCTCTGTAACATCTTTGGCGCGACGGTGGAGCTGCTGCCAGTGGAATTTGGCAATGGTCTGCACACCTCCATCGAAGCCCTCTGCGAGAGCGCCTTCAATGCCAAAGAGGCTGCAGCCCGCCTCGGTATCCACAGAAATACACTGACCGCCCGGCTTGAGCGGCTTCGAGAGATTTTTGGCACTGATCTGCGCTGGGACGCACATGCTCGAGCCTTCCTTTCTCTCCTGACGCTGTACCTCCAGCTGCCGGGCGCCAGGCCGCAGAAGGAATAGTTCGTTCGTCGCACCGGATGTGCACCGTGCACATCCGCGAACTATCTATTTCCACCGAGATACCATTGCGGCATGAGACGGCATGGAATAGTCTTGAAACACCATAACTCGACAAAGAAGAGCTTTTCGCAGGGGGTACCCACGTGACCAAAAGCTCCTGTTAGGAGCTTGTATAGTCTTCTAGAAAAAGCGAGGAGGAAAAGAGAAAATGAAAAGAACGTTGGCCGTCGGTCTCTCGATCTTGCTTCTGCTCAGCAGCCTGTCGCTTGCTTTCGGCGCTGGCGAGAAGGAGGGGGGGAAGAAGGAACCAGTCCTTGGGATTGCCATGATCAATCTTGATCACCCTTTCTTCGCGAACATGATGGCCTCTGCCCAGCTGGCATCACAGGACTATGGTGTGAGAACGATCTGGAAGAGCGCGGAGGGAAGCCTTGAAAAGCAGATCGCCATCATCGAGAACTACATCCAGCAGAAGGTAGACTGCATTCTCATCGATCCTATCGACAAGGTAGCGATCGCTCCCGCCGTCCTGAAAGTGCACGCAGCCGGGATCCCTGTGATCACCATGGGCAACTTCGTCGATACCCCCTACAATGTCAATACCCTGTATAACGACTATGAAGACTTCAAGACCGTGACCACCATGATGGCGTACTACATGGACAAGAAGGCCGACGTCGTCTGCCTGGTCGGCGGACCCGGAAACTTCGTCTCCGACGAGCGGCAGCGGGGTTTCGAGGACGGCGTGAAGCAGTTCCCTGGCATCAAGGTTCTCTCGCTCCAGCCTTCCGACTGGGACGCTGTGAAGGGCATGAAGGTCATGGAGAACTGGCTGACCGCATACCCCAACATCGATGCATTCCTGTGCGTGAGCGACGGCGTCACCCTCGGTGCGCTCGAACCGATCCGCAACTCCGGGAGAGCCGACAAAATAAAGATCTTCACCTATGATGGCGATATCAACAGCCAGCAGCTGATCCAAAAGGGTGAGATCGTGGTTGATCTGCTCACTGGCTCGGGACGAGTCGGGTATTGGAACATAGCAGTCGGCGCGATGCTCGCCAGAGGGGAAAAGGTTCCCCTGAAGGTCTACCTGCCGACCCACTTCGTCATGACGAAGGAAACGGCCCAGATCCTGAAGGACAAGGGGATGGACCTCAGCAAGATCAGGTGGGTGACCCCCGAAGACGGGATGAAGATCTTCTATAAGGCTGGAGAGGAACTCGGCCCTGGAAAGCTGAAGTACTAAAGGCGTTTCGTGGAACCATGTATTGGGCTATTGATTCCAATAGCCCAATACTTTTCTTGCCATTTCATACGAATGCCCAGGTCGTTGCGCGAGAATTGGCCTTCTCACGATCTGTTGTACCTTTATGAAGGCGTTTAAAAAGGCGTTCAAAGATAATGACGCATATGAGTCGCAACTCTGTTGTCCAGATGGGAGGTTGGCTGAATGGATACATTGAGGGTCGGAGTCATCGGGGTTGGTTTTATCGGCGCCTTGCATGCTCGGATTTTCAAGGAGTTGCCCGCCGCGGAATTGGTCGCGGTGACGGACTCTGATGCGGGTCTTGCCCGGCGGATAGCACAGGATCTGGGTTGCGACCACATGGATTCGATCAAGGCGCTCGTCCAACGCAAAGACATCGATGCCGTCAGCATCTGCACGCCCGATGACTTTCACGTCGAGCCCGTACTCATGGCTGCGGAAGCAGGGAAGCACATATTACTAGAAAAGCCCATCGCGCGCACCACCCAGGATTCCATCAAGATTCAGAATGCTTGTGAGAAGGCAGGTGTCCGCCTGATGGTCGCCCATATCCTGCGCTTCGATCCGAAATACGTGTGCGTTCACGATGAAATCGCCAAGGGCGAGTTAGGTGATCTCGTCCATATCTCCGCAAAGAAGCTGAACCCGCGCCTCACTGCGCAGCGGATCAAGAACCAGACCTCGATCCTTTTTTATATCGGCATCCATGACATCGACGTTGTGCAGTGGTTTACGGGCAGCCGAATCGTGAAGGTTGTCGCTCAGAAGGCACAAAAAATCAACAAGCCTTACGGGGCAGACGACTGCTATTTCGTGCTCACGACCTTCGAAAACGGCGTCATCGGAAGCCTCGAGTTCAGCTGGGCCTTGCCCGCGAAATACCCTGTCCCGATCGAGTGCGGTTTGGAAGTGGTTGGATCGAAGGGCGTCGCTCACGTGGAGGTGGTCGGTCAGGGAGTGCGGATTTTTAAGGATGCCGGAGAGGTGATTCCCGAGCTCTCGGTCTGGCCTGAGGTTAACCACCAGATCATGGGAGACCTGCGCGTTGAGCTCGAGCACTTCGTCTCGGCGGTACTCTCTCGCGCGGATTTCATCATGCCGACGAGCGATGCAGTCGATGCGGTGAGGGTTGTGGAAGCGATTCTCAAATCCGCGGACACCAATACGGCAGTTGATATAAAGCGCTGAGCCATCTCAAAAGGCCGGCGTGCGCGAGAGCGGAAACTTCTGGGTCGACTGGGGGCGCGACGATGATCAGTACCACGAGTAATCAGATAGGCAGCAGACTGAAGGTAATGGCTGCGCTGCAGTCGTACGGCCCCGTTATCCTCCTTGTGCTGTTCGCCGCCATCGTCGCCGCCGTGAATCCGCGATTCCTGAGTGTTCCCAACCTGGTCAACATCTCCCAGCAGATCGTTCCCGTGGGGATCGTCTCCCTCGGGGCGATGCTTGTGATCATTTCGGGCGGCATCGATCTGTCTGCCGGTTTCGGTGTCGCTCTGTCGATCATCTGCACAGGGATCGTGTTCGGCATCACGAAAAACATTGTCCTTGCAATGGTTGCCTCGATCATAGTCGGCATCACCTTGGGTTTTTTTAACTCGATCTTCATCACTCGAATCGGGATCCAGCCCTTTATCGTCACCCTCGCTTCGATGTCCGTCGCCCAGGGGCTCACCCAGCTTCTTTCCACCGGAAAAATCGTTTTCTTCAATCACCCTTTTTTGGCCTTCCTCAGCCGTGGGCGTTTGCTGTTCATTCCCATCTCCACGCTTTTTCTGATTTTCCTCTATGTGATCGCGTATCTCGTCCTGAATTATACGAAGCTGGGCGCATACACATACGCACTGGGGGATAACGAAGAGGGGGCACGCCTCGCGGGTATCCCCATCAACCGGTACAAAACGGTCCTCTATATCATTTCCGGTGTGTGTATGGGAATGGCTGCGGTCATCATCATCTCGCGAGTCGCCTTGGTCGCCTCGAACCTGGCAGGCACGAGCTTGCTGTTGGACACGATCGCTTCAGTCATCCTCGGCGGTACAAGTGCGAGCGGCGGTTCCGGCACTGTCCAGGGTACCTTCGTTGGCGTCATCCTCGTTGGCATGATCAGCAACGCGCTGAACCTTCTGAACGTACCGCCAGTTTTCCAAGACGTATTCAAAGGCGTCGTGATCATACTCGCGCTTTACTATCAAGTAGCGACCAAGCCGATGCGTAGAGCGCGCCGTGGATAATCCTGGCAGTGCAAAGGCGAGAGGGAGAGCAATCGATGAAGGGACCTAGTCATGGCGGAGCCATGAAGAGAGCGATCAGCAGGAATATCCGTTACATAATGCTCGCCCTGATCATTGTTCTGCTGCTTGTGGTATTTTCACTGATCACGCAGAGCTTTCTCAGGCTCGATAATTTGATGAACATCGTGCGGCAGACGTCGGTTCTGGCGATCATCGCAATCGGAATGACGTTCATCATCCTGACGGGGGGAATCGATCTTTCGGTCGGGTCGAATATCGCGTTCTCCGGGGCTATCGCGGCCATCGTTCTCGTGTTCACGAAGAGCGTTCCCTTGAGCCTTGTTTCCGCCCTTCTCGCGGCGATGGCGATCGGGGGCATCAACGGTCTCATGATTGGCCGTTCCCATATCAGCGCCTTCATGGCGAGCCTGGCGACCATGACTCTCGCGAGAGGGCTTTCCCTGTCACTCACCAATGCGAAATCGATCCGGGTTGACGATCCGCTGATCATTTGGCTCGGCCAGGCGTCCTGGGGTCCGCTCCCCACTGTGGTGTTTCTCGTTTTGATCTTGTATCTCCTTTTCCACAAAATTCTACGCGACAGTGTGTGGGGCAAGCATCTCTACGCAACGGGAGGGAACATCGTTGCCGCGAGGGCGATGGGGATCAAGACGGAACGAGTCGTCATGTCGACGTACATCATCTGCGGCCTTACAGTAGGAATCGGCAGCGTCATCACAATCGGCCGGCTGAGCTCCGCTCAACCATGGGCGGGCCTCGGGCTAGAGTTCGAGGTGATCACAGCGGTTGTGCTTGGCGGAACCAGCCTCAAGGGCGGAGAAGGCAACCTGAAGGGCACCGTGTTGGGAACCATCCTCGTCGGTGTACTCGCAAACGGCTTGGGCTTGTTGGAGATTTCCCCCTTTACCCTTTACATCGTGAAGGGTGCCATGATTCTGGCCGCGGTCATCATCGACCAAATGAGCCAGATCTACCCGAGTGGAAGGAGGAAAATCACCCCCGCGGCCGAAGGGGTGAAAGTCGAGGCTGCGCAGGAAATCACCGTCTCCCGGCAGCAACTCGAGTCACTCGAGATGTATGGAATCTCCAAGAGCTTCCCGGGCGTGCAGGCACTGAGCGACGTCGATTTCTCGATCCGCGGGGGCGAGGTCCACGCGATTGTCGGGGAGAACGGGGCGGGCAAGTCAACCCTGATGAAGATTCTCGCCGGCGTCTATGGGATGGACAGTGGTCGCATTCTGATCAACGGCATAGAGGTCAACATAGATTCTCCTCACAAGTCGCAACAACTGGGGATCAGCGTCATCTACCAGGAGTTCTCGTTGATCTCCCAGCTCACCGTCGGTCAGAACATCTTCCTGGGCAAGGAGATATCGAGTCCCGTCAAGGGGTTCGTCAGCTGGCGAAGGATGTATCGGACGGCGAAACAGCTCCTCGATCGTTTCAACCTGGACATCGAGGTCCGCAAGCCGATCAAGGATCTCACGGTCGGCGAGCAACAGATGGTCGAGATCGCCAAGGCTCTCAATTCGAAGGCGAAGGTCATCGTCATGGACGAGCCAACCTCGGCACTGACGGAGGACGAGAAGGTCACGCTGTTCTCGATCATCAAGCGCTTGAAGGAGGAGGGCGTCGGGGTAGCGTACATTTCCCACCGGATGCCCGAAATATTCGAAATCGCCGACACCGTGAGTGTGCTTCGGGACGGAAAACTCGTCGGCACGTCGGGCATTTCGCGTATCTCCGAGAAAGAGGTGATCAAGATGATGGTCGGGCGTGAGCTCGGCGACATCTTCAGCCGGCAGAGGGCGAATGTCGGGAAGACGGTCCTCGAGGTGCGTCACCTGACCCGCGAGGGTGTGTTCAAGGACATCAGCTTCGAGGTTCGCGAAGGCGAGGTGGTGGGATTGAGCGGGCTCATGGGGGCCGGGCGAACCGAAATCGCGCGCTGCATCTTCGGGCTCGACCGCTGTGATTCCGGCGAGGTTCTGCTCGAGGGCAGAAAGGTCTCCGCGAGACACCCGATCGATGCAATCCGAGAGGGCATCGTCTACGTCACGGAGGACCGCCGGCGCGAGGGAATTATCCCCCAGGTATCCGTGAAAGAGAATCTCGCCATGCCGTCATACCGGTGGATAAACTCCGCCGGGATAGTGAACAAGAAGAAAGAAACGGAGATCTCGGATAAGTACATCTCGTTCCTGCGGATCAAAACCCCGAGCGACAAACAGAACGTGATCAACCTGAGCGGAGGGAACCAGCAGAAGGTTTCGCTCGGCAAGTGGCTCGCCCGCAACCCCCGCCTTCTCATTCTTGATGAGCCTACCCGGGGGATAGATGTTGGCGCGAAAGCGGAGATCCATTCACTCATCGAGGAATTGGCGAAGAACGGCATCGCGATCTTGATGATCTCATCGGAGCTTCCCGAGGTGTTGGGAGTGTGCGACAGGATAATCGTGCTACACGAAGGAATCATCACCGGACAGTTTACCGACAAGGAAGCGACTCAAGAAAAGATCATGTACAGTGCGACTGCGACGGATGCGTGACTCCCCGGTGAAGGTCACGATAGAATACAATTCGTACCAACTCAGGAAGACCGCGGGGGTGCAGAGGGAAGCGCTCGAATTCACTTCGGAGATCACTGTCCGTGGCGCGATCGAGGCGTTGGCGAAGAGGCATGGCGAGGCGTTCGGGCGGAGCGTGCTGTCGATGGATGGCAAGTCCCTGCTAGTGACTCTTCTGGTGAATGGGGTCAGCGTCAGGGACCTCGATCACCCGCTCGCGCATGGTGACGCCCTGAACTTTGTCATACTTTCGACCGCTGGGTAGCGAGAGGCCTGGCGAACCAAAGCGAGGAGGTGTCAAATGATTGGCGGGTATGCAGGAAAACTGGCCTTCGTCGACTTGGGGTCAGGAAAAACTCGGGAGCAGAGCGTCGATGAGGATCTCGCCCGGAAGTATTTAGGCGGGTATGGATTTGGCGCGAATCTCATCTATCAGTCGATAGGGGCCGGCGTTGATCCTCTTGGAGAAGAGAGTCTACTAGGATTCCTCACCGGTCCGTTGACAGGAAGTTCACTTCCCGTGGTTTCCCGCTACACGGTGGTAGGGAAATCTCCATTGACGGGCCTTTGGGGAGATGCGAACAGCCGCGGAGCTTTCGGGCCATACATGAAGTTCGCAGGGTTCGACGGCGTATTCGTCACCGGAATCGCGAGGAAGCCCGTCTACCTTGTCGTTCAGAATGGCAGGATCGAAATAGCAGACGCGGGGGATCTCTGGGGAAGAGACACATACGAAACAGAGGACCTGCTGAAGGCGCGGCATGGGAAAAAAGCCGAGATCGTCTGTATAGGCCCGGCGGGGGAGAAGAAATCTCGAATTTCTGGCGTGATCACCTCGAAGGGAAAGGCGGCGGCGAGATCCGGTTTGGGCGCAGTCATGGGATCCAAGATGCTCAAAGCGGTCGTCGTGATCGGTTCCGGAGAGGTGCCAATCGCACGACCGGATGTGGTGGCCCAACTGCGTCGCAAATACGTAGAGCAAATTCGCTCGGGGCTCGGCTTTGCGGGCATGTATACGTCGACGGGAACTCCCGGATACATCGAGACGGGGGCGATAAATGGCGATTCGCCGGTCAGGAACTGGTATGGGATCGGCGCGCAGGAGTTGAAGGATACCAGCCCCTACAAGTATGAGAACATCGAAAAGTACGTGGTGAGAAAGGGGACCTGCTTCCAGTGCACCATGGGAGATTGGAAGCACCTGAGAGTTCAAACCGGTCCCTTCGCCGTGCCTGACGAGGTCCATGTGCCGGAGTACGAGACCTCGTCCGCTTTCGGGAGCTACTGCAACAACACGAATTTCGAGTCCATTATAAAATGCAACGACATCTGCAACAGGTACGGGATGGACACTATCTCTGCGGGATCGACCATCGCTTTCGCGATGAAGTGCTTCGAAGAGGGAATCATCACTTCTCGCGACACAGGGGGAGTCGAGCTTCGCTGGGGGGATTCGGCGGCAATCGTCGCGATGCTCGAAAAAATGGTGAGGAGAGAAGGCTTCGGGGACATCCTCGCCGATGGGGTCAAGTTGGCGGCCGAGAGGATCGGGAAAGGCTCGGAGAGGTTCGCTGTGCATGTCGGAGGCCAGGAGCTGCCGGCGCACGACGCGCGGTTTGAGCCAAGTATGGCGAGCATTTACATCAATGATGCGACACCCGGCAGGCATGGCCAGGCATCGCAATACTGCGTCCCCCCCAAACTGCCCGAGCTGAAGACGGACATCGACTTTAGCTTCAGCTTTGGCAACAGAAGGGATATCTACACTGGGCGCGCGAAGGCGCAGCGGATCCTCTCAAACCTCTTCCATAGCTTGAGCTCGCTCGGCATGTGCCTCTGGGGATACCTTTCAACAGAGGTCACCTTTATGTCGGAGTGCTACTCCGCAGTCACGGGATGGGACGTCGGCCTGGATGAGCTTGTGACCACCGGCGAGCGGATCGGAACGATGAGGCTCGCCTTCAATATCCGTGAGGGAACCAGCCCAAAGAAGCTGTCATACCCGCCGATCGCCTTGGGCATGCCGCCCCTCTCAGACGGTCCGACGAAGAACATCACCGTTGATCTCGAGACAATCTGTAGGGAGTACTACACTGAGATGGACTGGGACTGGGCGACGGGAAAACCGACGAAGAGGAAGCTCCAGGAGTTGGGCCTTGAGTGGCTGGCCGGAGATATCTGGAAGGATTGAGCGAAAGGAGTGTGCTATGGACCAACTGAAGATCGGTGTCATCGGGGCTGGGTACATCGGGACGTACCACGCGCGGATCATCCAAGAGTCGTTCGGCGCCCGGCTGGTCGCCGTCGCCGATGCGGATCCGGGAGCGAAGGATCGCGTCCGAAAAGATTTCGGGTGCGAGTTCTATTCCAGCTACGATGAATTGCTCAAGAAGGCCGACATCGATGCCGTCAGCATCTGCCTCCCCGATGACAACCATGTCGCGCCGGCGGTGTCAGCAGCCAAAGCAGGCAAGCACATACTGCTGGAAAAGCCGATGGCACGCACGGTCGCCGACTGCATGAAGATCGCCGAGGCGGTCGAAGCGAACAATGTCACACTGATGGTTGCCCACGTTCTTCGATTCGACCCAGGATACACGCGGCTGCACGATGCGGTCGCAAACGGCGAGATCGGCGAGATCATCCACATGAGCGCCGAGCGGCGGAACAGCCGATTGCTCGCACAGCGCTTGAGAGGCCAAACCTCAATGCTCTTCTATGTGGGGATCCACGACATTGACATGGTGCAGTGGTGCTCGGGGAAGAGGATCACCCGAGTGTACGCCCAGAGGATCGCCAATATCAACAAAAAGTGGGACAGCGAGGACTGCATCTATGTTCTCGCGAACCTCGGCGACAGCGCGATTGTCAGCCTCGAATACAGCTGGACTTTTCCCGAGACCTTTCCTACTGGGCTCAAGTCAAAGCTCGAGATCCATGGATCCAAATCGACAGCCTTCCTGAATCGGTTCGATCAAGGGGTCCAGATCTACAGGGAAAAGGATGCTGCGCAGCCCTTCGAACTCACGGACATTCTTCACTGGCCTGAGACGAACGACAGAGTCCTCGGCGATCTCAAATACGAGATTGACCATTTTATCGATGCGGTGCGCAACAAGAAGCAGCCTCTCGTGAAGACGAGTGACGCGATCAGCGCGGTGAATGTCATCGAGTCGATCATGGAGTCGTACAAGAAAAGTGCTCCCGTTGACGTGAAGCGGTTGTAGGAAGCCAAGGAAGAGATCTTGGCACGAGAGAACGCCGTCGTCGGTCTCCTTCGAGACCTGATCAAGGTGCGGACTGAGAACCCGCCGGGGAACGAGAGGGAGCTTGCGGTTGCGCTGCGGGGAAGACTGAGAGAGCATCGGATCGGCGCCGTGGTCGATTCGGTCGCTCCCCACCGAGCGAACCTCGTTGCCAGGATCGAAGGATCGCGATCTGGTCCGACGCTGATGTTGACTGGGCATCTCGATACCGTACCCGCGAGAGGAAGCTGGGAGCACAATCCGTTCGCGGCCGAGGTAGGAAACGGGAAGGTCTTCGGACTGGGAGCGGTCGACATGAAGGGGGCGGTGGCCGCGATGGTCGGCGCCGCCGTCCGAGCTCAGGCAGACTCGCGTCATATGAGGGGCGTGCTCGTGCTGGCATTTGTTGCGGACGAGGAACGCACGAACCTCGGAACATTAGACCTGCTTCACCGATACACGAAGCCCGCGTATGCCGTCATTGGCGAGCCGACGGAGTTGAACCTTGCGGTCTCGAACAGGGGAACCTTCCGGATGAAGGTGCGTACCGCCGGTGTCGCGGGGCACTGCAGCAATCCGAAGGCAGGAGTCAATGCGATCTATTCGATGGCGAGAGTGGTCGCGAGACTGGAGGAATACTCGCGCGAAATCGCCCGCGGCCCTGGGCACTATACGACGAAGCCCTCGCTCTCTATCACCATGATTCATGGGGGTGCTGCGGAGAACGTGATACCAGATGCGTGCGAGATCATGCTGGACCGCAGGCTCTTAGCGGGCGAAGATAAGAGGATCGTGGAGAAAGAAATCGTGGGAGTATTGGAAGAGGAGAAGAAGAAAGATCGTAGCCTCTCGTACTCGTACGAGACAATTAGCTCAATGGTCCCCTGGAAAGTAAAAGAAAAGTCTCTCCTGCTGGAGTGCTGTAAAACCGCATATCGTGAATGCATCGGCTCGAGAATCACGCTCAGGGACCTTGGCGGCACATCCGAAGCGGGGCTTTTCGCGGCTCGGGGTATTGACACGCTTATTTGCGGACCGGGAAGCATCGCCATGGCCCATCAACCCGACGAATACGTCGAGATCGATCAACTGGAAAAAGCGCAAGAGTTTTACTACAGGGTGATTCAAAGACTGCTCTTCAAGAGGTGATGGTGTGTTCGCCAAGGAACTGGGATGCACCGGGTGCGGCAAAGCACACGGTTTGAAGGCGCTCTATGCTTGTGATGCGTGCGGCGGAAGTCTTGAAGTCAAATACGACTATGGCGCAATTTTTAAAAAGGAGATTGCAGATCTTCTGCCTGCTCCAGGGTTGAATCTCTGGCGATATCGCTCGCTGCTGCCCATCGCGAACGAAAAAGCGATGGTGACGCTCTTCGAGGGGGGGACCCCCCTGGTTGAGAGTCCTGCCCTTGCCGGCCACATGGGCATGGATCGCCTCTATTTGAAGGACGAGACGCGGAACCCTTCGGGAGCGTTCAAGGACAGGCTGATGGCGGTCGGCGTCGCCAAAGCGATCGAGCTTGGATTCACGCACGTGGTGACGGCTTCCTCAGGGAATGGCGCGGCGTCGCTTGCAGCGTATGCCGCCAAGGCTCGTCTCTCCTGCACCGTGTTCATACCGGAGAATACGCCCATGGCCAAGGTCGCTCAGGCGCGGGTGAGCGGGGCAAAAGTGATCAAGGTGCGGGGCGACTACAGCAACTCGTTCAGGGTGGCGAGGGAGGTCTCCACAGAGCCGTCTTGCATGAACCTGACGACCACGTTTCTCAATCCTTACGCCGTTGAAGGGTGCAAGACCGTAGCGTACGAGATCTTTCTCCAAGCGGCGGGGGAAGCGCCGGATTGGATCCTCGTGCCGACTGGCGCGGGACCGCTTCTCTATGGCATCAAGAGGGGTTTTGAAGAGATCGCGCAGTTGGGACTTACGACAAAGGTGCCCCGACTCGTGGCGGTTCAAGCAGCAGGCTGCCGCCCGATTGAAGAAGCCTACCGGTTGAATTCGCCAGTCCGCTCATGGCCGAAAGCAGAGACGGTCGCGTCAGCCATCTCTGATCCTCTTCGAGGCTATGAGAAGGACGGTGAGAGAGTCTTGACGACGCTTCGCTCGTGCAGTGGCCTGGCTGTCGCCGTAAACGACCAGGAGATCATTGAAGCGGTTCGGCTGCTCGCGGAGAAGGAAGGAGTATTCTCGGAACCTGGTGGAGCAGCGGCCGTTGCGGCGTTGAAGATGCTTGTTCGAGCCGGAAAAATACGAAGGGAAGAGAAGGTTGTCTGCGTGGTGACCGGGCACGGTCTAAAGGATCCTATCGCGGCAATCGGTGATACGGATGTCGAAACAATAGAACCAGATGTTGCCGATGCCTTTCGGAAAATGCGGGTCTCAAAAGATACAGAATAGGCTCTTCCGGCTTCCATATGGGTTTAGGTGTGAAGTTTGACAAAATCTTGGGCATGAGATTGAGTCTGCCCAGCTGGCGGGGTTCATTCTGCCCCAGAAGTACTCGCGTACCATTCTGCCGACCTGCATCACAGGCTGCAATCGACTGCAGCGATCCAGCCAAGAGGTTCGCCCCTGGTTTTCTGCGCAGGCCTGTGTGGGGTCGATGCGAATCACGACTCGAGCTTATGGATTTCGGATCCTCCGGAAAGCTCGTTGATCACGAAGGTCGGGCTTCCCACGTAATACAGGGACGATCCACCGGTTGCGGTGAGCGTGATCTGCCCGCTTCCAACATTGACCCAACTTTCGCTCGCTCCGCTGAGCTGCACGTTCGCCTGCGTCGCCGCAAGGCCCTGCAGATGCGTTTTGCTCGCGCCCGAGACTTTGAGGGACTCGGCGTTCGTGGACCCGCTTGCCGTCACCGTACTCGCCCCTGACACTGTCGCAGTGAAGGAACTCGAGGCGATGCTCGTTGCCGTGAAGGTGCTCGCGCCCGAGACAGAGGTTGTGAACGCTCCGCAGCCGACATCAGCGAACTCTGCCGTGCTCGCTCCAGAGAGCGTGACGTTCAGGGGCTGGGAGGAGATGAAGCCCGCTTCGATGCGCGCCTCGGAGGCGCCGGACATCGACAAACCCGTCAGAGCGGGCATGTGCACCTCTGCAGCCAGGATGACCTGGCGGTAGTTGTAGCCGCGCTGGAGGCCCAACTTCAGGGTGTCGGTTCCCAGTTCCACGACGAGATAGGGAACGATGTTGTCGTCACATGTCACACTGACCGAAAAGGTCGTGTCGGGAACGATCCGCACCTTGAAGGAGTGATCGACCTCGAGATTCACGAAGCCCGTGGAGTCGTAGCTCGTTGTCTTTGGGAAGCCGGAACCATCGATGGGGGGATAAAGAGAGCATCCAGCAGCGAACGCCAACTTGACACGTGGGCCCCGGAGGCAGCAGCGAGGCACACGGCTCCTAAGCTGCTCCGAATATCTACTTGCCATGCCTCAGCCTGAGTCAAGCAAACCCATCCTCATAAGTTACTGGGCGAGTTCATGGATGTCCTTCCTATCATCTTGGGCGGTCACGGTGAAGGACACTCGGTACATCGGCGGCCCGCCCTCTCCACCTCCTCCAAGGGGATGAGTTTGCCTTCCTTCGCCTCGCGTATACCCTTCCCTGGTGTCGGTGATGCTCATGATCTTCAGCATCGCCTATCTCCCTCGCGCAGGGGAATGAATGCCTGGCCTACCCGAGATCCTTCGACACGTCCATGAAAGCGAACATTTGCGCGCGTTTCGTCGGATGGAATTCTCTCACTGACGTCTCCCAGTCCAGTTGCATGGTGCACTGGTCCCCGGGGAGTATGTGCCAACTGCCGGTTGTGAAGACCCGCCCCGCATGGTCCGTGGCCAGCGCATCAATATATCGCGGAGTCCGGCCCTCCTGATCCACGATCTTGCCGTGGTCGATGATTGCACCGTGGGCCTTCGGATCCAGGGAGATGCTCTTCACATGGAGGTCTTCAGATCGCGAGACCAGGTACTCGTCTTTGTCTCTTTCAATTTCACCAAACCATCCCCGGCCGCTTGCCAAGTCGCCGCGCTGAATGTAGAAAACCCGGTTCTTGCCCAAGGCGATTGCTAAGAACGTCGGACCCACATACCCGACGGGCTGGAATGCCTCGCCGATTTTCAGCTTTTTGCTGGGGTCAAAGGTCCAGAGCCGCTCATCCTCACCAGAGAGATATCCCATCGTGAAGAGGCAGCGCTTTCTCCCGGGCAGAGCCTCCGCCCACGTCCACCCTCGGTCTATGCGCAGGTCCTCCGAAACCGGCGTGCCGTCCGGGGCTAGTTTGCAGTCAGGCAAGACATCTTCAAAGCACTCGATTGTGCCGGAGCCAGCCAGCACACGATACAAGTTCCCGTGGCCGCAATCGGGATAGCGACCACGCCCCCGCCAGAGCGAAAACCAGCAGTCTCCTTTCTGATCAATAAAGAACCAGTAGCAACAGCCTTGCGCCTTCTCGACTACCCTCCCTAAGTCTTGTTTCGAGCCGGATGGAATGTCGATCTTGTATAGATGGCAGCCATCGTTCCTCACATCCTCGGGGGCATAAGGAACAGAGAAGACGTACAACTTCCTCCCTTGGGGATCGACGTTGATGGCAGAATAGACCGAGAATCTTGGACGGAGAATGCCAAAATCCCGAAACTTGCGCGTCGCCATCTCATACCCAATCACATGGGCCCCAGAGTAAGCGTTTTTCGCTTCCTCCCAGTAGTTCGCCATATGGGTCGTGAAATAGAGCCACCCATCAAATTCCACTATGGGACTGTGAATCTTGCCCTGCGGAGGGGTCTTGGTGACATCCTCTCCGCAAACCGCGCTCAGGTTTGATGTGAGAATCTCCAGTTGCCGGGTGCGCGGATCGAACCTGAAAAAGCCCCCGCTATTCCGATTGGAGTGTGTCGAGGATCCAAAATAGCAGGCGCCATCCGAAGCCACCATGATTCCTTGCCATTGTCCGTCATAGTCGGGCTGGATCTTATTGAGCGAAACGGAATAGGCGGGACACTGTTTCGCTGTCGATGAATTGGATTCCTTCTTGGACATGCTCACCTCCTTGGTAGTGTGGGGACCACAGACGCTTTCTGCAGTCCCAATCAATAGCGAGAATACCCTGATGGTCAAGATGCAGGTCGATGAAAAAGAAGGCCGCCCTCGTCGGGCGGCCTTTGCGTTTCTAAACCAAGAGCGCTTATCTGCTCACGCCGATCGTGACTTCCGTTCCCTTGCGGTTGACCTTGAAGGTCACCTCCTTCTTGGACTTGTCGTTCAGCGCCTTGTAGAAGTCCAGAATGGTGCCGATCGCCTTGCCGTTCATCTCGACAATCACGTCGCCGGGCCGCAGGCCCGCGACGCCCGCGGGAGTCTCGGGATCGGCAACCAGGCCGATGACGACGCCGTTCAAGCCCTTGGCGATGTCGGCTTCCTTGCGGATGTCGTCCGTGACGCGCACGACGCTCACGCCCGGCCACATGTTCTTGTACGATGTCGCCTCGCTCTTGTCGTCGCGCACGCCGAGCTTGATCGAGAGCTTCTGCCTTTCGCCGTAGCGGACGATGTCGAAGTCATAGGTCTTGCCCGCCAGGAGATTGCCGACCACGAGGATGAGGTCGTCGCGGTTCTTGAGGTCCTGGCCGTTCACCCGCGTGATGTAGTCGCCGGGGAGCAGGCCCGCCTTGTCGGCAGGGGAGGCCTTGAACACATCGACCACGAGGGCGCCCTTCAGGTTCTCGATCTTGAGGTCCTTCGCCACTCCGGGGTAGGTGTCGGCGTTGGCCGCGGCCTGCACGTCGTCGGGCAGAACGCCCAGCCAGCCGTACTCGACCTTGCCCTTCGAGATGAAGTCGTCGATCGCCTTCTTCGCGTTGTTGATCGGGATGGCGAATCCCAGCCCGACGTTCCCGCCTGTCGGCGCCGCGATCCACGTGTTGATCCCGACGACCTGGCCCCTGACGTTGACCAGCGCGCCGCCCGAGTTGCCCTGGTTGATCGAGGCGTCGGTCTGGATGTAGTCGGTGGACGCCGAGACGCTCTGGCCCTGGGGGCCGCGCCTGCCCAGCGCGCTCACGATCCCCATGGTGATCGTGTTCTCGAAGCCCAGCGGGTTTCCGACGGCGAGCACGAGGTCGCCGACCTCGAGGGTGTTGGAATCACCTAGCTCCGCGATGGGGATCCCTTCCTTTGCGCTGAAGGAGACAACAGCAAGGTCCTTGCGGTCGTCCTTGCCCACCACCTTGCCCTTGAACTCGCGCTGATCGCCGAGCTTCACGCTGATGTCCGTTGCCGAGTCCACCACGTGGTTGTTCGTGAGGACGTAGTAGGTGTCGCCTGTCCTCTTGACGATGATTCCGGATCCCAGGCCGCCGCGCTTGAACTCCCTCTGCTGGCCGCCGCCGGGCGGCTGGTTGAAAAACCAGTCGAAGGGGGTCTGCATCTGCTGAGTGGGCTGCTTGACCACTTCGGTCACGTCGAGCTCGACCACAACGGGGAGGACCTTCTTCGCCACCTCGCGGAACGAGTACTGGATGGATTCCAGCGATTTCGTCGACTCGGCGAGGGCAGTCGAGCTAGGGGCAGAGGCCTGCGCCGCCTGCGTCTGGGTGTCGGCGGCCGCCGGGGTCTTCTCGGCTCCGGGGAGAGAAAACACGAGCGGGGGCGCCACGAGGAGCGCCAGCGTCGCGAATGCCGTTAATAGGAATCTGCTGCGTGTCATTCGTTCGTACCTCCTGGTCACGAAGATACCCATACCGAGTTGCGGATTGATTAGGCTTGTGTTAATTTTCCTTAACGTGAAAAACCGCTCGCGGACGGGGCCTGAACCAGCGGAGAGGAGGTCTCCACGATGACGAACGATCAGATCAAGCAGGTCCTCCTTCTGCTGCGGAAGACCGACAAGGACTTCAAGGTCATCATGTCGGGAAAGAAAAGCCGCAAGGTGCACGGTCTGTACAAACCCGACACCCGCGAGATCATCATCCACAACCTGAACTTCAAGACGACGAACGAGATGATGTACACGGCGATCCACGAGTATGCGCACCATCTCCAGTTCACAACGTCGCCGACGCCGATCTCCGTGCGCTCTCACACCACGGCGTATTGGAACCTCTTCCACACGCTGCTGTTCGAGGCGGAACAGAAGAGCCTGTACACGAATCCCTTCGACGAGATCACCGAGTTCCAGTCCCTGACCAGCAGGATCAAGGAAAAGTTCCTCTCCTCAAGCGGCGCTCTGATGAAGGAGCTGGGACGCCTGCTCGTTGAGGCGCACGAGCTGTGCGAGAAGCATGGGACGAGCTTCTCCGACTACCTCGACCGGGTGCTGGCCATTCCGCGGGTGAGCGCCCAGGTCATCATGAAGGCGCACACGCTCGATCTCGACCCCCGGGTGGGCTTCGAGAACATGCGCTCCCTCGCCGCGATCCGCGACGACGGCGCGCGGAAGAAGGCGGCGGAAGCCCTCGTGAGCGGGTACAGCCCCGACATGGTGAAGGCGAAGTTCGCCTCGCGGCAGAAGCCGAAGGACCCGCGCGAGGCCCTGCTCGAGGAGCGCGCGCGCATCGAGAAGACGATCAAGCGCCTGCAGGGGCAACTGAAGGAAATCGAAAAGAGGCTGGCTGGCTCAGAGAAGGGGTAGGGTAGGGTCATGGACATCTACGAGGCCATCAGGACCAGGAAGAGCGTCAGGGCATACCGGGACGTCCCGGTGGAGGAGGAGACCCTCGAGAGGATATTCGAGGCCGTGCGCCTCGCCCCATCGGCGCGAAACGGTCAGGAGTGGCGCTTCGTCCTCGTGCGCGATAGGGAGACGCGCGCGCGGATCGCCGCGGAGGCGGCCGGCCAGCCCTTCATCGGCCAGGCGGCGGTGCTGATCGCCTGCTGCGCGGAGCACGACGGCCGGGTGATGCGCTGCGGACAGCTCGCCTATCCCATCGACGTCGCCATCGCGATGGACCACCTCAGCCTCGCCGCAGCGGCGGAGGGCCTGGGGACGTGCTGGATCGGAGCGTTCGACGAGAACCTCGTGAAGAGCATCCTCGGCATTCCCACGGCGGTTCGAGTGGTGGAGCTGATGAGCCTGGGCGTCCCCGTGGAGCCCGCCCCCGTGTGGAAGCAGCGGCTGGACCGCCGGCAGATCATGCGCTACGAGAGGTGGACATGAAGTTCGATCCTGCCCGTCTTGCGCGACTGAACGATCCGACGCGGACCCGATACCTCGACATCGACCTGATGTGGAAGGGCTTCGGCGTTTCCCGGCCTCGGGTCGTCGTCGACCTCGGCGCGGGTACGGGGTTCTTCGCCATTCGTTTCGCCCCGCTTCTCGCCGAGGCCGGGCTCATCCACGCCTGCGACACCTCCGACCTCATGGTGGACTGGATGAAAGCCAACCTGACTCCCCTCGAAAAGAAATCCGTCGTCCCCTTGAAGGTCGCCGAAAACTCCATCGATCTGCCCGATGGCTCGGTGGATCTCTTCTATATGATCAACGTCTACCACGAGCTCGCCGAGCCGTCGAGGCTTCTCGCCGAGGCCCGCAGGCTGCTCAGGCCGGGCGCGCCCGTTGCGGTTGTGGACTGGAAGAAGCAGGAGACCACTTTCGAGGGGGAGAGGCACGGACCTCCCGTCGAGCGGCGGGTCGAGCCAGATATGGTCATCGCGGACCTGGCAGCGGCCGGCCTGACCGATATCCGGCGACACGACTGGCTTCCCCTTCACTTTTTCCTAGTCGCCCGGGTCTGAACGACCTCCCGCCCTACTTGAGATATTCCTCCGTATACAGCGACAGCTCGATCATCCTCTCCATCAGCTCAGTCCGCTCGAAGCCGGGGAAGTTCGCGAGCACCAGCTCCTTCGCGAACAGCCGGCAAATGTATTTGAGCTTCCGCGCGTGCTTCTGAGCCGCGAAGACGTAGTCGCGGTGGCCGTTGTTGATCACGACGAGATTGTTCTTCTCGTCGAAGCGTGATCTCCACAGCTCCGCGGGAGCCCGCAGGAACGTGTATCCCGGCAAGCCCTTGCCGCGATCGCCCTGCTCGCCAGGTTCCCGTTCCAGGAGCGTCTCGGTCACCGTGATGATGCCCCTCGCCGTGCACGAGATCTCTCCCTGCGTTGCCACGGCCTGCAGGACGGCGAGCCCCGGTTCATCCGGGGCGGTGAAGGTGATGATCTCTCCCGTTTGGGCCGACAGTCGTCCCTCTCCCTCCTCGATGCTCCACCGGATTTCCACATCGCGCTCGATCGGCCTTCTGCTCTTGTCGCGGGGGATGCAGCGGAATCCCCTCTCGGTCTTCACCTTCATGATGGCCGAGCCGGGGGATACGATCGCGCTGAACAGCGGCCCGGGGAACTCGAAGAAATCCCGCCCGATCCCTGCTTCCCCGCCGCTTCCTCGGATCTCGGCGGGCGCGAGTCCCCGTCCTCCGTCATCCTCCCCACTCCGCGGATCGGCTTCGCCGCGCGAGGGCGGAGCGCCCGCGGAGGAGGGAGCTCTCCTGGATCCGGTATGGAGGTCGAACCAATGGTAGTCCTCCGGCGGGAGCGCGAGGAATGCCTCCTTAAAGGCCTTCTGGACCGACTTCAGGATATTGCGGCTCGCCTCCTCCTCATCCGCGAGCTTCTCCTGCTCGATGATCTGCGCGAGCGATTCCGAGAGGGACTCCAGCGCTCTTCGCAGCGCCTCAAAGCTTTCGTCGAGGATCAGGCCGCCCCGAGTTCCCGGCGTGAGCTTGATGAAGGGAGTGTCGATCATGCCCTGGAGGTAGCCGGTGTTCCACGGTTGGTGGTTGAGCGCGTCGATCTCCGTCATGGCCGCCACCACCCGTGTGCCGGACCTGCACAGGGCGACCTGGTTCTCGGGTGCGGGCGAGTTCAGGTACAGCTCCAGGGACACCTCGCCGAGCGCCGTGGGGACGCTCACGATATCGTGGAGGAACCGCCCCGTATACTGCCGGGGCTGGACCTCGAGCTCTTTTTTCGCCGTCCGATCCACGATGCGGATCTGGACTCCGGATTTTCGAATCCTGTCGCGCAGCTCGGAGGCGAGGTAGCCCTGGATCTTTTCTCCGCTCAGCTGCCGGAGGCCGGCCAGCAGCGGACGGATCAGCAGCTCGGTGCCGGCATGCGAGAACAGCGCCTTGCGGATCGTGATGGCATAGCCCGGCTCGTTCTTCTTCATCTCCATCTGCCAGGTCTTGCCGTCCGCGCCGGCGGAGGACAGGACCATCCGCTCGCCGACCGTCCAGAAGCTCAGAAGGCCGATGCCGAACTCGCCCTGGATCCCCTTGACCCCCTCAGCCTTCAACTGCCGCTTCAGCGAATCGCAGATGTGGGTGGCCACATACTTGAAGTCGGGCGCGCCTTCGGCGTCCCGCGGGATGCCGTCGCCGTCGTCGACCACCTTGAGGTACGGCTCTCCGCGCTCCTTCCCCCGGATGATGGTGATGGAATGGGCATGCGCGTCGATGCTGTTTTCCACGAACTCGGCGATTGCCTTGAGAGGGTTGTTCTGCGAAAGCGCGATGATGGTGATCGCGTTCCAGTTGTCCCCGATGCGGAGCTTTCCGGTGTTGCCGTCCTTCCTCGCGCCTCTCATCAAACCCTTGTACACCATTGTCGGGGGGCGGACAAGGTTGACTCCCCACGGCATCTGGTGAATGCTGGCCGGCATGCCGAAACTCGAAATCAGCAGGGTGCACGACGCGTACGGGGCAGGCGGTGAATGCCCCCTGTGCTCGCTGCGGGACCATGCGGAGCGCACGTACATGCAGTCCTTCCGCGGCAACCGGGTCATGGAACCCTCTGTTCGGCTGAGGACGAACGAAACGGGATTCTGTCCCGAGCACTACCGCGGGCTGTACGCGGGGGAGGGGAAGCTCGGCCTGGCCCTCGTCGTTCACACGCACCTGCAGCGGAAGCTGCCCGAGCTTCGTGCTGCGCTCGATGCAGCGGTAGATGCAGCCGGGCGCGTCGCGGCAGCGGGTCGAAAGGGAACGGAGCGCTTGGAGAAGGTTGCCGCGGAGCTCGCCGGCCTCCGCGACCGGTGCTTCATCTGCGACATGATCGAGGCCGACCTGGAGCGCTACGCCTTCACCATCTTGTACCTCTGGCAGAAGGACCCCGAGTTCGGTCCCGTGCTCCGCGCCTCACGAGGGTTCTGCCTGAGCCATTTTCTCCTCATGCTCGGCCGGGCTCGGGAGATCCTCCGGGGCGAATCACTCGCGTTGTGGCTCGGCGAGGTCGTGCCGCTCATGACGGGGAGCCTCGAGAAGCTCGAGAAGGACCTGCTCGCATTCACCCAGCTGCACCAGGGCACGAACAGGAGCCTAGGGACAGAGGAGGAGCGCAGTGCGCTTGCCCGGACGCTTCAGAAGCTCTCGGGGCGCCTGATGAGCCACGAGTGATCGGGCGGCCTCCCGCTCCTCACTCCAGCCGCTGGAGGATCTCCTTGAAATCCGCGGGCAGCGGCGAGCTGATCCGCACCGCCGCCCCTGTTCCGGGATGGACGAAGGAGATCTCCTCGGCGTGCAGGAGGTGCCGGGCCGGGAGGTCTGCGTCCAGGTTTCCGCCCAGATTGCCATTTCGATTTCCACACTCGAGGTAGCGGAGGAAGAGCCGCTCGTCCTTGTACAGGAGGTCGCCCCAGACGGGGTGGCCGATCGCGGCGAAGTGCACGCGGATCTGGTGCTGCCTTCCCGTGACAGGGAATGCCCGCACCAGAGTGTGCTGGGGCAGCCGCCTGATCACGCGGTACCTCGTGACCGACGGCAGGCCGTCCGGGCGCGCTGCCATCTTGAGCGCAACCTCGCTCGTCTCATCCCTGCCGATCGCGAGTGCGATGCTGCCTTCCTCCTCAGCGATGAGCCCTTCCACGAGCGTCACGTAGCTCTTTTTGAGGCGCCTTTCGGCAACAAGCTCGTGCATGGCGCGGAGCGCCTCCCGCGTGCGGGCGACAAGGACAATGCCGCTCGTGAACACGTCCAGACGGTTCACGAGCCGGGGGTAGAACCCCGCGTCTCCGCGCGCGAGATGGGCGGCGATCTGCTCGGCATCCCTCTCCCGGACGAACTGGATCGCTGTCCCTGACTGAACCCTCCCCATGGGGTGGGAGGCGACGCCTGCCGGCTTGTCCAGGGCGAGGACCCAGTCATCCTCGAACAGTATATCGAGCCGGGGTGCAGGCCTTCCGTCGACAGGACCCCTCCACTCGATGGTGATCTCGTCGCCCACCCTCAGACGGGCGGAGGTGGCATAGCGCCTCCCGTTCAGAAGGGATTCGCCGGTCTGGATCTTCTGCCGGATCCTGGTGCGCGCGAGGAATGGCAGACAGAGGGCGAGGTAGGCATCCGCGCGCAGGCCCGCGTGCTCCCCGGCGACGAGCAGCCGTTCGGGCAGGGAGCTCATGGCAGGCGACCCCGCGCGAACTCCCGCAGGGGTCCTGTCACGCCAGCTTGAAAAGCTTCCGCAGCGCTTCGAGGTTGCGTGGGTTCTCCGTCATCGAGCCTTCACGAGAGTACGAGTATTCGATGAGGTCCCTGTGCACCTCGACGATCCTGTGGCGCACGATCTTGATCGTCGAATTGACGGTGCCGTCCTTCTCGCTGAAGGCCTCGGGCATGATCTGGAACACGGAGGGGATCCACGCGGCCTGCACCTTTTTCGCCTTCGGATCGCTCTTGAACCTGTCGAACTGCTCCTTCAGCACGCCGAGCAGCGCCTCTGCCGAGGTGATGCCCTGGGCCTTGACCATGCGCTCCACCTTCCCCGTGTCGAGGCTGACGAGGGCGATCGTGTACTTCCTCTGGTCGCAGTAGGCCATGATCTGGTCGATCACGTCGGTCGAGAAGGTGACCGCCTCCTCGATCTCCTCGGGGCTGTACTTCTCCCCGTCCTCCGAGATCAGCAGGGCCTTCTCGCGGCCGACCACGACGAGGAAACCGTCGGCGTCTCTGTAGGCGAGGTCGCCGGTGTACAGCCACCCGTCGCGCAGGGCCTTGGCAGTCGCCTCGGGGTTCTTGAAGTACCCCTTCATCACGTTGCCGCCGCGGATGACGATCTCGGCGGTCTCACCCACCTTGGCGAGGCTTCCATCGGGCTTCACGAGCCTGCACTCGATCGACTGCATGAGGGCACCCGAGGTCCCGAACTTGTGCTTCTTCGGCCCATTTGTGGAGATGATGGGAGTCGCTTCGGTGAGCCCGTAGCCCTGGTAGATGGGAACTCCGAAGGCGGCAAAAAACTCCTGCTGCTTGACGTCCAGCAGGGCTCCGCCTCCAACGCAGAACTGGATCGACTTCCCGAAGACCATCTTCTTCACCTTGTTGAACACGAGCGCCTTCGCGATCTTGTACGGGAAGAAGCTCTTGAGGCGCACGCCGAAGGGCGGCGTGTTGTACCCGTTGCCGTTGTGGGCGATGCCCGCCCTGATGCCCGCCTTGAACAGCTTTTCGATGAACCCGCCCTTCTCTTCGATCCCGCTGATGATCTTCTTCATGAAGTTGCCCGAGAGGGCGGGAACGGTGAACAGGAAATGGGGCTGCGTGTCCAGAAGGTTGATGGGAATGTTGCGCAGCGTGGCGATGCCGCCTCCCCGCGAATCCACGAAGTGAAGAGCGATCCCGCACACCAGGGCCGTGTACAGGCCGGCGGTATGAGCGAAGGAGTGGTCCACGGGCAGGATGATGAGCGAACGCCAGCGCGGGGGGATCACGATGGCCTTCACCCCATCCTGGCAGTTGGTCCAGTAGTTGAGATGGGTGAGCATGATGCCCTTCGGGTTGCCCGTCGTGCCCGACGTGTAGCAGATCGTGACCGTGTCATCCTCCTCGATTGAGGCGATGACCGCGTCGAGGGCCGCGCCGACTTTCGGCAAGGCAGCCCGACCCGCTGCCCGTGCCTCATCGAAACCGATCACGCGATCCGCGGCGACTCCCAGCTCGCCCGCGGCCGCGCGGGCGTGGTCCGGCTCGTCGTCCAGGCAGATCACCCGTATGCCCTTGTTCTCCGCCGCGCTGAAGGACCCGAGGACTTTCTTGAGCTGATTCCTCGTCGTGAGGATCGCCTTTGCCTCGGAGTGGTTCAGGCGGAAGGGGATCTCCTCTGCCAGCAGCTTGATGGACAGGGGCACCGAGACGCACCCGGCCATCAGCAGGCCCATCTCGCCCATGATCCACTCGGGGCTCCCCTCGGCGAGGATCGCCAGGGCGTCGCCTTTGCGGAATCCGGTCGAGAGCATCCATGCCGCGAACTCTCTCGCGCGCTCCCGCGCCTGGGCAAAGGACACGGGAACGTATCCCGCGTCCGTTCTCCTGAGGGCGTAGGGCGCTGAGCCCCATTTCGAGGCGGCCTCATCGAGCATCTGCAGAACTGTTCTTTTCATGGCGGGTACGATAGCACGGCGCGCGAAGCGCCGTCCAGCATGCCGGCCTGCCGGAGCGAAGGGGAGCCTGTCAACAACCGGCGGCTTCGACAATCGCACGGATATTCTCGACAGGCGTTCCAGGAATGAGGGCGCCGCTTGGCGCCAGGAGGTACCCGCCGTCCTCGTCGGCCGCGATCGAGATGCAGCGCCTGGCCTCCGTGACGATCTGGTCGGGCGTTCCGCGCAGCACAAGCTCGATGGGATTCAGGTTCCCCATCAGGCAGATCCGCCGCCCCGCCGCCTTCTTGACCTCGGCGATATCGGCGGCAAAGTACAGCACGTCGATTCCCATGTCGGGAAAGCGTCCGACCACATGCGCGATCCGCCGGTCGCAGATATGGAAGATCTTGATCGCCGAGGGGAACTCCGCGCACACCCGGGAGAGGCAGGGGAAGATGAACTCCTCGAAGTGCGCTGCCCCGACCCGGGCTGGAGTGTGATCGAAGAGGTAGATCCGCTTCAGGGTCCCGTTCACCGACTGCTGGGTCTTGAGCCACTTGATGGAGAAGTCGGTCACTCTTTTCAGCAGCTCGTGGATCTCCTCGGGGAAGTCGTGGAGGCCCATCAGGAAGTTCTCATAGCCGATGACGAGGGCCGCAGTCTCGACGGGACCCATGGCGAAGGCGAATCCGTCGAGGTAGCCGTAGCGCTCGATGCAGCTCCTGTCGAGATGATTCCAAAAGTGACGGTACTGTCCGAGCACCTGCGGAAGAAGGCCATCCGCGCGGGGGTCGGGGACAGCCAGAGCGAGCGCGTCCCTTATGCTTCTGCTGCCAGGCTCGGCGCGAAGCGCCTGGGGACAGACCGGCTCGGGACTCAGCGGGTTGTCCTCGCGCTGGACAAGCCTGCACCCGAAGGCGGAGGGCTCCACCACGCCGCAGCCGAAATCGGGATAGATCCCCGGCACAAGCATCATCTCGGGGTGTTCATCCTGGAACGCGCGCTGCGTCGCCAGCTTGATGCGGGGGTCGAACAGGTAGTCCTTCACCGCGACGCCCGCCTTGCGGCAGATGTACTGTGAGCTGATGCAGGAGACCACCGGCACTCTGTCGGGTCCCTGCCGTCGGATGGCCTTGAGAAACCGGTCCTGCACGGTCAGGGGAGCCGTGCGGGAATCCTGTGCGGGTGCGGCATTCATGCGGGTATCGAGATGGGGTAGGCGCCGAATGTCTTCACGGCATTCACCATGGCCCAGAAAATCTCCGGACTCACCCCGCTGTGGATGCTGTTGCTGGAAGCGAACACGTGTCCTCCCCCTGGCGAAGCGACCCGGATGATGTCCTTCACCGCTTGGACCACCTCGGCCGGCGAGCCGAAGGTGAGGAGGTGGCCGCAGTCGATGTTGCCCAGAAGCGTGATCCGCTCGCCGTACTTCTTTTTGACCCAACCGATGTCCATTCCCGCGGGGGGCTCGATGCTGTGCAGGCCATCGATGCCCACCTCGTCGACGAGGATGTCGAGCAGGACGGTCGTGTTGCCGTCCAGGTGCTTGATGAAGGGCACCCCCCGGCGATGGCACTCATCGGCGATCCGCCTCAGGTGCGGCGCCATGAACCGGCGGAACATCCCGGGGGAGAACAGGGGGCCCTTTCCGAAGCACCAGTCCTCGGCCCCGAGGATGCCGTCGACGCCCAGGTCCAGCTCCGCACGCAGGATCGTCATCACGCCCTCGGTCGTGGCGGCCATATAGCGCTCCACGAGGGACGGCTCGTCGACCATCGTCTCAAGGAAAAGGGGCAGGAAGGGCAAAAAGGTGGGGCAGGCGATGTCGGCCGCGCCCATCACGAACAGGGCATCCTCCCCCCTGGCCTTCTGCCTCTCGACGGCGAGCCGGATCGACCCGAGGCCGTCCCTGAGGCATTCGTGCAGAGGGGCATCGGCCGTGCGCTCGAGATGCTCGACATACCTGCGCAGCTCCCGGATACCACCCTCAGCGATGGAGTCCTGCACCGTGACGCAGGTGTCGCTCTCTGGCTCGTACTTCTCCACCGACCAGAAGCCGTGCTCGGAGCTCTCGATGCGGAAGGTGTTGCTCTCGGTCTCCTTGACGGAGATGTCGAAGATGGAGTTCGCCGTGATGTCGTCGGGCAGCCCCATCATGACGCAGGCCAGATAGTCCGTCGGCCGGAACCAGAACATGTCGAAGCCCGTTTTCTCGTACAGCTCCATCATGCCGGTCACGTTCTCCCTGATCAGGGCGCGGCGCTCCTCCCCGCCCTTCATGGCCGCCCTGATGCCCGCTGCCTTGGCCTCTCCGGTGCCGAAACCCATGATCCTGCGGCCCAGCACGCTCTGGAGGACCGGATTTGCCACCGTGAGCTCGAACATGGGCACCCTGTCCGGCTCCCTGTGCGAGAACGTCGTCCTGACCCGCTCCCTCCTGTTCATCTGCGCGTCCTCCCTGCTCCAGGAGTATGGATCACCGCAGCTCCGGGCTCAAGTGCATGCTGGAGCGACTCGCTCCGACAGAACTATCGATCTGCCCGCCTCACAGAGCTGTTTCCTGTTCGGCGCCCGTGGCGCGGGTGCAGCGATGCTCCTGCATTCGCTTTTCTCCCCTGATGCCACAGCGTTCATCGACCTGCTGGATCCCGAGGAGGAGGCATCTCTCGCCCGAGACCCCCGGGAACTTGAACGCCGCATCGCGGCTCTCCCTGGATCGATCCGTCGGATCGTCCTCGATGAAATCCAGAGAGTTCCTCGCCTGCTCGACCTCGCGCATCGTCACCAATACGAAGATCGCTGACAAGGTGGGCGTGGACACCAAGACCGCGCAGGCGTACTTCGCGAGGGTGCGGATGCGTTCGGCGAGGCCTTCGGACGAGCGGTCAGGCGGAGATCGACCTCATCATCGACAGGCCCGGGATGCCGAAGGCCCTCATCGGGATCAAGTCGAGCGGCAGGATAACCGAGCGCGACACCCAGGCTCTCACTCACCTCTACGTGCGTGAAGGAACTGAGGTTTTCCGATGATCCTCCGACGGCTCTTGCCGGCAAGACGCCTTCATGCTTGAATCTCCCCCACTGGAGCAACGGCGTGGCGATCCTGCTTGCGGGTCTTTCGGCATTGTTGTACGGGGCGGCGGATTTCTGCGGGGGGCTCGCCGCGAGGAAGAGCCCCCTCTTCGCTGTTCTCGTTCTCTCGCAAGGCATCGGGCTCGTCCTCGCGGTTGTCGCGTCGGCCGTCCTCGGCGTCGGCCTTCCTCCCGTACGAGACCTAGCGTGGGGCGCGCTTGCAGGAGTTTGCGGCGCGGTCGGGATCGCCACGCTGTATTCAGCCCTTGCCGCGACGATCATCGCCGTTGCCTCGCCTGTTGCCGCCGTGATCGGCGCGGCGATCCCCATGCTCCTCGGGGTGACGACGGGAGATCGGCCGGGCATTCTCGCATGGATCGGCATCGCCCTGGCGATTCCCGCGATCGTGCTGCTCACTGCCGGCCCCGTGGAGAAGGGCGGGGGCGAGAAGTTGCGCAGGGCCGTGTGGCTGGGGATCGCCGCGGGAGCGAGCTTCGGCCTGTTTTTCTCGGCGATCTCCCGCACCTCTGCCGGCTCGGGGCTCTGGCCCCTCGCCTCGGCGCGAGTCACCGTGGTTGCGCTTGTATTGCTCTTCGCGCTCTTCTCCAGGCGCTCCCTCCGCGTCACTGCTTCCAATCTTCCGGTGGTGGCTCTGGCCGGGCTTCTCGACATGGGAGCCAACATCGCCTTCCTGCTCGCCAGCAGGAGCGGGATGCTCACGATCGTGGCGGTCATCAGCTCCCTGTACCCAGGACCCACGGTGCTTCTGGCCTGGCTCGCGCTGCGCGAGAGGATGAGCAGGCTCCGGGTCGCCGGCCTCATGCTCGCCCTTGCGGGTGTGGCGCTGATCTCGGCGAGGGGATGAGGGGCGGATGGAGGCAGTTGCCTGGATCCTTGCCGGGGGTCTCGCGTTCTATCTCGTTTTCTTCGTGTTCTTCCCGCTCGCGAGGGGCGCGATCTACGATCCCAGTACCTCCGTGCAGACCTCTTTCATGGTCGATCTCGCAGGGGTTGCCCGTGGGGAGAAGGCCGCGGACCTCGGTTCTGGCGACGGCAGGGTGCTGATTGAGCTGGCGAGGAGGGGCGCGGAAGCGCACGGTTTCGAGGTCAACCCCGTGCTCGTGCTGCTCTCCCGTAGGAACATCCGCCGCGAGGGCCTGATCGGGAAGGCCTTCGTTCACCTGAGGAGCTTCTGGCGCGCCGACCTCTCGCCTTTCAGCCTTGTCACGGTGTTCCAGGTCGATTTTGTCATGGGCAGGCTCGAGACGAAGCTGAAGAGGGAGCTGCCTGACGGGGCCCGGATCGTCTCGCACCATTGGCGTTTTCCTGATTGGTCACCGGAAACCGTGTGGGGGGACATGTACCTCTACAGAGTCGAGCCGTGCGCGCCAAAGGAGAAGGAAGGAAGTCAGAAATGGCCTGGTCTGCCACGAAGGCCCGATCTGCCACGAGGACAGTAGCCTTCTCTCGGCGAGTTCATGCCGATGCTCTTCCGGTAGGAATGGAGGAGATCTTGGGCAGGCACGCCAAGGGAATTGAGGATACCCGAGCAGCGCTTGTCGCCGCCGCTTGGGAACTTTTCGGTAGGAACGGGTACGCGACAACAACGGTAGAGACGATCATCGGAAAAACCGGCGTCTCCAAGGGGGCGTTCTACCACCATTTCTCCTCGAAGGAGGACATCCTGGATGCCGTGGCGGAACAGATGACTCGATCCTCCTGGGTGCCCGTTCAGGTGGTTGTTGAGGACATGCGCTTGAGCGCGGTCGAGAAGGTCGGCTTGTTCCTGGACGCGCTGCGATCCTGGCGGCTTTCAAACCTGGGTCTCGTCGGGGAAGTCGGACAGGCGCTCTACGAGCCGCAGAACCTGCTGCTGCTGGCCAAGGCGCGAGACCGGACCCTGCGGATCGCGATTCCCGCTCTTTCGGCCGTGATCCGGCAGGGAGTCGAGGAAGGGTGCTTCAAGGTGCGGGATCCCGAGACCGCCGCGTCCATGATCCTTCAATTAAGCGCTGCGTCGGCGGAGGACATGATGCATCTGCTGTCCGCGGCAGATGCCTCGGAGTCCTTGGTCGGACGGATCGAACGAATGCTCGATCTCCTGCTGGATGCATTCGAACGGCTCCTTCGAGCCCAGGAAGGCTCGTTCCGCAGGCCGGATCCGGCGGTGGTCGAGAGACTCTGCAGGCGCTTTGCGCGTGGCGAGCGCAGTGCGCAGTGAACGGAAAGGAGAGGGCAGTATGACGGGAAGCATCGAGAGAAGGGGGAGCGCGGCAGAGGAAGATCTCGTGCGGATCGGGGTTCGGCGTTGGGCGATCAAGCAGGCGGCCGCGATCGCGGTCTTTGGTGCGGCGATGTTCCTCGCTGCCGGCAGGCTGGATTGGGCGGGCGGGCTGTCTCTGGTCGGGATCATGACGGCCTACCTCGTCGTGACCCGCGTGTTCCTCGTGCCGCGAAATCCAGCGCTGTACGCCGAGCGTTCCAGGCTGCAGGAGGGGACAAAACGTTGGGACGTCGTCCTGGCGCTCCTGTTTTCCGAAACCCCGCTGTTCCTCGGGGTGACCGCGGGGCTCGATCTCCGTTTCGGGTGGGCTGCCCCGCTGTCGGCGGCGCCGCGGATCGCGCTTGGCATTCTCGTCCTGCCTGGCCTGGCGCTTCTGAGCTGGGCGATGACGGCGAACAATTTCTTTTCGGCCACGGTGCGCATCCAGGAGGATCGGGGTCACACCGTGGTGACGACCGGCCCCTACCGCATCGTCCGCCATCCCGGCTATGTGGGCGGTTTCCTGTTCTACGCGGGCTTGGCCGGCGTGCTTGGGTCCAGGTGGGGCTTCCTGTGTTTGGGCGCATCGTTTCTTCTCATGGTCGTCCGCACGGCCCTGGAGGACCGCACCCTCCGCAGGGAGCTTCCTGGCTACGAGGCGTTCTGCATGCGGACGCGTTTCCGTCTGCTCCCAGGCATCTGGTGAACCGAGGGGGCGCTTGCCCTGCTCGCCGTGACGGGTCAGACCTCCCCTTCTCCCTGGAGAAGGAAAAGTCGGGCGCCGACAAGGTTGGTGTCGTCTCCCGGGATCCTGCCGAGCAGGATGCGGGAATCGACGTAGTCGGAGAGGTCGGATTCCTTGATGAAAGGGAGGCCGATCTCTTTCAGCGATTCCCGCACGAGAGCGACCAGAGGCGCGCCTACCCCGAGTGCGAATCCGCCGACAAGCACGACAGTCATGCCGGGATGGGATGTGAACACGTTCTTGAGCAGGAGGGCGAGCGCAAGGGCTGCCGCGCGGAGCAGCGACACGGTGAATGGATCGTCCCCCTTCGCTGCGGCCCATGCGATATCCTCGGCGGTGATCGATCCGGGCGCGATGCCCCTCTCGACGCTGAGGATGGACCCCGCGTAGGAGCTGTCTGTGAGCGAATGCCGGTTGAAGTTGCGAACCACGCCCGTACCGCTGGTCTGCAGCTCGACGCAGCCCCGGCTGCCGCAGTTGCACGGCTCCGTGTTGCGCGGATCGAGCTGATGGTGGCCGAGGTCCGCGAGCGCGTCGGGGAAGCTGATGCGCCCGTCGCTTCCTCTGCGGCAGGGGGCGCCGCCCGTGCCTGTGCCGAGGATGAGGGCGATCACCTCGTCACGGTCTGGGGCCGCGCCTCGCGGGCCCATCTCGGCCATCGACGCCGCGACCGCATCCTTGATGACGAAAAACTCGATCTCGGTGCCCGTTCTCCTCCTGATCTCCCGCTCCACCATCGCTGAGATCGGGATATCGAACTCGTCTTTCAGAACGTTCGTGTATTTCCTGATCACCCTGCAGTCGGGAGAGATGGGGCCTGCGAGCGACAACACATGCGCGCGCTGTGGCGTGCCGCTCGCGACGATCCTGCCGACGATGAGGTCCCGCAGATCGGCGCTCGTCGAGAAACTCTGGGCGATCTTCTCGCTTCTTCGCGAGGCCGGATCGATCGATCCCGCCTCGTCGACAAAGGCGGTCCGCACGCGGGTGCCCCCGAGATCGAAGACAAGTCTCGGGCCTTTCGAGAATGGGCGGTCCGTTCCTTCGCGGCGCATCCGTGCCTTCGCCCCTGTGTTCTACTTTTTCTCCGCCAGGTCCATGAAGCGCTTGAGGATTGCCTGCGCGGGGTCCTGCGCGAGGTCGATGGCCTTCACACCTGCCGGGATGTGCACCGAGGGCTTGGGCGCGACCTTCTTGCCCTTGAACTGGGGCAGCCACTTGCGCTCGGCTTCGAGCATCTCCGAGGTCATGTCTCGGATCTCTTTCAGCGTGCATACCGCTCCCGCAAGCGGATCCATGGCGATGGCCTGCACGAGCGCCTCTGTGTCCCCATTGATGGCGGCGTCCGCGGCGAGGAGCTGCACATTCACATTGGACATGCAGAGCGCCGCGCACTGCGTGGGAAGCCGGCCCACGCGAACGGGGTGGACGCCCGTCTCATCGGCGAAGGTGGGCACCTCCACGCAGGCGTCGGCGGGCAGGTTGTCGATGTACCCGTCGTTCCGCACATTGCCCATGAACTTGAACGGCTTGCCCGTGGCCACCGCCTCCATGATGTAGGAGCAGTACTCGACGCTGCGCGCTCCCAGCTTGGTCGACTCCCAGTCCAGCTGATTCTTGCCCTCGTACTTCTTCGCCACCGTGTCGCACCATGTGTAGTATGCGCCGCTCTGGCCGCCGAAGCCCGGCTCGTCGCAGTACAGGTCCAGCGCCGCCTTGCTCTTCCTGAACCAGGGCACGTACTCTGCCAGGTGCCCCGTCGTCTCGGTCATGAAGTAGCCGAAGTGCCGGAACACTTCGCCTCTGACCTTTTCGCTCTTGTAGATCGCGGGCTTCTCGATGGCCTTTGCGAGGCGAGGGTACAAGTCCTCACCATTGCGAGTGAGCGTGAGGAACCAGTCCATGTGGTTGATGCCGCCGCAGGTGTACTGGATCTCGTCCTTGGGCACGTCGATGAACTGCGCGATCTGTTCGATGGTGGTCTGCACGCCGTGGCATAGCCCGACGAACGATGCCTTGCTCGCCTTTCCCAGGGCAAGGCAGTTGCCGGCCATGGGGTTGGCGTACTGCAGCATGATGGCGCTCGGCTTGGACACCTCCTCCATGTCGCGCGCGATCTCGAGGAGCACCGGGATGGTGCGCATGGCGCGGAACACGCCGCCGGGGCCCATTGTGTCCCCGACGCACTGGTCGACCTTGTACTTCAGCGGGACCTTCCAGTCGATCTCGAAGGCCTCCACGCCGCCGACCTGGATCATCACGACGACGAAATCCGCATCCTTCAGCGCTTCTCGCCGGTCCAGGGTGGCCCAGACAGAACCCTTCACGCCATTGTCCGTGAGCATGCGCCGGCCGAACTCCTCCATCGCCCGCAGCTTGGGCTCGGTCCTGCTCATCAGGGCGAACTCGCTGCCGTCCAGCGCCGGCGTGGCCATGATGTCGGCCATGAGGGTCTTGCAGAACACGACGCTTCCCGCGCCGATCATCGCGATCTTTTTCGCCATGGCATCGATCTCCTTTCGCTGAGCCGCTGCGGCAGCCGCTCAGCCCTCGGCTCAGCCGGCGGCTGAGCCCGCCGCGTTCCACTGCTTCCTGATGAATCCCACCGCTTCGGCGTACAGCGCTTCGGGGCTTTCGAAGATGTCGCGCCAGATTCTCGTCGCCGCCGCGAAGGCGGGCAGCACC
>CAYGXO010000021.1:0-4082 GCA_964353885.1 uncultured Spirochaetaceae bacterium
CATGGCCTGAAGCACATCCGCGAGAAACCAAGCCAGCCATACGCTCTCCCCGTTGCCCCCAACCCCGACAAGGTTCATCCCATCGTTCCAGTCGCCCGTCCCGATCAGGGGCAGCCCATGGGGCCCGGTCGTCAGCCCGCGGGAGACCGCGCGCCGGCAGTGATCGAACAGCGTGGCGCCCTCGAGGGCGACCTCCGGTGTGGAGAAGGCCTCGTGCTGATCGCCCTCGAGCAGTGGAGCGTTCAGGAAGGGGATCTCCGCGCCCAGGATATCCCGATCGCCGGTGATGCGGACGTACTGAGCGACGACGAAGGGAAGCCAGAGCAGATCGTCGGAAATGCGCGATCGGATCCCGGCTCCGCTCGGCGGATGCCACCAGTGCTGGACGTCGCCTTCCTTGAACTGACGGCTCGCTGCCAGAAGGATGTGCTCTCGCGCTGTTTCGGGACGAGCGTAGAGAAGGGCCATCACGTCCTGCAGCTGGTCGCGGAAGCCGAACGCGCCTCCCGACTGGTACGAGGCGGACCGTCCCCAGATGCGGCAGCTCAGGCTCTGATAGAGAAGCCAGCGGTTGATCAGAAAGTCCGCCGCGAGCTCGGGGGTATGCACTTCTACCGTTCCCAACAGATCGTCCCACCACGCTTTCGTTCGCTCGAACGCGGTCTCGACCGCACATCCATTCCGGTAGGTGAGAACGAGCCTGTGCACCTCCTCCACCGACTCGGCCTGGCCCAACATGCAGATGATCTCGACCTTCTCACCGGGAGCGATCTCGAGGATGGTTTGCAGCGCCGCGCAGGGATCGATTCCCGCCCCCGTCCGCGATGAGAGCTCCGTCCGCTCCATCGCCACCGGGCGCCCGAGCGAGCGGTTTCGCCCGACGAAAGATGTGCGGTCGCCGTCGAATGACCGCGGAGCCGGGCTGATGGCCGCGAAAGCGACACGATTTCCATATTCGGGGTGGTAGCGATTCCGAGCCACCACGGCCTGGACTTCCTCATCCCAAGAGGTCATGACGTGCATCTGGGATGATTCGCGGTTCTCGCCCAGCGTCCACTCCACGTAGTAGGTGACGGAGAGCGTGCGAGCCCGGGAAGAGTCATTCCTCACCCGCAGCCTCTGCAGCTTGATCGGTTCGCCGCCGCTTTCGTCCACCGGCACGAACACCGTCAGCTCCTGCTCGACCCCATGACAGTTGTGTTCGAAGACCGTGTACCCCGCCCCGTGCCTTGCCCGGTAGGCGGACTCCTCGCGGATCGGCGACGGGGTGGTCGTCCAATAGACACCGGTTTCTTCGTCCCGGATGTACAACGCCTCGGATGGAGGGTCCATCACCGGATCGTTCGACCAGTCCGTCAGGCGGTTGCGCTGGCTGTTGCCGTACCAGGTAAATCCCGAGCCCGTTTCGCTGACTAGAGTCCCGAAGGTCGGGTTTGCGATGACGTTCACCCAGGGAGCGGGCGTGTGGGTGTTGGGGCCGAGGTAGATCGCGTATTCGCGCCCGTCGGGGGTAAAGCCGCCCAAGCTGTTGAAGTAGGGCAATTCCATAAAGGGCAGCGGGGCTGAAGGATCCCGAGGAGCACGTTTCTTGGCCAGGAATTCCGGCGGTTCGGGAACCTCCGCTGCAACGCCCATTTGCTGGGGGAGGCTGCCGCGGGCCGCCACGAGCACCACGCGCGCCGCGGCCATGAGCAGCGACAGATCTTCTTCCGGGACTTGATCCGTGCTTCGCAGGAATATCCTCCCGGTCTGTTCCGCCGCAGTGTTCGTCGAGTACGACCGGATCAACCCCTCGAGCTGCTCGCGAAGCGGCTGCTCGTAGCCGCTCGCCTGCTCGTTGAGGATCACCAGGTCCGCCTTCAACCCATGCATTCGCCAATAGGAATGCGCCTGGAGCAATTGCCGAACCAAGCCGATATCCCGGGCCTCTCCAATGCTGACAAGGATGATCGGCGCGTCTCCCGATATCCCATAGGGCCACAACCCGGCCTGGCCCTTGCTGTTCTCCTCGATGCGTTCCGCGGGAGGGCGCAAGAGAGGATTCGGGAACAGGAGGTGGCTGGCGATCTCTTGAAAGCGGCGAGCCTCGTCGGGCTGGATGCGGAGCAGCCGCAGCTCGACCTGGGCGGAGGCCCAGGCGACTTCCATCGCCCGATCGATCGCATGGGGATCGCCGTACTTGTCCATCAGGCCCAGGACCCCCTGCCGCGATTCGCCGGCGGCGATAATGAGAGAAGCCTGCACGCGCTCACCGGGACCCAGAGCAAGGCTCCGACGGAGACTGAGAATCGGGTCCAGGACGAACCCTTGCCTGCCGCTTGGCTCGCAGGTGACCCCCATCGGGCTCTCGAGCGTCCGTCCTCGCCCGATGAACAGGCGCCGGTCGGTCTCGAACCGCAGGGCCTCATCCTCGGCCTGGTCAAGGGTGAAGCGATGGGCGACGACAATGGGCGGGTCGCCCTCCCCGCGAGGCCGCCGGTACGCAAGGAGGGCGTGATGCTCCGGCACCGCCTCGGTCCTGATGAACAGCTTGTTGAAGGCCGGATGCTGAAGGTCCGCTCTGTGCGGCGCGAGCGACAGTTCGATGTAGCTGGTCAGGTCGAGGCGGCGGGTGCGAACGGACCGGTTGATGAGAGTGATCCGCCGAATCTCAACGTCATCTTCGGACGAGACGACGACCTCTGTTTCGGCTTCGATGCCGCTGTCGATGCGTCGGAACACGGCACGATCGAGGGCGAAGCTTGCGGAATACGCCTCGACTTTTCCATCGGTGGGGTGATAGGTGTTGGACCAGAGGCGCTTCGAATCGACCTCGTGGATGTAGCAGCAGGTCCCCCACGGATCCCGCGTGCGATCGGACCTCCACCGCGTGATCTCGAAGTCGCCCCACTGACTGTATCCGCCGCCCGAGTTCGTGACCATGAGGGAATAGCGGCCGTTGCCGAGCAATTGGGTCTTGGGCTTGCCGGTATGAGGAGAATCGAATCTGCTCACCGACGGCGCGATTTCGCCGAAGCCATCCACCGAAGGCACCCTCTGGCGGGTGGAGATGTGGTAGAGCGAAGGAAGGACGGGAACGCTTTCATGGAGCAGGGGCTCGACGGAACGCACGCGCGCATCGGCGTGGAAATGGCGCTGGACTGGATTGCCATGGAGGAAGTTGTTCAGTGAAAGGAAGCCCATGCCCTGGTGATGAGCCAGATACGCTCTCACGATCACCCCACGCTCGCCTTCACGACTCGGTTGACGGCTGAAGTCCATCGCTTCGTAGTACCCGTACTCATCCAGGAGCCCCAGTGACGCCAGACGTTTCAGGTTCTGCACGGCCTTTCTCGGCGCAATGCTGACCGCCAGAAGGCTGGCATAGGGGGCGATGACAAGCTCCTCCTCCTGGCCGCGCTTCAATCCCAGCTCCGGCACGCCAAAGGCCTTGTATTGATAGGTCTTGTTGATGTCCAGATCCGTGAAGGCGGACTCCGAGATGCCCCAGGGCACACGAAGCTTGCGGCCATAGGCAATGTGGACGGCCACCGCTTCTCTGGCAGCTCCGTCAAGGAGTGAGCTCCCATAGGAGCGTTGGAGAAGGAGCGGCATCAGGTATTCGAACATGGTCCCGGTCCAGCTCAGCAGCACTCGACGCCGGCCGATTGCACTGTAGGGTCGGCCCATGGAGAACCAGTGCTCCATCGGGACTTCCCCCCGGGCGATGGCGACGAAACTTCCTATCCGGGCCTCGCTCGCCAGGAGATCGTAGAAGGCGCTGTCGCGCCGGCCGGTGGAAACATTGAAGCCGATCGCGAACAACTTGCGCTTGTGGTCATACAAAAAGCGCATGTTGATGGATTCGGACAACTTCCGTACGTCCAGCAGGAGTCGCTCGCACAAACCCAGCATCTCCCCGGCCAGCCATTTTGACTTATCGAAGGCCTGCAGAACGCGGTCGAGCCATTCGGAAAGAGGGCTTGCGGCGGAGGAGGGCTCGCCCCGGATGGAGTGGAGGATCGGGATGCAGCCGACGTGTCCCTTGGCAAGGTTGTACAGCGAAGGGGCATGCTTCAGATCCTGGCGGATGGCATGGAGGG
>CAYGXO010000022.1:0-2554 GCA_964353885.1 uncultured Spirochaetaceae bacterium
CAGGGAGTACAGGTCGTTGAAGACGCGGCTGGCCACGTAGGTTTTCCGTGTGACATTCGCGCCGTCGGCGGTGATGTTGTCGTACATCCGGGCAATGATCTCGGCCGACGGTCCACCGTTGATCGCGGAGATTTCACTCCCGGGCTGCAGCTCTTCGGACCCGAGCGGGGAGATCACGAAGAGGCGGCCGGCGGCGATCCTGACGAGAACGGGGAGGTACCGCTGGCTGGACCTGAGGCGAGTTTCCTCTGCCGGGCTGAGAAAGATCCCGGTATGACCGCACCGGATTTTCACGACGATGGGCGTAAGGATGCGGTAGAAGTCAAGCTCGCTCATGCCATCCCGCAGGGCTTCCCTCTGCTGCCGGATGAACCGGGTTATTTCTGCCTTGTCGGCAAACTCGAGGGGATTCCTCGTCAGGAGGATGTCTGCGAATCGGTCGAAGTCCTCCAGCAGATCGGCGCGGGAAAACGCGGGAGGCTGATCCAGCCGCGCGTCGGTCCCATTCGGAGGGGTGGGTGGAGTCGCAGGAGGAGCGGGCGCCGCGCGAGATCCAGGGTCCTCCGCGCGCCCTGGGGAAATGCAGGCAAACAACGAAATGGTTGCACCGAACACTATTGCAAACCGAACGATGGCATGCATGGTGCCAGTCTACTGCGGCTGCTCCCCGCGATTCCAGGGGGAAGCAGGTGACGCTCAGCCCGCCTCCCCCGTGGGCCGGTCTTCGCCGACGCCGAGCAGTCGGTCCGCCAGCACCGCGGCGGCAAGCGATAGGAAAACCTATAATCTGAGCTGGGTAGGCAAGTCCGCGGGTTAGCCATCAATCGAGGCGATCGAGGGATTTCTTGCCCTCATCTTCGGCCGCGTCGAGCAACTCCTGTGATCATCGCACCCGCCGGCGATTCAGCCGAGTGCATCAGGCGAGAAATGTAACGAAGTGAGCGGCCCCGCAACAGGTCGGGGACCTAGCGATCCCCTGGATCACGCACAAAGGAGACAGATTGCTACTTCAACGAAGTTGGGTCCAGCCTTGGCGGTGAATGACCGGTCTACACCAGGTGCCGCAGGATCTCCCTCGCCATGATCGGCAGCTGTTTGCCGACATCGGCGGTCTCGAGGGTGTACTCGAACAGGCGGTCGACCGCGCTGAACGGCAGGCGCGCTACGGTACCGTCAGCGTTTTATTTGGAGTGGGACATCAAGAAGCTGAAGACTGCGTTTCTGGTTGAGAATCTGGCCGCAGAGGGCTACGGCCGGTACATCCGGCTGTTCAAGACGGGACGGCTCTAGGATCTTGGGGGGGCTGCGGTGGGGCGCGCGCCGCCGCAGCAGCTCCCTGCACCGCCGGCACGCTGGCCGAAGCGCTGGGAGTTTCGGCGGCCAAGGTCGCGAAGCAGCAGGGCAATTGTCGCAGGCTCCCCGTAACCCGGCTGCGAACACCGCCCCGTAGCTCCGCTCGGATGACAGCCTGTTGGGATCCTGGTTTTCTTAGGTCAGTGCGGCTTGACCGCCTGATTTGACAAAAGTGGCTAACTTAGCTACTTTTATCATATGAAGGCTATCGGCATCAAAGTTCTCAAGGACAACTTGAGTAAATACCTCAAGCAGGTTCAGGGTGGTGAGACGATTCTGGTAACGGACAGGGATGAGGTCATCGCGGAGATCCACCGTCCCACCCGCCACGTGCCTGGAAAGGTGAGCCGTGTTCAGGCTTTCCTGGAGGATGAGGCGAGGCGGGGAAGCGTGACCCTGGCTTCCACGCGCACGAAGCCCTCACTGCAGAGCTTGCGAGAACTTCCGCGGCCTCGCGTACCGATCGACATTCAGGGTTTGCTCGGCGAGATACGAGCGGACAGATGATCTCATATTTCGATTCAAGTGTAATATTGTCGGGATTGCTAGCGGAGCGCGAGGAACCCGACGTCGCTCTACGCTGGGAGGAAGCGAGCGAACGGCTTTCGTCAAACCTGTTGAAGATCGAATGCCTTATCGGCATCAGGAGGGCTGCGCTCGCCCAGGGTCTCTCCCCTGACGACGGTTGGGCGAAGGAGCGGATTGATCTCATGCTCCGGTCCACGGAGTCAATCTCCTTCAAGATTATGGATGCCTCAATAGAGGATCTTGTCCGCCGAACCCCCACGCTGTCGGACTGCCGAGCGCTTGACGCCATCCACCTGGCAACCGCCCTCTATTTCAAGAACAATCTCGATGAGGAGATCGGCATCGTGACCTTTGACCGAAGGATGGCGGTGCTGGCAAGGAAGCTCGGTTTTTCGGTGTTCCCGGTCGGAGAGTGAACCCTACACCCTACCGTTGCATCAAATCGGGATGATCTGAAAGGTCCGGACAAAAAATGGATGTGACCTGGGACGTCACGGGCAGATGGCTGTCGGTGATCGAGCCCTGCCTCCCTCACCTCAGCTATTTCATGCCCAGCATCCGTGAGGCCGAGAGAATCGCCGGCCGCAGCGAGCCGGACGCGATCGCGGCGTTCTTCGAGGACCGGGGTGTGGGGACCACCGTGATCAAGCTGGGCGAGAAGGGGTGCTACGTG
>CAYGXO010000023.1:0-1962 GCA_964353885.1 uncultured Spirochaetaceae bacterium
CGGATCTTCCATGCGCCCGGAAGCGCGATTTCGCTGGGAAGCTGCTGATCTAACTGGGGTTGGCTGATGAGTCGGAGCAGTCCGCTCCTGACTACACTTTGCCTTGTGGCAGGCTGACGTCAAGCGCCTTCAGGATCTCTCGCTGTCGAGCGTCGGGCCGGGGAAGGCGAGTCACAGTGGTCTTCTCGTCGATCTCGTAATGCTGCAGGCACAACCGGCTCAAGGCCGCCAAGGCGTCCGGCAGCGTGATGGCCTGCGGGTTTGCATCGGTGGTCCCAAACGCCGCGTGCAGCCGGTGCTCCATCTCCCGGCCGATCTTCAGCGCCAGGAAGCAGCAGAACACGTGTCCCCGTGTACGGGTCTCTTTGCGCACCCATACCGGCCGCACTTCTAACAACCCCGTCTTCAGCGTGCGGAAGTCCCGCTCCACCTTCTGCAAGTCCAGATAGTGGTCATGCGCGGCTTGCGCGCTCATCTGCTCGCGACTCACATCTGTGGTCACCACATAGCAGCCGGCCAACTCCAGATGGCGGGCCATGGCGGCCTCCTGTTTCTGCATCACCAGCGCGCCCGCCTCCAACTGCAGCTCGATCAGTCCCGTCAATTTGTGGCGGTCGATCCAGCCCCGCAACTTCCGGATGCCGGCCTCGGGTTTACATCTCCGCGAGGCGGCCACCTCCGCATTGCGTTGTGCCATCTTCTGCTGGAGCTTCTCCAGCTTGTCTTCCAAGCGGTGCTGTTGCCGCCGGGCCTCATCTTCGTTCTTGCGCAACACATAGCGGATCCCCTCCGCCTCCACTTCGCAGACCTCCTCGGCAAACAGCGCCAATTGCAATCTCCCTTCCCCCAGCAGCTTGCGGATCTGAGGGTCGGTCAGCGCCCCGATGTAACGCAAACCGGCTGCGTTCAAAGCTTGCTTGCCCTTGCTCTTCACCATCCCGCGGTCGCCCACGAAGACCAACTCCTGGACCCCGAACTGTTCCTGGATGATGCGAATCTGCCCAGCCACGGTGGTCGGGTCGCTGGTGTTGCCCGCGAACACCCGCACCGCCAGCGGCTCGCCGCTCTCGTCCGTCAGCAATCCGATGACGATCTGCAGCTTGCCTTTCTTGCCGTCACGGTCGTGGCCGAATTCGCCCAGTTGGTTGTGCTCGCCTTCCAGATAGCTGCTGGTGACGTCGTAGAGCAACAGCAGCGGAGGCGCGCCGTGGCGTTCCAGGTAGCGGCGATAGAGATCCTGCTCGATTTTCTCTTGGCGGGCACACAGGTCGTCCAGCGCGGCGTAGAGATCGTTTTCGTCAAAGGCGGTCAAGCCCAAGACTTCGGCCACGGCGTGATCCTGGGCCCAGCGGACGGCCGAGAGCCGGGAACCCTGGTGCGCCAGGCGGGCAAGCACCAGGAAGAGGGCCAGCTTACCCAAGGGTTGCTTGCCGAGTGCGGCGGAGATGCCGAGCGAATCGGCGAACTGTTTCAGGACGTAGAGCAGGGCGAAGACGCGGCCATTGATGGGATCGACATGGGTGAGGTGATCGAAGTCGCCGCGGAGGAGGCGTCGGAAGGCCTCGATGCGCTCCGGGAGCCAGGAGGAGAGGTTGAGGAGGGTGCGGTTCTTGACTTGGCCGTTTTCACGATAGGATTCGCGGAGGAGGATGGCGGGAGGGGAATTGCGGTTGGGGATGGTAGCGACATACATGCGTCAACAATATCACAACAAGTGCGATAAAGCAACAGCAATATCCGCTCTTTACATGCCTACAAACGTAGGACCAAAACCGACCTACCCTACAGCAAAATCGACTACTTACTTAAATCGGGCCCTCGAAGATCCGTCAAGATACTGGGCGGCTCAGGTCTGCCGAAGAACCTCCCCACGATTCTCGGTCACGAGGTCGCCGGGCTGGTGGATGCCGTTGGCCAGGGCGTGGCCGGTCTCACCACCGGCCAGCGAGTCGCCGTCTATCC
>CAYGXO010000024.1:0-5431 GCA_964353885.1 uncultured Spirochaetaceae bacterium
CGGCACGCTTGGGCCAAAAGGAAATTTCAGGTCAGTTGAACAAGGTGATTCGCGTCCTCTTGGGTGGTCAGACCATCGAAATGACCATCCCTGACAAACCCAACAGCCGCCTGCAAAAATACCGCCTCACCGCCAAGGGCCGGGCTTGGCTCACCGAGCACGAGGCCGAAAGAAACAAGGGAGGCGAAGACACCCCATGAGCCGACGGAGAAAAACAGAAGCTCACGCAGAGACGCGGGGGCGCGGAGAAACGGAGGGCGGACATTCCTGTCCGCCAAATGGCGGGTTGGGAAACTCGCCCGCCGGTTGGGAAATGTCTCCCATTGGCGACCTAACCTTGCGGACGAAACAGCGAAATCCCGAACGCGATCCAGAAAAACGATTCTTCTATGTCGACGTTTCGTCCGTGAGCAATACGTCTTTTCGAATAACCGCACCGACAGAGCTTCCCGGCGCTGAGGCGCCTAGTCGTGCCAGGAAGGTGATCCAAGCTGGCGATGTTCTGTTTGCCACCGTCCGACCGACTCTTAAGCGGGTCGCTCTTGTGCCCGATGATCTGCATGACCAGATTGCAAGCACCGGCTTCATTGTTCTTCGATCGGATGCCTTGCGTCTTGATTCCCGCTATCTTTACTACCGTCTGCTTACGGACGCGTTCACCCAGCGAATGAGTGAGCTTGAGCGTGGTGCCAGTTATCCTGCGGTCAGAGACGGCGACATCTTGAATGAGAAGATCGCCCTCCCACCCCTCCCCGAGCAGCGGAAGATTGCGGGGGTGTTGAGGCTGGTGCAGCGGGCGATGGAGCAGCAGGAGCAGCTGATCGCGCTGACTACGGAACTGAAAAAAGCGCTCCTGCACCAACTCTTCACTCAAGGCCTCCGCGGGGAACCCCAAAAACAAACCGAAATCGGCCCCGTGCCGGAGGGTTGGGAGATGATTAAGTTGGCGGACCTGTTTCAGATTAAGCACGGTTTCGCTTTTGATGGCGAGTTTTTCAGGCCAACCGGCCCTTATATCCTGCTCACACCTGGACACTTCTTCGAATCAGGGGGCTTTCGCGACCAAGGCGAGAAAACGAAATTCTACACCGGTGATTTTCCGCGCGGCTACCTGCTCAAAAAGGGAGACTTGCTCGTTGTCATGACAGAGCAAAAGGAAGGACTCTTGGGGAGTTCTGTCATCGTCCCTGAGGGTGAGCGATACCTTCACAATCAGCGACTCGGATTGGTTCAGGATATGGACGAAACGCGGTTGTCCAAGAATTTCCTTTATTACCTATTCAACACGCCAGCAGTGAGGAAACGCATCTCCATGACGGCAAGCGGATCCAAAGTCCGTCACACGTCGCCCGGCAAGATTCGCGATGTGTGGGTGGCGTTACCATCCTTGGAGGAACAACACGAGTCAGTGAAGGTTTTGGAAGCAGTTGACCGCAAGCTTGCTGTGACAACCCGCAAGCACGCCGCGCTCACAGCCCTGTTCCGCACGCTGCTGCACCAACTTATGACGGCGCAGCTTCGCGTCCACGACCTCGATCTACCCGAACTGGAGATCAAACAATGAACGAGAACTACTATCTTAAAATCGGTGGCACCGAGGCTCTCAGCGAACAATTAATTGCTGACCTCTCATCTGCTGATACCGAAACGAAAAAGAAGGCAACCGCTATTCTTTCAGAACGGCTTAAAGAGACCCGGGTTCGTATAGGCACGCTGCTCAAGACTGACAATGTCTCATTCTTAATTGGCGCGGGCGCTTCCATGAAGGCAGGGGGTATCGGCCTTGCGTCGATCCCGGCCGAATTAGAGAGAGACCTCCACGAGAGGGCTGCGGAATGCGCCGCCACCGACCGAGACTGGTTATCCCTGTTTTATTCGACGTCTTCCGCGCTGTCTGGTCAGGCATTTATTTTCGGGGAGCGCAGGACCGCGTTGGCTGGAGACCTTGGCCAAGTCCCCAAGATACCCCTCAATCTTGAGGACTATCTCAGCCACCTATATATGTGGCGCGCGGGCATGCCTAAATTCACGACAGACATTGTGCTCAACCTTGCTGCTGGTGGCACATTGGCCCTGTCTAAGGCGGGTATCGACCGCCTCATTTTGGAAATTAAACGCAGTCTCACGTCATTGGCCGATCTCCCGACCAGCGGTAAGGAAGGCGCGCTCAAAGACCACCGTCGCCTGATCAAGAAGACTCTCACCCGCCCGCTTAATCTGCGGCGCGCCAATCTCTTCACACTCAACTATGACACCCTGATCGAGAAAGCCTCGGATGCTGAAGGTGCCGTCTTGGTCGATGGTTTTGTTGGGACTCTTCGGCGGATATTCCGTCCCGAATCCTACGATTTGGACTTCTACTTTCCGGCTCAGACTACCGAAGGCCGGGTTCATCGTTTTGATCGCGTACTCCATCTTTACAAGCTGCACGGGTCCATCACATGGCACTCTTGCGTCGCGGACTGGGAAAATCCTTATGGACTCTTCGCGACGTTCTATAACCAAGAGACCCCGGAGGATGATGTTCTGATTTTCCCGTCGCCACTCAAGTATGGCCAGGCGCTCGGTCTGCCTTATTCGGAGTTATTTCGCCGCTTTGGTTCTGCGATTGCACAGCCGCAGTCGGTGCTCTTTGCTATCGGCTACGGGTTCGGAGATGAGCACGTTAATGCCCTCATCCGTCAGGCGCTCGCTATCCCGAGCTTCACCTTAGTCGTCATCGACCCGGCACCGACCAGCGATTTCGTGAACAAACTGCTTCAGCTTGGTGATGAACGGGTCTGGCTTGTGAGTGGATCGCAACTGGGCACATTCGAGCACTTTGTTGAAAGGCTGCTACCCGATTTGCGCGAAGAGGAGATCACTGCCAAGGTCATGAAGACCTACAATGCCTTGGCACCTTCGCGACAAAACTCTGAACCCGCCCCGGAGGATGCCGATGACAACTGAACACGAGATCGGGCGCATCGTCGCTGTCGATACGGCACAGATCACCGTTGAGTTGAACCGTGATCTAAAGGCCCTCACGCGCTCAACCTATGAAGGCACGATCGAAGTCGGTCGAATTAACTCCTACATCATCATCCCTGTTGGATCACGGCGCATTGTCGGCATGGTGACGCGGGTCGTAATGACCGAGGAGAGCGAACTCCAGGCCGACAAGACAATGGTTTCCCTACCGTCCACGCGTCGACTCATGAAGGCGACGATGATCGGCTCGATTGACGAGGATCGGTTTCGGCAAGGCATCAGCCTCTTTCCAGTGCTCGACTCCAAAGTCTTCCTTACAACGAAAGAGGACTTGGATGCCATTTTTGGCAGGGGGCGTGCGGGGGGAGAGATCGATCTAGAAGATCCTGGCTACTGCATCCCGATTGGGAAATCGGTGGTCTTCCCGGATTACCCAATCTACATTGACCCGGACGCCTTCTTCGGCAAGCACGTTGCCATAATCGGCAGCACCGGCTCAGGAAAATCTTGCTCGATTGCGACGATCCTCCAATCCGTCATTTCACGCGAAGAGGTTAAGCGTACGCGAATCGTGATACTCGATACCAATGGCGAATATCGCGCAGCATTTCAGAAGAAGAAAGAAGACGGCACCTATGCTAACGCCATTGCGAATCGCAGAACCTTGTATATACCAACAGATCCATCCAAGAGTGATCGGCTGACGATTCCGTATTGGTTCATGGATTCGGACGATTTTGTTAGGCTATTCCGTGCGGCACCGGGAGTTCAACGGCCAGTTTTGCTCAATACTCTTACCCTTGCTCGGCAGGAAGGTTTGGGACCGCGATGGACGTTCCTAAGAGGTACACTCATGCAGGAATGTCATCGAGTCTTGGCACTCACGGCCACAGGGACATGGCAGGATAAGAACTCTATTAATGTGATATGTGATGGGGTTGTTGCTGCGTTGCAAAGTGCCGAAAATCAGGCCGCACTTCAGCAACTAGCAGAACAGTATCCGGCTCTCACAACGCAGCCGCCAGTTGACACTTTTATGCAGGTCAAGAACATAGCGGGGCGACGGAATAGTCAGGACTATGACCCGCTTGGAATGGGCGATCGTCAGAATGTCGAAACCCTTCTCAACGGTCTGGTTTCCAATTTGGCGTCGGTTCCTACTGTCGGGCTAGAAATTGGTATAGGCTCGGCAGACCGTCCGTCCTATTTCGGCAAGACAGCCTTCCGTTATCGCCATCTGGAATCGGCAATGTCGCGCGACCAGTCGAACTCCGCGCGTACCCGCGACAACTGCTCGACGATGTTGACCCGTATTTATCGACTACTCGAAGACTCGCGCTTTGAATTTCTATTTGGGCCGTGTGCGGAAGAATGGCCGATAGTGCGACACGGTTTGGCTACATTCCTCCGAGATATTATTGGACTGGAGTCGAGTGCGGACAATGCCTTAACAGATACCGAAGCTCTAGCGAATGGAGTCTTGCCTTATTACGACCGTCAGCGGAAAGACGCCGAAGCCGCGAATGTTGTGATTGTCGATCTAAGCCTGCTTGCCTCGGAGGTTCTTGAGAACGTCACCGCGTTGATCGGCCGCTTGATTCATGAGTTTCTCCAGCGGTTGAGTGATCCGGTGAGTGGCGTGGGTCGCGGCGAACTTCCCGTCGTGCTCGTTCTTGAGGAAGCGCAGAACTACATACGCGAGAGCCGAAAAACTGAAGAGGACTCCATCTCGAAGCAGGTCTTCGAGCGGATAGCGCGGGAAGGGCGAAAGTACGGTCTCGGTCTTGTGGTCGCATCGCAGCGTCCGAGTGAGCTGTCAAAAACTGTGCTGTCGCAGTGCAATAGTTTCATAGTGCATCGGCTTCAGAACCCCGAAGACCTACGTTACTTCCGTGAGATCGTTCCCGGCATCTACGGCCAGCTTCTCGATCAACTGCCTGCGCTCGCCCCTCGGACCGCGCTTGTATTGGGTGAGTGCGTCCAAGCGCCGGCGTTGGTGGAAATGAGGGAAGCCGATCCAGTCCCGAGAAGCAAGAACCCCCAGTTCTACAAGAGCTGGACGTGCGAGGTAGCCGTGCCTGACGTCGAGGCCGTCTGCGCGAAGTGGGAGGGCGCTGGCAGTCCCGAAGATGCGGAGGAAGCGGGGCAGGATTGACGAGATGAAGCGTCCCACTGAACACAAGACCGTCCAGGCCCGCATCCTGAAATACGCGCAGGAGATCGGCTGGACTTACGCGCCGATCGATGAGGCCGATCGGCGGCGGGGTTTTGACCCGGCGGGGGTGACACCGGAAGAGGTTTTACCGCAAAGGAACGCAAAGGAGAACGCACGATGAACGACGAACCCCAATCCCAGTTGCTCCTTTATCAAACGGAGGATGGGAAAACGCGGCTGGAAGTCCGCCTGGAGAACGAGACGGTCTGGCTGACGCAGAACCAGATGGCCGAGCTGTTTCAAACC
>CAYGXO010000025.1:0-22996 GCA_964353885.1 uncultured Spirochaetaceae bacterium
CATCGAGATGTCGCTGAAGAAGGTCGACGCCGAGCAGCCGCTGCACAAGTATCTGCTGGAGATCCGTCGGGCAGCGCAGCGCTCCGCCGAGATCACCGGTCAACTGCTGACCTTTGCGCGCAAACAGACGGTGAGCCCGAAGGTGCTGGACCTCAATGATGCGGTGGCGCGCACCCAGAAGATGATCCAGCGGCTGATCGGAGAGGACATCAGCCTGGCGTGGATGCCGGGGCACGATCTGTGGAAGGTGAAGATAGATCCCGCTCAGCTAGACCAGATCCTTGCCAACCTGGCGGTGAACGCGCGCGATGCGCTCGGCGGGGAGGGCATACTGACCATTGGGACGGAGAAGGTGACTTTGGACGCGGTCTACTGCGCTACTCACACGGGTTTTATTTCTGGAGAGTACGTGCTGCTGGCCGTGAGCGACAACGGCTGCGGCATGAATAAGGAAACGCTGTCGCACCTGTTTGAGCCCTACTTCACGACCAAGGAGCCGGGGAAGGGCACGGGGCTCGGGCTTTCCACGATCTACGGAATCATCAAGCAGAACAACGGGTTCATCAACGTGTACAGCGAGCCGGGAGCGGGGACCACCTTCAAGGTGTACCTGCCTCGGGCCGAAGTGGCGACCGTGGCCGGGCGGGTGGAAGCCGAGGAGGCGGCGCCACGCGGGGGGACGGAGACGGTGCTGGTGGTGGAGGATGAGGCGGCCATACTGGAACTGGCCCGGGAAAGCCTGGAGGAGCTGGGGTACACGGTGCTCACCGCGGGGACACCCGAGGAGGCGATTCGCAGGGGCGAGGAGCAGGCGGGGCCGATCCAGCTCTTGATCACCGATGTGGTGATGCCGCAGATGAACGGTCGGCAGCTTGCGGAGAGGCTGAGGGCTGCCCGGCCGGGGCTGAAGTGCCTGTACATGTCCGGCTACACGGCGGATGTGATCGCGCATCGAGGGGTGCTGGAGGAAGGGGTGAGCTTCATCAGCAAGCCCTTCTCGTTGACCACCCTGGCGGAGAAGGTTCGTGAGGTGATGGATGGCTGACCGCACGCTTGCCCCACAAAGGCAGCATGACACCCGAGAGGAACTCGCTCCCCCGGTGGACAAGAGCGACGCGGGAAACTACCATCACGAGCGCCTGAAGGGCACGCCCGTGATCCTGCTCACGAGCCTGTCCGATAAACAAGATGCCATCAAGGGCCTGGAGTGCGGTGCCGACGGCATCGCCGCGGGTGATGGAGACGTTCTTCACGACAAAGCCTCCGGGCAATGGAACGACTGTCCGGATCGTCCTTCCGGTGGACAGGGAGGGGGAGGGGCGAAATGAACGATGACGATACGAATCTCGCCCCGATTTCCGCTCCGGTAGGCGGACCCCTGGGTCGGATTGTCCTGGTTGACGATGAACCCAATCTGCTCGCGGCTCTCCAGGAAATGATAAGCGCTCATGGCTACGAGGTCGCCGGGTTCTCCACGGGCGTCGAAGCGCTCGCCGCGCTGAAGGCGAAGGATTTCGACATCCTCCTGACCGACCTGATGATGCCGGGGATGAACGGGATCGAGCTGTTCCGGCAGGCCGCGGAGATCGACCCCCATATCATCGGGATCATCATGACGGGACACGCGACCGTCCAGACCGCCATTGAAGCGATGAAAGTGGGGGTGTACGACTATCTGCTGAAGCCGTTCAAGACGCACTCCCTGCTGCCGCTTCTCGACCGGGCGATCGCCGTCAGGCGGCTGCGGATGGAAAACCTCCAGCTTCGCCAGACCCTCGCCATCTACGAGCTGGGCCAGACCATAAGCTACAGCCTCGCGCTGAGCACGATACTGGACAAGGTGGCCGATGGCGCTCTGCAGCAGTGCGAGGCGGACGAGGCCTCGATCATGCTCCCCGCGCCCGGAGGCGATGAGCTCTACATCGCGGCGGTCAGGGGCAAGGACAGGGGAACGCTCCTCGGGCAGAGGGTGCCGATCGACCGTCACGTGGTCGGCTGGGTGGCCGGGCACAGGGAACCGATCATGCTCCGCGGCGCGGTGAGGGATCCCCGGTACGAGCCCCTGAGCCCACGCGCCGACATCGAGCTGGCTGTCTCGCTTCCGCTGCTGGTCGGCGGAAGGCTCGCGGGGATCCTGAACCTGAACTTCACCCGCCCGCGCCGTACTCTCACCCTGGGGGAGCTGAAGGCGCTGAGCATTTTCGGCAGCATAGCGGGCGCGGCGCTCGAGAGCGCGCGCATGCACGAGGAGGTGCGGGCAGCAGAGCGGAAGTATCACGGAATCTTCGAGGGCTCCAATGAGGGGATCTTCCAGCTCAGCCCGGACGGGACGCGCTTCGTCACCGCGAATCCCTCGATGGCGCGCATTCTCGGTTACGTCTCGCCGGAAAAGCTGATCGGAACCGTCACGGACATCGGCAGGCAAGTCTTCCTCGAACCGGACGACTCCCGCGGCGGATTTTTCCAGCGGCTCGAAAAGGGCGGTTCGATGGTAGATTTCGAATGCGAATGCATTCGCAGGGACGGGATCCGGATCTGGGTGCTGCTGAGCGCGGCGCGCGCGATGGGCGGCGAGGAAGGCGTCGGCTTCGAGGGAAGCATGGTCGACATCAGCTCACGGAAGAGCGCGGAGGAATCGCTGATCCAAGAGCGGAAGCTGCTTTCGACAATAATCGATAACATCCCAGACTTCATCTACATGAAGGACCCGGAAAGCCGCTTCCTTCTTGCGAACGCGGCTCTCCGCGATCTCTTCGGGGTCGACTCCTCGGAAAAGCTTGTAGGGAAAACGGATTTCGATTTCTTTCCCCGCGAGATGGCTGAGCAGTTCATGGCCGACGAGAAGCGGATATTTCTAACGGGGGAGGCTCTCATCAACAAGGATGAGCGCTCCCAAGGCGTGGATGGAGTGGAGCTCTGGACCCTCGCGACCAAGGTTCCGCTGAAGGACGAAACCGGGACGCTCCTGGGAATCGTGGGGATCAACAGGGATGTAACGGATTTCCGCAAGGCCCAGGAGGAGATCAGGACTCTCGCCCGTTTCCCGGAGGAGAACCCCAGCCCCGTGCTGCGGCTGAGCAGAGATGGCGTTTTACTGTACGCGAACGCGGCGAGCCGGCCTATTCTCGAGAACTGGGGCTGCGCGCGGGGGGAAAAGGTTCCGGATGACCACCGTGCTTTCGCCCTGAAAGCCTTCGCGTCCGGTGCTTCCATGATGGTCGAGCTCGCATGCGGGAAAAGCCGATACTCCATGGTATTCGCTCCCGTTGTCGATGCCGGCTATGTCAATATCTACGCGCTCGATATCACCGAGCAGAGGAATCTCGAACAGCAACTTCTCCAATCCCAGAAGATGGATGCGATCGGGAGGCTCGCCGGAGGAATCGCACACGACTTCAACAACGTGCTGACCGCCATCATCGGGTACAGCGACTTCCTCCAGATGCACCTGGGCAAAGACGATCCGCTGCAACAAGAGGTCGAGGAGATCAGGAAGGCGGGACAACGGGCGGCTTCCCTCACGCAACAGCTCCTGGCCTTCAGCCGCAGGCAGATCTTCCAGGTGAAGGTGCTGGATCTCAATGCGATCGTCACGGGCATGGAGAAGATGCTCGGGCGGCTCATCAACGAAAGCGTCTCGATCGATTTCTTCCTCGATCCCGCACTTGGGCTGATGCGCGCCGACGCCAGCCAGATGGAGCAAGTCCTCCTGAATCTCGTGATCAACGCGAGCGACGCCATGCCGCGGGGAGGGAAGCTGACGATCGAAACCGCCAATGCCGAGCTGGACGAGAGCTACACCCGGATGCACATCAGCGTGAAACCGGGCCCCTACGTTCGGCTGATTGTGAGCGACACGGGGACCGGGATGGACGAGGAGACCCGCGAGCGCCTTTTCGAGCCGTTCTTCACGACGAAAAAGGAGGGGAAGGGGACCGGCCTCGGCCTTTCCATGGTCTACGGAATCGTGAAGCAGAGCGGGGGCAACATTTGGGTCTACAGCGAGCCGGGCAAGGGAACGGCATTCAAGATCTACCTTCCCCGCGTCTTCGAGGAGGCGCAGAAGGTCACAGAGGAGGGGATCGATGAACCGCCGGCAGGTGGAACTGAGACTGTTCTCGTGGTCGAGGACGAGGAGATGATCAGGCGGATCATCTCCGCAGCTCTTGTCGAGTTCGGCTACTCGGTTCTTCTCGCGAAGGACGGCGAGGAGGCGTGGCAAATCTGCGTGGGCACCCAGGGGCCGATCCACCTCCTGCTCAGCGACGTCGTGCTTCCGGGAATGAGCGGCAGGGAGTCGGCGAAAAGGCTCGTTTTGAAGCGCCCCGGGATGCGCGTCCTCTACATGTCGGGATACACGGCGAATGCCATCGTCCATCACGGGACGCTGGAGCCGGGGATTGCCTTCCTCCAGAAGCCGTTCGCTCCCGCAGCCCTTCTGCGCAAGGTGCGGGAAATTCTGGATTCCGACAACGCACCGGTGGTATGAGCATGCCTCCTCCTTCCCGCACGACTGCCCGCGTTCTTGCCGCTGACGACGATGAGCAGGTCCTCGCGGTCCTCTCCGCGATCCTGGGCTCCGCCGGCCACGCAGTGCTCCTCGCGAGAAGCGGAGAGGAATGCGTGCGTGTCGCTCAATCGTCGCTCCCCGACATCATACTCCTCGACGTGAATATGCCGGGAATGGACGGGTTCGCCACGGCCGAGGCGCTCGCCGGGCACGGAGAGACGAGGAACATCCCCATCGTCATGGTGACGGGCCTGATCGACGGCAAGGACCGCGTCCGGGCCTTGAAGGCGGGGGCCGTCGATTTCCTCTCAAAGCCCTTCCGGCCGGACGAGCTCGTCGCGAAGGTCCAGTCCCTCGCACGGCTGAAGGCGTACCACGATGACATGCAGAGCCAGCGGGTCGGGCTCATGGCCGAAGTCGCGGGCAGGGGAGATCAGCTCAAAGCGGCCCTGGACATCTCGGCGCGCTTCGTGCCCCGGGAGTTCCTCCGCTGCCTGTCGAAAAAAAGCATCGCGGAGCTCGCGCTGGGCGACCAGGTCCTCTCGGACATGGCCATCCTTTTCGCGGACATCCGCTCCTTCACCGCGCTGTCGGAGAAGATGACGCCGAGGGACAACTTCCGATTCCTGAACTCCTACCTCGGGCGGATGAACCCCTTCATCTGGGAGAACGGGGGTTACATCGACAAGTACATCGGCGACGCGATCATGGCGCTCTTCCCGTCCGGTGCTGGGTCCGCCCTGGACGCGGGCATCGCGATGCTCGCCCATATCCCCGTGTACAACTCCCACAGGGCCGCATTCGGCTACGCCCCGATCCGCATCGGCGTGGGGGTGAACGCCGGTCCCGTGATGCTTGGCGTCATCGGGCACGAGCGGTTCATGCAGGGCACGGTGATCTCGGACGCGGTCAACCTCGCCTCGCGGCTGGAGGGCCTGACGAAGATCTACGGGGCATCGCTCATCGTCTCGAACCACGTCCTGTTCGGATTGGAGGACCCAAACCGGTACCACTACCGGTTTCTCGACAGGGTGAGGTTGAGGGGGAAGGAAGACACGGTGCCGGTGTATGAGGTGTTCAACGCGGACCCGCCCGAGCTCTTCGAAAGGAAGAAGCGGACGCGGGAGATCTTCGAGCGGGGGGTGTACGAGTACCACGCAGGGGACTTCACGCTCGCGGCGAAGGTCTTTGATGAAATCCGCGATCCGAAGGCGCCGGAGAAGGCGATCGAAATCTACCGCATACGGTGCATGCGCTCGCTGAAGTTGGGGAGCGCCGAACCCGCGATCGAAGAGCTGGGCTGAACCGGGTGGCGTGACGAGGCACGCGCCGGCTATAACCGACCGGTGAGGTTCCTTCAATCGCGGACCGGGCTGTCGGCCAGGGGAAGCAGGATCGTAAAGGTCGCCCCTTCGCCCGGGGCGCTTCGCACGTCGATGAACCCGTCGTGCCGGCGCACGATGCCATAGATGGCGGCAAGGCCGATGCCGGCACTGGTGCCGAATTGCTTGGTGGTGAAGAAGGGCTCGAAGAGCCGTTTCTGCGTCTCCTCGTTCATGCCGATGCCGGTGTCGCTGACCGTGAGGCAGGCGAAGGGTCCCCGTGCTGCCTTCCCGTCCGCGTCCGCGAACTCGCCGTCGAGTTTCCTCACGCCGGTCTGGATCGTGAAGGATCCCCCGTTGGGCATGGCGTCCTTTGAGTTTTCCGCGAGGTGGCGAATCACTGTGCAGAGCTGCTCAAGGTCTCCGCTGAGGCGAAGCTCGGCTGGCGAAAGCTCCAGGCGCAGGGCGACCGAGGGACCGAGGGATCTCTGAATCTCCTCCTTCTCGCCCAGAAGCAGCCGGTTGAGATCGATCGGCTCGCTCGCCATACGCTGCTGGTCGCTGAAGGCGAGCAGGCCGTGCACGACGTACCCCCCCCTCTTCGTGGCCTCGAGAATGCGCTGCGCCTGCTCGCGCTGCGAACCCTCGGTGAGCCTCAGCTTGAGGATTTCCGCATAGCCGCTGATGCCGGCAAGGATGTTGTTGAAGCCGTGGGCGACACCGGCGGCGAGCAGGGCCACGGATTCAAGCTCCCGCGCCTTGAGCAGCCGCGTGCGCAGGCGTTCCCGCTCGGCCGTCGACCGCGCCGACTGCCGCGACCATCGAACGATCACCCAGGCCGAGAGCAGGAGCACGAGAATGATCATGGCCGCGAGAACCAGGCGCGACACCGAGCGCGCCTCTGCGGAAACCTCTTCCTTGTCGATCTTGACGATCAGGTACCACGGCAGCCCGCCAATTCGTCGAATGGTCGCGAAGACCGGCACGCCCCGGTAGTCCCTTCCTTCGGTCGGTCCCTGCAAGCCTTTAATGGCCTTGTAGGCGATCAGGGAATCGTTCCCGGCCACCGTGATGCTCATGAGGACCGTGTTCTTCCTGTGGCGGAGCTCGCTCAGGAACAGCACGCGCCCGTCCTGCTCGCGTACAATGAGGGCTTCTGCCGTCGGGCTGGGGACGGGCCACTCCGCGACCATGGGGTAGAACGAGACAGCGGGGTCCACATCGATCGCCACGGCGCCCTTCGGGTCGCCGGTCGATGGGTCGAGGACAGGCGACACGAGGATGATCAGCAGGTGTCCGTCCGAGTCGAGGAAGGGATCGGAGAGGGCGGGCGCACGTTCGCTCACCAGCCCCTTGACGATCCTCATCGCCCTTGGAGCAAGCGCACCGGCGGATTCGGGGAACGAGAGCAGCGGCGAACCGTCCGCCGCGACAATGGTGATGCAGTGATACTCATCCCTTCGGATCATCGCCTCGAGAAGCGGGGTGAGGGCCGCTCGCCGTGCCGGGTCGCCGGGCCTGAGGATGAAATCGACGACCGCCCGCGAAACAATGGTGTTCTCGAAGAACGTCCACGCGTCCTGCAGCCGCTCCGAGCGCCAGGAGTCGATTTGCGATTGCTTCAGCGTGGCGACAGCCTCGAGCTGCTCGAGGTTCTCCAGGCGCACCGCCGAGGCGTAGGACCTCGTGTAGAGCCATCCCGCCGTCCCCACTGCGAGGTTGAGGATGAGCAGCAGGGCGATGGCGTCGAGAGGGACCCTTACGTTCTCGCGCGCGGAGAAAATGCGTGCCAGCCGCATAGCCCTCAGATCACCGTGCCGGGGCTCAGCACGGTCCCTTTGGGAATCACTACGATCCCGTCGCGGATGGAGTAGCTCTCGTTGTCGGTATCGGGCCGCGGGAGCGGATCGATGCCGATCCGGCAGTTGTCGCCGATCCGGGCGTCCTTGTCGATGATGGCCCTCTTGATGATGCAGCATCTGCCGATGCCGACGTTGGGGATGCCCGCCCCGCGGTTCTCAGCCTTCTGCTCGCGGGTCTCGTAGAAATCGGCCCCCATGCACATGACCCCGTCGAGGTTCGCCCCCGTCTCGATGATCGTACGGATGCCCACGATGGAGTTGGAGATGTTCGCGTTGGTGATGATCGATCCCTCGGCCGCGAGGGATTGTGAGATCGTGCTGTAGTTGATCTTCGAGGGCGGCAGGTCGCGCCTGTTGGTGAAGATGGGCACATTCTCGAGGTAGAGGTTGAAATCGGGGTTGATGGAGGCGAGGTTGATGTTCGCCTCGTAGAAGCTCTCGATCGTCCCAATGTCCTCCCAGTACCCGTCGAACACGAACGCCGAGACTCTCAGGCTCTCGATCGAGGCGGGGATGATCTCGGAGCCGAAGTCGGTGAGGGTGTTGTCAAGCGCCCGGCGCAGGGCCGGCGCCGAGAAGATGTAGATGCCCATGGAAGCGAGGTATGCCTCGCCGTCGATGTCCAGGTGCTCCCGGTCCCCGATCTCTCGGGGCATTGCCAGGTGTGAGACGTCCACCTCAGCGGCCGGCTTCTCGACGAAATGGGTGATCCGGTAGGACGGGTCGACCTGGAGGATCCCCAGGTCGCTCGCCCGCTCGCGGGGCACCGGGGTCGCCGCGATCGTCACGTCCGACCCCGACTCCTCGTGCGCGCGGAACATGTTCATGAAATCCATGCGGTAGAGCTGATCGCCCGAGAGGATGAGGTAGTGCGTCGGAGAATGATCCTCGAAGTGGAAGGAGTTTTTCCGCACCGCATCAGCGGTGCCCTGGTACCAGTCGCTGGATGCCAGCGTCTGCTCGGCCGCGAGGATCTCGACGAAACCCTTGCTGAAGGTGTCGAACCGGTAGGTGTTGGCGATGTGCCGGTGGAGGGAGGCCGAGTTGAACTGGGTGAGGATGTAGATCCGGCGCAGGCCGGCGTACAGGCAGTTGGAGATCGGGATGTCGACGAGCCGGTACTTGCCGCCAAAGGGGACCGCGGGCTTCGCGCGCTTGGCCGTCAGGGGGTAGAGACGCTGGCCCTTGCCGCCGCCCAGGACGATCGACACGATCCTTTCCATGGATCCGCCTCCCTTTCGAGTGTACGGCCGCCTCGCCGAGCGGTCAAGGCCCGCGGACACGCGATGGTCGCCCGTTGCCCGCCCTCGGCGGTCGTGGTAGGATGCCGGGGAAATGCGCGCCTTGGGGGCGCGCCGTGGGGGAGGGGAATGATCGCCGATATCATTCGAAGCCTGCGGGAGGACCGCGACTTCGCTGACAGGGTCACTCATTGGGAGACGATCCCCGCGCGGGAAGGGCGCTTCGCGGAGTTCCCGGCCGGCCTCGACGGAAGGATTCGCTCCGCGCTCGAGGCGCGCGGAATCAAGAAGATTTATAGCCATCAATTGACCACCTGGGAGGCTGTGCGCAAGGGCAGGAGCGTGGTCATCGTGAGCCCGACCGCCTCCGGTAAAACCCTCGCCTTCAATATGCCCGTCCTGCAGGCCCTGCTCGAGGATCCCGACGCCAAGGCGCTGTACCTCTTTCCCACGAAGGCCCTCTCGCAGGACCAGCAGTCCGAGCTGAACGAGGTGGTGCTGGGCGGGGAGATCCCCGTGCGGATCTTCACTTACGACGGGGACACCCCCAGCTCGATCCGCATCTCCGCGCGCGATGAGGGCAGGATCATCATCACCAACCCCGACATGCTGCACACCGGGGTCCTGCCCAATCACACGAAGTGGATCAAGGTGCTGAAGAACCTCCGGTTCGTCGTGATCGACGAGATGCACTCCTACCGCGGCGTCTTTGGCTCGCACATGACCAGCGTCATCCGCAGGCTCAAGAGGATTGCCGCTTTCTACGGCGCCTCGCCCGTGTTCGTCTGCTGCTCGGCGACGATCGGGAACCCCCACGAGCTCGCCCGCAGGATCCTCGAGCAGGAGGTCGACCTCGTCGACGACAATGGCTCCCCCTCGGGCGAGAGGCACTTCGTGCTGTACAATCCCCCGCTTGTCGACAGGGTGCAGGGCATCAGGCGCAGCGTGGTGCTGGAGAGCCAGCGCATCGCCACGCGCCTGCTCAGGGCCGGGGTCAAGACCATCGTGTTCGCCCGCTCGCGCGTGCGCACCGAGCTCATCGCGACCTACATCCGCGACTCCCTGAAAAACTTCTATACCGACAACCGCGGCATCCGAGTCGAGAGCTACCGGGGCGGCTACCTGCCCAACGAGAGGCGCGCGATCGAGAAAGGGCTGCGCGACGGGAGCATCCAGGGAGTGGTCTCGACGAACGCCCTGGAGCTGGGGATCGACATCGGCGGACTTGACGCATCGGTGCTCGCGGGCTTTCCCGGGACCATCGCCTCCTCCTGGCAGCAGGCGGGGCGCGCGGGCCGGCGCGCAACCGTGTCCCTGTCGATCCTGGTGGCCTCCTCGTCCGCTACCGACCAGTTCGTCATCCGCCACCCCGAGTACTTCTTCTCCCGGTCGCCCGAGTGCGGCTACATCGATCCCGGCAACCCCTACATCCGCACCGACCAGCTCAAGTGCGCCGTCTTCGAGCTGCCCTTTGCCGACGGGGAGGGCTTCGGCGAGGGTGGAGGGGAGGCAACGGCGGAGCTGCTCGGGTCCCTCGCGGAGCAGGGGGTCGTGCGGCACGCGGGGAAGAAGTGGTACTGGGCCGACAGGTCCTACCCGGCCGAGAACGTGTCGCTTCGCACCTCGACTCCCGAGAACGTCGTGATCGTCGACACGACGAAGGGGAGGAACGAGGTGATCGGCGAGATGGACCTGCCCTCGGCAAAGCAGCTGGTCTTCGACAACGCGATCTACATCCACCACGGCGACCAGTTCGTGGTCCGGTCGCTCGACCTCGCCAACAGGCGCTGCTTTGTCGAGGAGGCCGACACCGACTACTGGACCGACTCGATCGTGAAATCCGACATCAAGGTCCTGCACCAGGACGAGGAGCGAGTGGCGGCGGGCATCCGCGTCGTGCTCGGCGACATCCTCGTTCGCACGCAGGCCACGAAGTTCAAGAAGCTGAAGTACCACACCAACGAGAACGTGGGCTACGGCGACATCAACCTGCCTCCCGACGAGATGCACACCCGGTCGGCTGTCCTGCTCTTCGACGCCGGTTCCGCCGCGGGAAAGCATTTCTCCGGCCTTGATGAGCTCGAGCAGGGCATCGTGGTCCAACGCCTGGGCAGCCTGCTGCGCACCGTCGCGCCGGTGTTCCTCCTGTGCGACCCGCGCGACCTCGGGGTCTCCGAGAGGGTGAAAGACCCGCACTTTGACGCGCCCTGCCTGTACGTCTTCGATCAGTACCCGGGAGGAATCGGGCTCGCCGAGGGTTTCCTGCGCGACATTGGGCGGATCGTGCGCGGCGCCCAGGAGGTTGTCGAGCGATGCGAGTGCGCGACGGGCTGCCCATCGTGCATCGGAGCCCCCGACGAAGCGCTCCCGAGCGCTGAGGGCGCTGCGAGCGCTGAAGGCGCCGGGCAGATCGACGCAAAGGCCGCCGTGCGCGGCTTCCTCGCGCGCTGGATCGGATCGCTGGAGGGCTGATGCCCGCCCGGTGGCTGGACGAAAGAAATGCGCCTCTGGCGCCGGGCTGGACCCAGGAGGGGGAGTTCCTCTACCGGCGGGCGGTGCGCTTCCCGGGCCTCGGCGTGCGGCCTTGGGCGCCCTCCTTCGGGCCCGAGGGTGCCGATCTCTGTTTCTACGACACGGAGACCACCGGGCTTTCCGGAGGCGCGGGGACCCTCATCTTCCTTGTCGGAGCGGGCTGGTGCGAGGACGACGACCTCGTCGTCGAGCAGCTTTTTCTGTCGGATTTCCCCGGCGAGGAGCAGCTCCTCCAGGCCGTGCGCGAGAGCTTCTCGCGCTTCACGTCCTTTGTCTCGTACAACGGGCGCGCCTTCGACAGCAAGCTGCTCACGACCAGGTTCTTGATGAACGGGATGAGCTTCGAGCCCGGCCCCCAGGTCGACCTGCTGTACCATGCCCGACGGCTGTGGCGTGCGATTGCGGGCGACTGCTCCCTGCGCTCCATCGAGGGGAAGATTCTCGGCGTCTCGCGCGAGCGCGACGTGCCCGGCGCCGAGGTGCCCCTCATCTATTTCGACTTCCTGAGGACGGGGGAGCTGGGGCTGCTGCCCGTGGTCTTCGAGCACAATCTCTCCGATATCACATCGCTTGCCCGCATGTACGCCGCAATCGCCCGGCTGCTGGATGGCGACCTGGAGGCCGTGCCCGTGGACGAGCGGGCGCTGGGCAAGTGGATGCTGGCGAGCCGGCCTGACTCCGGTATCGCGCTCCTTGCGGGCTCCTTCTCGCGAGGGAACCTCGATTCAGGGGTGGAGCTGAGCCTTCACCACAAGAGGCGGGGGGAGTGGGAGAAGGCGGTCGAGGTCTGGCGGGCGATGATCGAGCGGGGCCGGAGCGTCTTTGCCGCGATCGAGCTCGCGAAGTTTCTCGAGCACCGGGCGCGCGATCCCGGCCAGGCGCTCGCGGTCATGGAGAGGCTCTCTTCGTGGGGCTTGCCGGCGGGCGTGAGGCTGCGGAACGACATCCGCCTGAGGCGCGAGAGGCTGCTGCGGAGGACCGAGGGAGAACGCCGCCGAGAGCCCGCAGCTAAAGCCCGTAGTAGCTGATCGCGTACTCGTCGAGAGGCTGGAAGCCCAGGCCGTTGTACAGCTGGATCGCGGGGCGGTTTTTCTTCTTCACGAACAGGCACGCTCCTGATTTCTCGCGGAAGACCTCTCGCAGAAGCGCGACCATGACGATCCTGGCGAAACCCTTGCCCCGGTCCGCGGGCGCCGTGTAGACCCCCCCGATCTGATCGACGCCGAACCCGCGCGCATTGGTGCCTGCCTTGGCCACGGGCCGGTCGTCCCGCTCCAGCACATAGAGGATTTCCTCGCGCAGGCTCAGCGCGAGCGACTTCATGCACTGGCCGGCGTTGAAGTGCGCGGGATCGATCAGCACCTCCTCCTTCTCGTAGGCTTCTTGGAGGGGGAACAGGGCCCCCGCATCGGCCGGCCCTGCTCGCCGCACACGCATGTCCGGCCCCGCGGGTGGAGTCCACAGCCGCCTGGCATTCTCCTTCTCCAGCGCCATCAGGAAGTACTCGATCCTCCTCGTCGACTGGAGAGGGACAAGGGCTTCCGCCTCCTCGACGCTTCGCGAGACGCCCATGATGGAGTGCACGGCCGGCCGCAGCCGCGAGAGCAGGCGCGCAAGCTCCCCGCGGTGGGCGGGGGGGACCGAGAAGACGGGCAACAGGAGGCCGCCGACCGTGAACAGGACACAGTCGGTGACGCCGCCCCCCTCATCCACGTCGAAGAAGATCTCGCACCCCCGCGCGCCCGCGCGGATGCGTGAGGTGAACGGAACGCAGAGGGCTTCCACTCGAAGGAGGAAGCGCAGGATGGCGGGGGTGTCCTTTTTCGCCGCCGCCCGCCAGCTCATTTCGCGGGCGCCTTCTCGAACCACACGGGGAGCTTGCCCTCGGGGATGAAGTCGCCCGCCAGCGCGCCGAAGCCCGCCCTGAAGGAATCGCGGTTGTTCCCATAGACGGCGATCGCCGTCCGCACCCATGGCACCTCCGACAGGTACACGGGGCTGAGGGCGGAGATCACGATGATCCTCTTCCCCAGCGTCCGCATGGTCTTGAGGATCTCGAGGCTGTTGAAGTTCGCGAGGCAGAACACGACCGTGTCGTACTTGCGCGCCTGCGCAGGCACGCGGATCGTGTCCTCGGGCCGGGGCTGGTAGAAGGGCATGAACGGGTACAGAAGCGTGTCGGCTCCCGGGATTCTCCGCTCGCCTTCCTCCAGGAACTCGGGGAACTGGCCGCAGAGGAGGACCTTCTCCCGGCGTCCGGGGAGCCAGGGCACGCCCTCGGCGTTGAGAAGCGTGACGCTGCGGCAGGAGCTCTGGAAGAAGAAATCGGCGGCGCCCTGCGAGGGGATGCCCTCGCGCACGGTGGCCGCGGAGGGGGCGAGGGGGGCGGCGGCATCGTCACGGAAGAAGGCGATCTTCGTCTCGAGGACTCTGCGGGCCGAGCCTTCCACGATGGCGCGAAAGGCTCGGCTTCTCTTCATTTCGGCGAGCAGGGCCTTCCATGTCCGCTCCTGGACCAGGGGGGTGTGCGAGACGAGGACCATGTCATTGCCCGCCTCCAGCGCATGCCGGCATGCCGTCGGAGTGTCGATGCCGCCGACGAGCACGCCTTCCATCTCCATGTCGTCCGTGATCACCAGGCCCGAGAAGCCAAGGCGATCCCTCAACACGCTGTGCAGGAAGAACGGCGAAAGAGAGGCAGGGGTGAGGCTGCCGAGGATGTCGGGAAAGGCGAGGTGGCCCGTCATGATCGCGGGAATGCCTTCGCGGACGAGGATGCGGTAGGGCAGCAGATCGCGCTCCCGCAGCTCCGCCATTGCTGCCGGGATCACCGGCAGCCTGCCGTGCGAGTCCTTGTCCGCCGAGCCGTGCCCGGGGAAATGCTTTGCCGCGCAGAGCACTCCCGCCTTTCTCATGCCCTTGGCGTAGGCCGCGGAGAAGAGGCCGGTCATCGCCGGATCCGATCCGAAGGAGCGTGGCCCGATCACGCTCGCCTCGGGGTTCGCGTATACGTCGGCGGTTGGAGCGAAGTTCATGTTGATGCCCAACGCCGCGAGCTCCCTGCCGAGGTGGTAGCCGGTGAGGAGGGCGTCGCGCGGGAGCCCCGCTGCTCCCAGGGCGAGGTTGCCAGGGGCGGTCGAGGTCTCGTCCTTGATCTGGCGCACCCACCCGCCCTCCTGGTCGGTGGCCACGAAAAGCGGCACGCGAAACCGCGTCCGCGCGGCCAGGGCTTGAAGCGAGGCGATGTCCTGGGCGAGCGAGGGCAGGTCCTTGACGTTGCGCGGGAAGATCTTCACTCCCCCGATCCGCCTGTCTCGGACCCAGCGCGGGATGCCGGAGTCCGCGAGGGCGCCGGGGTAGCCGAGGATGACGAGCTGGCCGAGGAGCTCCTCATCGGTCATGGCCGCGGCGAGTTGGGATGCGAGCGCAGGGGCGGGATCGCCGTCCCAGAAGCTCAGGCAGCCCGCCGCGGGGACGCGCAGGAGCAGCGCGGCCAGGACCGCCGGCAGGGCTCTCAGCGCGCGAAGGTCCATTCGTCGCTCGCGTACCTGCTCGTGAGAATCCTGCGGGCCGCGGCCTCTTCCTCGGGGGCGAGGGCGGAATCCTCGATCGGGACGGCGGCGCGGAAGGCCGAGGCGAACGCGTCGCGCACCTGCTCGAAGCGATGGCGGCCTCCCGCTTCCTCGTCCAGGCACGAAGGCTCGTGGGAGTCGATCGGCTCGTCGACATGCAGGTAGCGGAAGACTTTCCTGCCGGGGTTCTCCCAGGGGATCGAGCCGTGCTGGAGGATCGCCTTGCGGGTCGTCATCTGCGCGCTGCCGATGAGCTTGCGTCCGGTGGCGGAGGAGATCTCGTATTCGCCGGCCGATCCGAAGCAGTCGGGGTTGTGGGCGTCGCCCTTCTGGGAGGCGTTGATGACGCCCTTCACCCCGAGGTTCGCAAGGCCCGCGACGAGGATTCGGGCGATGAACTCGTAAACGGCGCGCTTCCTCGCGCTGCCCAGCATCGCTTCGGTCTCCGCCTTGGAGAGGATCACGGAATAGGTGCACTCGGCGTCGTGAAGGACGGCGTGCCCGCCCGTGGGCCGGCGCACGAGGGTCACTCCATCGGCGGCGAGGGCCTCGAGGGAGCACAGGCCCCGGGCGGGCTGGAACCGGCCGAGGGAGAGCGTCGGGGGAGAGAAACCGTACAGGCGGATCACCTGCGGGCTGCCTCCTTCCCCGACGCGCTCCGCGAGGGCCTCGTCGATCGCCATGGCGAGGCGCCCCTCCATCCGGGGGTGGAGGATGAGACGAAAGCTCACGCGTAGCCCTCGCCGCGCACTTCGTCGATGTACTGGCCCGCCACGTGAGCGGCGATGGCGCCTTCCGCGGCCGCCACGACGAGCTGGCGGAAGGGGCTTGCCCGCACGTCTCCCGCGGCGAACAGGCCGGGGACAGACGTCATCATCTTCTGGTCGGTCACGACGTAGCCCGCCTCGTCCTTGGCGACCCCCAGCCCGTCGACGAGCCCGGTGCGGGGATCGGAGCCCACGAAGATGAACACCGCGGCAAGCTCTTCCTCGCCCTCCTCTCCCGTCCGATTGTTCCGTAGAATGGCCTTTCGCACCGCTTTGTCACCCTCGATCCGCACGAGCTCCGTGTTGAAGCGCACCTCGACCTTCGGGTTCTTGAGCACGCGCTCGGCGAGCGACTTCTGGGCCCGGAGCTTGTCCCTGCGGTGGATCATGAGAACTGAGGAGGCGAGGTTGGCGAGGTACATCGTCTCGTCGCAGGCTGCGTCCCCTCCGCCGACCACGAGCATCCTTTTCCCGCGGAAGAAAGGCCCATCGCAGGTGGCGCAGTACGAGACGCCCTTGCCCGCGAATTGCTCCTCGCCCGGCACCCCGAGCCTGCGGTGCGCCGCGCCGGTGGCCAGAATCACGGCGAGGCCGGTGAATGCGCCGCGGTCGGTTTGGACGGTGAAGGTCGCCTTGTTCTTTCTGATCGAGGAGACGGCCGCGTTCACGAGCTCCGCGCCGAACCGGGTCGCCTGCTGCTCCATTTTCTGGGCGAAATCGAAGCCGACCACAGGCTCGGAGATGCCGGGGTAGTTCTCCAAGGTGTCGATCACGAGCGCCTGGCCGCCCGAGGCGAGCTCCTCGAGCAGGAGCGTCCGCAGGTTCCCGCGCGCCCCGTACTGGGCCGCCGCGAGACCCGCGCCTCCCCCGCCGACGATGATGAGTTCCCTGTCCGTGGTCATTGGCTCCTCCGTGGTGGCCGTTCGCGACGCCTCAATGATAGCAGATTCCCGCGCTCATGGGAAGGAAAGTTCTTCCGACATTGAAAGGAGAAAGAGAGATCGACGATGGATGAGCGAAAAACCCTCCTTGCGCGCAGACTGCGGGCCGAGATGGACCGCGAAGCGGGGCTTTTTGTCGAGCTGGGCTGCGAGGTGGAGAAGCTGAAGGATTCCTTCGGCGCGAAGGAATGGACGCCGGGGCTCGTGATCGCCGAGCGCATCTCGGGATTCTCGGGCAGGATCGAGAGCGCGGAGGCCGGCCGGGAGGCCGCCTTCGACGCCCTGCGCGTGGAGCTCGGCAACTGCCCCGAGACGGCCTTTTCCGCCGTGCTTCCCCGCCTCCCCGAGGACTGCAGGGGCGAGCTGGAGGAGAGCTGGCGGGGGCTGCGCACCTCGGTGGTGCGGCTGAAGACGGCGAGCGGCCGCCTGCGATACTCGGCCGAGACCCTCGCGGACACGCTCAACAGGATGCTCGAGGGGATCTTCCCGCACCGAAAGGGCAAGATCTACTCCCGCAGGGGCAAGGCCACCGCTCCGAGCGGGTCCCTGCTCGTCGACCGGAAGCTGTAGGAGGACGCCGTGCAATCGACCTTCGCCCCCATCGAGCTGGGCAAGAGGAGCATGATCGCCCACACGCAGGGGCTGCAGACAGTGGGCCACAACATGAGCAATGCCGGGGTCGACGGGTACAGCCGGCAGAGGGTCGAGATGAACCCGAGCCCCCCGCTGTACTTCCCCCAGCTCAACAGGGAAAACACCCCCGGCCAGATCGGCCAGGGCGTCGAGGTCTCCCGGATCGGGCGCGTGAAGGACATGCTCCTCGAGGGGCGCATCGTCTCGGAGCAGAACGTGCAGGGCTTCTGGGACTCGCGGGACAAGTACCTTCTCATGCTCGAGCAGATCCACAATGAGCCGACCGAGAACTCCGTCCGCACCCTCCTGGACAGGTTCTGGGAATCGTGGCAGGACCTCTCGCTCAATCCCACCGACCTCGCCTCCCGCAGGGCGGTGCTCCAGAGGAGCAAGTCGCTCATCGACGGTGTCCACGATCGGTTCCAGCGCCTGAAGGGCGTGCGCGACATGATCGAGGATGACATCCGCGGCACCGTCACCCAGGTGAACGGGCTTTCCCGCGACATCGCGGACCTGAACAACGAGATCATGAAGGTGCAGGCCCTCGGGGACAACCCGAACGACCTGCTGGACAGGCGCGACAAGCTGGTCGGGGAGCTCTCGAGCCTGGTCAACATCACCGTCACCTACAACGACCCCGGCGAGATGGTCGTCACCACCGGCGGCATGCACATCGTGCAGGGAAAGCACCACGAGAGGCTCGCCCTTGAGGCGTCGGCCGCGAACGAGGGCTACTCCCGCATCGTCTGGGAGGACACGAGGAGCGACGCGGACCTGCGGGGCGGGAAGCTCGCCTCGCTCCGCGAGCTGCGCGACGGGGATGCGCGGGATGAGATCCAGAGCCTCGACCTGATGACCGTGAACCTCACCGACATGGTGAACGAGATCCACCGCCGGGGCTTCGGCCTGGACGGCGGGACGGGGACCGACTTCTTCATCGAGCAGCCCTTTGTCCTGGATGTGGCCGGCAACTACGACAGGAACGGGGACGGGCAGTTCGACTCCACCTGGGTGTTCCGGGTGACGGGGGCGAACGCTCTCGCGCCCAAGGATCTGCTTGGCCTCGCCGGCACCCTGACGCTCCCCGGCCGCGCCGGTCCGGTCAGAGTTGACTATCGGCCGACCGACACCGTTGAAGACCTCATCACGCGCATCAACCTCTCAGGATCGGAGGTGGCCGCCCGGCTGAACTCCGAGGGAAAGCTCTCCTTGAAAGGGATGCCCACGGCCGACCCGGAGAACCCCGATTTCGTCATCAGGAGCCTCGAGGATTCAGGCCAGTTCCTCGTGGGGTACAGCGGCATCCTGCGCCAATCTGGCCCCGCGGGCGCCTACGCCTGGGGCCAGGCCGATGCCGTGGCCGCGCTGCGCCGGGATGGGGGGCAGTACGCCGTGGCTCCCCTGTCGCATCCGGCGGGATGGATCGAGGTGAACCCCCGGCTGATGGAAGACCCCGGATCGATCGCCGCCGCTTCCGGCACGGCCGGCAGGACGGAGGGGATCGGCGACGGGACATCGGCGCTCGCTGTCGCGCAGCTGCGCACCCGGCCGGTCATGATCGGCCTCGCCTCGACCTTCGACAGCTACTTCGCCGAGAGGGTCGCCGGGATCGGCCTGAAGGGCGAGGAGGCCGCGCGGAGCCTGGAGACGGTGAACCTCGTGATGAAGGAGCTCACCGACATGCGGGAATCGCTCTCGGGAGTCAACATCGACGAGGAGCTGACCCAGATGATCACCTACCAGCACGGCTACGCGGCGATCGCGCGGTTCGTGACGACCTTCGACGAGATGCTGGACATCATCATCAACAGGATGGGCGTGTAAAGGACGGCGGCCATGAAACGGATCAGCACACAGCTTCCCAGCCACGACGCGAGCTACTACATGCGCCTGCGCGAGTGGAACATGAACGACATGCAGAACAAGATGGCCGCGCAGTCGCGGATCAAGGACCTTCGCGACGACCCGCTCGCCGCGGCGCGCTCGACCCGCTTCCAGTCGGAAATCGCGAGGAGCGACCGTTACTCGAAGAACGTGGAGACCGTGCGCAACCGCCTCACCTCGGCCGAAGGGCAGATGCGAAGCGCAATGGACCTGCTGCAGAGGATCAGGGAGCTTGCCGTGCAGGGCGCCAACGGAGTGCTGGACAAGAACCAGATGGCCTACATCGGCGAGGAGATCGACCAGCTCCTGGGCGAGCTGCTGTCGATCGGGAACTCCAAGGACGAAAGCGGCAACTACCTCTTCTCTGGCTCCCTGTCGAGGACCGAGCCTTTCCGCCTCACCCAGGGCCGCGTGCCCGGAGGCAACGGGGACGTGGTGACCTCCGTCGACTACCTCGGCAATGTCGGCAGGAGCTCCGCCGAGGTGTCCGACGGGGCGGAGGTCGGCGTGAACCTGCCCGGAAACGTCTTCTTCTGGGCGGAGCAGCAGCAGATCTACTCCACAGTCGACGCGGGGCAGTACCGCGTGCAGGCCGATTCGACGATCCGCATCGACGGGGCGGAGATACAGCTCGCCACCGGCGACACGGTCTCGGCCGTGATCGCGAAGATCAACGAGGCGAACGCGCCCGTGAAGGCGCGCATGGATCCCGTCGCGAACTCGATAGTTCTGGAGACCACCCTCCCTCACCAGCTGTGGGCGGAGGACATCGGGGGAGGAACGGTGCTGCAGGACCTCGGCATCCTCGCGCCCGGCGGGAGCGCTCCCCCCCTGAACACCGCGCGCAGCGCGAGGGTGTTCGGCGGGTCGCTGTTCGACATGGTGATCAATCTCCGCGACTCCCTTTTCGAGGGGTCCACCGAGAAGGTCGGAAGCTCCAGTCTGCGCGGCATCGAGAATGCCCTGGTGAGCCTCGCGGGATCGCTCGCCGAGGTCGGCGCTCGCGACTCCCGCCTGGAGACCGTGGCGAAGAGGCTGGCCTGGGAGAAGCCCGAGCTGGTGCGCTTCGATTCCCAAGAGCGCGGCCTCGACCTCGCCGACGCCATCACGAAGCTGAAGACCCTCGAGTACACGCACGAGGCCGCCTTGAACACGGCCGCGCGCGTGCTCAAGCCCACCCTGCTTGATTTCCTGAGGTAGATATGAAAGTGCTGAGCAAGCCTTACGGCGAGATCGATGTCGACGAACGGCAGAAGGTGCGCTTCCCCTCGGGACTGTTCGGTTTCGAGGGGCTGCGGGAGTTCGTCCTGCTCGACGCGGCTCAGCAGCCCTTCTACTGGCTGCAGTCGCTCGAAGAGCCCTCGGTGGCCTTCGTCCTCATCGATCCGCTGATGTTCCGCCCCGACTACAGCCCCGACGTCGAGCCGGAGGACATGGCCGAGATCGGCATCGCCTCGCCCGCCGACCTGCTGGTGCTCGCGATCGTGACGATCCCCGAGAGTCAGAAGGGCATGACGGCCAACCTCCAGGGGCCGCTCCTGCTCAACCGCCGCGCCCGCCTGGGCCGGCAGTCCATCAGCGCCGACCCCCGGTGGGGAACGCGCCACGCCATCCTGGAGGAGCTCGCTCTTGCGAGGCAGGGCGCATGCTGATCCTCGCCCGCCGGATCAACGAGAGCATCATGATCGGCGACCAGGTCGAGATCTCGGTCGTGGACATCAAGGGCGACCAGGTGAAGCTGGGCATCAGCGCGCCGAAGCAGGTGAAGGTGTACAGGCGCGAGATCTACCGCTCGATCCAGGAAGAGAACGTGGCAGCGGCAAAGGCGGCCCCCGAGAGGCTGCCGGCGCTGGACGGTCTGCTTCCCGGGACTACTGAGCGTCCGCCAGGTCGCTGAAAACCGTCCGGAAATCGTCCGCCACGGACAGGAAGCGTTCGATCAACCGCGGGTCGAAGTGCGTCCCTTTCTCTCTCTCCATAGTCTCCAGGGCCCTCTCGTGCGAGTAGGCCTCCTTGTACGTGCGGCGCATGCGCAGGGCGTCGTAGACGTCGGCGATCGCGACAATCCGCGCGCTGAGGGGGATGAGGTCTTGGCTGAGGGCGTGGGGATAGCCGCTGCCGTCCCAGCGCTCGTGGTGGCGCAGGGCGATGTCCCTAGCCATGGGGTCGGGGTAGGAAGCCAGGATGTAGGCCCCGTTGATGGTGTGTTCCTTCATCACCTCCCGCTGCCACGCCTCCAGGGGGCCCCCTTTGTTGAGGATGTCGTCGGGCGTGCCGATCTTTCCCACGTCGTGCATAGCGGCCAGGAAGGCGATGTTCTCGACGAACTCCACGTCGACCTGCGGGCAGGCCGGGGAGCCGGCCAACCTCTCGGCCAGCAGGCAGCTGTAACGGTTGACCCGCTCGATGTGGTAGCCCGTGTCGTTGTCCTTCAGGCGTGCCGCCTCCAGGAGGCTTGAGTAGGTGCCCCGCAGCATCCTGCGGTATTCCTCGGAAATGTCATGGAAGTGGGCTTGGAAGCCGGCCGGGGCCCCTTCGGGGAATGCCGGCTCCCCGGCCGGGACCTGCAGGGGTGGAGAGGTCTCACTGCCGAAAAGCGGAACGATGAGCACGGTGCTGATCACCGGCAGCCGGCCGGCCACCTTGATTTCCAGCCTGGCATACCAGCTCAGGCCCCCGGGGGGCAGCCGCAGGAGGCGAAGCAGCTCCCCGCGGCGCTCCTCCGTCAGGCTCCCGCCCAGTTGGGCCAGCAGGGATCGGCCTTCCAGACCCGCCCCGGCCCCGAAGCTGCTGCGGTAGGCCTCGTTCACCCAGCGGATGCGCAGCGACAGGTCCAGGAGCATGGCGGGGGCCTTGCTCAGGCGCAGGGCCCGCCGCACGTTCTGCACGCAGGCCTGAGCCCAGAACGAGTCGGCGGCCAGATCCTGTTCCGGCGGAAGCTCTTCCAGCTCCACCGCCTCGTCGGGTGTCGGCATCCGCGGTCCCCAGCCTAGGTCTTCACGTCCAGGATGGGCTTGATCCCGAGCAATGCGCAAAGGTCCTTCAGCTCCTCCACGCAGTCGCCGGGCACTGCGGCGAAGTGCTGGGACTGCACGTGGTCCAGGACCCGGCGTACCGGCACGTCGGTGTAGAACTTCACGCTCGGCCAGGAGGGCAGCGGCACGCCCATTTCCACCCACTGCGGGGGCTTGCGCCCCTCGCCGGTCACGATGTGCAGCCGGTAGCCTTCGGAGTCTTCGGCCAGGCAGGCCAAGGTCATGCGCCCGAGCTTCAGGCGGGAGCAGTGGGCGATCCCGCCCAGCAGCACGGTGGAGACGTCCTTGATCTGCGGCTTGCCGTCGATGAAGGCATCGGGGATGTAGCCGTCCTCCCCCAGCAGGATCCACTCCGGGTGATGGTCGTAGTGTTCCAGGAACATCGGGTCGTGTCCGGTAAGCCACTTGAGCATCAGCTCGGCCACCAGGTTGCCCACGTCGTTCTCGTCCACGTAGGGGATGCCCGCGGAGGCCAACAGGGCGGAGCGCACCGCGTGGGTCAGCCCCAGCTCCGCGTCCACCCCGTCCACGCACTTGTAGGAGCAGCCGCTGAAGTTCTTCTCCTTGCACAGCCGGAGCGTGGCCAGGTACATGCGGAACACCCGCTCGAGCACCTCCTGCTTCGGCTTGCCCAGCGGGTACTCCCAGTTGCGGGTGACGCGCTGGATTTCCTTTTCGACCTCCCCGTCCTCCAGGG
>CAYGXO010000026.1:0-13670 GCA_964353885.1 uncultured Spirochaetaceae bacterium
GCCTTTACAGTGGTCGGGGTGTCGGGCTACCGTCCCCCCATGGCGAGGAAACCGATCACGGACATCGATGGCCTGGAAGACGCCCTGAGCGAGCCGACCCCGGGGGTCGTCGAATCGCTCGGGAGGCTGAAGGGCGACATCGTCGTGCTCGGCGCGGGCGGCAAGATGGGCCCCAGCCTCGCGCGCATGGCCAGGCGCGCCTCGGTCGCGGCAGGGGTGAGCCGCAGGGTCGTCGCCGTCTCGCGTTTCTCCAACGCGGAGGCTGCGGAGCGCCTGGAGGCCGAGGGGGTCGAGATGATCACATGCAACCTTCTCGACGAGCAGGGGCTCGCGGGACTGCCCGATGCGCCCAATGTCGTGTACATGGCCGGCATGAAGTTCGGCGCCACAGGCAATGAGCCCCTCACGTGGGTGCAGAACGCCTTTCTGCCCGGCCTCGTCTGCAGGAAATACCGGCAGAGCAGGATCGCCGCTTTCTCATCGGGCAATGTCTATGGCCTTGCGCCGGTCTCGAGTGGAGGCTCGCGCGAGACCGACCCGACCGATCCTGTCGGTGAGTACGCGTGGAGCGTTCTCGGCCGCGAGAGGATGTTCCAGCACTACAGCGCGGCTGCCGGCACTCCGGTCACCCTGATCCGGCTGAACTACGCCTGCGAGCTTCGCTACGGCGTGCTCGTGGACATCGCTCGGAAAGTGCACGCGGGCCAGCCCGTCAATGTCGCGATGTCCTGCTTCAACATCGTCTGGCAGGGCGATGCGAACGCGATGGCGCTTCAATGCCTGGAGCTGGCCAGGAGCCCCGCGCTCGTGCTGAACGTGACAGGGCCCTGGATCGTGCGCGTGCGGGAGGCTGCCGCCCGGTTTGGCGAGATCATGGGGAAGAAAGTGAAGCTCGAAGGCGCGGAGGCGCCGGATGCGCTGCTGGGCAACTCCGCCGCGGCGATGGAGCTTTTCGGCCAGCCAACTGTCACCCTCGATGAGCTGATCGAGCGGATCGCCGACTGGGTCATGCGCGGCGGCGCGAACCTCGGCAAACCCACGCACTTCGAGAGCAGGGACGGGAAGTTTTAAGGCGGCGCCTCACTCCAGCGGGACTTCGACCTCCTGTCCCCTGAGCTCGGCCGAGAGGTAGGCCGAGTACATCACCGCCACGCTGTCGAAGCCGAGCTCGCCCGAGGTGACCGACGGACCGCCCGCGTTCATGCAGGAGTAGAACCCCGACATCTCCTGGACGTAGCCGTTCATCCAGTTCTCGTCGGGGGCCGGCTTGCTCCACCCCTGCTTGGTCCCGATCTTCTCGACGACGTAGATGTCCTTGAACTGCTCGTCCTTCGGGTTGTAGGTCTCTAGGCCATCGATGGGATTGATATTGCACCGGGTCCTGTGGTTGTTCGCGAAGACCTCCAGCCAGTTGTGCACGCCTCCCACGACGATCTCCGAGGCGAAGATATCCGCGATTGTGCCGTCGGCGAAGGTGATGTGCATCAGGCCCCAGTCCTCGATGTCCTCGTAGTTTGTGCGGAAGTAGCCCCTGTCCTCGTAGGTCGGGAGCCTCGTAAGCTCGTGCGTGCGCGCGCTGACGGAGGCGGGCCGGATAGGCGCCCCACCCTTTGCCAGGCCCTCGATGCGCTTGAGGTAGAGCACGGTCGTCAGGGGGTGGGTAGCCTTGCCCATGATGGAACCCCCGCCCGAGAACCGCCACGTGCCGTATGCGGGCGCGTGTGAGCCCGAGTGGGCTTCCTCGGCGATGACCCACAGAAGCTGCGCCTTCGTTTTCTGGATGATTTCCACTTCCTTCTGGATCACGGGCGCGAAGATCCAGTTTTCGGCGTAGAAGATCCGGGCCTTGCCGGCGTTTTCGGCCGCGAGCATCCGCCGGGCGCTCGCGAGCGCTCCCTCGCGCATGGTCTCCTTCGGGAAGGCATTTCCCTTGAAACCCTCAGCGCCGGGGGCGCCGAAGTATCCCGTGAAGGGTTTCTCGACGATGACGTGCACCCCCCTTTTCAGCGCCGCGACGGTCACGGGCTCGTGCAGGGCGGGGGGAACGCAGACGTGCGCGACATCGACCTCGCCGAGCAGCGCTTCGAGGCTGTCGAAGGCTTTGAGGCCGCGTTCTGCCGCAAAGGCCGCGCGGCTCTCCGCCCTCAGCGAGTAGACGCCGATGGGGCTGACCCCCGGCACGGAGGCCTGGTGCAGCGCCTCGTAATGGAACTTTGCCGCGAACCCTGCGCCGACGAATCCCACGCGCAGCTCTCGCCCCGCGCGCAATTCCTTTGCCGGCTTGCCGGCTCCGCCGACCGCTGCTTTCCCGCTCATGCAGACTTCCTCCTTCGAAATAGCGCCATGATCAGGCTACGGCTTGGGGATGCCGACCGTGTCCGGGGAGACCTTGGCCTTCCCGGTCTCATGGTACAGCCAAGCAACGGACTGGATGTATGTGAAGGCCTTCGCCTGCGCGTCCTGTCCGTAGGATGGAGCGAAAAGCGCGCCGCGCTCTGCCGCATATGTCTGGATCTCGGAGGACCCCCGCACGACCTCGATCCACAGCTTGCCGAGGGTGTAGATGATTTCGGGGGGGGTGTCCTTGGGCAGGAAGATGCCAAAGTAGTTGGAGCCGGCCTTGTAAGCTGGGATCCATTTCGTGATCGGGGGGATGGGATCGGCGAGGCCCTTGATCGTGAGGGGATTGCTATCCAGGACGGCCAGGGCGCGAAGCTTTCCGCTGCGCAGCATGTCGGCCTCTTCCACCGCAAGCTGGGGAACGACCTCCGCTTCGCCCGAGACGCACGCGATTGTGGCGGCGTTGCCGCTATCGTAGGCTATGTGCTTGTACGAGATGCCGGTGTATTTCTTCAGCGTTTCGATCGCTATGTGGCCTGCGGTGCTCTGGCCCGCGGTCGCCACGGCAATCTGGCCCGGCGCGTCCTTGAAGGCTTTCAGCAGATCATCCATGGTCTTGTACGGGGAGTTGGCGTTCACGGCGAAGACCTGGATGTTGGCAACGGTGAGGAAAAGGGTCCAATCCTGGATCATTGTGTCGAGGGTACCCTGGATCACGTATGTTCCAAGATCCGCGGCAGCGCCGGATGCCCAAGTATAACCGTCACGCGGCGCTTGGAGCGCGGAGTTTGTGCCCACAGACCCCAAGGCACCGGGTTGGTTCACGATCACGATCTTCTGGCCCAACTTGGGCTCGAGAATCCCCGCAGTGAGCCGGGTGATCTGGTCGGTTGGCTCACCGACGCTCCACGGCACGATGATTGTGACGGGCCTTCTCGGCTTCCAGTCCTGCGCCTTCACAGCGAACGCGAGGAGCGCGAAGCATACGAGTGCGACGAGGAAAACCGCTCTCTTCAGTGCAGCACCTCCGACTTGGCATGGACGGCGGACGATGAACTCGCGGGGAGCCCGAGAATCCCAGTATAGGTCAGGCAATGTGCGCTGTCAATGAAAACCGATCCGGCGAAGAATTCCCTGGGCGTGCTGCGCAGGCAGGGCAGCCGCCGCATGTCTTCTATAGTAACGGTATCCCCGAATAGAATCCCCGGCCCACGAAGATCCAGCACCTGCAAGAGATCGCGGACCTCAGACGAGATTGACAAGCACGATCGATCCGAGGGCGAACGCCATCCCGACGGTTTCGAGGGCGCCGATTTTCTCCTTCCAGACCGTCCGCGAGAAGACCACGGTGATGAGAAGCCCCACGGCGCTGTAGAACGGGTACACGACGATGCCGGGCAGCCGGTGGAGGGCTGCCACGATGAGGCGGTTGGCCATCGCATTGCACAGACCGATCGCGATGCCGGGCAGGACGCTCGCGAGCAGGGGAACCGCGGGGCGAGGGTCCGCAGCGCGGGAGGCCCGGCTGCCGGGCCCCCGCTCCTGAAGCAGCCACACGACGCAGGCGGTGAGGGCAGCCGCAGCGAAGAGGACAAGGAGAAACAGCGAGTCCTCGCCCTGGATGCCGGTCTGGCGGAAGGCGCGAAGAGTGAGGAGGCAAAGGCCGTTCGTGACGAACAGGCCGGCGAGCAGCGCCACGGAGCGCCCGCGCATCTGCCGCAGGCTTCCCCTGCCTCGTTTCGCTCCGTTGTCCCTGGGCCCGATGCTCAGAAGGGGCAGCGAAACGACCGCGAGGGCGATCCCGGCAGCCTGTATCGCGCTCGCTGTCTCACCCCAGGCGAGAACGGAGACGCCCACGGGCACGAGGATCGATAGGCGCGTGACCGCAGCGGTCACCGACACCCCTCTCTGCTTCATGAGCCCGTGCACGAGAAAAAACGTGGTGGCGTAGAGGAGACCTCCGCCGATGCCGATCGCGAGGCTCGCCCCGTGCGGCATGCGGAGGCCCGAGGCGATCGCGAGGATGAGGTGGAAGAGGGCGGCCGTGAGATAGTTCACCGCGCCGACGGCGGTCAGGTTGGCCCCGCGCTTCTGGGCGAATCGGATCAGGAGCGCGAAGCCCGCGGAGAAGATGGTTGAGAGCGCCAGGGGGAGCATGGGCGTCCCAGCATAGGGACGCGGTCTGCGGTTGTCAATTCCCGCGAAAAAACGCTACAGTTGGCGGGAAGGGGGGCGGTGATGGTGAACAGAAGGAGCACTCCGCGGGTCGTTGTGGACCAGCCCTGCACGCTCTCGGTGAACGGCCGCGATGTACCCGCGCAGCTTGTGGACCTCTCGGAGGAAGGGGCCCTGTTCCGGCTCGCGAGCGCCGGTCAGAACACCGTTTCGAACGACGATTTGGGAATGGACGCGTCCTTCCTTCTCGCCTCGTTCTCGCCTGCCCGTCAGTACACCGGGGAGATGATTCGGCTCTTCATCCGCGACGGGACACGGTTCGCCGCACTGCGATTCTGGAAGAAGTACAAGGAAATCTCCGCCTCCTGATCCCCGTCATGAGCGGGATCGCGGGGTGGGCGCGCGCGTGGGAGAAGAGGGAAGCTCCCGCCAGCGGGCGAGGGCCGCGTCCCACAGGGGGTCGGAGGGAGGGTCGGCCAGGATGCGCACCATCTCCTTCCTGACGGGGTGAAGGAAGGACACCTCGCGCGCGTGGAGGTGAATGCCTCCTCCCGGGTTGGAGCGCGGCGCGCCGTACTTCAAATCCCCCTTTATCGCACAGCCGACTGCCGCGAGCTGAGCGCGGATCTGGTGGTGCCTGCCGGTTTCCAGCTCTATCTCCAGCAGGTGGTAGCGCTCGAGACTGAGGAGCAGCCGGTAGGTGAGCCGAGCTTCCTTTGAACCTGTCGAAGCGCTCGCCGAGGCATAGGACTTGTTCTGCACTGGGTTCCTTCGCAGGTAGTGGATGAGAGCTCCGGCTTCCATCGGAGGCTTCTCGCACACCATTGCCCAGTAGGTCTTCTTGATCCCTCCTTCACGGAAGAGCTCGCTCAGCCTTGCGAGCGCCTTGCTCGTGCGGGCGAACAGGACGATCCCGCTCGTGGGCCGGTCCAGCCTGTGTGGGATCCCGAGGAACACCTCCCCCTTTTTCCCGTGCTTCTGCCGGATGTAGTCCCGCACCCTGTCGGCGAGGGTGGGGTCGCCCGTCCTGTCGGCCTGCACGATGTCGGCCGGCATCTTGTTCACGGCGACGACGTGGTTGTCCTCGTACAGGATGGAGAGCCTTTCTTCGGCCATCGTCCCCAACGGTATACCGCTTTGACCCCGCGGCGCAAATGGGGTACAACAAGTCCATGGAGACCGCAATCGTTCTCGCCATGCACGGCGCTCCACCGAACGATTTTCCCGGTCAGGAGCTGGCGGAGTATTTCGGCCTGCACGCCCGGCTCGAGCGGGCGGTCGGGAAGGAGCGGGCCGCGCTCGCCCCCCGGCACGACGAGCTGGAAGCGAGGATGCGCGCCTGGCCCCGCACGGCGGCGAACGACCCGTTCCACGCGGGATCGCTTGCCATCGCGCAGGCGCTGGCGAACGCGTCCGGGCTCGCGGTGATCCTCGGCTTCAATGAGTTCTGCGCCCCGTCCCTCGAGGAATCACTCGGCCAGGCCGCCTTGGAGTACAGGCAGGTCATCGTCGTGACGCCCATGCTGACGGCCGGCGGGGAGCACGCGGGCGCCGACATCCCCGCGGCCATCGAGCGTGCGCGCATCCGCCACCCCCGCATTGAGTTTCTCTATGCCTGGCCTTTCGAGCCCGCGGACGTCGCTGGGTTTCTCGCCGCGCAGGTGAAGAAGACCGCCGGCAAGCTTCGTCAATGAGGGTTTTTCACTCCACGATGCTCACCGCCGTCGCGCTTTTCGCGCTTGCGAGCCTCCCCGCGTTTTCCGCATCCGTCTACACCGTCGATCCGGCCGGAAGCGACGCCGGCCCCGGCACAGCGGCGAGGCCTTGGAAGACGATCGGCAGAGCGGCAGCCGCCCTCGAGCCCGGCGATACCGTGCTCATTGCAGCGGGCACCTACCGCGAGCGCGTCAGAGTGGAGCGTTCGGGCGAGCCGGGAAAATACTGCACTTTTGCCGCCCGGCCGGGAGACGAGCCCGTCATCGACGGAAGGGGCATCCCCGTGGCAAAGGACGAGGGGTTGTTCGAAATCTCCCGGGCCGGGCATATCAGAGTGATCGGCCTGCACGTCGTGAACTCCGCGCAGGCGGGGATCATCGCGGAGAACTCGAATGATCTCGTCATCCAAGGCAACCACACGGACCGGACCGGCAGCTCGGGCATCAGCGCCTGGGGCTGCCGCGACGTTCTGGTGGACGGAAACGAGGTCGCGCATTCCTGCTCGGGCCCGTGGCAGGAAGCCATCTCCATCGCCGGCACAAAGGGCTTCGAGGTCAGGAACAACCTCGTATACAACGGGCTGCCGGGCCATAAGAAGGAAGGGATCTGCCTGAAGGACGGCTCCTCGAACGGCAGGGTCCATGGCAACCGCGTGCACAATGTGACCGCCGTCGGCATCTACGTGGATGCCTGGGACAAGCACACCTTCAACATCGACGTGTACGGCAACGACGTGCACGACATCCTGGATTCCGGCGGCATCATGCTGGCCAGCGAAATGGGCGGGCTGCTGGAGGGGATCCGGATCTTCAACAACCTTTCCTGGCGCAACCGATACTGCGGCATCGTCATTTCACAGAACGGCGAGCATGTGCCGCACCCGATGAGGGACATCTGGATCGTGAACAACACCGCGTACGGCAACGGAACCGGCGAATGGGGCGGGGGAATCCTCGCCGACAATCCCGGGCTCCAGTCCGCGGTCATCCGCAACAATATCTGCTCGGGAAACCTCACCTTCGAGATCGCTGTCGGCTACTCGCTGGATTCGGCGGTCACGATCGACCACAACCTCTCGGACGGCGAGCACGAGGACCCGTCGAGCCGCATGGGGCGGTCCCCGGTTTCAGGAGACCCTCTGTTTGTCGCCGCGGGGGCGGGTGACTTCAGGCTTTCACCCGGCTCTCCCGCGATCGATAGGGGGTTCGCGGCGGGAGCGCCGAAAGATGACTTCGACGGCGCGCCCCGGCCCCGGGGCGCGGGGATCGACCTCGGCGCCTACGAGCGGTAGCAGGATCCGGGTGGCGCGGCGGGCCGGATTCGAGTACCCTTTCGACCATGAAACAGGAACAGTGGACGCGCGACTACGCGCGCATCGAGAGCTCGCTCGCGTTCATTGAAGAGAATATCGAGCGGCGCCCCGGCCTTGCCGAGGCGGCTAGGAGCGTGGGGCTCAGCGAGTTTCACTTCCAGCGGCTCTTCAGCCGGATGGTCGGGATCAGCCCCAAGCGCTACGAGCAGTTCCTCGCCAAGGAGAAGGCCAAGGCGCTCCTGGACCGGTCCGTGAGCGTGCTCGATGCCTCCTACGAAGCGGGGCTTTCGGGCCCGGGGCGACTGCACGATCTGTTTGTCTCCTGCGAGGCCGTGACGCCGGGCGAGTACAAGAGCGGCGGGGAGGGCCTCGAGATCCGATACGGCTTTCACTCAACCCCTTTCGGCGAATGCCTCATCGCCGTCACCGGCCGGGGCGTCTGCGGCCTGTCCTTTGTGCCGCCCGGCGGCCGGGCCCTCGCGCTTGAGTTGTTGGAAAAGGAGTGGAGGAAAGCGCGAATTGGCGAGGATGCCGCAGGCACCAAGGGTATGGCCCAGCGCATCTTTTCAGGATCAGGCCCCGGGGGATGGTCGGTGGCGGGGCCGCTCCCGCTTCTCTTGCGCGGCACCAATTTCCAGCTCAAGGTGTGGGAGGCTCTCCTCACGATACCGGCAGGGAGCGTGACGACGTACGAGGCGATCGCGCGGCGCATCGGCAGCCCAGGATCCGCGCGAGCTGTCGGGACCGCCGTGGGAAAGAACCCGATCGCATACCTCATCCCGTGCCACCGCGTGATCCGCGGCACTGGCGAGATTGGCGGCTATCGATGGGGACCGGGGCGCAAGCGGCTCATGTTGGCCTGGGAGGAAGAGAAGGAGAAGCCGGCCAACAGGCGGCTGCGCCAACCCTGCTGCGTCAATCTTGAAAGAGGCTCCCATCTTTTCTATAGTACCCGCACCGATGAAGCACAGCGATCACAGCAGCCTGCTTGCTGCCCTCGCCGCCGACTATGAGCGGCACTCTCCCCGGTCGGCAGCCCTGAACCGGGAGGCGTTGAAACACCTCGTCGACGGGGGAAGCCACACCCTGCGGCTGATCAGGCCGTTTCCGCCCCGCATCGTCTCGGCGCATGGCGCATACGTGACCGACGAGGATGGCCACCGCATCCTCGACTTCTGGCAGGGCCACTACGCGAACATCCTTGGTCACAATCCCGAGGTCGTGACCCGGGTCCTCGCGGAGAGCTTCCGGTCGGGCATCGGGCTGCAGACCGGCTTCACCGACCGGCTTCAGATCGAGGTGGCCGAGCTGCTCTGCGAGCGCGTCGGCGCGGAGAAAGCGCGCTTCACCTCCAGCGGATCCCTGGCCACCATGTACGCGACGCTCCTGGCCCGCGCGTTCACGGGGCGCGAGCTTGTGATGAAGGTCGGCGGGGGCTGGCATGGGGCGCAGCCCTGGGGATTGGTCGGCGTGGAGTTCCATGAGCAGGCCCGTGGCGGAGGACGCGGTCACCAGCCGGAGGAGCCGGGGTTCCGCCAGTCGGAAAGCAAGGGCCTGCCCAGCGCGGTGGCTGGGGAGGTCGTGGTCACCCGGTTCAACGACGCCGACATGCTCGCCGAGCAGTTTCGCAGGCACGGCAGGCACGTCGCCTGCTTCATCGTCGAGCCTTTCCTGGGCTCCGCCGGCAGCCTGCCGGCCAATCGCGAGTTCCTCGCAGCGGCTCGGGATCTGACGCGCGCCCATGGGGCGCTCCTGATTTTCGACGAGGTGATTTCGGGCTTCCGCTTCCGGGCGGGGAGCCTCTCTCACCTGTACGGCGTCCAGCCCGATCTCGCGACGTACGCGAAGATCATGGGCGGCGGCATGCCGGTCGCCGCCGTCGCCGGCAGGGCCGACATTATGGGCCTGGCGGGAAGGGGAGGCGGTGTGAAGTTCTCTGGCGGCACCTATTCCTGCCACCCGGCCTCGCTTCTCGCGGCGAAGACGATGATGCGCGCGCTCGTCGAGCGCGAAGGCGAGCTGTACCCGCGAATCAACGCATTGGGCGAGAAGGCGCGCAGGGCGATCGAGGATGCGTTCCGCTCGGCGGGAATCCTGGCCCGGGCAACGGGAGACGGCAACGGGGTGATTCCCGGCAGCTCGATGGGTGCAGTGAGCTTCCCTCGCAGCGAGGCGACCGGGTGCTGCTCGCCCGAGCAGATCAGGAACCCCGAGCTGTGCGACGTGGAGCTCTCGGACACGGTCCTTCAGCTCGCCCTCCTGGTGGAGGACGTGCACGTCGTGCACGGCCTCGGCTCCGTCTCGGCGGCTCACACGGACGAGGACATCGACCTGCTGGCAGAGGCCTGCGGGCGGGTCGCCGGGCGGATCCGCCCCAACCTCTGACGCGCTTCTGAGGCACATTGAAATTGTCGATGGGGGGATGTACATTGCCGGAGGACACAGACACAACAGGAGGCATACGCATGAGGAAGCTATTGGTGCTGGTGCTCGTGGTCGTCCTTCCCGCCTTCGCCTTTGCCGAGCTCCAGATCGGTGGCGTCGGGATGTACACGGGGACCATGGCGCAGCTCAAAGCAAAGGATATCGGGTTCGAGGATTTCACATTCGGAGCTGAAGCCCGCTTAAAGCTGAGTCTCTTCCAGGCCGGCGTGAGCGCTCTGTACTACCCTGAAGTTCCGCTGGCGAAGCCGGCCGCGATCGTCGCCCTGACCGACGTCGGCCTTTCCCTGGATCTGCTGTTCCTTCGCTTCGGCCTCGGTCTCGGCCCGAACCTCGTCTTCGCAATCAATGACACTCGCGCCTCGAAGCCATTCCCGGTCGGCCTCAACATGAAGGGGTCGATCGACGTGAACATCGGGAACCTTTCCTTGGGCATTGTCGGCTTCTACTACCTCGACTCCATCAAGAACTTGAGGAACGTCGGGTCGGTCCTCAAAGAGATGCCGTGGTTCGGCCTGACGGCGATGTTCAAGCTCTTCTAGGGGTCGTTTCACGGGGTCGGTTCACGCGACAAAAAGCCTGCCTTCGGGCAGGCTTTTTCGTTGACAGCGGGCATGCGCGTCGGTACTGTGGCGCATGCATCGTTGCTCCCCTGAACAGGCGGCACGCCTTGCTCGTGCGATCGGCTTCCGCACGGTCACCGTCACCGCACGCGACCCTTCCACGGATCCCGCCCTGCCTCCGCTGCTCGCTTTCTGGGATTTCCTCCGCCGCGAGTTCCCCTTGACAGCGCGCCATCTCCATTGGGAGGCGATCAGCGAGATGGCCCTTCTGCTGAGATGGGAGCCAGGCCGAGGAGAGGCGGCGCCTCGGGCGTCTCCAACGCCTCGGGCGTCTCCGACGCCGGCCATCCTCCTATACTCCCACGCTGACGTGGTCCCGGCAGGCGATGAGTCGGCCTGGTCGCACGGGCCCTTTGCGGGAGACCTCGCGGACGGTTTCATCTGGGGAAGGGGGGCGCTCGACGACAAGAACGCCCTCCTCGGCGGGCTGGAAGCTGTCGAGGGGCTTCTCGCGGAAGGCTTCACGCCCGCCCGGACCGTGTACCTCGCATTCGGCGCTGATGAGGAGACCGATGGCGAGCGCGGCGCAAGGGCAATCGCTCAAGCTCTCTCGGAGCGCCGCGTGCGCCTCGCATGCGTGTTCGACGAAAGCTCGATCATTTCCCATGGGTCGATCCCCTTCATCAAGAATCCCATCGCCATGATCGGTGTTGCGGAGAAGGGTTTTGCGAACGTCGAGATCATCGTGCGCGGAAAGCCAGGCCACGCCGCCATGCCCGGAAGGCACACGGCGGCTGGCGCTCTCAGCGCGGTCGTCGTCGCTCTGGAGCGTCGGCCTTTTCCCCTCAGGCTGACGGGGACCGTGGAGCGTTTCTTCCGCGCCCTCGCCCCTCATGCGCGCGGGCCGCTCGGCCTCGCTCTGCGCTTCCTTCGGCCGCTGTGGCCGCTGCTGCGGGGCGCGCTCGCCGCCGACCCCGCCGTTGCCACCCTGTTCCGGACCACCCAGGCCGTCACCATTCTCCGCGCGGGCGACAAGGCGAACGTCATTCCCGGAGAAGCTCGGGCCGTGCTCAACCTGCGGACGCTCCCAGGGGAAACGGCCGAGTCCGCCCGCATGCGCGTGGACCGGCTCGCCCGCAGGCACCTGCCCCGTGGGTTCACAGTCGAGACGGGATTCTGCGCAGGCGCGGTAGCGAGCGATCCCGTGCCCGAGAAGCCTCTTTCCAATGAGCTGTGGCAAGCCGTATCCGAGGCCGTGGCGGAGATCGCCCCTGACGCCATCGCGGCGCCCTTCATGGCAATCATGCTGAGCGACTCGCGGAAGTTCGCGTCGATTGCCGATGCGATCGTCCGGCTCCTGCCCGTGGTTCTCGATCCCGGGGAAGTCGCCCGGATCCACGGAATCGACGAGAGGATATCGTTCGAGAATTACGGACGAATGATCGCCTTCTACCAGAGCGTGATCCGGAAAACCGCATCGAGGAGGGACGGATGAGCGGGAAACAGCGTTCGGGTTTCCAGATCGGTCTGAGGAGCTTCCTCTGGGCCTTCTGCATCCTTCTCGCACTCATGGTGGTCGCGGGCGTGCTCACCCGCGTGATCCCCGCCGGCGTCTATGAGCGTACGGTCGACCAGGGCCGCACACTCGTTGTGCCGGGCTCCTACCGACAGGTCGAGCGCCCGGTGTACCCCGCGTGGCGGTGGTTCACGGCGCCCATCGAAGTGCTCTGGAGCAGTGACAGCCTCACCGTCATCACGATCATCCTGTTCCTCGTCTTCATCGGGGGCGCCTTCGCCGTGGTGGAGAAGGGGCATGTGCTCGCGCACATCCTCGCGACCTTCGTCGCGCGCTTCCGGGCCCGCAAGTACCTGCTCATGGCCGGCGTGATGTTCTTCTTCGCGCTGTGCGGCGGCGTGCTGGGCATCTACAAGGAAGCAGTGCCGCTCATCGTGTTCGTCGTCCCCCTCGCCCATGCGCTGGGGTGGGACACCCTCGTCGGGCTGGGCATGAGCCTGCTCGCGCTCGCCTTCGGCTTCGCCTCGTCGGTCACCAACCCCTTCACGGTGGGTGTTGCACAGGCCATCGCCGGGCTGCCCCTGTTCTCGGGGGCGGGGCTGCGGGCCGTGTTCTTCCTTGTCACGTACGGCATCGTGTTCCTGTTCGTCTACCGCTACGCGCGGAAGGTCGAACGCGACCCGACCCGGTCGCTGTGCTACGCGGAAGACACGGCGCTCAGGCAGGCCCACGGCGACGGCAAGGGAATCGCGGGGGTCGATGCCGCGCGCGCTCCCCACATGAGAAGGGCCATGGACACGATCCTGCTGGCAGCGAGCAATGCGATCACGGGCGCCCCGAAGTACCTCGCCGCCTTCCTCGTCTACGTGGCCACGCTTGTGCTGGAGTTCTTCGTCGGGTCAGCCTCGGCCAAGGCCTTCCTCATGATGCCGATCCTCGCGCCGCTGGCGGACCTCGTCGGCATCACCCGTCAGGCCACGGTGCTGGCCTACGACATCGGCGACGGCTTTGCCAACATGTTCTTCCCGACCAACGCTCTTCTGCTCATCGCGCTGGGGCTCACGGTGGTGGGCTACCCGAAGTGGATCCGCTGGACGCTCCCCCTGCAGGGGATCATGTTCGTCGTGTCCATGGCATTCCTCATGTTCGCCGTGGCGATCGGCTTCGGGCCGTTCTGAAGCCGCATCGGTATACGCTCGACGAAGCGGCTCGGAGCTTGCCCGCGCATCTCGCAGAGGTCCTGGAGCCTAATGCGAAAATATTGAATTGTGCCGCTATACGAGATACCATTCTATTTTGGCGGATTGTAGAGGCATTCAGAACCGTTCTCTTGAGGAGTTGTCGCGTGTGTGTCACGGTGGTCCAGAGAAATCATTCTCCTTGCCTCGCTTTTGCAGCGCTCGCTCTGCTCATGGCCGCCTGTCAAAATCCCGTGACCCCGCCTGACACCACGCCGCCCCCCGCAGATCCGTATGTCCCCCCGGTGCAGCTGGTGGTGGAGCGGGCGGCGGACATCGATCCCAGCGGGGACGGCAGTCCTGCGGGGCTCGCCGTCTACGGCGGATCGTTGTTCTTCTCTGCGGTCGACAGTGCTCACGGCACGCAG
>CAYGXO010000027.1:0-8425 GCA_964353885.1 uncultured Spirochaetaceae bacterium
GGAGAAGCTGGAATGGGCGGATATCAATAGAGATCTTCGCGCACTTCAGGAAGTGGAAGTGGAACTGCATGGCAAGAAGCTGTATCTGCGCACCGACCTTCGCGGGGTATGCCACACGGTATTGCAGGCCGCGGGTGTGGCTGCGCCGCCGACGGTCCGCGAATGATCGGCCATTCCAGGGGAAGTCACACTGTAGTGATGCTATGAAAGCGCTGCGCCTCCTGACTTGGTGGGGTACGATATACCCCGGCGACAAACCAAGCGCAGAGGAGGCGCAACGAGATGGAGTATATCGCATTTGACAGCCACAAGCGATACACCTTCGCGTCGGTGGAAGAGCACACGGGTGCGATACTTTGCGACACGCGCATCGAGCATCAGCGAGGTGCGGTCACGGAGTTTCTTTCCACGTGGAAGGCGGGAACCCCCGTGGCGGTAGAGACGATCGGCAACTGGTACTGGATCGTCGATGAGATCGAGAAGGCGGGGATGGTTCCTCAACTGGTTCATGCGCGAAGAGCGAAAATGATGCTTGCCTCGGTGAACAAGACCGACAAGCTTGATTGTCACGGGTTGAACCGTCTCCAGCGTACCGGGACGCTTCCGACGGTTTGGATCCCACCGGCGCAGATTCGAGATCTTCGGGATCTGCCGCGCACGCGGATGGTACTGAGCAAGGAACGCACGCGCCTGAAGAACCGTATTCATGCGACCTTGGCCAAGTATGCGATCAGCATCGAGGGGATAAGCGATCTGTTCGGCAAGCGAGGACGGGAAGAGTTGAAGAAGAGCCTCGGCCTGCTCCCGCCACACAGTCGGTTCTCAGTTGAAAGACTCCTGGAGACGCTGGAGCAGGTACAGAAGCAGATCGATCTTTTTGAGCAGAGGATGAAGGACACCTTCGCCTCGAGCCGGGAGCTGGAGATTCTGCAGACGCTGCCCGGCGTTGGATTCATCCTGGCGGTGGTCATCCTCCTGGAGGTAGGGGACATGAGTCGGTTTCCCGACGCCTCTCGGTTTGCCGCATACTCAGGAACGACCCCACGGGTGAGTAGCTCAGGTGGGAAGACCCGTTATGGACAGCTTCGACCGGATGTCAATCGATACCTCAAGTGGGCATTCATTGAAGCCGGGAATGTCGTCTGCTTGTTTCATCGCCGTCGACCGTATCGACATGTCAGTCGGCTTTACCTGAGGATCCGCCAGCGCAAGGGACACCAGAAGGCAGTAGGCGCGGTTGCTCGTCACTTGGCGGAGGCTACGTATTGGATTCTGAAAAAGGGGGAAGCGTATCGGGAGCCTCAAAAGAAGACGGTTTCGTCCACGAAGGGATAAGCGCGTCGTTTGGCATGAGCTTCTTCGGAAAGCTCGGGTAGTGATTGCGACATCCCTTCGGGACATTATCATGCTGCGATGACGGCGAAGATATGACTCCGGCGAAACCGGCTCGAGATGAACTGTGGCGGAAGAATTTCACAAGCTTGAAGGAGGTATAAGAAAGGAAAAAAGCCTTGACCGGGCGCAGCGCTTTCAGATATGCCAACAAATTCCTGGCGCGTTCTAATTCCTTACGGAGCAAACACATCATTTTTCGAAGTGTCGAAGACGGGTTTGAGTGGTACGTCAATGAAGAAGGGAACAGCCCAGGGGCAAAGTACTACCAGGAGGAGTTGGGCGAGGGCGACAATCTATTTGCATTCAAGCCGAAGCCGCATCGGTTCATGGCGTTCTTTGTGAAGGGAAAGACCGTGATCATCACTCACGGGTTCCTGAAGAAGCGCGACGACCTTCCGCCAAACGAGAGGGAGAAGGCGAAGGCATATCGTCGAGACTACACGGATAGAAATACTACGGGGTGTTACTATGATGAACAAGCCAAAGGGCTACGTTAGTCCGCTTGATCGCGCGAAGGACCCTGCGGTCCGCCGACGCATCGATGAGAAGAAGCGCGAGATCTACCTCTCGACGCTCTTGATCGAGGGGATGAAGAACCACAAGTTGTCCGTGAGGCAACTCGCCGAGCGTGCCAAGGTATCCGCCACCACTATTCAGAGTATCCGCGCCGGGGAGGCCGAGAACATCGGCCTCGCGAAGCTGGACCATATCCTGAGCTTTGTGGGTAGAACCATTGACTTCCCTCCTGTGGATGGTGCGGCTCTTCGACAGCGCTCGCAAGCAGCGTACCGATGAAGTGGAATCCGTCGCCGCATGTGGCATAGGCCGTCAAATGAGCTCGCCCACCAAGCCGTCAGCGGGAGTGACCCTCCTCAATGCAACGTTTTAACCTACCAAGTGGTGTTCGCTGGACAGCCATACGGAGGGGCTATGCCACGAAGAAGGAGGATGCCGGAGGTGAGGGACATCATTCGACGATTCGCTGACAACGTACAGTGAGGGCTACTAGGGAAAGGCCATAGGTCGGCGCTCGGAATGGACGCCGCCCATCCACGCTCTGCTTCCGACCAGACATGTGCAAGAGACTGACGGTGTCCTCGATCAGAGGTACGCACAATCGCGTTAACCTCCCGGTCGCCCGTTCGACTCTGTCCGGGGGAGCGAAGAAAGGGTCGGACGGGCCCTTTCATGGTTCGCACCAGAGAGGGCCCGTTGTGTCTTGGCGTCATTTCACGAAGAGGAAGAAATGATCCGATAGACGTTGGTCAATCTTCAGAACGATCCGAACCTTGACTCGGAGGTAGTATTGAACAGCCGAAGAGGCGGTGACTCCGATGGCACCCCTATCAGGTTTTCGAGCGGAACGCGCGTCGAACTCGCGCGAGGACCTTCCTCCGCCCCGGATCAGACGGCTGGGCAAGGTTCGCGACGACGGCGGTTATTGGAATCCGACTGCCGCGGAAGCCGAGGACATCGTTGAAAAGCTTCTCTTCCTTCCGGAGCCGAAACAGGTCGGCAGCAAGCTGCTCGCCCGCGCCTCGCTCGCTGTCGTGGCGGACGTTGACCACGACGAGCTGTGCGTGCTCGATGCCCGAGTATCGATCACTGATCGCCCAATGCTGCGTGGGCTTGGGCTGCGGGGCCTTCCGCACCGCTGCGATGCCGGCGATTAGGTTGGCGCGCGTGTTCTCCATGAGCTTCGGGCTCTTCCGGGCGAACTCGACAATAGGGCCGCCCACGATCTCGCCGAGGAGTTCTATGACACCGTCGGGCTCGCACAGTAACCGCTCGATAGCATCCACCTTGCCGCGCTGCTCGCGAGCCCGGTCTCTCGTGCGCCGCACGAAGAGCCTCTCACCGGCCGCCGGTGGGGGCGCCACAAACACCGCGAGGTCCACGTAGCCAAGCGGGTTGTCGCCTTCGAGAATCACGCCTTGCGAATAGTCCGCCATTAGCTCCGTCATGAAGAAGGCGTCCGAGCTGCTCTCGCTCTTTGGGAAAACGAAAAGAGCGGCGCCGCTCGCCCCTGCCTTCCGATACCGCCGGAGCTCCGGGTGCGTCTTGGGGGCCGTCTCCCGGGCGTGTCGGCGCGAGTCGTCCCGGACACAGCGCGCAGCGATGAGAAGCCCGCCGACGGTGCCCAGCACCGACTCGACGAACGTTGTCTTGCCGCAGCCCGGGGGACCGGCGACGTGGACGATGGGGCGTTCCCTCATGAGCCGGGCTCAGGGTCCGGGCACCCGGCCAGTTTGTGCGGCATCATAGTCCAAGGTCCCTTTCAAGAATCATGGCGACGAGCCCTCCAGGAGGTTCACCCGCGACGAGCGCCTTCACCTTTTCGCGGGTCCCCGTGACGGTCCCGCTCTTCTCCGCGGCCTTCATCGTGTAGGAGTACGCCGCCCAGACGTCGGCACCCGTGATCTCGTAGCCGTAGCCCTGGACGAGCCAGTGGAGCGCTGCCAGCCCGGCGCCAACCGCGAAGGCCGGTTGCTGCTCGGTGAAATCCCGCGCGGCGCGGGTGAGCGTTTTCGGATCGCAAGGAGTGCGCCTCGCAAGTGCGAGCGCTTCATCGTAGAGCCCAGCCTCCTTGGCAGCGGCGAACCACTTGCCCTCATCGCCTGGCGTTGTCCCCACCAAGTCGGCAAGGATCTGGCCCGCGGCCCTGTTCGGGTATTTCCTCGCCACAGAACGGAAGGTTGCGAGGTAGGTGCCGCCGCGGTTCGCCCGAAGGCCGTACTTCTCGTATGCCTCGTCGATCGACCCCGACGAGAGGAGGATCTCCTCGCATACCTCGTCGACCCCCCCATCAGGTGTCCACGGCCCGCGGCTCGACTCTGCGTACCGGATCGCCTCCGACTTCCTCCCCATGGCGGCAAGCGCCCTCACGGCCCAAATCTTGTATGGCCAGAATGTATCGGCCTGGATGATCTCCAGGATCTCCTCATAACGTTCCGAACGGTAGAGCGCGCTCAAGCAGGCGGGCGTTCCGTGGAAGTGGACGTGGGTCTCCGCGTCAGGACTCAGCGCCATGCGTGTGATGTCGACCAGGCGGTCCGCCCAGGCCGAGGCAGCCGCTTTCGATGAGCAAAGCTCGCCCCAGAAATCGGCCAGCCTTTCGATGTACGGGATCTGGTCTGCACCGTGCGCCTCCCACAGGCGCTCGAGCCACCTCTCGCGCGTGTCAGGATCGGATGGAGCGGCGGCGATGATTGGAACCAGCTCGGCGATCGCGTTGTTCACCGCGGTTCCGATCGCACCGGAGGAGCTGTCGACCTGCTCTAGCGCAGGCGAGAGGCGCTCAAGCAGGGTCACGGCGCCTTCGGCCGCGAGGACCGGATCCTTCCGCGCAGCTTTCTTGATCTCGCTCACCGCCTGCTTGACGCGCTGGATGGCCGGCTGGGACCTCCAGCCAAACGCGTGGCGTCGAAAACGTGCCTTGAACTCCCAGATATGCCCGTCGGCCTTCGTCATACAGCGTGCTCCCAGGGTAGTGATTTCGCCACAGAGGTCTCCCTCATTATCCGTCCTTGTCCAGCCGCTCGATCAACGTGGGCTTGCACGTGTGCTGGGCACGCACGAGTATTCGTTGATGAAGCTCATTGGCGTGATCCGCGCACCGCTTCGCCTCCCTCCACGACGCCTTCCTCGCGTTCTGCACACGCGTTCGTTCCTAAATGGACGTCACTACCGCTGGCCGCGCCCTACCGACCGGGATTCGCCATGGCGGCTACTTTCTCCCCAGACAAAGCTAGACTTTCCGAGCAGCATGCGGCATCGTTGGTTGGGCAGTCGAATGCCTGTCACTATACGCGAGTCGAGCTCTTGGACCGAAGCTTCAGCGACCGCACGTATACCCCAAGCGTCACTCTCTTTCGCTTGGCAGCGGCAAGTATCGACCTATACGCAAGGTGGATCTGCTGAAGAGCCTTGTCACCTGGAAACGTCTTGCGCATGTCTTCTTTCTTGTCCACGCTCGGCATCGCCCGTCTCCCTTTTACCGCAGATCCCCCGGGTCAGCCTTTATAATCGGCAAGACTCGCACACGTGAGGTTTGCCGTTGGATGCTCAATAGCGCCCCTCGGTCGAGTGCTTCCCTATGCTTCTCCAAGGCGGTCAGCACAAGTGAGCCGATAGCTTCCGGTGTTACATCTTGAGTGCGGACCTGAATGACACTGGGTCCGGCCTTCTGAGCCATGCTGAGCAAAACTCCAAAATCGAGATCATGGGTGAGCACAACATAGTTCCTCTCACGCGCCCACCTCAATATCTCCGAGTCAGGAGCCTTCATGTCACCTTCAACGCTCCAGTGGGTAGCGCTGATTCCGTGATCTGCAAGAAAGTCTACCCAGCGCGGCGGCAGATTCATGTCGATAAGGATCTTCATGAATTGGAGAGCGGTACCTCAACTTCCTCAGATCGCCAAGCAGCATACGAGAGAGCTGCTTGAATATCGTCTCCTTCAAGATAGGGGTATTCCTTGAGGATCTCTTCATGGGAATGACCAGAGGCGAGGAGCCCTACGATCGTGCCAACCGTCACTCGAAGGCCCCGAACGCACGGCTTCCCTCCCATTACTCGCGGATCTTGTGTGATCCTATTTAGGTCCGGCATTAGCATCCTCCAACAGATTATAGTACAGAAAAATCGCGCACGACTCAATGCCTACCAAGCACTGACGCTACAAGCATACGATTGCAGACTGGTGACCTTGAATGACACGACTCCTCTCTTTGATGATTCCGCCTCTTGACGTGAGAGAAGCAGATAGTGCCCTCGATCTTTGAGACAATCGACAGTGGAAGCAACCCGGTCGCTGGTTCGAGTCCGGCCGGGGGAGCAGAACTGGACAGGCATTGGCGAGTTTCGCCGGTGCCTGTTTCTTTTTCTCCGCTGGGTCCTGCGATTACTTACCCGCCAAGAATTCCATTATCCTCCCGCCGTAGTCGGTAATTCCATGCTTTCCATTCGGGGAGACATGGATTTCAGCGCCGGGAAGAAGCTTCTTCAGCCGTGTGACGGTTTTCTCAGCGTTGAAGAAGGCGTCCTCGCCGCCGGAAATCATCAGCACCGGGCAGGCGATGCCGCGGATCTCTGCATCCGTCAACAGCTTCGGCGAGCCAAACCGCGGCGCATAGTGCTTCTGAAGGAGATCAAAGAACCGGCTTACCTCCTGAGGAATATCGTCCGGCCCGAATATCAGGCGCTTCAGCTTTTCCGCGCCTTTCTCTTTTTGCAGGGAGTACAGCACGGTTTTCAATATGGCGGACGTCCTCGCTGGAGAGATGCCGCCAGGCGCGAGCAGCACCACGCGGCATGAGCGCCCCGGCCGGTGCGCTGCATACTTGGCGGCGATCCAACCTCCCAGAGAAATTCCGAGCAGCGCAGCTTTTTCGATTCCCAGGCCACTCAGCAGATCATCCAGCCATTGCACATATTCATCATTATCCCAAGAGGGTCGGGCAGGCCCGCTCTTGCCCGCTTCACCGGGGAGGTCCGGCGCAATGACGGAGAAGTCGCGCATATAGGCCGGTATCGCCGCGCTCCATCCAAGAATATTCGACGCGGAGCCGTGCAGCAGAAGGAGCACGGGATTCCCCTTCCGGCCGGCAGTCACGACGCGCGTGTCGCCGAACCGCGTGGAGATGTCCCTTGTCTCATGCGGGAATGCCCACCTGCCTGTTATGCCGTCATAGAAATCCAGCAGGATACCGCGGCTTTCAGCCGTTCTGTAAATGCTCCCGACGGCCATTTTCACTTCCTCCTTGATTCGTTCGCCAGGCCGTTTCGCAGCGACGCAAGCCAATCGAGCTCCACCTGGAGCATCATCGCGCGGTTCTGCATTATCATGCCCCAAACGTAGTCCTCGCGGGCGCTCCGGCCCGTTCCGGGCTGCTGTCGCCGGATCTTCTCCCTGCACATCGCGAGTTCCAGCTCTATGCTGCGTTCATAGCCGTCGATGAGAGCCAGAATCTCATCCATGGAAAGGCATTCAGACCAGGCGAGGTGGAGCAGGAAATCATTCTTGACGGAGACGACCTCCGGCTGCCGCAGCACAGCCTCGCGCAGCCTGCCTCTGCCGCTGGCCGTGGCTTTGTACCTTTTCTGCGCCGGCAGCTTTTCCTGCACAATGGTCTGCTTCTCCACTAGCCCTCCCCTTTCCAATTCCAGCAGAGCCTTGTAGATCTGGTTGTTGTTGCCGGACCAGGGCAGGTAGTCGAGCTCCGAGAACAAGCTTTTCAACTCGTAGCCGGTCATCTGCTTCCAGTCCAGGAATCCGAGCATGACGTCCTTTAGCTCCATTTTGATACTCCCTCTAGATAATATGTTTACAGTAACATAGGTTACTAATAATTGTCAAGAAGCCTTGCGAATGCTTGCTTCCCGTTTGTGCAGGGAGCGGAAACAAAGCGAGCAACACCGTCAATCAACCAGGAGAGCCGGCATCTCCTCAATCCGGCACTCGTAGCAGTAAGTTCTGAGCTCGTCCAATAGGGGGAGCGAAGACAGAGTCGAACTGGGCACCGTTTGGCCACCACCGAACGGTGCCGCCTTGCCCGCGGCACGGCTTCCTCTCCGACAGACTGCCGTGACTTCTTCGCATAGTGTCTGTGCGGGATGCTGTCCGACTGTGGGCGGGACAATGATAGGCCGAGAACTACTGCGTCATGAAGAGCCTGTTGAGTTCAACCTCGGGGACGTATGCGGAAGCGTGCCTCAGGATCGCCTTCAAGGTGCCAGTGTCTATTTCTGGATGATCAGGAATGGTCAGCGTTTGCCTCACTCCGCTTTCGAGACGACGGAGTTTGACGTGGCTACCCTTCCTGCCGACGATCTCAAACCCGAATCTCTGAAACAGGGTGATGACTTCCTTCCCCGAAAGCCTCTTGAGCTTAGCCTCGATTTCCACGGTACTGAATTGAGCTAACAGCGGCGACCCCACGGACAATTTCAGGCAAAAGTGATCACCAATTGCCTTCCACCGAACCATGGCATAGGAGTCGGTTCCTTCGCAAGTCCTGAGGCGACAAGG
>CAYGXO010000028.1:0-33875 GCA_964353885.1 uncultured Spirochaetaceae bacterium
TGCATGACTTTCGCGTACCGTTCGACAATAATCTTGCCGAACGCGACATACGAATGATGAGAGTACAGCAAAAGGTATCTGGAGCATTCCGTAGTTACGACGGGGCGCTCTCATTTTGCCGAATACGAAGCTACATCTCTACGATGAGAAAGCAAGGCTTGTCCGTGATTGACGCCATCATGAGCGCATTCGAGAAGGATCTGACCCTAACAGATTGCCTTCAAAATACCTGAACAGTTACCAAATGTCAATATTTCGAATATATGCTGAACTCCATGTCTTTATCGGATGCGGTCCAGCGCAACCAGCATGCTTCCGATTGAGATAATCAAATGCGAGAAAGCCAAGCGCCATAGCAAATTGTTGGAGCTGTCCCCTGGACCGGCCATCTGAAGTGAGGTTGCAATTCCAATGAACGGTGGCCGTTGGGCGCAGCTCGGCGGGGCGGCTCAACCCTATGTTCGAACGCTCAAAAATGACTTTTTCCGCATGAACCACGAGCCTGCTTCCAAGCGGTAGGATTTGCCCGAGCCTGCAGCGGGACAGGGTGCACTTGACACTTAGCGTGGCCATCGATATGATTACCGTATTACGATAAGGCTATCGATGGAGGCTGCCATGAGCACTGTCACAATCTCACCGAAGTATCAGGTCGTTATCCCTAAGGAGATACGCGAGAAACTGAGGCTCTCCCCCGGGCAAAAGGTCCAAACCATTGCTTATGATGACCGAATCGAGCTTATCCCGGTTGTTGCCATTAAGAAGATGAAGGGCTTCTTGAAAGGAATCAACACTGATGTGCCGCGGGAGACCGACAGAACATGAATATTGTCGACTCAAGCGGCTGGCTGGAGTACTTTGCGGAAGGTGCAAATACCGGATTCTTTGCAAAAGCTATAGAAGACACAAAGGAATTGCTAATCCCTTCGATAAGCATTTACGAAGTCTTCAAACGAGTGCTTCAGCAGAAGTCTGAAAACGAGGCACTAAAGGTCATTGCGCAAATGCAGCAGGGACGGGTGGTCAATTTGGACCCAAGCATAGCAATCAGTGCAGCCCGCGTGAGCATTCAGCATCAGATGCCGATGGCAGACGCCATCATGTTGGCAACTGCAAGGAATCACAAGGCAGCTCTCTGGACACAAGACTCCCACTTTGAGGGTATTCAGAACGTCAATTATAAGAAGGCTATTCCGTCTTCAAAGTAAGACCAGGTAAGAGCGTTCTATCCAATCGTTGGAGCTGTCCCCTGGAGTGCCTGCAGGAAGTGTCGCTGCGGTTTCCAAACAACGTGGCGGCCGTGCGGTGGTCGGCGGGGCAGCTCAACTCTATGGTATCCGTACGCAGGGCTGCCCAGCAACGCATATCGATTGGCAAAAGGATATTTGATATAGGACAATTTAAACAGAAGGGCCGGCTAAGAGTTCCCCCTCCGTCCGATTCCGGAGTGAAATACCGGGAGGCCAAGGAAGCGCTAACCCCCGCTACCGGGCTCGCGACGCGGCCGCGGCGCGGATTCACTTGACTCGGCCGCCTATCGCCCTCAGAATGTCCGGCACATGGGACGACTCCTTTCGTTTCTCCAGCTCGCAGCCGTGGTCGTGGTTGTCGTGTTCTTCGGCATCTGGGGCGCCGTGCCTGCCGGGCTGGCCATGACCCCCTCCTCGTCATTGCGCTGGCCGGCATGGCGGATGTCCGGGTGCCGACGGGTTCCCCGGGGCAGGCGCGAGGCGCGGTTGCCCTCGCCGGTCTCTGCGCGGGCGAGACCGCGGGAGCATTCCTTTTTTTTCGCGCGGTGCGGCAGACCGTCGACCTTCTAGGATTAGGCGCCGCCGGAGGGATCCCGCGAGAGATCTCCGATGCAGCCGTCACGCGGTTCTCCCTCTCCCCCCGCGAGCGTGAGGTCGCAAGCCTGCTCACGGAAGGCTTGCGCTACGATGAAATCGCGACCCGGTTGTTCATATCGACCAAGATCGTGAAGACGCATGTCCACCATTTGTACGACAAGACGGATTCCCGCAACCGCAGGGAGCTGGCCAACCGGCTCCGGGCGTGACCGCTCGCGAATCATACGAACGGAGTATTGTGAGAATGGCTGCCGGGAGCGATGATTGGGGGAGCATCACATGCTACAGGAGGCTACAATGTTGCGGTTCATCATCTCCCTTGTTCTCCTTCTTGCCTCGATCGCCGGCGCAGTCGTCTTCGAGGGAGGAAATCCCCTCGCGTACATCGGGGCCACCGCGTTCATGATCGCGCTGCTCGTGCCGCTGTTCGCGATGCTCGCTGTCTGGCGATTCGCCGAGATCGGACGCGCATTCGGGGACGCTTTCTCGAAGAAAGCGGGCTCGGCGTCGCGGGCGCGGTCAGCGCGAATCTGGGAGTTCACAGAGAAAATATGCTATGCCGCCGGCTTCATCGGCCTCATCCTTGGTGCGGTCCTCATCCTCAGCAGGATCTACGGCTCAGTCGCGGAGCTTGGCCACGGTTTGGCCCTGTCCCTCGTCGCGCTGCTGTACGGGGTCATGTTCGGAATCGTCTGCCGGATCCTCAAGGCGAGGGTGGAAATGTAGAGGAGCCGGGAGATAGGACAATTTCGACAGAAAGGCCGGCTACTAGTTACCCTAGTAAGCATAGCGACGGCAGCCCGCATACCACCGGTCCTTACAAATGTCTGACACTGCGGAACCTTCACCTTCCCGCTCAATGAAATTATAAGAGATTGAACGCGGGCCTTGCTTGTGTGGACTGGGAAGCTACGCGTTGCCGTTCGCTCGCCCCGCGGCCCGCGACGTAGAACATGGATTTGAAGTAGCCGCAGGCTTCAGATCAGAAGATTCGATGTATGTGCACCACACGCTAGCGCTTTGCGCTATTGCCGTCTTTCCGATTGGTGCTGATACAGAAGCTGGCCAAGCCACTGCCTGGTCACTCCATAGCGCGTTCTGCTTTTCCAGGTCTCCTGCTGTCAATGAATCCCAAAACGCCATCTCCATCTTCCGGATTTCTTGTTGCGATGCCGACCATTCTTGCGCAGAGATTGGAGCGGCTCCGACAAGCAGCAGACAGATTCCAAATGAGGAAAGCGTCTTCTTCAATAGAAGCCCTCGCTGCGATGATGCCTACCAATCTACGAGTTTCGCATTAGCCCACTCGGCATAGCCCGGCGCCAAAACGCCAAGGAACAGGAGGCGAGTCCCAGCTGTCAGAACTTCTGGACTGATCTTCACTGACGGTTTTTCGGAATACATGCAAGGCCAGAGCGTCGGTGCATACTGCGCGGCCTGAGAGCTGAGGTGGGTGGGGATGATCAAGCGGGGTTTGACTTGAGCCATCATATGATCGCCACATCTGCCGCACGTATCTTGCCGACAACAAAGAGCTGTCGGCCCGGAAAGCTGGCAATGAAATCCCCGTTTACGTGGTCAGGGTGCATGTGAGTAGTCAGCAGGATGTCATTTTTATGGCAGGGCTGGACAGGCTCGATGGGTCCATAATGTCAATTCACACACGCGTTCCTTTTGAACTGATCAACTCAAATTGGCCGTTCCCTTCGTAGTAGAGGGTAACGGCTGGGCCGGCGTGGCCCAAGTTCGCGCTCAGAATCAACACGCACGCAAGGTGCGCGGTATGCCTGATTGTTTTCATTTCACTTTTCCTCTTTGGATAGGACTTTTGAATGAACAAAAGTGTATCAGCCTCCCGCACGTGCGGCAAGGCTTCGGAATGGATGCCGTCACCAAAAAAGTGGGAGCGAGGGAACCTCAGCGCGTTTCGCAGGGAACGCCCATGGCGGCGACGGCAGCACGAATGCTTTCCATCGTCTGTGCCGAAGGCACGGGCTGCTCCAACATGGCGGGGTCGAGCGCCTTTGTGGGGCGGAAACTCTGCACAACGAGCAGCCCGCAGCCCTTCACCATCTCGGCGATCTCCCTCACGTCGTCGACCGAGAGGAGCGATTCGAGGTATGTCGTTCGCATCTCGTGGGGGATGCCGGATTCTATGACCAGCCGGATCGACCGAAGGATATCTCCCGTGTTGACAGGGACTCGCGCCACGCTGGAATAGAGCCGGAGGGGGGCCTTCACGTCCAGAGCGACGTACTCGACGAGATCAAGGGAGATGATCCGCTCGAGAAGCGCGGGATTGCTCCCATTCGTATCGAGCTTCACTGCACAGCCCATCTCCCTGACTTTGCGAATGAACTCAGGCAGATCCTCATGGATCGTGGGTTCTCCCCCGGTGATCACAATACCCTGAATCCTGCCCCTCCGGCTCTTCAAGAATGAGAGGATTTTGGCTTCACCCAATGGCGTAACGTAGGAATCTGGCTCAACTAGCTCGGGATTATGACAGTACGGGCACCGGAAGTTGCAGCCCCGGGTGAAGACGATAGCGGAAATCTTTCCGGGAAAGTCCGACAACGAGACCTTCTGGAATCCGCCGATGATCATGAGTCCCGCCCCGCTTGCGCCGTGGCGCCCGCGATCAGGCCAGCTTGAAGGTCTTGCGCGCGTTGAACTCCTCGACCTTGCCCTCGTTCCACTGATTGACGGGCCGCAGATAGCCCACCACGCGCGAATAGACCTCGGCCACAGCGCCGCAGTGAGGACAGGTCTCCTGCCTGCCCGACAAGTAGCCGTGTGTGGGGCAGATGCTGAAGGTCGGGGTGATGGTGAAGTAGGGCAGGTGGTAGCGCTCGCAGACCATCTTCACGAGGTTGCGCACATTGCGCGGCGAGGTGATCTCCTCGCCCACGAACAGGTGCTGCACCGTTCCGCCCGTGTACCGTGTCTGCAGCTCGTCCTGGAGGTCGAGGACCTCGAAGATGTCATCGGAGTAGTGCACAGGGAGCTGCGAGGAGTTGGTGTAGAAGGGCTTGGCGCCCTCCGCGCCCTGGTTCTCGTTGGCCGAGCGGATGCCGGGGTGCTTCTCGGCATCCAGGCGCGCCAGGCGGTAGGAGGCGCCCTCGGCGGGAGTCGCCTCGAGGTTGTAGTTGTTGCCGCTCTCTTCCTGGAAGCCGAGGAGCTTCTCGCGCATGAAGTCCAGCACGCGCAGCGCGAAAAGCTGGCCCGTTTCCGTGCCGACATTCGTGCCGAGCAGGTTGACGCACGCCTCGTTCAGGCCCACGAGTCCGATTGTCGAGAAGTGGTTCTTCCAGTACTGCCCGAAGCGCTCCCGCACGCTCCTGAGATAGAACTGCGTGTACGGGTAGAGGTTCCTGTCCGTGAAACGCTCCAGCATCTTTCGCTTGATCTCGAGGGAGGTGCGGGCGAGCTCCATCAGGTCGTCGACCCTCTCCAGAAACTCTCCCTCATCGGCGGAGAGGTGGCCCAGGCGGGGCATGTTGATCGTCACCACGCCGATCGATCCGGTGAGGGGGTTGGCGCCGAAGAGGCCTCCTCCGCGTTTCTCGAGGCTGCGCAGGTCCAGCCGCAGACGGCAGCACATTGAGCGCGTATCTTCGGGGGACATGTCGGAGTTCACGAAGTTGGAGAAATAAGGGATGCCGTACTTCGCCGTCACACGCCACAGGACATCGAGGATAGGGTCGTCCCAGGGGAAGCCCTTCGTGATGTTGTAGGTTGGGATGGGGAAGGTGAAGACCCTTCCCTTGGCGTCTCCCTCCGCGAGCACCTCCAGGAAAGCCCTGTTGAGGACGGCCATCTCCTCCTGGAAGTCTCCGTATGTCGTCGAGCTGTACTCTCCGCCGATGATCACCGGCTTGTCGCGGAACATCGAAGGCACGGCCAGATCCATCGTGATGTTCGTGAAGGGGGTCTGGAAGCCGACCCTGGTGGGCACGTTGATGTTGAAGACGAACTCCTGCAAGGCCTGCTTCACCTCGTCGAAGGCCAACGAGTCGGCGCGAACGAATGGGGCGAGGAAGGTGTCGAAATGCGAGAAGGCCTGCGCGCCGGCCGCTTCTCCCTGGAGGGTGTAGAAGAAGTTCACGATCTGCCCGAGGGCGCTTCGCAGGTGCTTTGCCGGCTTGCTCTCGACCTTGCCCGCCGCTCCCCGGAATCCCTGCAGCAGCAGGTCCTCGATGTCCCACCCCACGCAGTACACCGAGAGGATCCCGAGGTCGTGGATGTGGAAGTCACCGTCCGTGTGGGCGAGGCGGATCTCGGGCGGGTAGATCTTGTTCAACCAGTAGACCTTGCTCACCTCGGAGGACACGTAGTTATTCAGGCCCTGGAGGGAGTACCCCATATTGGAGTTCTCCTTGACCTGCCAATCGGCTCTGTCGAGGTAGCGGTCGATGAGGTCGACATCCGCTCGCGAGACGATCTCGCGGATCTTCGAATGCTGGTCCCTGTAGAGGATGTATGCCTTGGCGGTCTTGCGGTACTGGGAAGAGAGCAGCACCTCCTCCACGATGTCCTGGACCTGCTCGACCGAGGGGACCTCGCCGGGAAGGGTCTGATGGGCGAGGTTCACCACGCGCAGCATCAGCTTCTGCGCGACCTCCTCGCCAAACTCCTCGGTGGCCTCGCCGGCCCTCTGGATCGCGGATGTGATCTTGCGGGGGTGAAAAGGGACAATAGTGCCATTGCGTTTCTTTATCGATACGAACACGGGGCTCCCCTCCCAAGGACACGTGCGTACGTGCGGTGAACGGCTATGGGTATACAGCACAAGTTCGGCCGGCGCAAGCCCCCCTCGAAATTTTTCGTCGAAAAAAGGAAAACTGCTCCATGCCCGTTGGGTCGAACCGCCGCGCGCGCCAAACCGGTTCGTATTGCCAGCCTGTGGCAAATGGGGTATTCCTTGGGCGATGGCAAAGGTCCTCGTGTTCGCGAATCAGAAGGGTGGTGTGGGCAAGACCACTACGGCCGTGAACCTCGGCGCGTACATCGCGAGCGCGGGCAAGCGGGTGCTCCTCGTCGATTTCGATCCTCAGAGCAACACGTCGAGCGCCGTGGGCGCGAAGAGGAACCTGCCGGGAATCTACGAGGTGATCACGGGGAAGTGCGACGCAGCCTCGGCGGTCCAGCAGTGCGCCGTTCCCGGCCTGTCCATCATCGCCTCCAGCATCAATCTGACCGGCGCCACCGTGGAGCTCATCGACCAGGAGGGCAGGGAGTACTACCTCAAACGCTCTCTCGCGCCGTTGGCCGGCAGCTTCGACTACATCTTCATCGACTGTCCTCCATCGCTGGGCATCCTCACTCTCAACGGCCTGGTAGCGGCGGACTCCGTGATTATCCCGCTGCAGTGCGAGTACTTCGCCCTGGAGGGGCTGAGCCTGCTCCTGCAGACCGTCAACAGGGTGCAGAAGGGGCTGAACAGGGAGCTCAAGATCGGCGGGATCCTCTTCACGATGTACGACGTGCGCACCCGGCTCGCCCACGATGTCGTTCAAGAGGTCACAGGGTACTTCAAGGAGAAGGTCTTCCGCACCATCATCCCGCGCAACGTACGGCTGAGCGAGGCCCCTTCATTTGCGAAGCCGATCAACCTGTACGACCCCGAGTGCATCGGCGCGAAGAGCTACCAGAAACTCGCCGAGGAGGTCCTCCTCAATGTCTAAGAGAGCCCTGGGAAAGGGAATCAGCGCGCTCCTCGGCGACGAGGAGAAGCGGGAGGGGCCGAGCACGACCGAGGTCGCCCTGTCGGCGCTGCGGCCGAACCCCAGCCAGCCGCGCAAGGATTTCTCCGATGCGCGCCTTCGGGAGCTGGCAGACTCCATCCGCCAGAAGGGTGTCCTGCAACCCATTCTCGTGGAGCCAGGGGCGGACGGCCGCTACACGATCATCGCGGGCGAGCGGAGGGTCCGGGCCGCGAAGCTGGCTGGGCTGGAGAAGATCCCCGTCATCGTCGGACGTTTCGGCGCCGACGAGAAGCTCGAGATCGCCCTGATCGAGAACGTCCAGCGCGAGGACCTCACGCCCATCGAGGAGGCGCAGGCGTACAGGCGCCTTATGGACATGGCGGCTCTCAGCCAGGAGCAGGTCGCCGCAAAGGTGGGGAAAGACAGGTCCACGGTCGCGAACAGCCTGCGCCTTCTCAAGCTCCCCGAGGAAATGCAGCAGGCCATCGAACGGGGCGAGATGAGCCCCGGGCACGCGCGGGCCATCCTCATGCTGGTGAGCCCCGCCGACCAGCAGCTTCTCTTCCGCCGCATCGTGGATCGGGGGATTTCCGTGCGGGAAGCCGAGGAAGCTGCCGCTGGCCTGAACAGGGGGAAGAAATCAGCTCAGAAGGCCGGCGCCCGCAAGAAGCCTTCGCAGGGGCGGAAGGAACCCGAGATCCGCGAAATCGAGGAGAAGCTGATCGAAAAGCTCGGCACGAAGGTCGAGATCAAGGGGACGGGAAAGAAAGGCCGCATCGAGATCGCCTACTACTCCTTTGACGACCTTGACAGACTGCTGGAGCTGCTGAAGATCCGCGGGTGAGAGGATTTCGAGATTGCCGAGGGCCGACCAGCCCCGGTTGTCAGCGGGCGGGTCTCGGTCCCAGGATGACCCAGACGTCTGGCTTCGCCGTGATCACCGCGTCGACGCAGCTCACCAATCGATTGCCGAGCAGCAGGACGATGAGGGGGATGATCTGGCCCGCGCTGGGGTTTGTCGGCAGCTCGTCCCTGGAAGCCTTGTACCCGAAGTATCCGTACGTGCCGACCTCGATGCCGAGGTACAAAAGCCCCCGCAGGATATTGCCGTTGGCGATCTGCCCGAGGCCGGGGAGCGCGAAGGAGTAGCCCCCCTTCATGAAGCGCGCCCGCGCGAGGGCGGCCCGGGACACATCGGCAGGGGCTGGCCCGAGGACGGGCGTCGTCTTGGCCGGCTGCTCCGTGACGGCCGGCTGTGGCGTCTCATCGGGGATCGGCTGCGCCTCCTGCGCGGGCTGCTCTGCCATCTCGGTCCGGCCGGCAGGACCGACGAGGCTCCGAACGAGGTTCTTCCCCTCCGCGATCATCTCGCCCATACCCTTGTACTGGCCCGAAACCGCCTTCAACAGCCTTCCAGTTTCGACCTCGACCATCTTTAGTGTGAGCAGGTAGGTCTGCTCCAGTTTTCCGACGCTACCGATGACGATCCGGTTGGCCGAGAGCAGCTTGCCGATCCTGAGCTGGCAGGCCTCGTCAGTGCAGTCGGACTGGGAGAACTCGATCTCCTTCAGCACGGTCTCGCGCTGCGAGCGGTCGATGACCGTGTACTCGCCCGACTCGACGACGTCCGAGGACAGATAGTCCAGCAGGACATCGGCGTCAGTCTTCGACACGCCGCTTGTCTTGAGGTCGAGGATCGAGAGGATCGGCTTGGGCTGCTCGGCGTGAGCGCCGAGAACGCAGCACAGGGCGAGAACGACAGCGAACCCGCGCTTCAGACTTTTCACCTTCCCGATTGTCCGCCGGTCGCCCCCGGGTGTCAACACGCGGCCCTTGGGTTTTCAGGGGACCTGGTCAGGGTCTGCAATCGGGACGAGATCGGGCTCGATCGCCGCAAGGAAGGTCGGTGAAGCGCGCGCCGCGTCGATGATGTCGAGCCTGAAAGGCAGAACTGACTCAGAGATTTCACACTCGAGAGAAGCAAGAACGGGCAGCGGGATCGGGTCCTTTCCGCGGACAAGGATGTCGAGGTCGGAGAACCTGCTTCCACGGCCGCGAGCGCGAGAGCCGAAAGCGTATAGCACGCCGTGCGCGCGGCAAACGTTCAAAATATGTCGCAGCTGAAACCGTTCCTTCTCCCCGAGCTCGAGGGTGTCGATGTCCAATGCTCAGGCTCCCCGGAGGCGAATCAGCAGATCCTTCGCATATGGAAGGAAATCCACGGCCGTTGCATAAGCTTCGCTTGCATAGGCTTCATCATACGCATGGCTCGTCTTGTTCCGAATCGTGCGAAACAAGAACCATCGCTCGGGATCGTCGAGAAGGCCCGCCCGGGCAGCTTCTCGAATCGTATCTTGGAATGAGAGGCTCTCCACCTCGTCGGCGGAGGCGGCACGTTCGATGATCGACCTCCTCATGAGCTTGCAGCTGAGTTCGTAGGTGTATTCGAAGGTCTGAATGACCGAGTTGCGGAACTGCTCGAAGAGCTCCGCTTCGCCGTTTTGCCGTGCGGGGATAGCATAGCGGAGCGCCTTCTCCAGCTGACCGGTTGCTTTCTCCAGTGAGGTCAAATCGAGCATTCTACGATTGTAGGAACGGCGTCGCTGATCGTCAAGATAAGCCCTGAGGCCTGGCTCGCATGCCGATCGCGGGAGCCTCAGGGGGCACGCAGGGAGCAGTTTTGTTGACAAAGCCCAAGCCGATGAGTATAGTGTAGCCGCCAGCTTGCTCCGTCCACGGAGCGGGGAGAGGTGTCCGAGTGGTCGAAGGAGGCGGTCTTGAAAACCGTTGAGCCGCTCCGCGGTTCCGGGGGTTCGAATCCCTCCCTCTCCGGTCACAGTTCCCCCTCCCTCTCAACGCGCTGACGGGCGAGACCTGGAAGGGGAGAGGTGCGAGAGTGGCCGAATCGGGCGCCCTGCTAAGGCGTTATACTCGTAAGGGTATCAGGGGTTCGAATCCCCTCCTCTCCGTCGTGTGCCCATAGCTCAGCCTGGATAGAGCATTAGACTGCGGATCTAAAGGTCGGAGGTTCGAATCCTCTTGGGCACGTAGCGGGCGTCCGGAACGACGCCTGCGGTATTGGTCGCCGCTTGTACATCCGTGTACGCGGCGACCTCGGCACATCCTGTGCCTTGGAGAGATGCGAGAGCGGTCGAATCGGGCGGTCTCGAAAACCGTTGAGCCGCTTGCGGCTCCGTGGGTTCGAATCCCACTCTCTCCGAAGTCGCTGGAAGCGTGGTACATCATGTCGCTTGGTCGCCGCTTGTACATCCGTGTACGCGGCGACCTCGGCACATCCTGTGCCTTGGAGAGATGACCGAGTGGCCGAAGGTGCACGCTTGGAAGGCGTGTGTACTCGTAAGGGTACCGTGGGTTCGAATCCCACTCTCTCCGTACAACCCCTTTGGCGTTGATGTTCAGGTCATACGCTATGGGCTGCTGCTGAACCCCGTCAGGACCGGAAGGTAGCAGCGGTACGCAGCGTGTCCATGAGCCGTAAGCGGCTTGAATGGAGTTGAAGGGGTTGCTTAGTATCGCGGCCGAGGGAGGCGCAAAGCCCGAATGCCGTACGAAGTCACCGCGACCCGCAAGCGTCCCCAGACCTTCTCCGCCCTGGTCGGGCAGGAGTTCGTCGCCGCCACTCTCACGAGCTCGATCGAGCAGGGCCGCATCGCGCACGCCTACCTGTTCGCCGGCCCTCGCGGGGTGGGGAAAACCTCCGTCGCGCGCATCCTCGCCAAGGCGCTGAACTGCGAGAAAGGGCCGACCGCCGCACCCTGCGGCGTCTGCGCGAGCTGCACCGAGATCTCGCGCGGGGCCGCCCTGGACGTGATCGAGATCGACGGCGCCTCCAACACGAGCGTGAACGACGTGCGCGAGATCCGCGACGAGGTGCTCTTCGCGCCGAACACTGGCCGGTACAAGGTCTACATCATCGACGAGGTGCACATGCTCTCCAACAGCGCCTTCAACGCGCTGCTGAAGACGATCGAGGAGCCCCCGCCGTACATCGTGTTCATCTTCGCCACCACGGAAGTGCACAAGGTACCCGCCACGATCCGCTCGCGCTGCCAACAGTACAACTTCCGTCTCATCTCCACATCCGAGATCAAGGAGAAGCTGCGCGAGGCTGCGGGCGAGCTGGGCGTGGAGGCGGAGGAGCGGGCCCTGACCTGGATCGCCAAGGAAGCAACCGGCTCGCTGCGCGACGCCTACACCCTGCTTGACCAGGTCGTGTCCTTCTCGGCGGGGTCGATCATGCTGGAGAAGATCCGCGAGAAGCTCGGCGTGTTGGGCATCGACGAGCTGAACGAGTTCGTGCGCCTTCTGAGGAGCGGCGAGACGGGAAAGGTGCTGGAGCGCGCGGACGCCGTTCTGGCGACAGGCGTGTCCGTCGAGCAGTTCGTCGCGGACCTCGCCGAGTACTTCCGCAATCTTCTTTTTCTGAAGAGCGGCATCGCGAAGGACACGCTGCTGGGGTACGCCCCCGAGGATTTCGATACCGGCGTGCGCGACTCGCTCAGCGCCGAGCAGATGGAGAAGGCGATCGAGCTCCTGCTCACCCTGTACCGCAACATCCGCTTCTCGCTGAACCAGCGCTTCGAGCTGGAGCTCGTGCTCGCCCGGCTTGCCGATCTGGACGGGCTGGTCAGCCCGTCCGAAATCCGAGATGCCATTCGCGAGATACGGGGGGCGATGCTCGCCGGCCCGGGGGTGAGCCTCGCGTCCGCGCCTGCCGCAGCCCCTCATCCATCCGCCAGCGCATCGGCTTTCTCGGCCGCGCCATCAGCGCCCGCGTCGGCTGTCGCCCCCGGTCAGGTCGTGAAGAAGCTCATCGAGGCGCTTCGCAGGGAGAAGCCGTCCATCTCCTCGGCTCTCGAGAAATGCCTCTCCGCGACCCTGGATGACCAGGACCTCCTGCTGAGTTTCGGGGCCAAGGACAGGTTCGCGGGCGAGCTTGCGCTCAAGGAGAAGGATTCGCTCGCCGAGCGGGCCTCCGTCCTGCTCGGCCGGGCAGTCAGGGTAAAGGTCGCGTTCCAAGAAGCGCGCGTCGAGCCGGTCAAGGTCGATCAGAGAGTGGAGCTGCTTCGAAAGGTGTTCCGGGGCGAAGTGGTGAAAGGAGAAGACCATGGCGAACCCGTTTGACATCCTGAAGCAGCTGCAGGGTCTCCAGTCGCGCGTCGGGGAGATGCAGGAGAAGCTGAAGTCTGTGCACGTCGCCGGCTCCTCGGGCGGGGGCATGGTCACCATCGAGATGAACGGGCAGATGGTGGTCGAGAAGGTCACGATCGCAAAGGAGGCAGTGGATCCGGCGGACATCCCGATGCTCGAGGATCTCGTGCTTGCCGCGCTCACCGACGTGCTGGACAGGTTGAAGGACAAGCTGAAGGACGAGGTGTCGCAGGCTACAGGCGGTCTGGGGTTGCCTCCCGGCCTTCTGGGGATGTGACGGAGACATGAGGTGAACGCGCTCGAAAGGTTGATCGGCAACCTCGCGCGGCTGCCCGGACTGGGCAGGAAGAGCGCCTCCCGCATCGCCTACCACCTCCTGCGCGTCGACGAATCCCTCGCCCGGGCGCTCTCGGAGGATCTCGGCCAGCTCCGTCAGACCATCAGGAATTGCAGCGTCTGCGGGACATACACGGACGTCGATCCCTGCGGGATCTGCACCGACCCCGCCCGGGACCGCACCGCGATCTGCGTGGTGGAGGAACCACGCGATGTGCTGACGATCGAGGGCATCCGCGAGCATCGGGGGCTCTATCACGTACTGGGCGGGGCGATCTCTCCGATCGACGGCGTGGGGCCGAACAACCTGCGCATCGCGGGGCTCATCGAGAGGGTGCGAAAGGGCGGCGTGCGCGAGGTGATCGTTGCCACCAACCCGACGGTCGAGGGGGAGACCACCGCGCTGTACCTTGTGAAGGTCCTTCGAGAGACCGGGGTGAAGGTGTCGCGGCTCGCTTTCGGGTTGCCGGTCGGGGGGGACCTGGAGTTCGCGGACAAGCAGACCCTCGCCCGCTCCTTCAGGGGGCGCGGCGCGATCTGAGTCGCCCGGCGAGCAGCGCCCGGCGCCCGCGCTACAGCTTGTCGACCAGGATCGAGCACTTGCCCGACGGGATGGGCAGCGTCTTATTGCGGGCGCCGAACAGGTCGACCGTCAGGTAGTACAGCTTTTCGCTCTCGAGGTGGATCTCCCATCCCCTGCTGCTCTTCGCATTCAGGATCGAGATGAGGTTTCTCTTGAGAGCGAGGTCCTCGATGCCCATGTGCTCGAGGGTCGGGATGGTCCAGTTCACTGTCTTTCGAGGCAGGGAGATGTTCAGCCCGATGATGTTCTCGAGCATGAGCGAAATCGTCGTGAGCGCCGTATAGGGGAGGAACATGGTCCGGGGGAAGCCCTTCTTGCCCGGCCACTTCGCCGGCCCCTCGGTGTGCGGGGCATACGCCTCGTACAGCGATCCCTTCTTTCCCGTGTTCGGGTACAAGCCGTCCAGGACGTGGTAGATGTGGCGGATCGCGAACTCGCGCGCCAGATCATGGCGCTTGTACTTCTCCAGGCCCTTGATGATCATGTAGTCGAACGGCGGATAGACGGAGCCGCGGAAGCCCATGCCGATCGGATCGTAGTGTTTGTCCTTCACCGCGAGGGTCGGAAACGGGTTCTCGATGCCGAACTCGCGGGGATCGACGAGGTGCTCGATCACCTGCTCCCCGCGCGCCTCGTTCGGGATCTCGGCGATGAGCGGCCAGAAGGAGGCCACGGTTTTCACCTTCAGCCTCTTCTCCTTGCTGTCGAGGTCGAAGTAGAAGCCATCCCGCTCGTCCCACATCAGCGTGTTGATCTTCGTTTTGAGCGAGAAGTACGCCTTCTTATACTTGTAGTTGGTGTCCTTGTCGTTGATGATGTCGGCAAGCTCCGACATGTAGAGCGCGGCCAAAGCCATCTGCGAGTTGAAGTCGATGGGGTAGTGCATCCCGTCGCGCGGGGAGTTGTCCATCATCGTCGCCGCGAGGGGCACGGAGTACAGCCCGTTCTCCTTGCGAAACGTCGTCTCGATCCACTCGTAGTACCGTTCCAGAACGGGCAGCACCTCGCGGATCCTCTTCTTGACCCCCAGCTTGTGGTAGATGTTGAACTCGGCCCAGGCGAAAAGCGGCGGGAGGACTCCCTTGGGATTGCCCTTCGAGCGGATGGGCTTGCCGTCCTTTTGCCCGTACTCCCCGCGAATCGCTCCCGAGTCCTCCTGCTTGGAGTAGAAGTTGTCCAGCAGGGACAGCACGGGGTAGATGCGGTTTGAGTACACGAGGAAGAACGTGGAGAAACAGGCGTCGAACTGGTTGATCCTGGTGCTGTCGGGGTGGGTGAAATACCTGCCGTGCAGGCCGTTCGCCGAGGTCCCCTTCTTCCAGAAGTCCCGCACCAGAATCCAGGATTCGTCGTACAGAGCCACGAGATCCTGATCGTAGAAATGTACTTTCGGAAAGTCCTTTCTTACCACTCACATTCCTCGTGTTTTCTGAGGTATTGTACCATGCCAGCTCCCGCAGTCAAAGTAATTTTTTGTTCTGGAAGGAAATTGGGCAACTTTCATTCATGAAAGACCCCACTAGAGATTGGAGAGAATGTAAGAAATCGCGGCTGCAATCGTCAAGTCGGCTCGCCTTGACAGGATGGGAGCCCCTGGGTTTAATGCTCCGGCATGGAGACGGAGGAGCTTTTCACCACCGCCCGGATGGCTCGATTGACGCTTCGGCCCAACGAGGTGGAGAGATTGCGCGCCGCGGTCGAGCAGATCCTCTCGTACTTCTCCCACATGAAGGAGATCGACGTCGAGGGGCTCGCGCCCACGACCCACGCCCTGCTTCGCGAGAACAGGCTGCGGGAGGACCGGGAGGACGACCGGGACCTCGCCGACAAGCTCCTTGCGAACGCTCCCGAGCGGGAAGAGCGCTTCATCGTCATCCCGAACGTGCTGTGATGGACTGGCGCGGACTGGCGGCTTCCGCGGAGCAGGCGGCCCGGTGGAAGGCGCTGGCCGTTGAACGCGACCGTGCGCTGGGATGCTTCCTCCAGTTCGATCCCGACCTCGGGCTGGCTGAGACCGCCGCCGTGGGGCCGCCAGATGCCGCCGCAGGAGATGGGGCGCTGTCGGAGGTGCCTTTTGCTGTCAAGGACAACATCGCCGTTCGCTCCTTCCGGCTCACCTGCGGTTCCCAGCTTCTCCGGGACCTCGTCTCTCCCTACTCCGCCACCGCCGTTGAGCGGCTGCAAAAGGCCGGCGCCGTGGCGGTCGGGAAGACCAACCTCGACGAGTTCGGCATGGGATCGTCGACCGAGAACTCCGCATTCCAGGAGACCAGCAATCCATGGGATCTCTCGCGCGTGCCCGGTGGGTCGAGCGGCGGCTCGGCTGCCGCTGTGGCCGCGGGGATTGTCCCGTTCGCTCTCGGGACGGACACGGGCGGCTCCATTCGGCAGCCCGCCGCTTTCTGCGGCGTCTTCGGCCTGAAGCCGACCTACGGCGCCGTCTCGCGGTACGGCCTGGTGGCGTACGCCTCATCTCTCGAAACTCTCGGCATCGTCTCGAAGACCGTCGCCACGCTCGAGCGGGTTTTCAAGATCGTGCGCGGGAGCGACCCGAAGGACCATTCATCTCTCGCCTGGGCGCCGATCCCCGAGAAGAAGGGCCGGCTGCGAATCGGCGTGCCGCGCGAGTGCGCGCGCATCAGCACGCATCCCGACGTGAAGCGGACCTTCGAGAAGACGCGCGCGACGCTCGAGGGACTCGGCAATTCCGTCGAGGAGGTGCCCTTCCCCACTTTCGACCACGTCGTCTCCTCGTACTACGTCATCGCAACCGCGGAGGCAAGCGCGAACCTCGCGAGATTCGACGGTGTGCGCTACGGCTCGCGCGCTCCCGGCGCGGAGAACCCCGAGGGGCTGATGACGGCCACGCGCAACGAAGGCTTCGGCGACGAGGTGAAGCTGCGCATCCTTTTGGGCACCTACGTGCTGCGCTCCGGCTTCCAGGACGAGTACTACCTGCGGGCGCAGAGGATCCGCACGGCGATCAGGAACGACTTCGCGCGCGCTTTCGGCGGGGTCGACCTGATCCTCATGCCCGTGTACCCCGTCCCCCCCTTTGTCCGGGGAAGCGCGGAGGCCGACCCCTTCACGCAGAAGCTCGCCGATATCTTCACCTGTTCGGCGAACCTCGCGGGATTGCCCGCCCTCTCCTTCCCGGCGGCCGTCGAGAACGGTCTGCCGATCGGGATGCAGTTCCTCGCCCCGGCATTTGCCGAGGAGCGCCTGTTCGCCGCCTGCCGTGAGCTGGAGGCCGTGTTTCCCTCCCCAGATCCTCCGGGGTTCCCGGCGGAGTGGAGATAGCGATGTACGCGTCGTTTCTCGGCCTGGAGGTCCATGCGCAGCTGCTCACCCGCACGAAGGTCTTCTGCGGGTGCAGGGCCGCCTTCGGCGACGAGCCGAACACCAACGTGTGCCCGGTCTGCCTTGGCTACCCCGGGGTTCTCCCTGCGCTGAACGGCGAGGCGATCCGGATGGGCTACCTGGTGGCCCGGGCCCTCAACTGCACGCTGGCCGCTTCCTGCCTCTTCGAGCGCAAGAACTACTTCTACCCGGACCTGCCGAAAAACTACCAGATCAGCCAGTTCCGCTCGCCCCTGGGGACCGACGGACACCTGGAGATCGAGCTGCGCAAGCGAAGGAAGCGCGTGCGGATCCGGGAGGTCCACCTCGAGGAGGACGCGGGGAAGATGATCCACGCGGGGGAGGCGACGCTCCTGGACTTCAACAGGGCCGGCACGCCCCTACTCGAGATCGTGACGCAGCCCGACCTGGAGGTCGGCGAAGAGGCGGAGGTTTTCCTCCAGCAGCTGCGGCGGATCGTGCGGTGGCTTGGCGTGTGCGACGGGAACATGGAGGAGGGATCGCTGCGCTGCGACGCCAACGTGTCGGTGAACCTCGAGGGCAGGGGCCTCGGCAGCAAGGTGGAGGTGAAGAACCTCAACTCATTCAAGTTCGTGCGGAACGCGGTGACCTACGAGATCGGCAGGCAGACAGAGATCCTCGAGCGCGGCGGCGCGGTCGCATCGGAGACGCGGCTGTGGAATGAGAACAGGGACGTGACCGAGAGCATGCGCACGAAGGAGAGCTCCTCCGACTACCGCTACTTCCCCGAGCCGGACCTCCCCCCGTTCGCCCCCGACGATGCCTTCCTGAGCTCGGTCGAGTCCTCCCTCGTGGAGCTCCCGCAGGTCCGCCGGCAGCGCTTCATCGAGAGCCTCGGTCTCTCGGAGGACCAGGCCAGCTTCCTCTGCGAGGAGAAGGAGACCTCCGACTGGTTCGAGAAGGCCCTCGGCCTCGGCGCGGACCCGCAGAGCGCGGCGCTGTGGATGGCCTCGGACGTGAAGAAGCACCTCAACCGCACGGGGCTCTCCCTCGCCCGCTCGCCCCTGTCGCCCGAGCGATTTGCCGAGCTGCTCGGCCTGCTCGCCCAGAAGCGCATCCACGGAAAGATCGCGAAGGCCGTGCTGGAGGCCGTCTTCGAGGAGGACAAGGCTCCCTTGGCGGTCATGCGCGAGAAAGGCTGGGAGCAGATCACGGACCCCGTCGAGCTGCGGACGCTCATCGCGAGGGTCATGGAGGCGAACGCCGCCGTAACCGCGTCGATCCGGAGCGGCGACCACAGGCCGATCGGGTACCTCATCGGCCAGATCATGAAGGAGACCTCCGGCCGGGCCGACCCCTCCCTCGTGCAGGCCCTCGTCAAGGAGTCGCTCGCCCTTTCCGTGATCCAGATCCTGTCCTTGGGCGGCGCGATCGTGGGCCGCGAGTCCGAGCAGGGCGACGTGGTCGCGGGGGACTCGAGCAGCATCATGCGCGCCCTCGAGGCGGAAGGGAGGCTGCCCAAGGCGGTCGCATTCGCGGAGGTAGAGCTCGGCCGGATTCTGAGCGAGGAGATCACTCCCGAGGACTGGGCCCGGCTGATCAAGGCGATCGACGAACACCTCCGCCAGGGGGCGGCATCCGCTGTCGTCATCGCGCACGGAACCGATACCCTCGCCTACTCCGCCTCACTCGTGTTCTGGCTCTTCCCGATGCCGCCGATCCCGATCGTGTTCACCGCGTCCCTCCAGCCGCCCGGCAGGCCGGGCAGCGACGCGATCCCCAACCTCCGCAAGGCGATCCACGTCGCCGCCGAAGCGGCCCCGGGCGTGTACGTGGTCTTCGGCGGCAGGGTGCTCTCGCCCGTCAACCTGAAGTTCGAGAAGGTCGCCCCGGACGGCTTCCGCAACTGGAACATGACATCACCCCGGCACACGGGCAGCCCCCTCTTCGGAGACCTGCCCAGCGGGGGAGTCAGGGAGTGGCTGAGGGAGCGCATCGAGGCCGCGATCAACTCCTCGATGATCCTCCGCGTGTACCCCGGCATGCGCGCCGATCACCTGATCGACCTCATGGAGAGGGGCGTGCGCTACTTCGTGCTCGAGCTGTACGACACGGGCACGGCGAGCCTGCGGGAATCCCCCTATTCGCTTCGCGGCGCGTTCGCCGCGGCCCGGGACCGGGGGGTTCGCTTCTTCTGCACCTCGCAGCAGGAGGGCATCGTCGACTTTTCCCGGTACGTGACCTCCCATGAGCTGTGGCGGGAGGGGGCGATCCCGATGGGGTCCCTCACGACCGAATCCGCCTACACGAAGCTGATCGCCTGCCTCGCGTTCTCAGAAAGCGAGGAGGAGGCGCTGGCGAGAATGGAGCAGGACAATGCGGACGCTGGTCTCTGAGATTTCCGGCCGGGTCGGCGGTGAGGTCACCCTCTGCGGGTGGGTGCACAGGGTGCGCGACCTGGGCAAGGTGTCCTTCGTCGTGCTGCGCGACAGGACGGGGATGGCGCAGCTGGTCTTCGATGCGAAGCCGGATGTGACTCCGGAGTCCGTGATCCGGGTCACGGGGGAGGCGGCGGCGAACGAGAAGGCGCCGGGGGGCTTCGAGGTGCGGGTGGCGTCGCTGGAAGTGCTCTCCGCTGCAGCCCTCGACCTGCCCTTTCCCGTGAACCAGGATCCGGGAAAGACATCCCTCGAGTCCATCCTCGACAACAGGATGATCTCGCTGCGCAATCCCGCCATCCTCTCGGTCTTCCGAGTGCAGTCAACGATACTGAAGTCCTTCGCCTCCCACCTGCGCGGCGAGGGCTTCTCCGAGATCAAGACCTCCAAGCTGATCGGCACGGGCACAGAGGGCGGCACGGGCCTCTTCGCCGTGGACTACTTCGACACCAAGGTCTACCTCACGCAGTCCCCCCAGCTGTACAAGCAGGCAATGGTCGCCTCGGGGCTCGAGCGGGTCTTCGAGATCGGGCCCGCCTACAGGGCCGAGAAGCACGACACCCCCCGGCACATCAACGAGTTCGTTTCGCTCGACGTGGAGATGGCGTTCATCGAGAGCGAGCAGGAGCTGATGGACCTCGAGACCCGGATACTGTCCGCGATCTTCACGGCAATCCGCGAGGAGAACGGCCGGGACCTGGAGGCGTGGAAAGCCTCGGTGCCCGACCCGGCGCTGTGCGCGAAGATCCCCCGGGTCTCGCACGACGAGGCGAAAGAGATCGTGACCAGGGAGACGGGGAAGAAGGTCTACGAGATCACACCGGAAGCCGAGCGGGCTCTTTGCGAGTGGGCCGCGAAGGAGGCCGGAATCGAGGCAGCGTTCGTGTACGCGTATCCCCGCAAGTCCCGGCCCTTCTACACTCATCCCGCCGAGAACAACAGGACGCGCGCCTTCGACCTGCTCTTCCGCGGCCTGGAGGTGACCTCGGGAGGCATGCGGATCAACCGCTATGACGAGCTTGTCGAAAGCGCGAAGGCTTTCGGTTTGGACCCGTCAGGGCTTTCCGACTACTTTTCGATCTTCCGCTACGGCTGCCCGCCGCACGGAGGGTTCGCGATCGGCCTGGAGCGTCTGACGCAGAAGGTGATGGGCCTCGGCAGCGTGAAGGAGGCGACGCTCTTCCCGAGGGACCGCAAGAGAACGCGGCCATAGCGAATGAATGTTCGCAACAGTTGACATCAACTTCTCTAGCTTGCCTTTGCGCCAGATGCGAAGAGCGGAGCTCCCGCGCTCTTGTCATGGAAGGGATGAGTGTATAACTCCACCATTCCGATTGAGGTATGGCAAAGGTACAGCGGCTTGAAGAGCCCCGCCGGCAGACGGGATGCCAGGAGGCGCAACAGGCAGCTCTTGCCGGACTTGCCGACCATGACGCGAATGCCGTGCGTGTCGGCAAGAAGCCGGGCAGCTGCAGTTCTGAGCCCCAGATACCCGGGATTGCACGCGCGGCCGGCCCGAGCTCATGGCTTCCTACGGGCCGCCCTATCTGCTACGGTCTGCGCGAGGAATCTGCTGTGGCACCTGACACATCCCTTGAGTTCGTTGTCGCCGGCCGGGCCCTGTTCACGAGCGCTGGCAAATGGCTGCACCCGCTTTTCGAGCTGGAGCGGTTCCTCGCGGATCGGGGAATCGACGGCGGGAGCGGCGAGATCAGGGACAAGGTCGTCGGCCGCGGCTCCGCTTTCCTGATCGTCCGGATGGGCGTGCGCAAGGTACATGCGGGGCTCCTGAGCCGGCTGGGGAAGGATGTCCTCGACCGGGCCCTCGTCGCCTGCACGTGGGACACATTTGTGGACGAGATCGCCTGCAGCACGGAGAGCATCCTGCGCGGCGTGACAGACCCCGACGAGGCCTACCGCATTCTCAGCGAGCGCGCCCGAAAGGCCCGGGAGGCGCGGGGAGCGGAGTGAGGCCGCCCCGATGCCAGGCATCTGTATCATCCGCGGGCATTTGCTGTACCGTAGTGCCTTGGGAGCGGGACGGCGATTGCGTCGCCCCTCCCAGTGAGCGGGCGGCTGTCAGAGGGACGGAAACATGGCAAACAGGATCGGCGACTTTTTCGTGACGAGCGGCAAGATGACGCCGGACCAGGTCGAGCAGGTGCTGAGGGCGCAGAAACAGGGCGACACGCGCCGGTTCGGGGAGATCGCACTCGCCCTGGGGTTCGTCGGTGACGATTCCCTCAGACGCTTCATGGACTACCTGGAGAGGAACCCCGCGGGTCCTGCGTGACCTCGGAAGAAGTCGTCGCAGACCCAGCACACGATGGCCGCTGCCGTTCCAACCGCAAGCCCCGTGCTGGATGTGCTGTCATGAAGAGCATCACCGCACGCTTCCAGTCAGAGGGCATCCCCGGTTTGCGAGAGTGCGGCGCATCCTCTCGGAGGGGCTTGACGAATCCCGTTTTCTGTGAGACTCTTACCCTGCTCGAATCGCCGCGTGCGCCAATCCTCGGGAAACTGGCTTTGTGCCGTCGTCATGCACGGCACCGGGTCCGAGGGGGTGTGAGCGGAGCTGAGAGCTGCGGCCATCCCGTTGGGGTGGCCGTTTTGTTTCAAACCGGCTGCAGACGGAATCCATGGCCCGCGAAGGCGGGGAAAGGAGGTGCACGGTGAAGATTGAAGAGAACCAGCCATGTCCGAGGAGGACTGGCACGTAAGGCATTCGAGCCTTGGGCGGCCCTGAAAGGGGCCGCCCTCTTCATTGCCGAGAGTCGTTGCCATGCGCTCGGGCGGCGGGCGGATCCGTCCAGTGCGGGTCCGCAGAGTCGTCCCCTCCAAGAGGTCTGCCGTGATCGTGCTGGTAGTGAAAGATGAGCGATCCGCGGCAACTTGACAGCTCCTGGCCCATCTCGTACTCTGGATTCACACACCCCTACACTGAGAAAGGAGACTGAAATGAAACTCAGAAGGATCGCCGTTCTCTCGGTTGTCCTCCTCGCCGCCCTTGGCGTTGCATTCGCCTTCGGGGGCGCGCAGAAGGAGAAGCCCGTGTCCGCGGGCGGCCAGAAGACGCTCAAGGCAGGCTTCGTCTACGTCGGCCCCGTCGGAGACCTCGGCTTCACGAATGCCCACGACGTGGGCAGGAGGTACGCCGAGAGCAAGCTGCCTTGGCTGAAGACGGTTATCGTCGAGTCGGTCCCCGAGGGGGACGCCTCCCGGTTCATCGACAGGCTGATCCAGGAAGAGAAGTGCGACGTGGTGTTCACGTGCAGCTTCGGCTTCATGGATGACACCGTCAAGGCCGGCGCGAAGTACCCGACAAAGGTGTTCATGCACTGCTCGGGCTTCAAGAACTCCGCGAATGTCGGCACCTACTTCGCCGATCTGTACCAGATGTACTACCTGAACGGCCTTATGGCCGGCGCGCTCACGAAGACCAATGTCATCGGCTACGTCGGCGCGTTCCCCATTCCCGAGGTCGTGCGCCACATCGACGCCTACGCCCTGGGCGTGAAGGCCGTCAACCCGAAGGCGAAGGTCGAGGTCCGCTGGATCTACGCGTGGTTCGATCCCCAGAAGGCCAAGGAAGCGGCCGAGGCCCTCGTCACCGCGGGCGCCGACTGCCTGGCGTTCACCGAGGACACGCAGGCCGTCGTGGAGGTTGCCGAGGAGCACACGAAGGCCGGCAAGGCCATCTACTCCTTCAGCCACTACAGCCCCATGCAGAAGTTCGGCCCGAACTCGGCCATCTCGGGGCAGCTCGTGGACTGGGGCGTCATGTACGTGAAGGTTCTGCAAGACATCAAGGATGGGAAGTGGAACAACGAGGACATGTGGTGGCTGGCCAAGGAAAAGGCCGCCGTCCTCGGTGGATCCTTCGACGCTCCCATCAATCCCAAGTTCGTCGACGCCCTCAAGGCGAAGAAGGTGAAAACCCCCGACCTCGGCGAGCTCAGCGTGTACGACCTTGTCATGAAGCGCTACGAGGCCATGCAGACGGGCGGCAGGGACTCCTTCGATCCCTTCAGCGGCCCGATCTCCGACAACAAGGGCGTCGAGAAGATCCCCGCCGGGCGCTACGGCACCAAGGGGGAGCTGCTCAGCATCGACTACTACGTCGAGAACGTCGTCGGCGACGTTCCCCGGTAAGCCGGACCGCCGCAATCATGAGGAGCAGGCGGACCTGGGTCGCCTGCTCCCTTTTTCTCCGCCGCGAAACTCGACATGAAGAAGATCGACCGCCTCGAGATGTCCGGCATCTCAAAGTCCTTCGGCGCCGTCGAGGCGAACCGCGACGTCACCCTCGCCATCGGCGCGGGTGAGGTGCTCGGCCTGCTCGGCGAGAACGGGGCGGGCAAGACCACCCTTATGAACATCCTGTACGGGATGTACGAGGCGGATTCGGGGGAGATTCGAATCAACGGCCGCGCGGTGCACCTCTCCTCGCCCCGCGACGCGATCCGGGCAGGCATCGGCATGGTCCACCAGCACTTCATGCTCGTGCAGAACTACACCGTGGCCGAGAACGTCGCCCTCGCCGACGAGGATGCGCCGTTCCTCTTCCCTGCCGGGCGGGTCACGGAAAAGCTCACCGCCTTCTCCCGCCGCTACGGGCTGTCGGTCGACCCGTCCCGCAAGGTCTGGCAGCTGTCGGCCGGCGAGCAGCAGAAGGTGGAGATCGTGAAGGCGCTCCTGCAGGGCGCCGACCTCCTGATCCTCGACGAGCCCACCTCGGTGCTCACCCCCTCTGAGGCCGGAGAGCTCTTCGCGGTCATCCGCAGGATGTCCGAGGAAGGCCACTCGGTGATTTTCATCAGCCACAAGCTCGAGGAGGTCCTCCATGTCTGCACTCGCGTGGCGGTGCTGCGCCGCGGGAGGCTCGAAGGAACGGCAGACCCGTCCAAGGTCGACAGGAGAGAGCTCGCGCGCATGATGGTGGGCCGGGACGTGCTTTTCAGCCTCGAACGCCGGGCCATGCCCGCGGGCGAGCCGGTCCTGGAGGTGAGCGATCTCGTCGTGCCGAGCGACAGGGGGCTGGAGGCGGTGAAGGGCGTCTCGCTCACCGTCCGCGCCAACGAGATCCTCGGCATCGCCGGCGTGTCGGGAAACGGCCAGCGGGAGCTGGTCGAGGCGATCACCGGCCTGCGCAGGTCGACGCGCGGCTCGGTGCGCCTGCAAGGCAAGGCCATCACCAACCAGTCCGCCCGCGTGATCGGGGCCATGGGGATCTCGCACGTTCCCGAGGAGCGGATGCGGTTCGGCATCGTGCCAAACCTATTCGTGTACGAGAACGCGGTTCTCAAGCAGCAGAGAAACCGGCTTTTCTCGCGCGTCATGTTTCTCGACTACGAGGCGATCCGCGGCCGGGCGGAGGACATCGTGCAGAACTACAACGTCGCCGCGCCGTCCATCGACGAGCCGCTGAAAAACCTTTCTGGGGGCAATATCCAGAAGCTCATCCTCGGGCGCGAGATTTCGGGCGAGCATTCCCTCCTTGTCGCGGCCCACCCCACGTACGGTCTGGACGTGGGAGCCACCGAGTACATCAGAGGATTGCTCCTTGCGCTGCGGGAGAAGGGAAAGGGGATCCTGCTGGTCTCGGAGGACCTGGAGGAGATTTTCGAGCTCGCCGACCGGATCGCCGTCATGTTCGGGGGAAGCATCGTCGGCGTCGTCGACCGGGAGGCGGCGAGCGTGGAGGAGGTCGGCATGTGGATGGCGGGAGCGAGGACATGAGCCTGCGGGTCCACGTCCTTCCGCGCTACCGGGCGCCGCGCGGCTTTCCGTTCCTGGTCCTTGCGGGAAGCATCGTGGCTGGGCTCCTCGCCGTGGGGATCGTGTTCGCCGCGAGCGGGGTAAACCCCCTTTACGCGCTGTACAAGATCTTCGCCGGCTCTTTCGGCAGCCGCTACGGGCTCGGTGAGACGCTCACGAAGGCGATCCCGCTGATCCTGATCGGCTCGGGTCTTGCCCTCGCCTTCCGCGGGAAGTTCTGGAACATCGGCGCAGAGGGGCAGCTTCTCGCCGGGGCCACCATTGCGACCTGGATCGGCCTGAACGTGCGCCTGCCGGGCGTGCTGCTCATCCCCCTGATGTTCGCGACCGGCTTCGCGGCAGGCGCGGCCTGGGGCGTGCTGCTCGCCGTGCTGAAAGGCAGGTTCGGCGTGAACGAGGTCATCTCCTCGCTCATGTTGAACTACATCGCCTATGAGCTGATCACGCTGCTGATCACTGGACCGTGGAAGGGGGCGACCCAGCAGGGCTTCCCTTACACCGACGACTTCTCGGCCGCCGCCACGCTGTGGCAGGTGCCGGGCACCCGAATCCACGTCGTGACGCTCGGCCTGGCGCTCGCAAGCGCCGTCATCCTCTTCCTCCTGCTCCGATCGACTCGTTTCGGCTATGAGCTTCGCGTGCTGGGAGAGAACCCCGAGGCAGCCCGGTACGCCGGCATCAACTTTCTCGGCGTGTCCGTGCTCGTGATGGCGGTGAGCGGAGGGGTGGCGGGCCTTGCCGGCGTGGGTGAGGTGGCGGCGATTCACCACCACCTCAGCTACCCTATGGCGATCAGCTCGGGCTACGGGTTCACGGGCATCATTGTCGCGTGGCTCGCCAAGCTCAACCCCCTTGCCGCGATCGCGAGCGGGCTTTTCTACGCAGGCATTCTCGTGGGAGGGGACGCGATTCAGGTGTCACTCGGCCTGCCGGCAGCCACCGTGCAGGTTTTCAACGGCATGCTGCTCGTGTTTCTCATCTGCGGGGACTTCTTCCTCCACAACCGCATCGAGGTGAGGGCCTAATGAACCCGATCGTCGTTTCGATCCTCGACAGGACAATTGCGGCGGGCACTCCTCTCCTTCTTGGCACGCTGGGAGAGATTGTTGCCGAGCGAGCAGGCGTGCTGAATCTCGGCGTCGAGGGCATGATGTCCGTGGGCGCGGTCGCCGCATTCATGGTCGCCATGAACACCGGCAACCCCTGGCTGGGGCTCCTGGCGGCTGCTGCAGCCGGGGCGGCCCTGTCGCTCTTGCACGCGCTCGCCACCGTGACGCTCAAGGTCAACCAGGTCGTCTCGGGACTGGCATTGGCCATGCTCGGCCTCGGGGTGAGCGGGCTGCTGGGTAAGCCCTACATGGGAAGACCTCAGCAGGCGCAGCTGCCGCTCGTGAAGATTCCCGGGCTCGCCGACATCCCCTACGTCGGCACGATCCTCTTCGACAAGGACCCCCTGTTCTACATCGCGGTGATTCTGGGTGTGGCGCTCTGGTTTCTTCTGGCCAAGACGAGGTGGGGAGTGCGCGTCAGGTCCGTGGGCGAGAACCCCGCGGCGGCCGCGGTCCAGGGCGTGAGCGTTTCCGGCGTGCGCTACCTGTGCACGCTGGTCGGCGGGGCGCTGGCGGGCATGGGCGGCGGCTACCTCTCGCTCGTGTATTCCCGGTCATGGACGGACGGCATGACGGGCGGCCGAGGATGGATCGTGATCGCCCTGACCATTTTCGCGTTGTGGAACCCGCTGCGCGCGTTTCTCGGGGCGTTCCTATTCGGCGGAATATTCGTTCTGCAATACTTGCTGCAGCCGCTGGGCATCCCTCCCAACCTGCTCGGAGCGATGCCCTATATTGCCACGCTGCTCGTTCTCGTGGCTGGAGGCTTGAACCGGAACCGCCGGCACCAGAATGCGCCAGCCGCCCTCGGGGAGCCCTTCAGCAGGGGCGAGCGGTAGCGGGATCGCCCTCCCGCGAGAGCGCCTGGTGGGCGGCGATGTCGATCGCGTCCCAGGGATAGCAGATCCAGCGGTCTTCCAGCTCCTCGCCGACGAAGTACAGGCTGATCTCCGCGGGGATGTTGCCCCGCTTTTCCTTCTTCTTGTTGTGCAGAACCGCCACCGCGATCTCGGCGGGCCGATGGCTGAGCAGCTCCCGCAGGCAGTACTCGAGGGTGACCCGGGAGTCGTCCACCTCGTCCACGAGCAGGACTTTCTTCCCCTGCAGCTTCTGCTCGACCTCGTCGATCCACTGGATGGTGTGCGGGGTCTTTGCCGGCTTGTTGTCCGCCCCGTAGTATGAGATTCCAACTGTGAGGATGGGTTTCTTCAGGAACGTCTTGAGGATCCGCGCGGGGATGTACCCGCCGGTGCCGATCGCCACGATCACATCGGCATCGAAACCCGAGGCTGAAATGGCATCGGCCATATCGTGCACGGTGCGATGGATTGTCTCGTAGGAGATGAAGTACTTACCGTCGATTTCCGTGGGGGGCATGGCATAGAATAGAAAACATCGAGCGGGAGAGCAAGTCCCCTCCGCCTACCTGTCCTCCAGGCGGTAGGTTGCGCGCACCTCGGCAAAAAGAGCCTGGAGGAGGGGACTGTCCGCATTCCCGATCCGCGCATCGAAGAGGATATCGTTTCTCTCCCGGGCGAGGACCGTATAGAGCTGGCGCAGGGCGTCGCTCTTCGTCTCGGCGCCATAGCAGATGCGCACGAGCCTCTTCATCTCCTCGAGAGTCATGATTTTCCGAGTGCCGCCGAGAGTGAGGAAGACGGACTTCCCCCCCTTCGCCTCCTCGATCGAGACAGGGGCGCTCGCGGTCGTGTCGGCGAGCTTCCGAGCGGCCGGAGCCTTTCCTTGCGCCTTCTGCGCGGAGCTTTTGTTCAGCTGCTCCACGCGCGCGTTATGGATCAGCACCTGCGCTTGCCGCAGCAGGAACAGCAGGCCCTCCTCGTCGATCTCCTCGATGGCCTCCCGCAGCTCCTTGACCATCCGGGCCCGCGCAGGCGCCGCCGTCGTAGTCTTCTTCTTGCCCATGTCCTCAGTATATACCCTGTCGCCGGCGCATTGACAGAACGCATCTTGACAGGATGAGCCCGGGGTCCCTATGCTTGTAGCAGAAGAGAAAGCGAGGACCCGCACATGCCAGGGAACATTCCGGGATACGATTCTGACCTTCTTAGGGGAAACACGGACTCCCTGCTCCTGTTCCTGATCAACGCGCATGGTGAGACCTACGGCTACCATCTCATCAAGGAAATCGCGGAGAGAAGTGAAGGCTTCTTCCAGTTCAGGGAGGGGACGGTCTACCCTGCTCTGCGCAAGCTGGAGAACGACGGCCTCATCCGCGGCGAGTGGAAGAAGCTCCCCAGCGGCCAGGAGAGGCGCTACTACACGATGACCGATGGAGGACGGGCTCTCTTGCAGAAGAAGCTCGACATGTGGGAGAGCTTCTCGAGCGCCATGGCGCTCGTGCTGAAGCCCGTGGAGCGATGAGCGACGTCGGCGCATACCTCGACAAGGTCCGTCTCCACCTTCACCTCGATCCCCTCACCGAGCGGAGGGTGATCAGCGAGCTGGCCAGCCATTTCCAGGAGAAGCTGACAGAGCTGCGGAGCAGCGGCCTTGCCGAAGAGGAGGCCTCTTGCGAGGCGATACAGTCCTTCGGCGAGCCAAAGACCATTGCCCGTCTGATGTACGAGGCCTACGGCAGGGGGAGCTGGGCCGAAACGCTCATCGGCTGCCAGCCTCACCTCGTGGTCGCCGCGCTATTCGCCACTCACCTCTGGCGGCATCCCATCCTGCTGTTCGCGGCTTTTCTCCCCATCACCGTCATCACTCTCATCGCCTGGCGCAAGGGCGCGCCGAACTGGCTGTACTCATGGACGGGCTACGCCCTGCTGCCGTTTCTGATCGTGACGTACTTCTCCGTGGAGCCGGTCGCGCGCACAGTCTCTTTCCTCATGGGTGGGAGCGGTATACCGGCGCCCTTCTGGCACCTCGCAGGGCTGACGAGCGTCTTCGTTTTCACGCTCTGGCTCGTCGTCTCGGCCACGGTGCGCGTGGCCAAGAGGGATTGGATCCTCGTCTCTCTCATGATGCTCCCCCTCCCCGTCCTCGTGGTCTGGATCGCGAGCGTCTCCCGCACCGATGGGTTTCTCGCCGCGCTCATGCGCGGGCTTTCGGCGAGCCTGAGCCAGTGGGACCAGGCCATGGCGTACTTCTGCGCGACCCTCGGCGTGGCCACCGCGGTGTTCATGCGGCTGCGCCGACGATCGCTGAAGGCGGGCGCGATCATCGCCGTCGGCATCGTCGGCGGCGCTCTGGCGGTGAGCAGCATCCAGGGTGGGCTTGACCTCTTCGGCCTTCTCGCCGTGGCGGCATGTTTCCTCGCCTTTCTCGTCTGCCCGTTCATCCTGCACGCGTATCTGGAGAGGGAAGGCCGGCCGCGGGAAGCCTGACTTTTTCTTGTTGACAACGTCCCGGATGGCTTGTATGATCTCCATAGGCTGTCTATGTAACGGCAGCCTATGGACGGAAGTCGACAATGGCCATACGGTTCCTGTACAAGGCGATCAGACGGCTCTTCTTCCCGTCTCGGATTCACGGGGCGGGGAACATTTCCTCCGAGGAGCCAGTCATCATGGTGGCCAACCACGCCGGCTCCTTCGGCCCTGTGTCCGTGATCACCTCGGTGCCCAAGCGGATGCACCCGTGGGTCTCCTCCGAGGTTACTGACCTGCGCACCGTTGCACGGCGCATCCAGGCCGAGTTCCTCGAGCAGGAGCTTCACCTGCGGCCGCCCCTGAGCGCCTGGCTCGCCCACCTCATCGGCAGGGTCTGCGTGGCCCTCATGAAGGACATCGGGGCGATCCCCGTGTACTCGCAGAGCAAGCGGATCCGCTCGACCGTCCAGCAGAGCCTCCGTCTCATGGAGGAGGGACAAAACATTCTCGTGTTCGCCGAGGACTCGAGGTGCCCGCTCAACGAGGTGATCTGCGAGTTCTGCACGGGCTTCATCCACCTCGCGAAGCTGTACTACGAGAAGACGAGAAAGGCGGTTCAGTTCATCCCCGTCGCGGTGAATAGGAAGGTGCGGGGAATCCTCGTCGGCGCGCCGATCCGCTTCGACGCGGAGAATCCCTTCCCGCGCGAGAAGCAGAGGCTGAAGCGGGAGCTGGAGAACACCGTCTACACGCTGTACCAAGAGCTGGAGAACGATCCCGAGCTGATGAGAGCCGCGGGCCTGAAGTAGGGCCCCCGCGGCCAATCGATGCGGCGTGAGCCCACTTGCGCGGCCCGGGCGCGCATGCTATGGTGCGGCCTGCAACGGGGAGTAGCCTGCCGCATCGAGCGGAAGAACCAGCCGTCACCACGAAACCCGAAACGGTTTCCGGCAGTTCGAGTCCTATCAAGGATTGGCGAGACCGTACCACAGTGAAGAGGTCGGTCATATGAAGCTCTTCATCCTCCTTGCCGCTCTCGTTATGTACGCGCTCGTGATCGCATTCACGCACCGCAAGGCGCTCATCGCGCTCGCTGCGGCAGCGATCGTGCTGGCGGCAGCGATGCTTTTCCCGGCGGCGGGAACCCTCACGCTCGGCCGGGCCTTCGGCGAGCTGGTGAACTGGAACATCCTCGCGATCTACGTGGGCAGCCTGGTGATCGCGGAGCTCTTCATCTACTCGCGGGTGCCGGCAGCGCTCGCCGACATCGTCATCACCCGCTCGCCGACCCTCGGCATCGCCATTGTAACGATCCTCGTCATCACGGGCCTCATCTCGGCGTTCGTGGAAAACGTTGCCACGGTCCTGCTCATGGCGCCGATCGCGATCGAGGTCTGCCGCCGTCTCAAGCTCGACCCGGCGCCGTTCCTGATCGGCCTCGCGGTGATGGCCAACCTCCAGGGCACCGCCACTCTTGTCGGCGATCCTCCCTCCATGATCTTCGCCAGCTATGCCGGCTACGGATTCAACGATTTCTTCTTCTATGATGGCAGGCTGTCGATCTTCTTCGCCGTGCAGGCGGGAGCGATCGTCGGCGCGCTCTATTTTTTCTTCTATTTCCGACGGTTGGGGAAGGTCCGGCTGGATCTCGGGGTGGAGAAGATCATGTCGTGGGTCCCCACGGCGCTTCTGGTCGGAATGATTCTCGGGCTGGCCGCGATCTCTTTCGCTTCTGCGGGAGGGATCCACGCGAGCTCGGGCATCCTCTGCCTCGCGCTCGCGCTCACGGGACTGGCATGGTTCGTCATTCTGCGCAAGGAGCCTATCAAAGCCGCGAGGGATCTGCTCAAGCGGCTGGATTGGGAAACGATCCTCTTCCTCGTTGGAATCTTCATCGTGATCGGCGCGATCGGAGACATCGGCCTGCTCGACGACCTCGCGGGAGTTCTCGGTTCGTTCATCGGCGGAAACGTCGTGATCGGTTTCATCGTCATCGTCGTGGTTTCCGTGCTCATCTCGGGCTTCGTCGACAATGTGCCGTACATCATCGCCATGCTGCCCGTGGCAGCCAAGCTCGCCTCCTCTCTCGGCATGCACGGCGAGCTGCTCATGTTCGGCTTGCTCATCGGCTCGTGCCTGGGCGGCAACCTCACACCCTTCGGAGCCTCGGCGAACGTCGTGGCGATGGGCCTTGCGAAGAAGGAAGGCGCCGTTGTCGGTTTCACCCGCTGGATCAGGATCGCGGTCCCCTTCACCCTGCTGACGACTGCCGCGTCAGCACTCCTCGTTTTCCTGATCTGGCACTAGGGTTCATGGCCGTTTCGTCGTGGACAACCCGCGCCGCGGGGTATATCATCCCCCACCACAAATGAAAAGCTACGAAGAGATCAATGCGAAGATCGAGTCGAAGAAGGCGGTCGTGCTCACGGCCGACGAGATCATCGACTACGTGGACACAAAGGGCCTGGCGGCCGCGGCCAAGGATGTGGATGTGGTCACCACGGCCACCTTCGGGCCCATGTGCTCCTCGGGCTGCTTCCTGAACTTCGGGCATTCCAAACCGCGCATCCGCATGACGCAGGCGTGGATCGACGAGGTGGAAGCGTACTGCGGGGTGGCCGCCGTCGACGTGTACCTCGGCGCGACCCAACTGCGGAGGAACGATCCCGCCAATCTCTCCTACCCCGGTGAGTTCCGCTTCGGAGGCGGGCACGTGATCGAGAAGCTGGTGAAGGGAGAGAGGCTGGAGCTGCACGCCCAATCCTACGGGACCGACGAATACCCCCTTCGGGAGCTTCGGACCTGGTTCGACATCGGGGACCTCAACCAGGCCATCATGGTGAACCCGCGCAACTGCTATCAGAACTACAACATCGCGATCAACTGCTCCGAGCGCCCGCTGCACACGTACCTCGGGCTGCTCCGGCCGAACATGCAGAACCTGACCTACTGCTCGGCGGGGCAGCTGTCGCCGCTGCTGAACGATCCGCTGTACCGCACCATCGGCATCGGCACGAGCGTGTGGCTCGCCGGAGCGCGCGGGCACGTCTACGCGGAGGGAACGCAGCACGCGCCTACCTGCGAGCGCGGCGAGAACGACGTGCCCACCGAGGGCGCCGGCACCCTGGCCCTGACCGCGAACATGAAGGAGATGCGCCCGGAGTTCGTGCGCGGCGCGAGCCTGCGCGGCTACGGCGTGTCCCTGGCCCTAGGGGTGGGCATCCCCATCCCGGTCCTAAATCCCCAGGTGCTCAAGAGGACGACCGTGCGCGACCGGGACATCCTGGCCCCGGTGATCGACTACGCCACCGACTACCCCAACCGCACCGGCAAGGTGCTGGCTCGCCTGAGCTACGAGGAGCTCAAGCGCGGCGAGGTGACCCTGCTGGGCAAAAAGGTGGAGGCGGGTGCCATGTCCTCCTACGCCAAGGCGCGGGAGATCGCCGGCATTCTGGCCGACGAGATTCGCCGCGGCGACTTCCTGCTCGCCCGGCCGCTCCGCGCCCTGCCGGTCCAGCAAGTTTTTCGAGGCTTGAAGATCGGGGAGGACCGCCGATGAGCACCAAGCGCCTCTTGCTGTATTTCCCCAAGAGCGAGACCGAGAAGCCCATCGTCTACCACCTGGTCAAGGACTACGACCTGGTGATCAACATCTTCCGCGCCAAGGTCACCCCCGAGGAGTTCGGCTACCTGGTCCTGGACGTGACGGGCAGCGAGGAGAACATCGCGCGGGGCATGGACTTCGTGCGCACCTTTCACGTGCAGGTCGACGAGACGCAGAAGGGCGTGCGCTGGGACCAGGGCAAGTGCACGATGTGCACCAACTGCATCCCGCACTGCCCGACCAAGGCCCTGCACGTGGCCGACCGCGCGACCATGGAGGTGACCTTCGCGAGCGAGCTGTGCGTCGAGTGCCTGAGCTGCCTCGCCAACTGCCCCTTCGGGGCCTGCTCTTCGATTTTCTAAGGCGCCGCTCCGGCCATGCGGGAATACCGCAGCTTCGCCTACAAGGGCGCCAACTTCCGCATCAGCTCGCCTCTATTCGATGTCGTGTGCCGTGCGATCCGCCGGCAGCGCAACATCCTCGAAGCCTACATCGCTCGCCAGCCGGAGTTTCTCAAAGCCCTGACGCCGATCGAGCTCCTACCTGATGCGCCGAAGGTGGCCCGGCGCATGCACGAGGCCTCTCTCGCGACGGGGGTGGGACCCATGGCAGCCGTGGCCGGCGCCATGGCCCAGCTTGCGGCCGAA
>CAYGXO010000029.1:0-8920 GCA_964353885.1 uncultured Spirochaetaceae bacterium
GACCATCCCGGCCTACTGTCGCATGTGACTGCGACCCTCCCCCTGGGTCTCCAATGCGCTGATGCTGTGCCTCCATTCTGCCCCTCCTTGGGGTGGGCAGAATTTCTGGAATCTATGTGGCCATAATTTCTGGAACCCGCATCGGCTCCTATAATTGGATTCGCCCGGTTCTTGCGCTACTATGGGCGCGGAGGAGACGATGAAACTCAAGGGGAACACGATTGTCATCACGGGAGGAACCTCGGGGATCGGGAAAGAGCTTGCGGAGAGATTTCTGACGCTTGGGAACAGGGTCGTCACGTGCGGCCGGCGAAAAGACCGGCTGGACCTGTTGCAAACCATTCACCCTGACCTATCGGTGTTCACCTGTGATGTGACGGACGAGGCCCAGCGGGTCAGATTCGCCGAATGGGTCAAGGTAAACCATCCGGCAGCCAACATCCTTGTCAATAACGCGGGCGTTCAGCTCGTGATGGATTTCACGCGGGCAGTGGACCTTGGAAGGGTGCGGAGCGAGGTGGAAACGAACTTCATCGCCCCCATGCATTTCGCCTCACTCTTCGCGCCCATCCTCGCGAAGAAGGAGGGCGCCGCGATCGTGAACATCAGCTCTGGGCTTGCTTTCTCACCGCTCGCATTCATGCCTGTCTATTGCGCGACAAAGGCTGCAATCCATTCTCTGAGCCTCAGCCTGAGGCGCCAGATGCGCGACCTCGGCATTACGGTCTACGAGATTGTGCCGCCCGCGGTCGACTCCGAGCTGGGCCGGGAGCGGTGGCCGAAGGGGCAGTCTTCGCACGGTGGGATGCCTGTCGCCGAGTTCGTCGAGGCAATGCTGAGAGCCCTCGAGGCCGATCTTTACGAAGCGGCGATCGGCCAGGCCGAAGGTATGAAGGCAAAGAGAGAAGCGCTTTTCGAGACGATGAACCGCTGAACCATCGTTCAGCCCAGCCGGGGTCTTCTGGGTGATGAGCATGACGCCTTCGGAGCAGCAGGCCAGCAGTACGAATCCTCCATTGCTCATCAAACAGCCTGTTGGAGTTGGGCTCTACTCGGCTCGCTATAAACCCCCGAAAAACGGCAATTTTTCCTAGTTCGGCGTACACGCAAAAGATGACACGGTAGTTGCAGTGGAAGGCACACAAAGCCGTGTAGGGGCAGGCGTTCTTAGCAGGACCTCTCTCCGACCCATCCGCACCTCTCTCCTGCTCCCAAGATATTCAGGTCCAACCGATAGCAGGAAGCCAAACGCGTCCAGCCTGACTCGAACAGGCGACCCACAGCTTAGAAGGCTGTTGCTCTATCCAGCTGAGCTATGGACGCAGTCGGGATGATTGGATTCGAACCAACGATCTCCTGCTCCCAAAGCAGGCGCCTTAGCCGCTAGGCTACATCCCGAAGGGCGGCAGCAACTTGCGGAGCAAGTAGCGGGAGCCCAGAGGGGGTACTCCCCTGCGGGAGCCCACGGGGAGAAACTATGCTTTTTGCAGGGAGGGGTCAAGGCGCTGGGAACGGCAACTTCACGCGGAGGCCGAGCAGCCGGGATCGGGTGGGTGGGTGGGCGGGTGGAAGCGTCTCGCGAAGCGACGCGGTCTACCTCTCTCCCTTGATCGCGGCGAGGAACTTCTTCTTGTCGGCTCCTTCCTTCAGCACGACCAGCAGCGTGTCGTCGCCGCCCAGCGTCCCCATCACCTCGGGGATCCTGAGCAGGTCGATGCCGTAGGCGATGCCGCCCGCGTAGCCCAACTTTGTTTTTATCACGCAGAGGTTCCCCGAGAAATTGATGCTCGTGATCTCCCGGCGCAGATCGTCCCTGATGAAGGGATCCTGGGCCGGCTCCTTCGGAGGGTCGACGGTGTACAGGTACTCCCCGTCACCATCCGGCACCCGCAGGACGCCGAGGAACTTCAAGTCGCGCGACAGGGTGGCCTGTGTGACATCGACCCCCTCGTGCCCCAGGCGCTTCAGCAGCTCCTCCTGGCTGTGGATTCTCTCCGCGTGCAGGATGCTGTGGATCAGACGCCGCCGGGATTCCTGGCTTTTCAGTTTCGCCCTCCTTACCCCTGCCTCTTCGCCATCACGATCGCCCCGCGCGGACACACGGCCTCGCACACGCCGCACCCCGTGCAGACCTCCAGATCCACCGAGAAGCTCTCGCCCCTCCGCGTGATCGCCCCGCGCGGGCAGGCCTCGACGCAGATGTCGCACTGCACGCAGGTGCCGCAGGAGAAGCAGGCATCGAGGGAATCGTTCAGCTCCCCGGCCTTCGGGAAGTAGAGGAGCTGCATCTTCTCCCCCCTGATCGCTTCCGCCTGTCCAGTGCGGTCGGGGATGCCCCGCAGAATCCCGTGGATGAGCTCGGCAACTCTCCGCCCGGCGGCGATCGAGTGCGTCACGAGCCCGGGCGCGACCGCATCGCCGCAAGCATATACCAAGGGCAGGTTTGTTGTAAATGCGTCCTTCGCAACGACGAGGCTCTCGCCCGCAAACGAGAGCTCGGGGACTTCACCGACGGCGACGATGAGGAAGTCCGCGCGCACGGGCTCGCCGTTCTTGAAGAAGGCCTTTCCGTCGACCCATCGCTCGATCACCCGCGGCCAGAGGATCTTGGTGCCCAGCGACCTCGCCTTGTCCAGCTCCTTGCCGAAGGCGAGAGGCTTGCGCACGTCGACGGCGGTCACCGACTCGGCGCCGAGGCGGAAGCATTCGGCGGCCGCGTCCATGGCGACGTTTCCCGCGCCCACGATCACGACGTGCTTCCCCTTCAGATCCCACTCCATGCTGCCTGCCCGCAAGGATCTGAGGAACGCGAAGGAAGACACCGCGTTCTCCTCCCCGGGAAAACCGAGTGCGCGCGGTTTTTGCGCGCCGACGGCCACGACCACGGCCGCATGGCGCTTTCGCAGCTTCGCGAATAGCCCCCTGTCGACTGCCGTCCCCGCGTGGATCTCGATCCCCATGGCCCTGATCCGGGAGAGGTCTCGCTCGACGTCCTCGCGTGAAAGCCTCTCCTCGGGGATGTTGTGCGTGAGCTTTCCCCCGATGTCCTCCTCCTTCTCGTACACCTCGACCCCATACCCCCGGCGCGCGAGCTGCCACGCGGCGGAGAGCCCCGCGGGGCCTGAGCCGATCACCGCGATGGTCTCGTCGCGCTCGATCTCGCGCTCGACCTCGCGTCCGGCCGCAGGCGCCTTCTGAGGCGCATAGCGGCGCGCAATCTCGTCGATGCGAACGGGCTCGTCCAGAAGGTTTCGCGAGCATGCGGCCCGGCAGAGGCCCGGGCAGACGATCCCGCAGCACGAGTAGCGGAACGGGGTGTATTCGTCAATGAGGTCGAGCGCCTCCGCGACCCTGTCCTCGCGGATCTTCCTGATGATGACGGGATTGGGGATGCCGATCGGACAGGCCGCGGCGCAGGGCGGAGTCAGGTTTCTGTGCGTGGGGCGAAGGCCCCGGCCGGTCTTGTTGCCGTGAACGTAGAGATTGCCGTATGGCCTTTCGCCCGCTGCCCGAATGACGCTGTAGGGAGAGTCGAGCACCGCCGGCTTGCTCAAGCCGAAGACTCTGCAGAAGTCGTCGATGTGAGGAACGATGCTCTCCATGTCCGCCGAGGTCGCGCGGGAAATCACGGCGCCTCCGCCCAGTTGCCAGGGGGCGATCAGCCCGCGAACATAGATCGTGCCGCCGAACATGCCCGAGGCCACGTGCATATCGACGGGGCTCTTCCCCTCCGCGCAGCCCAGGCCCAGCACGACGATGGTTCCGCCGGCCATGTACTCGCCGAGATAGTCCCCCGCCGACTCGCCTATGATCATCACCGGGTGGCTGGTCTGGTACTCCTTCATCATGATCCCAGCCCGGAAGCCCGCCTTCCCGCGGATGAAGATCCTGCCGTTTCGCATCATGTGGCCGGGGATGTCCCCCGCGCTGCCATGGATGACGAGGGCGCCGTCGTTCATCGTGTTGCCCACGCCGTCCTGCGCATTGCCGAACACCTCGATCTCGGCGCCGCCCATGAACACGCCGAGGTCCTGTCCGGGAATGCCCCGGACCTGAATTTTCACCCCCCTGTCAAGCCCCGCTCCGATGTAGCGCTGGCCCGTCACGCCCTCCAGCACGATCTCGGCGCAGCCTTCGATGATCCGCTCGCGGATGAGGGCATTGAGGTCCCTGTAGTGCATGATGCCCACGTCGATGGTGCAGGTTCTCAACGCATTACTCCCCGGCCTGCCTCACCCCGAGGGTGGCGAGCTCCTCCCGGGTCAGATGAAGACCGCGAAGCCTCTCGCGGTTGCCCACAAGGGAGCTGATCGTGTTGATCCCCATCCCTCCCATCAGCTCCTTGATCTCCTCAGACCACGCGTACACGAGGCCGACCAGCGCCTCCCGGGCCGCATCCACGTCGAGCCTCTCGGCGAGGTCCGGGCGATTGGTGGTGATGCCGTAGCTGCACGTGCTCGCGTAGCAGCGCTGGCAGACTCCGCAGCCGAGGGCTACGAGCACGGAGGTCCCCAGATACACTGCATCCGCGCCGAGACAGATCGCCTTCAGCACGTCGGCCGAGTTTCGGATCCCGCCCGCTGCAACGAGCGACACCGTGTGGCGGATCTTTTCCTCGCGCAGGCGCCTGTCCGCCGCGGATATGGCGATCTCGATCGGGATGCCCGTGTACTGCCGGGTCCAGCGGGGCGCGGCGCCCGTGCCGCCTCGGAAACCGTCGATCGCGATGATGTCCGCCCCTGCCCGGGCGATGCCTGCGACGATCGGCGCGATGTTGTGCACGGCTGAGACCTTCACGGAAACCGGCTTCTCGTAGCGCGTGGTCTCCTTGATCGCGAAGATGAGCTGACGAAGGTCCTCGATGGAGTAGATGTCGTGGGGCGGAGCAGGCGACAGCGCGTCGGAGCCCTCGGGGATCATCCGAGTCTTCGAGATCTCCTGCGTCACCTTCTCGCCCGGCAAATGCCCGCCGATGCCCGCCTTGGCCCCCTGGCCGATCTTGATTTCGACAGCGGTCGAGTTCTCGAAGAACCGCGGGCTTACGCCGAACCGGCCCGAGGCGACCTGCACGATCGTGACATCCCTGTAGGGCTCCAGCTGCTCATGCAGCCCGCCCTCCCCCGTGTTCCACAAGGTGCCCAGCTCGCGCGCTGCCTGCGCCTCAGCGAGCTGCACGCGTAGGTTGACCGACCCGAAGCTCATGGCCGAGAAGAGGATCGGGGTCGCCAGGCGCAGCAGGGGTGGCGCCTGCTGCGTCGATGCCCCCGGCGCGTCGAAGGATCGCCGGCCGAGGTAGGTGCGCAGCTCCATGGGCTCGCGCAGCGGATCGATCGGCGGATTGGTGACCTGGCAGGCGTCGAACTGGAGATGGTCGAAGTAGCTGATCGCCTCGGAGTCCGCGCCGCTTGAGACCAGCAGCACGTGCCCCGGCTCTGCCGGGTCCACCTGTCGCCAGAGGTTCTTCTGGTGCTTGCGCCAGTACGTGTGTGAGGAGACGAAAGGGGTCTCCACGATCGAGATCGCCTCCTCGGGGCATTGCTTCTCGCAGTAATGACAGGCGCCGCAGGAGCTCCTGTTCGCCACGGGGATGGTGACTGGTTTGCCGTCCTTCACAGACTCGACGACAAGACGAATCTCGCCCCAGCTGCACGCTTTCGCGCACAGGCCGCAGCGGGTGCAGCGCGCGAGGTCGAACATGGGGACGAACTTGGGCTGGTGGCGCCAGTTGCGCGCCATCGAGAGGGAGAGCCCATCAGGCGACGGCACTCTGAGCCTCCTTCATCTTCACGATCTCGGGCTTGCCTCCCTTGAGCATCCACGTCTCCTCCCTGTCGGGGCAGAGGATCTGGAAGGAGCACTCCTCGCTCGAGAAGAACACCTGCCCGCCGCGCCTGGCCGCAACAAGGGGCCGCAGCTTGGACCGGTCGTTCATCGCGATGAGGCTCCGTCCGTCCGACACCAGGATTGCGAAAGGCCCGTTCAGCAGCGCCTGCGGGTAGTACTGGCGCAGATGAGTCGTCTTTGCGCGCTCGGCCGGCTCCTCGATCCTGTCGATGTCCTCCCACAGCGGAGGAGAGAGGACGGTGCACACGTCACCGATCGCCAACCCGTTCTCCCTGCCAAGGAGATCGAACAGGTAGCTGATGACCTCGGTGTCGGTTTTCAACGAGCACTCGTAGCCGAACATCTCGAGGTAGTTGCGGTTGACGCCGTAGGAGGTGATCTCGCCGTTGTGCACCACCGACCATTCCAGCAGGGTGAACGGGTGCGCACCGCCCCACCAGCTCTGCGTGTTGGTCGGGAACCTGCTGTGCACCATCCAGATCGAGGCCTCCATCTTGTCCAGCATGAAGAATCGGCCGATGTCCTCGGGGTACCCAACGCCTTTGAACACGCCCATGTTCTTCCCACAGGACATGACGAACGATCCGGGGATGGTCTTGTTGAAGTCGAAGACGAACTTCTTCATGAACGCGTCCATGGCCTCTCCGCCCTGCAGGGCGGATCCGGGTGCCATGTTGGAGAGCTTGAGGTCTTCGTTGGAGGGCCCCGGCACCACGAAGTAGCGGCGCATCATGGGGTGCCATTGGATCGCCTCCAGGTCGCGGGTCGGGATGTCCTCGGCGACCTTCACGTAGCAATGGTTCTTGATGAAGTCGTCGGCAGCGCGCGCCGCGCCCTCGGTGCCGCAGGCGATGTGCAGGGCGTAGAACTTCTCGAAACCAGGGTAAATTCCGTACGCCGCGAATCCCCCGCCGAGCCCGTTGCCCCTGTCGCGCTGGACGCTGATGGCTCGGATGAACTCCTCGCCCCCCATCCTTCCCCCGTTCGTATCAATTCCGCCGACTATGCCGCACATGGGCTCTCCTTGAGAATAAATATAAGAAGCCCTAATAAATATGCAACTCGATCATTTGTGTCAAGTGCCCGCATGGACAGAGCCCGCGTGGACACGCGCGGCGCCCACGGGTAGAATTCCCGCCGTCATGGACAACCGTGGCATCGCCGATACCCTGCGCAGGATCGCGGTCTTCAGCGAGCTCTCGGGCGAGAACCCCTTCAAGGCGAGGGCGTTCGAGAACGGGGCGCGCGCCGTCGAAAAGCGCCCCGACAGCGTCGTCGAGTTGTGCGCGCAGGGTCGGCTGGCGGAAATCAAGGGCGTGGGCAAGGGCATCGCGGAAGTGATCGAGGATGTTGTGTCGAGCGGCCACTCGCGCCTTCTCGACGCGCTCACCGCCGCGTTTCCGCCGGGCATCACGGATCTGCTTTCCCTGTCCGGCATGGGTCCGAAGCGCGTGCGGGCCGTGTACGACTCCCTGGGCGTCTCGACGCTGGGTGAGCTGGAGTACGCCTGCCGGGAGAACCGGCTCGTGTCCCTCGCCGGCTTCGGCGAGAAAATGCAGGCCAATGTCCTGAAATCGATCGAGTTTCGAAAGACCACGCAGTCGAGCCGGCTGTACTCCGAGGCGCTCGCGATCGGGGAGGAGCTTGTTGGCCTCGCGGAAGCCTCGACTCTCTTCGCAAGCGCGGAGATCGCCGGCAGCCTGCGCCGGGGAAAAACGGTTTTCAAGGACATCGACATTCTCCTTATTCCAAAGGCGAAGGTGGACCCAGAAAAGATCCAGGAGATTCTCCTTTCGTTCGCCGACTCGGGTCCGGACGGTCCGGCCGTGATCGGCGCAGGCGACACGAAAGTCTCCGTCCGGCGCCAGGGCCTGCAGGTGGATTTCCGCATCATCGCCGCCGAGTCGCATGCCTCCGCGCTCCAGCATTTTACGGGCTCCAAGGAGCACAATACCCTCCTGCGCTCGCGAGCCAAGGCGATGGGTTTGAAGATGAGCGAGTACGGGGTGTTCGATTCAACGGGCAAGGCGTTTCCGTCGCGGACGGAGATCGATGTCTATCGGCACGTTGGGCTTGCCTGGATCCCTGCAGAGATCCGGGAAGCGGATGGAGAGATCGAGGCGGCGGAGGCAGGGTCGCTGCCCGCGCTCGTGGAGCCTCCGGACATCCACGGGATGATCCACGTCCACACATCCGCATCCGACGGGCGCCGCTCACTCGATGAGCTCGCCCGCGAGTGCATCAGCCGAGGCTACGCGTACCTGTGCGTGAGCGATCATTCGCGAACGGCTGCCTACGCGGGGGGCCTCTCGATCGAGTCGCTCGCCGCGCAGGCCGCCGAGATCGCGGCGCTCAACGCAGCGCTCGCGCCCTTTCGGATCTTCCATGGAATCGAATCCGACATACTCTCCGCCGGAGCCCTGGCCTACCCCGACGAGGTCCTCGATGCGCTTGACTTCGTCATCGGTTCAGTCCACTCGAAACTCTCGATGGCGAGCGAGGCTGCGACCGAGAGGCTGCTCAGGGCGATCGCGAATCCCCGGCTCACGATCCTCGGGCATCCGAGCGGCAGGCTCCTGCTCTCGCGCGAAGGGTACCCGTATGACGAGGAAAGGGTGCTGGCGGCCCTGCCGGCGAACGGGGTTGCCCTCGAGCACAACTGCAATCCCCACCGGCTCGACCCCGGCTGGGAGGTGCTCAAGCGCGCGGCGCGCCGGGGGATCCGCATCGCGATCGATCCCGATGCGCATGACATCGGGGGATTCGACGACATGCGCTACGGCGTCGCCATGGCCCGCAAGGCGTGGCTCGGGAAGAAAGAGACGATCAACTGCATGAGCGTGGAGGAGATCGATGCGTTTTTCAGCGATCGCAAAGGGGGCTGAGCGCGAGGGGGCTCGCGGCGAAGCCGCGCGCGCGAAGCGCGCACGTGAGATCGCACGCCTGCTGATTGCGCAGTACCCCGACGCCCGGTGCATGCTGGACTACGCTGACCCGTTCCAGCTCCTGGTGGCCACCATCCTCGCCGCCCAGTGCACGGACGAGCGCGTCAACATGGTCACTCCCGCCCTGTTTC
>CAYGXO010000030.1:0-144505 GCA_964353885.1 uncultured Spirochaetaceae bacterium
GGTCTGAGCGCCGGCCGCGGCCGACGGCTTGTGAGCGGGCGCTGCGGACGGCTCCCCACGCGCGGCGTGCGGCTCGGCTGCCCGCGCGGGGCCGCGTGCCGACGGGGGGTGCGGGGTCCCTGGCTCGGCCTCGCGCACGGAAGGTTTGGGTTCCGCTCCGCGCTCGCCGGGCTCCGCCCCCATCTTCTTCACGACCACCACCCGCTTCTTGACCACCACCACCTTCTTCTTCTCGGGAGAAGCCTCCGCCTCGACGGATGGAAGAGCTTCCTCCTCTTTCTTGTGCTTGATGAGGGTGGTCTTGAGCTTCTTCTTGCTGTCCAGTTCCTCTGGCATACCGCCTCTACTCTTCCCCTGCGATTTCCTCGGCGCCGTCCTCGAAGGTTAAACCGACGCCGCAGTTTGGACAAGTGGCCATGTCAGGAGTGATCGCCGTGCCGCACTCGGGACATTCGTACGTGTCTTCCTCAACCACTTCCTCGACGCTTGAAGCGCCTTCGGCGCCCTCGGCGACTTCCGCGGCTGTCGCCGCTGCCGTTTCCTGAACCGCCTGCGAACCGTCAGGAGCGCCCTCGATGCCCTTGGCATCTTCAGCGCCCTCGGCGGCAACAGCGCGTTCGGCGACTTCCGCGCCCTCTTCCACTGCCGGGCCTTCGGTGCCTAGTTCGCCTTCGGCGACTGCAGCGCCCTCGGCGCCTTCGGCCTCGCTCACGGCCTCGGGCTCCTCCTCGACGATCTCGACGTTCTCCTCGATGATCCTGTTCAGCGTTTGCACGTCTTCAGGCGTGATGCCCTCGAGAGCTGCCATCTGCTCGGGGGTGAGAGCCACGAGCGCTTCGATATCGGTGATCTTGTCCCTCTCGAGGATCTCGACGAGCCGAGGCTCGATGCCGGGCAGCTCGGAGATCTTCTGGATCTCCTCCTCGGTATCGCCGAACAGCGCCGAAACCGCGCGCTTGGCGTCCGCGGAGAAGTCCATCTCGGCGAACTGGGTCTCGGTCTTCACGTCGATGTTCCAGTCGGTGAGCCTGTTGGCCAGGCGGACGTTCAGCCCCTGCTTGCCGATGGCGAGCGAGAATGCGGCGTCGGGCACAATGGCCAGGGCGAGCTTCTTCGCCTCGTCCACGATGATGATCTGGTTCACCTCGGCGGGCGAGAGCGCATTCTTGATGAAGGTGCGCTGGTCGACGGAGTAGCGCAGGATGTCGATCTTCTCACCTTCGAGCTCACGCACGACGGCTTGGATCCGCACGCCCTTCAGTCCGACGCACGCGCCGACGGGATCCACGTCTTCGCGCGTGGAGCGCACGGCAATCTTGGTCCTGTAGCCCGGCTCGCGCACGATCTTGAAGACCTCGATGGTCTTGTCGTAGATCTCGGGGACTTCGAGCTCGAAGATCTTCTTCACGAACTCCGCGTGATTCCGCGAGAGCACGATCTGCAAGCCGGTGGGGGTCTTCACCACCTCGTAGATCAGGGCCTTGATCCTGTCGTTCGGATGATAGATCTCGCGCGGGGACTGGTATTTCTTCGGGAGGATCCCCTCGGTCTTGCCGAGGTCGACGTAGATGTTGCCGTTCCTCTCGCGCTGGTAGTAGCCGATGATCATCTCGCCGACTTTATCCTTGAACTCGGAATAGAGGGTGTCTTTCTGGATCTCGCGCAGGCCCTGGCGGGCCTTCTGTTTGGCGCTCTGGACAGAAACCCTATCGAACTCCTTGGGATTGATCTCGATCAGGAGCTCGTCGCCGACCTCGCACTCCTCGTTCAGCTCCAACGCCTCCTCGAGGGGAATCTCGTAGACGGGATCCTCCATCTCATCCTCGAGGACGATCTTCTTCTTGGCGAAGAGGGTGACTTCGCTGCCGTCGTCGCTGAAGCGCACGACGGCGTTGTCCATGACGCCGTACTTCTTCTTGTATGCCGCGAGCAGGAAGTTCTCGACCGTCTTCATGACGAGGTCCTCGGGGATCCCCCGTTCCTGCACGAGCTGCTTGATTGCCTGCGACAATTCAGACTGCATTTTCAGCTTCCTTGATCTCTTCTGAAAACTCCAGTCGCGCCTTCCGGATGCCGGAAATCGCGAACCCTTTCCTTTCCCTTCCCCTCTTCAGCCACAGGGTGCCGCCCTCCACGCCGTCGATGATCCCCCCGATCCACTCCGTCTCTTCTCCCGCGAGCACTCGAACCCCGCGGCCCTTGAAGATCTCGTACTCCGCCGGGCTGCGGATCTGCCGCTCGATGCCGGGCGAGCTCACCTCGAGGCTCACGTCGTCCAGCCCCTCGAGGGTCTCCAGGCGAGGCAGCAGCAGGTGGGAAGCCTCCGCGCACTCGTCGATCCCCACGCCGCCCCCGCGGTACAGCACGACGGAGACGTGGGTGGATCCCTTGAGCCGTCCAACCGACAACTCCACCAGCGAGAACCCCATCCCCGAAAGAACGGGTTCGATCGCCGCTCGTATCTCCGCGTCGAGGTACCCGGGCACATTGCCTCCCTCAACAAAAAAGAGTCGTTGGACCGACTCTTTATTCTCGAAAGATACACGAATCGAAGGAACTTGTCAATCGATGGCAATGGTGACAACGGCGACGGCCGCGCACCCCGCCTCCCGCAGCGCGCGGGCGCACGCGTCGGCCGTTGCGCCGGTGGTGAAAACATCGTCCAGGAGCACGGCAGCGGACGGCACCCTTCCACGGGCCTGGCCCGCGACCACCCGGATCCGTCCTCGAAGATTCTCCGCGCGTTGGACAAAGTCGAGCGATTTCTGCGGGATGCCGCCCGTACGCTCTAGGCAGCGGCAGACCGGCAGCCCGTGCGCGCGCGCCAGCAGCCGTACGATCCTTTCTACGGCGTCCGGCGACCGCCGGTTCGGACGGGGCGGCACGGGAACCACGGGCCGGCCGGGAAACTTTGCCCCGATGACCGGCGCAAGGTACGAGGCGAAAAACCTGGCCAGGCGGGTCCGGCCGCCGAACTTGTACCCCGAGATCAGTTGCCGTACCGGCCCCCCGTAGGCGAATACCGAATAGTTCGAATCGAAGGCGTAGTCCGCACTCCGGCAGCGCATGCATGCCCCGCGCTCAGAGGAAAGCGGCATGCTGCACACCACGCAGCGCTCCCCCGAGAGAGGCTCAAGGGCAGCCCGGCAATCGCCGCAGACCGGCGAGCCGTTGCCGGAGCGATCGCCCAGGCCGCAACCCGAGCCGCCGCCTGAGCCATCGCCGCCCGCGAACAGCAGCCATTTCCCGCAAAGAAGGCAGCGGCCGGGGAAGAGGATCTCGGCCAGCAGCCCTCTGTCAGGCATCGCCTCTCCCGCCGAGCTCTTCCTTCCAGCGCGCGATCCTGTTCAAAGCTTCCAGTGGTGTCATGCCCTCGATGCGCAGGCCGTGAAGCTCCTTCAGAACCAGCTCCTCGGGCGTGAAAAGGAAGGCTTGGCCAGGTGGCTGGGGCGGAGGGGTCAGAGGGATCGAAGCGGGGGCAGCCCCAGGCAGCGCATCGGGCGACCCTGCGGGCAGCAGCCCTCCATCAGCGTTCAGCGTCGCGAGGATCTTCTCGGCAGCGGCAATCGTCTCGGCGGGAAGGCCCGCGAGCTTGGCGACGTGGATGCCGTACGAATTGTCCGACGGGCCTTCCCTGACCCGCTTGAGGAAAACGACCTCGCCTCCGGTCTCGCGCACGTCCATCGAGAGGTTTGCCACGCGCGGGTGCTCGATGCGCGTGAGCTCGTGGAAGTGCGTGGCGAAAAGTGTCCGCGCCCTGATGTGCTCCTGGATGTGCGCGCCCACCGCCCACGCGATCGCCAGCCCGTCGCGCGTGCTCGTCCCCCTGCCGATCTCATCCATGATCAGCAGGCTTTGCGCCGTGGCCGCGCGCAGGATGTGCGCCGTTTCGTTCATCTCGACCAGGAACGTCGACTCGCCTCGCGCGAGGTTGTCCGTGGCGCCTACCCGGCAGAAGATCGCATCCACGATCCCGATCTCGGCGTCCGCGGCGGGCACGAAGGAGCCGATCTGCGCCATGAGCACGATGAGAGCGGCCTGACGGAGAAACGTGGATTTGCCCGCCATGTTCGGCCCCGTGAGGACGATGAACGATCGCCCCTCGCCGTCGAGCTCGAGCGAGTTCGGCACAAAGGCCCCCCCGGGGAGGTGCGCCTCCACAACGGGGTGCCTGCCCTCGCGAATCGAGAGGCGCGGGGCGTCGGCGAGGCGAGGCTTCACGTAGCCGTGCACGGTGGCGGCGAACGCAAAGGACTGGTGCACGTCCATTTCCGCGACCGCCTCGCACAACCCCAGCATCCACGCCACCCCCTGCTTGATCCGGGCGCGCACCTCGAGGAAAAGGTTTTTCTCGATCTCGACGATCCGCTCGGATGCGTCGTTGATCTCGCTCTCCAGGTCGGCAAGGCGATCGGTCGTGTAGCGCTCGCCGCCCACAAGGGACTGGCGGCGGATGAAGCGCGGCGGGACGAGGGGGAGGTTGGACTTCGTCACTTCGAAGGAGTAGCCGATGATCCGATTGTAGCGCAGCTTGAGCGAGCCGATCCCCGTCGCCTCGCGCTCCTCCCGCAGGTAGGCGTCCAGCACGCCCCTTGCGTCATCCTTCAGCCCGTGCAGCCTGTCCAGCTCCGCGTCGTAGCCCCGGCGGATGAGGCCGCCCTCTGTGAGGAGGATGGAGGGCTCCTCGTCGATCGCCCTGTCGAGCAGATCGACCGCCGCCTCCGTCTGCTCGCCGACGGCTCGAATGGGCTGGGCAAGCGCGGCGTGCGCGGGCGAGGAGGCGAGCAACTCTCCGATCGAGCGGACAGCCTGGAGCGTCGACTTGATCGCAAGCAGGTCCTTCGCGTTCGCCCTGTCCATCGCCACGCGCGCCGTGAGCCTCTCCAGGTCGAGCACGCTCCCCAGGGCCTGGCGCAGCCGAGACAGCAGGACCTGGTCCCGGTAGAAGGAGTCCACGGCAGAGAGCCTCTCCTCGATCCCCGCCCTGTCCTTGAGCGGGGCGAGGATGCGCCGGCGCATCGCGCGCGCGCCCAGCGACGTGCGGGTCTGGTCGAGGACCTCCAGGAGCGAATAACGGCGGCTGCCGTCCTGGAGGTTGGAAAGCAGCTCGAGGTTTTTCTGCGTAGCCTCGTCGAGGCTCACGAAGCGCGCCTCAGCGCGGACCGAGAGGGAGCGGATGTGGCCCAGTGCCCTCTTGGATGTTTCGCCGAGGTACTCGAGTATCACCCCCGCGGCGGGGATCTCGGGCGAGCCGTCGCGCAGCCCGAAGCCTTTCAGGTTCGCTACGGAGAGCTGCTTCTCCAGCCTGCGCCCGCACGCCTCGGCATCGAAGCTCCAATCGGGGTAGCGGTTGACCAGCAGGCCCTCCCGCTCCTCCAGCAGCCGACGGGTGACCGTATCCTCTGCGAAGAGCGATTCCTGCGTGATGGCCTCGCGCGGGTCGAGCCTGTGCAGCTCCTCCTTCAGCCTCTCTTCCCGAGCGGCGAACGGGAATGAGGTGGCGGCGAACTCGCCTGTTGACAGGTCGGCGTAGGCGAGCCCGAGCGACTCTCCCGTCCTGCCGAGGGCGATGAGGTAGTTGTTCTCTCCTCTGGCGAGGTAGCTGTCGTCGAGCACGGTGCCGGGGGTGATCACCTCCATCACCTCGCGGTCCACGAGGCCCTTGCCGGGCGGTGTCATCTGCTCGCAGATGGCGACCTTGCGTCCCGCCGAGAGAATGCGCGAGATGTAGGTTGCCGATGCGTGGTAGGGAATGCCGCACATCGGCACGCCCTGGCGCTGCGTCAGGGTCAGCTCGAGCAGCGAGGAGGCTTCCTTCGCGTCCGTCTCGAACATCTCGTAGAAATCCCCGAGCCGGAAGAAAAGAAGCGAATCCGGGAAGCGCTCCTTGATCCTCCTGTATTGCGCCATCATGGGGGTCGGTTCTGCCATGGCGGCCTCGTCACCCTCCCGTGCCGCGAGATGAGCTTTCGATGTAGTCGCGGAGGAAAAGCGATGCGGCCACGCTGTCCAGGCGCTCCTTCCTGGCGCGCCGGCCGGTCCCCGCAGCCGCGAGAGCCTCGGATGCGTCCCGGCTTGACCAGCTTTCGTCCCACATCTCGCAGTCGATCTCATCGGCGATGAGCCGCTCACGGATGCGCCGAGCGCGTGCGCACCCCTCCCCCTCCGAGCCGTCAGCGCTCAGCGGCAGGCCGATCACGACGAGCGATACATCCATCTGCCGGCACAGTGCGGTGAGCGAGCGGGCGAGAGAGCTTTCCGAAACGAAGGGAATCGTCTTCAGGGGAGAGCAGATCATCCCCAGGGGGTCCGTGATCGCCAGCCCGACCCGGCGGGTCCCGGTATCGACAGCGAGAACCCTTCCCACCCCCTACTGGCCCCCGCCCGTATAGGTCTTGCCCGCCCTGCTGAAGAGCTCCTTGATCACCTTCTCGGTGACGTCGACCTCGGGCAGCCTGTAGATGATCGACTCCCCGTAGGTGCCGTCGCTTCGGAACACGAGCGACATGCCCTCCTGCTCGGCCACGAGGTTGATGGCGCTGAGGATGTCGCGCACCACCTGGCCGGTGAGCGCCTTCTCGGCCTGCTGCTGAAGTACCTGACCTCGAACCCGCCTGAAGTTGTCCAGGTACTGCTTGCGGTCGGCGATCTTCTTCTCGAGCGAGAGGGAGAGCTCGCGGTTTCCCGCCTTATCGGCGTCGAGCTTCTGGCTCTCCAGGTCGGTGATCTCCTTCGAGGTCGTGGAGACCTCCTTCTGGTAGTCGGCCTTGGCCGCCTCCCAGTCCCGCACCGTCTTTGACTCGCGGTAGGCGGTGCTGAGCACCTTCGTGAAGTCGCAGATCCCCACTTTCGTCACCTGCTGAGCCGCAAGCGGAGCGGCGAGCGCCGCGCCGAACGCCACGCCGAACGCCGCGGCGAGCAGGCGGACGGGAATGCGCAGGGAGAGCCGTCTCATCGCCGACCTCCTTAGAACACGTCTCCACCGAGGGAGATGATGAAGCTGAGGGACACGTTGTTGCCGAGGTTCAGGTCGCCGTCCTTCCACACCACCACCCCATCCCGGATACGGAAGCCTTTGCCGAGGTACAGGCGGATGGGGAACTGCGGGATGGTGAAGCGCAGCCCCATGCCGAAGGAGAAATAGAAATCATTCATCGACATTTTGCCCATCGCCTCGGGGGAGTCCCACAAAGCGGCGGCATCGAAGAAGGAGACGCCCCAGAGCACTTCCTTGGCAAGGGGCATGCGCAGCTCGATCTTGGTGTCCCAGAGGGCGTGGCCATACGTCTGCCGCCAGCCCCTCCCTACCGTCATACCGTCGATGTACAGCAGGTCCGTGTAGTCGGTCACGGTCCCCCACGCCCAAGGGGCGCCCGTGCCGGTTCCGTGAAACTGGGGCAGAATCAGCGAGACGCCCGAGTGCGCGGCCAGAACGTACTGCAAGCTCCAGTTCTCGAACACCGGGAGGTCCAGGAGCGTGAGGAAGCCCTCCAGCGCAGTATCGGAGCGGATGTAGTGCCTGTCGCCGAAGAGGATCCCTCCCGTGAAGCCCATGGCCTGGCTCGCATAGAAACCCTTCGTGGGGTTGAGGTAGAAATCCCTGCCGTCTACGTAGACGGAGGCGCTCAGCTTATCGATGAAGCTCACGCGGCCCTGGTTGTCTCGCACGCTTTTCTCGTAGGGCCTGTAGGTCATCGTGTCATAGTCGATGCGGCGGAGCTGCGGCGCCCAGAAGCCCCGCACGCCCAGCGCCCCGAAGGGGACCTTGAACCTGTAGCCCGTGTTCAGCCCGAGGCTGAGGTCGTAGGAGTCGTAGGTCATCAGGTATTGCAGGGGAATCACCAACCCCGCCGCAACCGCGTCCAGGTATTCCTGGTGGGTCGAGTACGGGTCGGGGGCCGCCTCGTCGACCTGGTCGTCGCTGAAGATCGGCGCGAGGATATCTTGGAGGACATCCCTTTGTGAGGAATGCACGAACGAGAGGGAGACCCCCGCGGACCATGGCACTCCGAGCACCCACGGCTCGTAGAAGCTCAGCGCCACCGTCTGCTTGATCGGCGAGGCCTCGAGGTTCACGCCCACAGTCTGGCCCATGCCGCGGAAGTCGCGCTCGTTCCACTTGATGGTGCCCGACACGGGGAACTCGCCTCCCGAGAACACCACGCCGAAGTTGATATCCGCGGTGCTGGTCTCCTCGAGGTTGAACACCACGTTCATCAAGCCGGGCGCCGAGCCCTGCGGAAACTCGGGCTGCACGGTCTTGAAATACTGGAGGTTGACCAGGTACTGGTAGCCCTCGATCACCTTGGCCCTGTTGAAGATGTCCCCCTCCTGGAAGGGCAGGCCCCGGCGCAGGACGCTGTCGTCGGTCTTCGTGTTGCCCTTGAAGATGATGCTCTCGATGTGGGCCTTGTCGTACTCGGTGATCGCCATCATGTAGGAGATCGTGTGCGTGGCCGGATCGCGGTTTTCCTTCAGCTCGAAGGGATTGAAGATGTAGCCGTTCTCGTAATACAGACCCTGCACGCGCTGGAAGTCGGCCTGCAGCTTCTTCGCGCTGACCGGTTTCCCCGTCTTCTGGGTGACGAGCGCCGCAAGACGATCGGTGGGGAAGATCAGGTTGCCGCTGAAGGCGACCCCCCCATAGATCCATTGCTCCCCCTCGGTGAGGTAGACGGTGAGCACCAGCGAGCGGCGCCCTTCCTGGGTCTCGATCGTCCGCTCCACCCTCTCGACCTTCGCGTCCACATAACCGTGGTCGCCGTAGTAGTCCACGATGGCCTGCGTGTCCTCCGCGAGCTTCGCCTCCTGGAACACCCCGCTGTTGAACAGGGCCTGAGGCTTGGTCTTCATGAGGTTTCGCAGCGTGCTCTCGGAGGCGAAGGAGTTGCCCGAAAAGCGCACCTCCCGGATGGTCGTCGGCATGCCCTCGACGATCTGGAAGCTGAGCTTCACGGTCCCCGGCGTCTCGGCTTCCAGCGTCGAGCCGGTGACCGCGATGTCCGTGTATCCCTTGTCCAGGTACAGAGCGCGGATCGCCTCCTCGTCGGCCTTGAGCTTGCCGGGATTGGAGAGGTCGCCCTTCTTCAGCACGATCTTGTCCAGGATCTCACCCGAGCGCAGCCCGGTGTTCCCCAAGATCTCGATGGACGTGATCGTCGGGCGCTCCTTCACGACGAACTCGATCACGACAGCCGCGCGCGTCTCGTCGGCGGGGTTGGCGTTGGGCTCGATCGACTCGAAGGAATCGAGAGCGAAGAGCTTCGCCTGCGCTTCCCACAGCAGCTCGAGGGAGAAGCTGCGCCCGATGTAGGGCTTCACGATCGCCCGCAGGTCGTCGGCCTTCACCGTCACGAGTCCCGTGAACGTGAAGTCGCTGATCGGCTTTCCGATATACCACTCCTCCGCGTCGGCGCTCTGGGCCGGCAGGCCGGCAGCGAGCGAGACGAAAAGAAGGAGAAGGGCGAGGGTTCGCGCGGCGCGGGTCATAGATGCTCCTTGGGTCGTACGTCTACTCCTCAGTAGGAGTACCTCCACTTCATCGACAGAGAGTTGTCCGCGAGGAAGAGGGTCTCGGGGGTCCGCGGGAGGAAGCTCCATTCGAGCAGGAAGAAGGGGGTCGCCCACTCGAGGTTCAGCTCCACGTCCGAGCGCAGCCCGATGGCGGGGCTGAGCTCGCCGGGCGCGGTCGGCCGGGACTGCAGTCTCACGAGCATCTCCAGGAACAGATCGTTGCCGAGATACTTTCCAAGAGACACGGCCGTGTTGTCAAGGGGATTGACGGCCGATCCGAAGAGCTTCTCGGCCACAAGGTTCTGGATCAGCTGCGTGCGGATCGAGAACATGTCGAGATTCAGCAGCTCTCGCACCTTGCGCTCGAAGGGGCGCAGGAGCCCGAATTGCGACAGGATGTCGCTCGAGAGCATCAGGGCGGACATGCCCAGGCCCTGCTCCTCGGCGCGTCCGAAGATCGGCGCCCCGATCATGGCGAGGATGTCCACGTCGGTGCGGGTGGGATCGGAGCTGAACCGGGGCGAGAACTCGCTCAGCCTGCTGTCGGCGTCGAGGTAGATCTTCACCTCCTCGCCCGAGCGGGGGTCCCACTCGCGCACCTCCGCGCGCGCTGTAATGCGGGGATCGAAGGCCTGCTCGGTCTCGTCGAAGCCGATCGTCCCGCTCTTCACGATGAAGCTTCGATCGAAGTAGAAAATCTCCCCGCCCAGAACGCCCGTCGAGCCCTTCACCGTGTAGCCGCCCGTGTCCCCTCTGTAGGTGATCGCAACCTTTCCGCCCGGGGTGGCCGTCGTGCGGACCACGGGGAACGCCTCGGAGGGCCACGAGAACTCCACGCGCTTTCCCGTTTCAGCGGTGACAGCGACGAAGGTCGGCGGCTCCTCGGGGACGAACTCGCCTCCCGGGTACGGGCCGAGGGTGATGCGGCAGTCGGTGACCACGAGGCTGCCCGTGATGTCCGTGCGCCGCTCATCGCCGACGATCCGCGCTTGGCCCGCTCCCTTGCCGTCCGCGATCAGGCTGCCGAAGCTCGCCGCAAGGCGCACGGGGGTGCCCGGTTCTGTGGCCAGGGAGATGTCGAAGCCGACAGGCACCCAGTGGTCGACCATGAACTGCGCCTGGCCGCTCATGCGCGCCCCTCCTACGGAGGCCACAACCCTGTCTGTGCGGAAGATCTTGCGGTCGAAAGTGATGCGCGTGCTGATGGGGCCCGCCTCATCGGGGGAATACCTCCTGCACAGCAGGCCGCCGCCTATCAAGTCGAGGCTGCCGAGATAGTCGGGATCGTTCACGGGCCCGTCGATCGAGACCCTGCCCGAGGCGATCCCCGAGGTGAACGAAATAATCGGGCTCTTCATCATCGGGTTGAGCACGCGCATATCGATGGAAGACACCTCGATCGTCGAGGCCAGGCGATCCCCGACGATCTTCCCTTCCGCCTTGGCCGCGACGGGAAGCGGGCTTCCCGTGGTGAAACGGAAGGCCATGTCGGGGTCGAGCGCGCCGTGGATCGAGTCCCCCGGTCCCCCATCGAAGCGCAGCGAGCCGCGCTCCGTCCTCAGAGCGACCCCCCAGGGGGGCATCGAGGTGCCGCTCACGGTGATGCCCACGAGGGAGAGCCGGCCGGAGATGTCCTGGTTGAAGGGCCGGGGAGAGAAGGCATCCCAGCTCCTGCCCGAGAAGGTTCCCTGAAGGCCCGCGGAGAAGCGCACTATATCGGAGAACCATTCGCCTTTGTAGAGCGCGGAGAACGCGAATGTCCCTTTGGCGAGCTCCATGATTCCGGCTCCGCCGGTCAACCCGTGCGACACGTAGACCGCGGCAAGGTCCCGCACCGTGAGCACCCCATTCGCCAGGCGCACGCGCCCGGTCGCCGAAAGGGGATCGGTCCCCAGCTTGCCTTCCTTCAGCGTCACCGAGAAATCCACGGCAGGGGCCGAAACCGGCCCGGTCACGGCGCCGCTGCCCGCGAGCAGGCCCTTGACGGCGAACTTCCCGATCCGGGCAAGGGGAGAGCCGGCGAAGTCGACCTGGACGGCGAGCGAACCCTTTTCGAGGCCTCCCTTCACGGCGTAGGACTCGGCCGACCCGATCGAGGCGAGGCTCGCCCGGGCCTGGATCGAGAGCGCCTCGAGGAACCGGGGGTCGAAAGGATCCGCTCCGAGCGCGATGTCGGCTCCCCCGCTCCCCTCCAGAGTGGAAAACCCGTCAGAGAAAATGATCCGCGGCAGCTCGAGCCGGCCGGGCACGAGACGCAGCGAGACCTCTGTATGGTTCGTTTTCGACTCGAGGACCGGAAGGTCGTACAGCACGAGCGACGGTGATTCGACCATCCATCCGCCGTCCGGAGGGAAGAATCCCTGAGCGTCGAACGAGACGATCTGCTGCTTCCCGGGCAGGGGAAGGGGCAGCCGCTCGGCGCGCGCCTTGACGAAGAGACTTCCCGCGCGGGTTCGGTTGGCCGCAAGCGAGAAGCCATAGGCGCCCTTGACTGAGAGCCCCTCCGAGTCCGAATAGGTCCCCTTCAGGGAATACGGAGTGGCCTGGATGCGCATGTCGGATGAGAAGCTGATCCTTCCCCCGGCCTCTTCCAAGCGACTGGCGATGTCACCCTGAACCGCGATGCCGCGCCAGGCGCCATCGAGCCCCGTCACGGACAAATGGTCGGGACCCATTTCGATCGCCGCTGAGAGCCGCGTCCCCGGCTCGTCCCATCGCGTCAGGGAGAGCTTCGGGCTGGAAAGAGAGAAGGTCGCGAGGTCCGTGGTCGCGCGAAGGTCGGCGCTCAGGGCGAAGGGCTCGAGGAACGACCTGATGTCATGGCGCTCCTCGGCAAGGATGCCCGCCGCCACCGCAAGCCGGTACAGCCTTTCGGGCGGAACGGCGCGCAGCGATGCGGTGATCGATGCCATGCCCTTCGCCACGGCGCCGCTCGCCTCGAGCTCGTTGTCGCGGGCATCGGCGAACGAGGTCTTCAAGGTGAACTGGAAACCGTCCTTCGCGGGCGACAGGGAGGCGTCAAGCCCATCGAGGGCGAGCGATCCGATCGCAAGGCGTTCGCCCTCGATGGCGAGCCTGCCCTGTATGCGCTCGATCGAGACCGTGGCGTTCAGCTTTTCGCCCTTCCCGGTTTCGACGTTCGCCAGGGTGAGAAGCCCTTCGGGGAAGTAGTTCTCGAAAAGCAGGTTGCCGATGAAGTCGAGGGAACCGGACGGCGAGTCCATGTGAAGCGGCGTAAACCAGGCCTGCTTCCGCGTCCCCCGCACCCGGCAGCTGAGCTCGACATCCCGGATAGGAAGCTGGTCTGCGAAAGACGCGGAAATATCGGTGTCGTAAACGAGGGATCGAGCGTCGAGGTTGTAGGTGGCGCTTCCCGACGCTGTCATGGGGGCCGCGAGCCACTTGTTGTACGGGGCGAGCTTCCCCGAAAGTCGAAGGAGCCTGTCGGGTCGGAATTGATCCGTCTTGAACGAGAGAGTCACGTCCCGTCGGTCCAGGTCGGCCGTGAGGCGCAGGTCGATCGGGGACCGGTCCTGGATCTTGGCTAATGTGAGCTCTCGTCCTCTCCAGACCAGCTGAAATGTCTGCCTGCCCGTCGTGAAGGCCGAGGAGTCAAAGGAAGCCACGCGCACGGTCAGATCGGACCAGTCGAAGTCCCGGCCCAGCTTGCCCGTGGCTTTCACCGAGGAGGAAAACCAGAACCCGGCTGGCAGGGACCCTCCACAGTCTCCTCGCAGCGACAGATCGATGATTTCCCCGTTCGCCGCCACCTCGAAGAAAAGCCGCGACAGCGAGAAGCTGCCCTCCGGGGAGGCGACGGAGAGGTCTACGTCGGCGCCCGTGAGCCGGGCCCGCAACCCGTTCTGGCCGGGCCGGGGCTCGAGCAGGCGGGCGGCGAGATCGATCAGGTCCCTGTCCCTTTCCCTGTCGATCGAGAAGCTTGAGTTCACTATCCTGATCTCGCTCAAGGCCTCCACGGGGTCCCACCGGGCCAGAAGCTTGGTCAGGCTGTAGTACATCCGCAGCCGGTGGATCGTGAGCAGGGCCTTCCCCGAACCGCCCGATTCCCCCGAGTCGTAGATCGTGAGATCGCGAATCTCGAGGTAGCGCAAGAAGGAGGGCGAGATGCTCCCGTAGCTGATTCGCCGTCCGATGAAGGCTTCCAGGGCATCCATGCTCTTGGCCTTCAGCTCGGTCATCCGCAAGGATATCTGCCTGTTCAGCACCGAACCGAGCGCGGCTGCAAGGCCCACGAGGAGAACCGCGGCGAGGGTGGCTGCGATGAGCGACAGCGTCTTTCTCAATCCCTCTTCTCCAGACGGAAGCGGAAGCTCACCGTCCCGATCGCGTTCTGCCTGCCCTCCACCTTCGAGAAAAGGTAGTCACGCAGCGCCCCCTCGATGCTCGCGTCGATCTCCGTGTACCCCGAGCTCTTCACGATGTCGACCCTGGTCACGGTGCCCGAGGGCGAGACGCTGATGCGCGCCACGCATTCCACTTCCTGCCCCGTGGCGCTCAGGATGCGGGGAAACTGCGGATCGCGCCGGCGGATCAGCTTCCGCGCCGCCCCTTCCCAGCCGATCTGCGCCCCCGAGGAAGGGAGCGCGGCGACGACCGCATCGCGCGCGGGAGCAGTGAGGGCTGCCGAGCCTTCGGCGGACAGGCTCGGCGCGGCGGCGGGAGCAGGAAGATCGGCCAGCACGTCGCGCGGCGATGGGAACAGAGCGGCATCAGCGGAGGGAGCTTCTACGGGCCTGTTGTCGAAGGGCACGGCGAGAGAGTCAGCAGCGGGAGCCGAGGAACGAGGGGGCGCAGGTGCCGCATCGGCAGGCAGCGCGCTCCATTCGCGCGCGGGAAGACCGTACGCCGCGGCTGCCGAGCGCGGGGCGGGTTGATCGAAAACAAGCTCGATGCGCTTCTGGTCCTGTCTCGAGCCCGCCAAGGTCCCAAGGCGCACGGGGATGAGCACGACAATGACGTGCACGAGAAGGGACAAGACCCAGGGCATGCCGCGTCGAATGATGCCCGTCACGGCGATGTCTTCCGCGTCGTGGCGAGCGAGATGCGGCCGACCCCCGCCAGCTTGGCCTGGTCCATCACTTCCATCAGGCGCTCGTACGAGATGGTGCGCTCTCCCTGCAGCAGGATGCTGCGCTTGCCCACCCGTGCCATCTCGCGCCGCAGCTCCAGGCCGAAATCTTCGACGCTCACCAGCCGCTCGCCGATGTAGAGGCCCCCGTCGGCCTTCACGCTCACGACTATCTCTTCGCTCAGGGCGCCCAGGGAGGTGCGCGCACGGGGCAGGTCGATGCGGATCGCGGGATTGATCGACAGGGTGGCGTTCACCATGAAGAAGATCAGGGTGAGGAAGACCATGTCGATGAGGGGCGTCATGATGATGCCCCCCTCATCGTCCCACCTCCGCGGCAGCTTCACGCCAGCCCCCTCCTGCGCGCGATGAAGACCTGGAGGTCGGTCGAGGCGAGCTCGATGCGCGAGGTGGTTCGGTTGATGATCTGGCGGAACACGTGGAAGGCGATCAGCGACGGGATCGCGATCAGCAGGCCGGCAGCCGTCGTGATCAGGGCCTCGGCGATTCCGCCCGCGAGCACCGCGGGATCGGCGACCCCCGACAGGCGCAGGCTGATGAATGAGCGGATCATCCCAGTGACTGTCCCGAGCAGACCGAGCAGGGTTTCGATGTTGGCCACTGATGAGAGGTACGACACGTTCTTCTCGAGGGCGCCGATCTCGCGCAGCGCGCGGGCCTCCATTCGTAGCTCCCGCTCACCCGAGGGCAGGTTGCGGCACTTCACCCCTTCCAGGAGGACGCGCGCTTCGGGGGAGGCGCTGTCGGCCAGCTCAGCGGCAAGCTCGCTCATGCCGCCCTTCTCCATCCGCTCGATCACCCACGCGCCGATGTCCGCGCGCTTCTCGCGAGCCCGGGCAAAGGCGATGGCCCTCTCGATTATAAGGCCCACGGCCGCGAAGGAGATGAGAATGATAGGCGCCATGACCGGACCGCCCTGCCTGATCAGGTCGAACACTGTGGCTCTCCATTCCGCGGATGGGGTGCCCCGGCGGGGGCACCGGCGCATCCGACATAAGTATAACCCGCCTGCCGGGCGAAATCGCTCCAGTCCCCCGACGGCGGTGCGACTGGAGGCGAAAGCGGTGTGGTGGGTCTCTGCAGGTCGAGGCTGGGAAACACGAATGGAACAGGCTGCCACGGCGCGGGCAGAGGCAGCGCAGCCTCGTCCCTCCCGACAAGGGTGATGTCCCGATCGATGGGGTTGGGAGCCGCGGCCGAGGCTTGACCGCTCGTGGTGGATTGCGAGCTCGCGGCGGATTGACCGCTCGCGGCAATTGCTGCCGCGGTGAGCAGGACGATCATGACAAAACGTGCCGTTCTCATTAGAATCTGCGCCGGTGGAACCCACTATACTCCAAAGGTTCGTGGTGCTGGAAGGCCTCGACGGGTCCGGCACCACCACGCAGATGAAGCTGCTCGCCGAGAGGCTTGAGCGCGAGGGCCGGCCGCACGCGGCCACCTGGGAGCCGACCGACGGCCCAGTCGGGAGCCTCATCCGCTCGATATTATCGATGCAAACCCCCGCTCACCCCCGCACCGTGGCCCTTCTGTTCGCCGCTGACAGAAACGAGCACTTATACGAGCCTGGCACGGGCATCGTCGAGCGAACCAAAAGAGGCGAGATCGTGGTCTGCGACCGCTACCTGTTCTCGAGCCTCGCCTACCAGTCGCTGGAGTCCGACCCGGACTACGTGCTTTCCCTGAACTCGGCCTTCCCCCTGCCCCAGCTCCTCGTGTTCCTCGACACGCCCGTGGAGGTCTGCCAGGAGCGTCTGGTCAGAAGGGGCAGCGCTGAGCTGTATGACGGGTTCGCCTTCCAGTCCCGGGTCCGCTCCGAATACCTGAAGGCGATCGAACGGTTCCGCGGCACGGGCATGCGCATCGAGCGCATCGCGGGAGATCGGCCCGCGGGACTCATTCACGGCGAGATCTGGAAAATACTCGCCGGGTTGCCGATACAGAAGGTGTGAAGAGAGCCATTCTCCTCCTGGCACTGCTCGCCGCGTGCGCCTCGCCCATCTTCGCATACCGGATTCTCTACGCCGAGCAGTACTACAGGTTGTACCACGAGCACTTCTACCGCTATCCCGACGACACGATGGAGAGCATCCACTACCTTGAGCTGGCTCTGAAGTCCGACTTCGCTCCGTTCGCAAATCCGCTGTACGCCATGGCCACGATCAAGGACAAGACGGAGTGGGAGCGCTACCGGTACCTGTTCTACATGCACGTGAACGTCAAACTGATCTACCTCTACCTGACCCTTGGCAGCAAGTACGACAAGATGGTGGCCTACTTCTACAACTACCCGTGGAAGCGGCAGAACCTGGAGAGCCTCGAGACGGCGGAACAGGTCTACAAGGTCGCCTACGGGTATTGGGAGCAGGCGCGCAAATGGTCGGCCCAGGCCTGGGGCATGCGGAGCGTGCACCTGGAGCAGATCCAGGAGTGGGAGGACGAGAACTTCCGCATCGAGACGGGCGACCTCGACTACCGCGAGATCATCGACGAGCAGCTCGCGCGTCTTGCCCGGGTGCGCGAGACCTTCCAGAAAATGGACGCCACCACGTACTGATGGCAGCGCCGCAATCTACGGGCGATAGACCTCGCGCCGGTGAGCTATCCTGACGATCGTAACAACTTTCTCGGCGTCATCGACCGTATAGAGGATTCGATAGTCGCCTTGTCGGACCCGGAGTCTATGCGCTCCCGAAAGCCTCTGACACCCAGCGGGCCGTGGATCGATCGCCAAAGCATCGATGCGGCTGACGATCCGGCGACGATCTTTGAGCAGGACGGCCACGAGCTCCTTTACGGCCGTGGGTTTGATGAGGAGCTTATAATTTGCCACTCTTGCGCATGTCCCTGAGAACTCCGGCGAAGTCTAGATTGACTTCACTTTCCCTACTATCGAATGCCTCAAGATCGTCGGCGTCTTCAGCGAGGCTCTCACGAACCGCGTCGTTCACAATCTGCGAGATGCTCTTCTCCGTTTCCACCGCTTTCAGACGCAGGGCCCGGTGAACGCCTGGCTCGAAATAGATCGTCGCTCTCTTCTCCATACGCATACCTCAAATTAGCGTTTTGACGTCATAGCGTCAAGACGCTACCGATTCGAGAAATGCGGCTAGAATCGCGCAATCGTGCCTGACCACATTCGCGGCCCTCACCTGATGAGCATCGCGTCCCCATAGCTGAAGAAACGGTATTTTTTCCCCACTGCTTGCGCGTAGGCCGCGAGCACACGCTCTCGTCCGGCAAAGGCGCTCACCAAAACCAGGAGGCTTGAGCCCGGCGTGTGGAAGTTCGTGAAGAGCCTGTTCACCACGCGGAACGTGTACCCCGGGGTGATGTAGGCGCGAGTCCTGCCCTCCCCTTCGCGCAGCCCCTGCTCCCCCCACGCCGATTCCAGAGTGCGGACGACAGTCGTGCCGATGGCGAGCACGGGACGCGACGCCCGGACAGCCCGGTCCACCAGGTCCTTCGTCCGAGTGGGGATCGCGAAGCGCTCCTCGTGCATCACGTGCTCTTCGATGTTCTCCGCTCGGATGGGCAGAAAAGTCCCCAAGCCTACGTGCAGGGTGATATACGCCACCTCGACCCCGCCCGCCTGCAGAGCATCGAGCAAATGCGGGGTGAAGTGCAGTCCAGCCGTAGGCGCGGCAGCAGAGCCTATCACCCGCGAGAAGACGGTCTGGTAGCGCTCCTGATCTGCGGGAGCGTCGGGCCTGTGGATGTAAGGTGGCAAGGGCACATGGCCGTGGCGTTCGAGGTATGCCTCGTCAATGGGAGGATCGAAGCGCACCAGGACAGTGTCGCCCTGGACAAGCTCCTCGATAGTCCCTCTGGCTCCACCCGGAAAAGAATAGACCTTCCGGGGCTTCATCCGCCTGGTTCGTCCTGCCATGGCTTCCCAGAGCCCAGGACCGCGCTCCTCGAGCAGGAGGAACTCCGCCCTGCCTCCTCCCGTGCTTTCAGCAAAGAGCCTCGCCTTCCGCACCCGGGTGTCATTCAGCACGATCACAGTGCCGGGCTCGATCCACCGGGGAAGATCGCGCACGCTGCTGTCCTCAGTGCCGCCTGTGAGCCGGTCGAGCACAAGAAGCCGCGCGCTTTCGCGGTCGGGCACGGGCTGCTGGGCGATCAGTTCTTCGGGTAGGTCAAAAGAGAATTCGCTGGTTTTCACTTCCGGTCCGGCGGATGCCGAGGTGATCGTAGGCGCCGTCAGTGGCGACCCTTCCCCTCGGCGTGCGCTTGAGGAACCCGATCTGGATCAGGAAGGGCTCGTAGACGTCTTCGAGGGTATCCACAGCCTCGCCGATCGAAATCGCGATGGTCTCAGATCCAACGGGGCCACCTGAGTACTTCTCCACCAGGGTCCTCAGGATCTCCCTGTCGACCTTGTCCAGCCCCTTTGCGTCGATTTCGAGGGATTCTAGGCCGCGGACCACTATGGGCTTGTCGATCACGCCCTTGCCCCAGACCTGGGCGAAGTCGCGCATCCGCCGCAGAATCCTGTTGGCGATCCTCGGCGTGCCGCGCGCGCAGCGCGAGACCAGGTCCGCTGCGTCCTCCTCGATAGCCACCCCGAGGATACCCGCCGACCGGAAGACTATTTTATGGATATCCGCCGGCTCGTAGTAGTCCAGGCGCATTGGGATTCCGAAGCGCGAATAGAGGGGACTCGAAACAAGGCCCGTCTTTGTCGTGGCGCCCACCAGCGTGAACGGAGGCAGCGGGATCTTGATCGTGCGCGCCCCGGGGCCCTGCCCGATCACCACGTCGATCTCGAAGTCCTCCATGGCCGAGTACAGCATCTCCTCCACGACGGGCTTCAGCCTGTGGATCTCGTCGATGAAGAAGATGTTCCTCTCGCCGATGCTCGTGAGGATCGCGGCAAGGTCGCCGGGCTTCTCGAGGGCCGGGGCTGATGTTGCGCGAAACTGCACGCCCAGCTCGTTGGCCACGATCGCGGCGAGGGTGGTCTTGCCCAAGCCCGGTGGGCCCGAGAGAAAAACGTGGTCGAGGTGCTCGCCTCGCTGCCGGGCAGCCTCGATGTAGATCGCGAGATTCGACTTGTTCTTTTCCTGGCCGACGAAATCCGTGAGCAGGCGCGGACGGAGCGTCAGCTCCTCCCTGTCCTGGGTCTCGTCAAAGCCCGGGCTTGAAACCCGCGCGGCGTCGATCCTGTCGCGATCCTTCATTTCCTGGACCCCTCGCCGCCCGCAATGGCTACAGCCCGGCGGAACAACTCGCGCTCCAGCTCCTCTCCCTTGGCGTCGCTTCGGGCCAGGGCTTTCAGCGCGGAGGCAACCGCGGCTTTCGCGATCTTCCTGTCGAAGCCCATCCCGACCAGGGCAGCTGAGATGTCCTCTTCAGTCGACCTGCCCGAAGACTCATCGCCCGTTGTGAGCTTTCCCTTCAGGGTGAGGATGATCTTCTGGGCGGTTTTCTTGCCGATGCCAGGGACGCTCGAAAGCTCCTCGACATCGTCACGGTCAAGGGCCTGTACGAACCGCTCCCTGTCGATGCCCGAGAGGATCTTCATGGCCCCGCGAGGCCCCACCCCGTCGACCTTCTGCAGATCGAGGAACAGCGCCCGCTCGGCCTGGTCCGAGAACCCATACAGGCGCATCGCATCCTCTCGATGCAGCAGGTGCGTGTAGACGCGGGCGTTCTGCCCTACGGGCGGAAGGCGCTCGACTGCCTTGCGCGAGATGAGGACCTCCCACTCCACCCCGCCGGTGAGGAGAAAGAGCTTCTCCTCGCCCTTCCAGGTGATCTCACCGATCAGGCTGTTGAACATAGAGGTACGACCTGTTGGCGTGGCAGATGGCGACAGCCAGGGCGTCTGCCGCATGGTCGGGCCCTGGGACCGAATCAAGGCCCAGAAGCACGGCGACCAGCCGTTGGACCTGGTCTTTTTCAGCCCTGCCCTTCCCGATCACCGCGAGCTTGACGTGCTGGGGCGTGTAGGATCCCACTGGGATGCCCTTCTGCCCCAGGGCCAGCAGGGCCACTCCGCGGGCGTGCGCGACCTGCATGGCGCTGGTGATGTTTTTCTGGAAAAACAGCTCCTCGACCCCCGCCTCATCGGGCTTGAACTTCGTGAGGACTTTCCTGATTTCCGTGTGAATCCAATGAAGCCGCGCGGGAAGAGGGTCGCTGGGATCGGTCTTGATCACTCCATGCGCCACGTGGCGGAAACGGGAGCCGTCGAATCGCACGACACCCCAGCCAGTGGCGGCAAGGCCCGGATCGATCCCGATCAGCGTCCTCATTCACTCATGACAAATCCGGCGGGGATCTCCAGATTCGTCGCGACGTTCTGCACGTCCTCGTGGTCCTCGAGGTGCTCCACGAGCTTGAGGGCCTTCTGCGTCTTGTCGTTGTCGAGGGTGACGGTGGTGTCGGCTACTCTCACGATCTCGGCCATTGTGTGCGCGAAGCCCTTGGCCTCCAGCGCCTTCACCACGGCCTCGAAGTCCTCGGGGCTTGTCGTCACCTCGATGCTGTCCGCGTCGCTCGTCACGTCCTCGGCTCCCGCGTCGATCGCCACCGCAAGGATGTCGTCCTCCTTGTACTTGGACGGGTCGAAGTTGATCAGGCCCTTGCGCTTGAAGAGGTATGCGACGCTGCCCGCCGCGCCGAGGTTTCCCCCGCCCTTGTTCAGCAGGTTCCTGATCTCGGCTGCCGCCCGGTTCTTGTTGTCGGTGAGGATGTCGATGAGAAGCGCGACCCCGCCCGGGCCGTAGGCTTCGTAGAGGATCTCCTCGTAGCTCACCCCCTCAAGCTCGCCGGTGCCCTTCTTGATCGCCCTGTCGATGTTCTCCTTGGGCATGTTGCCGGCCTTGGCCTTGAGGATGACGGTGCGAAGCCGGGGGTTAGCCTCGGGATCGCCTCCGCCATGCCTGGCGGAGATGCTGATCTCCTTGATCAGCTTGGTGAACATCTGGCCGCGTTTGGCGTCCGCGGCCCCCTTCTTGTGCTTGATTGTATGCCATTTGCTATGGCCTGACATGCTGGTTTCTCTCCTCTTGAAATTGCCTGGAAATGCTGCCCCTACGGTACCACAAAGGGAAAAGGGAAGTCAAGAAGTGGCAGGGGATGCCCTTCGAGATCGACGATGCGAGGCGTTGAATCCCGCCCTGCCAGGGCAGCACGCGGCGCGGCAGGATCATGCAAGACGGATTCGCCCAGCAACGTCCCGGAAAAAAGCTTTGGACCACACATCGACGGCTCGGGGATCAACGAGAAAACGGCGCACCTCCTCCTTTGCGGCATCCAGGTCCACCTTTTCAATCGCCTCACCGATCATTCCCTGAACCGCGCTGACATCGAGCGTGCCTCCCGTCCAGTGGCCTGACTTGCCGAGCCGGGCTTCGAGATGTCGAGCGTCAAGCAGGACTCCGCGAGAGACGAAGAACACAAAGTCGTACCAGTCGCGGCCCTTCGCGCGGTTCATCCACCGGCGAGCAAGGAGAGCGTGAACCTTTCCCGCGAATAGGCTACTCGGCGTGAAGGCTCTTACGGCAAAAGGGACGGGTTCAAGAACGTACCTCGCCTCGGTTGCGTACGAACCAGGCGGATCGACGTCCACCTCAAACTTGATCTTGACGAGCCGACTGGGCGGCACCGAGCGCCGGATTCGCTCGGAGACACCGACTGCGATCAGGGATTGAAGCGTATTCATTTTGGCGAAGGCGGATTCGACGGGCCTGGTCACTTTGCGATGTTCCATGGTCGGCTCGAGGCCAAAAGAGAGCAGCTCCCGACTCACTGCATCGAAGTACCTCTGAAGATGAAAGTTCGGGTCGCCTCCAAGAAGCGAAAAATCCAGATCTTCGGAGAACCTGTCTAGGCCGTGGAGGATCCGCAGCGCCGTGTCGCCGTAGAAGGCGGCCCGTTCAAAGAACTTTGCGCGCCACAGCGCGAGGAGCATGATTTCCTGGATGACCTCTCGCAGTGCTCGGTCGTATTGATCGAAACTGAGGGGGTGACGCTTTTCGATGAATTGCGCGAGAATGTCAGCCATTGCCGCTCCTTCCCTTCGTTCTCAGAAAGGCTCGCAAGGCAACGATCGAGGCCCGCGAGCAGCTAGAAAGGGCCCCTTCAATGCGGTCGAACGCAAGCCTCGAAAACTGTTCCTCGTCCACTCTGAGGTTTTCGAACAGGTGCGCTTCGATCTCAGCCGCAGCGAGGTTTGGTGTCCTTAAGTAGAGCGTGTCGAAGAGGGCTTTTTCAGGGCAAGCGATGAGAAATCCCCGATTTTCACCGAGCTCGATGCGCTCGATTCCCTGCGGATAGAAACGTAGGGGAAGATGTCGATACTCGAATCGGCCCACCGGCGTCTCGAACGTTTTGTTCTTTTGCGTGGTGACCGAGGTTGCAGTACGGGCAGGCTCTGGAGTGAGGCCGTGATAGTCGAGGGCGTACTCGAGGGACAGATAGGAGGGGCCGTAGACGAGATTCGCAAGGATTTCGCGCGAGAAAGGGTCGCTACGGTCATTCTTGACGTAGAGCCCTTTCTTCACCCTCAGGATCTGCCCCTTGCGAAGCAGCGCCGTCACGCGATCGCGTGGTTGCGCCAACCCCTTAAGGGCATCCATGAGGTAGATGTAGTCAAACTCGGTAGGTGCGGTCTCTGGGAAAGTCATTTTTAATCCAGTATGTCTAAAGTATATCGACATACTGGCCGGAAATCAAGTGCCCCATATTTAGGATTTCGTCAATATCACCCTCATGCCTGCTGCCTGACGAGTTCGGCGGCAGGCAAAGGCGAGGCAGTCATCTCCACGCAGAGCGAGGCCGGCCTACTCTACCCGCCTTCGACCTTCGCGAATCACCTCAACAATCTCGTCGCTCCCCAGGCTCAGCTTGATGCCGGGAATATCCAGAGGAGATTTCGGGTTTCTTTCGGGCTTGAGAAAGAAAATCTGTCCGTCGCGCTTGCGAATACGGACGGCACCTTCACGCCTTGCCCTATCGAGAACAGAATGAAGAGAACGACAAAGGGACCAGATCACACCAATTCCTTCAAGCGCACGCGCTCAGTTCGGAAGCCATTGTCAGAGAATCGCGCTAAGGTATGCCCTCTGCAAATCTTCTGCACACTGCCGTCTTGAGTTGGCTTAACGTGCCTTTTGATTGGCGAGCCTCGTCAGTGTCCGGAGAATGCCATTTACCTCTCTCGAATTCCTGAAGACTTTTGCCACATCCGGATCGAGCACAACAATGTTCGTGCCTTTGGCGAAGCTCTTAGCGTACTTTCCCCGCACTCCCTTTGAAAAGTCGTATTCCGCTTTCATTTTAGTGTCATCGGCCTTCGCCTTACCATTCCTCATAGGCTCTCCGTTCTCGCCTGGTAGCCAAGCGCGCGCTAATGATTCGAATACCCGATCCCCTCTCAGTATGCGAAACGACCACCAGCCTGTGCGCAAACGTTTCTCCCACCAGGATGTATCTCTTTTCAGACTCCGAGTGCTCGGAGTCAGCGACGGTGATCGACAGCGGATCACCGAACGCAGAGCTCGCTTCTTCAAAGGAAACACCGTGCTTCGCATTGTTGAGGCGGGCTTTTGCCTGATCCCAGCGAAAGAAAAGGGCCATACTAGTCAGCCACGATGCACACCGACTCGTCCCAGCGGTATAGACACGTCACCTTCATAGCCCATCAATTATGACTCAATCGACATCCCTATACTACCGCCGATTCCGCGGGCGTACCCAGAGAGAGCAGCCAGATGATGACCGCATCACGGCCAGCGGACTCCGAGGCCCGCGAGCGCGGGAATCCGCACCCGTTCTGCGACCTCTGCCATGAGTGAGTTCAGGATGAGCCTGCCGGGCTCGGAAAGGCGCAGACGCGAGTGAGATCCAACCAACCGTTCGACGGGGTGGGCGAGCCCGCGCTGGACCCACCTCTCCCAGAGGCCTGGGAAAAGCTCCTTAAAGCTCCTGCCGAACCGTTGCACCAACCGATCAGCCGGGATGCCCTCTGCAAGGCGCAGGCCCATCATGAGGTTCTCGATCAGGAAGTCTCTCGGCTGGATGGCCTCAACCTCCATCCCCCAAAACTTCTCCCGCCCTCCGAGAAACGCATCGATGCTTTCAGGGTTGCTGAGCCGGCACACTGGGTGCTCGCCGAAACCCGCGACCGCTTTCCCATGAGCCTCGACGACCTCACGCAGGAGCTGAGCGGGCAAGGTCGACACAGCACCAGGTCCCACCCCGAGGTACGGTTCGAGATTCCAGTAGCGCAGGTTGTGCTTCGACGTTTTCCCGGGCAGGCAGAAGTTGGAGATCTCGTAGTGCTCGAACCCTCTGCGCTCCAGCTCGTCCTTGCCCGCGAACCACAGCTCCTCGTCGCGCTCGGGATCGTTCATCGTGACCCTGCTCTCTTGCACCTGCTCGAACAAGCCCGTGCCAGGCTCGAGGGTGAGGGAGTACAGGGAGGCGTGGCTGGCAGGGAGGCTGTCCAGGACGGAGAGGTCCGCCCGCACATCGGCCACAGACTGGCCGGGGATGCCCGCGATGAAGTCCAGGCTCAGGTCCATGGTCCACCCCGCGCCGAGCAGCTCGAGCGCTCTCTCGTTGTCCCGACGGGAGCCCGGTCTTCCCAGCAGCCTAAGGCGCGCGTCGTCCATGGTCTGGATGCCCAGGCTGAGCCGCGACACTCCCGCCTGGCAGCAAATATCAAGAAACTCCTCGTCGATCGATTCAGGATTTGCTTCGACCGTCCATTCCTTCCAGCCCGTTCCCCGAAACTCAGCAACCAGCCTGCCGAGATTCTCACGCGAAAGAGCGCTGGGAGTCCCCCCGCCGATGTACAGCGTTTCCAGACGCACATCCCGCCCGTGCCCTCGGGTCTCCCCGCGCCCCAGGGTCTCCAGGAAGAACCGCGCCTGCTCGATGGTCTGAGCGACCAGGCTCTGTTCGACCTGAGCCGAGACTGCTGCCCGAGGCGCCGAGAAAAAATCGCAGTACAGGCATTTGCCGGCACAGACGGGAACGTGGATGTAGAGGGAGAGGGGGAGCGAGATGGGGTTACAGTCTTCCAATTGATCGGGGCGGCCAGTAGCGGAAGATGACCTTCGCGAGGATCCTCGAGCCATCGATCGGACCCCAGGAGCGTGAGTCGCTCGACTCGGTCCGATTGTCACCCAGGACGAAATACTCATCCTCGCCCAAGCCGATGTCCTCAGAATTGCCCGAGAACGGGAGCGAGGAATCCCATCCCTTGGCGGCAAGTGCCTTCGAGGCAGGGAGGCGCGCGGGCAGCAGCTCCGCCTCGGGAACGAACTCCTTCGAGCCCTTTGCCTTGATCAGAGCGGAAAAGCTCCTCAGCCGAATCGTGTCACCAGGCACACCGATCACGCGCTTCACCATCGACGCGTTCACACGGTCGCCGTACAGGTCCCTGCGCAGGGTGACCTTCTGGAGGGTGAAGAACGCCACCAGGGGCTCGAAGAGCCTGCGTGCGAAGGTCAGGTCCTGTACGTAGGGGGGACGTATCACGACGATGTCGCCCCGTGCGGGCTTGGCCAAACCAGGAAGACGGGCCTTGGACAGGGGCACACGGGGGCCGTATGCGAGGCTGCTCACCACCACGCGGTCCGCGGATTCCAGGGTGGGAGACATCGACACGGATTCGACGCGAGAGGTCGAGATGAGGAAGTGGGACACGAGGAGGTACAGAAGGAGCGCCATGAACACGATACGGAATGCGAGTGAACCGAAGAGGTTGAACCGCCTCTTCCGCATCGAGGAGGAGTAGCGCTCCACCGATCCGATCATGAGACTACCTGACCGCGCCGAATCGCGTGAGGGGCCAGTAGCGAAGCAAGCCCTTGCCCAGGACTTTCGCGAGGCGCACGGCGCCGAAATAGCGGGCGTCGCGCGAATTGTCGCGGTTGTCGCCCATGGGGAAAAGCCTGTCGTCGGGGATGCGCTGACCCTCCTCCAGCACCCGCCAGGTCTCGCGATAGGATGTGCTGTAGGGCTCCAGGGCCCAGCGCGTGCGGTTCTTCCACAGCTCGATCGCGATCTCATCGCTGAGCTTGAATGCCTCGACCGAGAGGCTGCCCGAGGAATCGCGATTCATGACGAAGTAGCGCGCGATGGCCTTTTTCTGCCCATCAGTGGACGAGAGGTTGGCAAGCTCGAGGGCGAATCCCTCCCCCGCGCTCTTGAAGAACGGGTACTCCTCACGGTCGAGCGTGCGCGTGTTGGGATAGGTGAAACCGAGATCCGCTTTGAGCTGGACCTCGGGTTTCCAGTCCGCCTCACCTGGAGTGCGGATTTCCACATTACCGTCGCGCATGCGGATCCGGTCGCCGGGCATGCCGATCGCACGCTTGATCAGGAAATGGTGCTTCGGCTGCCCGTACTCGTCCCTGTCGATGTCGACGATGGACAGGGTGACCATGTAAATGACCCGCTGCAGAATATCCTTGAGCGGGCCGCTTGAAATGTACTCGGGGCTCTCGAAGATGATCACATCGGCCCGGGAGGGCGCGCGAAAACCTGGCATCTTGAGCATCCCCGGGATCAGCTCGGGTCCGTACACGAGCTTGTTCACAAAGATCCTGTCGCCTACCAGGAGAGAGGGGACCATGGACGGCGAGGGGATCTGGTAGGCCTGCAGGAGGTACTGGTTGATCAGGAGCACGATCACGACGGCAGAGCCGATAGCGTCAAGCCAGTCGACAATGGGGTTTTTCTTCTTCTGCTTTTCGCGGCGCGAGATTTTCCGCCGCTTCCTCCAGGTCAGGTAGCGTTCGGTCACCGCCTGGACGGTCTTCTCCCACTTCTGCCAGGTCATTTCCGTGCTGTTCGCCATGAGTTCTCCCGGCGCAGGATAGCATGATGGCAGAATCGTTGACAAGCCGAACACCCCTCCCTATACTGTCCGTTATGCCGAAAAAGGACAGGATCGAGACCCATTCCGACGACGCCGAGGTTTCTGTTCAGCTCAAGCCCGTGCTGGGCGTGCGGCCGGGACTCTACCTCTCGGTTCTGTACGGTCTGGCGTTCGCACTTGTTGTCTTCTTCTTGCTCTTTTATCCGGGATTAAGGCACAGGGGAGCGTACCTGGTCGCCACATCGTTCCCAGGGCAGGCAACCGTAAAGGTCGACGGCACCTTCGCGGGAACGACCCCCTGCACTATCTTCGTCAAGAAAGGCACGAGACAGATCGAGGTCTCGAGACCCTTTTTTAGTTCCGCCATTTCAACGCTGGTGGTGCGAGGCAGGGTTTTCGCCACGCTTTTGGTTCCAGATCGAAAGAAGAGATCCTTTGAGCTTTCTATTGCGGATGTGAAGGGCCTTCTAAACTGGGCTCTTGAGGATTTCCAGAATAATCCAACAATACCCGAGATCGTCTCTGGAGCTGCGTGGGGTGCCTACAAGGCTCCCCAGAATCGTGCATCTTTGTATCAATTCTTTAACGATTGCATGTATTACTTAACATCCGAGGAGCAGTTGCGTGAGTTGGTGCTTGCTGCTAGCCGTGTCACAAGTTCCGGGACTGTACTGTCGTCCGTTGGGCTAATTTCTTTGGTACAACAAAGCATACAAGTTAAACAGAAATACCCCAATTTTGCTTCATGGATGCTCCTCAGCATTTCGCGCGACAACGCCAAGAAGCTCGCTGCAAAGCCATGGGTTGGCCAGTATCTGTCCGACTATCGCACAGCCATGTCCCAGTACTATCAGGCGTCGTTCCTTGGCTCTAATGGCAGTCAAGGCGACGCAAAAGGCCCTGTGGCCCAGGGAGTGGCCTTCAGAGGCATTCCTCGAGGCATTCTCGTCATGGGGAACGACGAGAAGCTCGATAACTTTGGCAAGCTCATCGATCAGACCCTCCCCCACCCTATCGCCGTGGAAGCGTTCTTCCTTTCAGAGACGGAGATCACAAACCGCCAGTTCCAGCTCTTCCTCGATGAAAGCCCCGACTGGCTGCCTGCAAACAGTGCTTCGTTGACAGCCAGAGGTCTCGTGGGCGAACAATACCTCGCAGACTGGACAAGCGGACGAGTGCCGTCTGGCCGAGAAGACTACCCTGTGACAGGCGTATCGTACCTGGCAGCAGCAGCATACTGCGAGTGGTTGACCCGCAAGGTCGCGCCATCGGTTCCCGGTGCTGTCGTGCGGCTGCCCACCGAGGCCGAGTGGGAATGGGCGGCTCGAGGGGGTTTAAGGGGCATGCCCTACCCTCTTGGTGAGAAACCGGGAGCCTCCGTGCTCTTCGTCAAAGGGATCAGCGGACCCGAAAAGGCAGGGACCTCGGAGCCCAACGGTTACGGCCTCCGCGACATGATCGGCAATGTCTGGGAATGGTGCGCGGACAGCTTCGCGCCTGCCGCATTCCTACTTTCCTCGCTTGATCCGGCAGAAAATGTCCGTCTCGCCCAGTCTCTTCCCGCATCCGGAGACCGCGCGGTTCGGGGCGGCTCATGGAACAATACGCGCGACCAGGTGAAAGTGTATACCCGCGGCTCGCAACCGGTGGACTGGTGCACCCCCTACCTCGGCTTCAGGGTCGCCCTGTCGCGGCCCTAAGTCGTGGACAGCTTCGATGTCGAAGTCCGCTGAGGGCATCAAGGTCCTCGCCTTCAATAAAAAAGCGAGGCACAACTACTCCATCGACGAATCCTTCGAGTGCGGAATGGTGCTTGTCGGCACGGAGGTGAAGTCGATGAAGGAGGGACGGCTCTCCTTTGGCGACTCCTACGGCTTTGTGGATAATGGCGAGCTGTGGCTTGTGGATTTTCACATCACCCCCTACCTGCTGGGCAACAGGTTCAACCACGAGCCCCTGCGCAAGAGGAAGCTCCTCGTGCACAAGAAGGAGATCAAGCGGCTGAAGAGGGTGACGGAGGAGAAGGGCTTGACGCTAGTGCCGTTGCGTTTTTATCTTCGACGTGGTATTGTAAAGTGCGAGCTCGGGATTGCCCGAGGAAAAAAGCTCTTTGACAAGCGCGACGACATTCGGAAAAGAGACCAGAAGAGAGAGCTGGAGAGGGAGTTCCGGATCAAGTAGAAGAGCCCTCTCCCGGCGATTCCCTTTCGCAACGTGCTTCGCACGTTGCTGTCTAGCTGGGCTCTCGCATCGTGCTTCGCACGATGCTGTCGCCCGGCGCATTTCATCCTACGGATGAAATGCTAGGGGGTGCAACGGTCTCGACTGGGGTCGGTTCGGCCCTGGGCTGCAGGTGGAGCGCCAGTCTCCTAAAAATGGCAAAAACAAAACTGCCAACAACGCAGATTTCGCACTGGCCGCGTAATTGCGACCACGGGTCTCCAGAGCGTGGTCCCGAACATCTGGAGGTGCCTGTAACAAACCGGGGCTTACCCGCGCGCGGGCCTGTACACGGGCGGGGAAAATAAAGCAGGCTTTGGCGGGGAGCGGGACGCCGCCTCCCAAACTCACCGCCGAGGTTCTAACGGGCGGATAAACCTGTAGAGGTTCTTGGTCAACGCTCTAGGACGCGGGTTCGACTCCCGCCACCTCCATCTCTGCTGTCTCTCGGTACGACCTTTTCCGTCGACGCGCTTGCGAGCTATGGCCACCCTCCGCAGCTACTCGTCTCCCAGCATCTGCCTGGCCCGCTCGAGGAGAGTCTCCGCAATTCTGATGGCCCCCGCAGCGTCCTCAGCGAAAAAAGCCTCGTCGGGGGTGAGGTCAGGTAGCCCGTTCGGGTATTGAGTCGGGACGTAGAAGCGATCCAGCCTCGCGGCATCTTCGATCTGGTCCTGAAGAGCGTTGAAGGACGAGTCATCAATCCCCTTCAGCTGGGTGATGAGCCTGCTGACGGAATGTCCCCAGGGATCACCCCCGAGCATGTAGCAGACCGCTTTCATCGCCTTCTCTCCTGCCTGCTGGGAGTGGAAACATGTATGCGCGTATCTTACAGCCTTCAGGAGGATCTTCGCGGTCGCAAGGTCCTCTCTGCCCGTTGTCAGCCAACGCGAGGCCTCGAGCCTATTCTTTTCCGCGCTCATAGATCAGCTTCCCCTCCGCGAGAGCCTTGCGAATGAACGGCCGATCGAAATTGCGCTGCAGTTCCTCAGGCGTATAAATGAGGATATCCAATTCCACCGAAGGCAATGCGTGGCGAATGCTTGCAATCCGGTCGTAGCGCTCGAAGAAGCGTTCACTGGTCTCCATGACAAGGATGAGATCGATGTCGCTCCTTCGGTCTTGTGTCCCGCGAGCATGCGATCCGAAGACGATCGCCTTCTCGACCTCGAACTGCTCAAGCATCGGACACAGTGAGCTGCGAATCTCTTCAATACTGAGCGTGGCAACACTACCCACGGGTGAATGGTAGGATCTTGAGCTCGGGAAGTCAATCGCCCGCCTCTGCACGAAACAGACGACGCCTCGGGAGATCTCTTACCAGATCCCGGTTTCTGCAACCTCATACGCACTGGTCGCTAGGTTCTGGCGGTGCGTCTCGTAGGTCACGGCTCCCTTTTTCCAAACGGTGATCCTGATGAACGTGCTCGGGGCTCCAGTGTCAGCCATGCCGCGGGCATGCCCGACATCCATCTGCCAGACTCCATCGATCTTGATCGTGCTGTAGTTGTGCGTATGGCCGCAGATATATGCCTTGACGCCGTGAGCCGCAAGCAAGGACCAGAACGCGTCGCGGTTGGCTGGAAATGCATCGAGCGAATCCCCTAAGTGGCGCAGTCGGTGCGGCGGCGCTGCATCGGGCTGAGGGAAAGCCGGCTCGTGCCCGACCACGAACACGATTGGGAGCGTATTCGCGGTCAAATCCGCCTCGAGCCACGCGAGGAGTGCCGAGCTCACGTCCCCCGCGGGATTGCTGTCGGTCGCGCCATCGAAGTACTCATTGATGACCGCAAAGTGGGCGTTCTCGTAGTCGAAACTGAACGATGTCTCCAGGGATCCCACGGGTCCGGGATTCACGATGTGCGGCAGGGAGTTCCCCCCTGTGTTGAACGCGCGCAGCCAATTCATATCCGAAGGCGTTTCCGCCTCATGGTTGCCCGCCACGGGATACCAGAGATACGTTGCGCTGACTGAAGAGCGGATGATGTCGTAAACCGCATCGGGTGGGTCGATATCCCCCGGTGAGATCATGAACTCGCCAGCGCCCACCCTTGCGATTGCCTTAGCGGCTCCCGCGAACTCAGTCTCCCCCGTGAAGTTACGCATGTCCGCTGTAACCACAAAGGTGAAGGAGTTCGATTGGGGCGCTGCAAGTGGACAGGCGGCGGCGAAGATGAAAGAGAGCGCTATCGCCGTAGCCAGCTTGATCAATCGGCCACGTCGTTTTCCTACCGAATGCCTCAATAGAAGACCTCAGTGTGTTTTCCCTTATCCGGACACTCGAGCTGCGGGACCTGGGAAAACCCTTCATGCTTCAGGGACGCACGAATCCTCTTGAGAAGATCCGATCTGTTGATCTTCCCTTCGGTGTCCCTGATGTGTTTGCAGAAGAAGTATGAGAATGCGCCACCGGGTTTTCCTCCGATGTCGGCGTCGGCAGAGTACTGGTCGGATCTGCAGGCTGCCCACAGCACGTGATTGAGCCCCGCAAGACGGCCGAACTTCCGCAAGGGAAGCTCCTCGCCGAAGACCTCATCTGCTCGGAGAGCGATGTCAGCGGGTGGAGCGAGGTACCGGGGGCGAATGCAGAACCTGCTCGACCAGAGGTCCTGTTCCAGACCCATCCCTGCCGGCAGCCCGCGCAGTGAGGACCTGTCCAGGATCATCTCCCTCGTACCTGTCCCTGAATGACAGGAATCGAGAAGCACCTCGAGCTGCACGCCCTTCTTCATGTCGCTGAACAGGGTGGCGAGGTCGTCATCCTTGATGAAGGTGCCGTCCCAATCGAAATCCCAGGGACATATGATCTCGTCCTTCCCATCCTTCAGCTCATCCCCTTCAGTGCAACGGACCTGTGATCCGTGCCCCGAATAGTGGAACACGAGCGTGTCCCCTGGGGCGCCGGTCGCGATGAGCCCCTTCAGCCCATCGAGGATCGCCTTCTTTGTCGCCCGCTTGTTCGAGAGCAGCGTGGTGTCCGCCGAGGAGAACCCGAAGTACTTCACAAGAACGTCGTAGACATTCGTGATGTCGTTAACGCACCCCTGAAGGTCGTTCTGCGTGCCAGGGTAATCGTTGATGCCGACAAGAAGAGCTCGCTTTGCCATACATTCTCCTTCCGATTTTGAATCGATTCTAACGCGGAGGGGCGGCGCGCACAAGCGTTGCCCGCTCACAGGCAGCGCGCTTCAGCCGACCACTGGCGGAATTGACGATATCCTCGCCGCCCGGGAGCTCGCAAGTCGAATTTCCACTGGGCGTTCCCCTCGCTCCGCTCGGACCGCTCCGCGCCCCTTCGCCCGCTAACAACGCACTCGCCGAGTGCCACCAAACGACCGCACCACGCCCCTTTCGAGCCGTGAAAGTCGCCGTGGCTTTCCAGAGCACGATAGATTACGCAGTGCCCGCGCCAGGGTATCAGCGCCACCGTACGATTAGCCGTGAGAGTCTGATCCGGACGCAATCAGACGCGTGCCTGGGGAGTCGTCGGAGGGGCGTGGGAGTTGCCGGCGGTAGCGGGATATGTGGCCACCTCACTCTTCAGCGGCCATCTTCCTGATGCATTGGTTGCGCCCGGCCCAAGGGCGCTTCTGAAGTCGTATGTGCACGCGTACCTCCCGGAGAAGGTCGAGCGGGAGGGCTTCGCGCGAAGCGTCGGAGCGTCTTCCCGATTCCTGGTAGCGGCATCGTACTCCCAGACGTCGCTGCTGTCGCCGAAGTCGCACGAGAATGCACGGCAGAGCGGAGGACAGCAAACGGATACTTCCGGGTTCTCTATGACCTGCCTCTCGCCTCAACGGTCCCCGTCTTACGCCGCAGGGCCGGATGTCGTTTGGACGCCCGCCTCGAGAAAATCGAGGGAGTACGCCAGGGGTCGCTCGTCTAACAGGGGATGCGAGCACTCAACGACTACCCCGGATTCGGATACAAGCTCTCCTTCTGGAGAACCGCCACCGGCGCAGAGGTCGATTTCATCGCGTATGGCGAGCGCGAGATCCTCGCTATCGAAGTGAAGCGGTCTCATCGTCTGACCAAAACCGACCTCGCGGGGATGTCACTCTTCCGGTCCGACTACCCTTCCGCACGATAGGTGGTCCTCTTTTGCGGCGAGCGCCGTGAGTACAAAGGTAAGCGTCCGGTGAATCCCACCCGGCGGAGTCAGGGCCGAGGGGCACGAAAAGGGGCCAGGGCCAGAATGTCCGCGTTAGGGGGAAACTTTAATTGTCGCTGATCAACCCGCAGACCTGACAGGCAACAGGCACAGAATCGTCGTAGCTGACGCTGATTGTGACGGTCTTCTGTTTCAGATCCGGCTGAATGCCACTGACCATCCACGGGGCTTCACGCCCAATACCTTGGTGTGCAGTTCAATGTCGTGCATTTGCCTAGCTTAGCAGCACGGAGCCTATGAGGGCAATCGCATCGCTGCGGAGAATGGCTGTGCAGGAGTTGCCCACAGGCTCTCGTGCCCGCGGATTCGTGGTGAGCCGCTCCCCACTGAGCATGTGGACAACTCCTACCCCAACGGGGTTGAAGAGAAAGACCCCAAATCAGACCCACACGGAAGCCGGGAGCGCCTCTATTTATTCATCTTCAATTTCAACTGCCTGATGAAAAACTGTTTTTCCGATTTCGAAAATATTACAAACCACAGGACCGGCATGTAGACGACGGCAACAGCCGCTAATCCGAAGACAATTCCAAGTATTGACTGGGGTGTGTAAAGGGAGAATGCGATCAGCAGGGTTATTGACAGAACCGCGATAGCAATGGCAATTCGCAAGAAATCCTCAACAAAATGCCTTACCGACAGCTTAACGACCTTGAATACTATGACCATGTACAGGACAAAATTGAAAAAATATCCGGAAAGCGTCCCGATATAAATCCCGATGATGCCCAAAGGCAACACCAGGATGAAGGAAACAATGACCTTCATCAATGTCGCCAATATGGAAATCCAGATATACTTGAGGAAGATGTCCTTGGCCAGGAGAAGGTACGGGACATAGACGATCCAGTTTATGAGAAAATAGCTGCCGAGTGCGAAAACAATGTATATCCCGACGTCGTTGAAGGCGCCCGATGTCCAGAGGCTGACGAATCGCTCTCCTATGACAAAGAAGAATACGCAGGCGGAAAACGTCAATACGGCATCGATCTTGGTGGTCGTGAAAAAGAATTGATGCAGGTCGTCTTCGCGGTTTTTAGAGGCCAATTCAGCCGAATAGCTGAGCGTCGCCGTTCTCAGGAAGCTGGAAAAAAAGCTGGCAAGGGAATAGACCCGGTTCACGATTTCATAGAGGGCCATGACCGTCATGTTCAGGAATACACTGATCAGGATTTTATCGACATAATTGAATAATAGTCCCGTAACTCGTGAGAGAAACAAGGCCGAACTGTTTCTTGTCAGATCCAGGAATGCATCCTTTTTCACGTACGACAGTCTGAATTTCAACAGTGGATATTTCTTTAACAGGAAGAACAGGTAACAGACGGGAATAACCAGGTAGGAAACGCTGAAGAATACGCTCATACCAACGAGTGAACCATTGAGGATCAATACGATAATGATCCCGACATTGAAGACTATCTTGTAAATGAGGTTCACTTTCGCGGTAAAGTCATACCTCTGCAGGCCAGCCAGAATCGAGTTCAGGGTCAGGCAGGGAAAAACGATCAGGTTGCTGATGGAAAAGACATAGATGGAGGCGATGACCTCAGTATGGAATTGTTCGGGTATTTTAAAAATCAAGAAAACGAAACTAGAAAGAAGAAATATCAGGGCGGCAAGGATGATTCCAATGGCGGAAAACAGCACCAATGTCACCGAAGCGGCGCTATTGATCCCTTGCCAATTGTCTTGCGCATGATACTCGGAGATCCTCTTTTCAGCCGCGCCCTGGAACCCGAAGTCAAAGTACGAAACGATTCCGCCTATGCTGAAGAGCAAAAGGAAGGTCCATACGCCATAGGCCTCGCCGCCGAGTTTACTAATGATCAGGGGCGTGAAAATGAAGGTGAGAATAAATATGAGAATATTGGAAATGAAAGTATAGAGGGTGTTCTTTACGTACTTATTCATTTTCCAGCCGCAGCGGTCCTATCTACCCCGGCCTGGCTCTCGTGATCGCCCTTTCGGGATTGGCTGGATAAATCAAGGAAAACCGCGTCTACCTTCTTGATATAGTTCCTGTATTTGATGCCGGCATAGGTAGCGATAAGGGATTGAAGAATCTTGATACGGAGTTTCCGGACCAGCTGCCCGAGGGTCAGGCATTTCCGGATTGGCACCGCTTTCTCACTGATAAGGTACCTTCCATTATTTTCATCAAAAACAAACAATCGTCGCGGAGCGTCCGACATTTCGGACAGGGCGTTCATCTGGTAAACGATGGGGAGAGAGGGGCAACCCTTGCAGGAGAAAATGCGGTCCACCTTCCTGGAATCCACTTTCAATTTGGCACTCTTCACACCGCTGCGTTTGACACAGGCGAAACCGATGGCCGTTCCGTCGTAATTGGTGAATATACTCGACAGATTCTCCTCAACCTTAAAACCCGTTGATTCCAATAGACGGGACAATGATCCCTTTGTAAAATTGATCATATGTGAAAGGTAAAAACTGTCCCGGTAGTCAATAGATTTGTAGAGATTCGGTACCTCGACGTACAACACGCCATTGTCTCCAAGCAGGGAATGGATTTTTGTCAGGATAGCATACGGATCGGCGAGATGCTCAAGGACATGGATCAAAAGAACAAGGTCGAATTTCCTGGCCGGCTGGTAGTTCTCAAAACTGCCGGAAAAGATATCCACGCCCTGGCCCAACACCGGCCTGGAAAACTCGGCCCTCTTCCTGTCCTGCTCTACACCATAAACGGAATACCCTTTGTTCTGGAACCGGTTCAACCCGATACCCGTGCTCGAGCCGATATCCAGCACGGCGCCGTCTTTTTTTATACGCTTACGGAGTTTGCTCCTATACCGGTCATACCTGTAAGCCCTGACCATTTCCCACTTTCTGTCGTAAATATCCTCAAACGTCGCTTCCAAGGATTCAAACCAGCTCAAGGCGGGATGCCTCGTCCTGACTGTCGATCCGCAGTTGCGGCAAAGTGATGTCTGGAAGCATATCTCGTTTATGGAATTCAGGTAAACGCTGGTCAGGATCCGGAAATTCCTGGCACCACACACATTGCATTGACTTCTTTCCTCTAAATCTTTTGCCCGGATTTCCAAATTACACCTCCTAGGAGTGAATGGGATAGTACCAACCGACATCCCATACACGGTGTTTGTTAAGCGGATAGATCCTTGAAATCCGCGGACCTTAGGAACCTGTCTATGCTCTCGGAAACAACCTTTGAAATTCGAATCTGAAAGAGAATTGACCGATCCGGGCATCATATTCCCCGGAAGGCATTCTTGCAGATAGGCTGCTACAAGAGCGGTCAATACCCTGTCGTAATACTTGTCACGGATTTTGCTGCTTGCCATCAAGCTGATACCGGCAAGTTTTCTGTGCCAAATCAGGCTCTTTTTCCAGGGGGCGTTCGGCTTTGCGCACGAGCTCCTCCGGAGTGTAGATCAGGATGTGGAGCCCGAACCACGGGATGGCATGGTTGAGATCCCCGATGGCGTCGTAGCGCCGAGAGTATCTCTCCCTATTGCGCGTGGCGAGGAGGGGATCAACATCGCTTCTCCGATCCTTAGCGGAACGCGCAAAGGATCCGAATACTATCGCCTTTTCTACTCCGCGACGCTTCAGAAAGGGTGCCAGTGCCCGGCCGATTTCCTCGAGCGTCGCGCCCGCCGTTCTCTCTGCGCTTTGAGCCTACCGAGCCTGCAGACGGTCGTCAATAAGCTTTCCCGTGCGCGAAGTTTCCCGGCCGTAGCCGAGTCGCCCACCACTCGCCACTGTCGGCGATCACGTAGTTCGACGCATGCAGCTCCTGCCGCTACGTCTCGTAGGTCACCCCTCATCGTCCCAGACGCTGATCCTGATGAACGTGCTTGGCGCCCCCGTATCGGCCAGACCACGGGCGTGTCCTGCATCCACCTGCCAGGCCCCGTCGATCTTGACCGCGCTGTAGTTGTGCGTATGCCCGCAGCTTTAGGCCTTGACGCCTGTGGCCTTCAGGAGGTTCCAGAAGGGGTCTCTCGTGGCGGGGTTGGCGTCAAGAGAGTCCCCCAGATGACGGAGCTTGTACGGCGGGGCCATGTCAGGCTGAGGAGAGGCAGGTTCATGCCCGATGACAAAGACGACTGGCTGCGTGTTGGCGGCAAGGTCCGCCGCAAGCCAGGCGTACGGGTTCGCTGCAACATCTCCGATCGGGTTGTCATCCGCCAGCCCGTCGAAGTATTCGTTGAGCACAACGAAGTGCGCTTTGGCGTCTTCGAGGCTGTAGCAAGTCACCCGCGCGCCAATGCCCGGACTTGCCAGGCCGGGCCGCACGATGTGGCGAAGTGGGTTGCCCCACGTGTTGAACGCCCTCAGCCAGGCCATGTCTGACGGGGTTTCTGCTTCGTGGTCGCCGACCACAAGATATCACGGGTAGGAGATCCCGAGGACTGACGAAATGACTCTGTGCACCGCATCTCATGGATCGGTGTCGCCAGGAGAGAGCATGAACTGGCCTGCCCCTGCTGCTGCTGCTGCCTCGACAACGCCCCCGAACTCCGTGGGCCCTACGTACTCCCTCATGTCCGCGGCCACTGCGAACGTCGGGCTCCGCGTCAGCGCGGCCGAAGGCCCACAGGCCGAGAGACAGAGAGCGAACAGTGCCGCTATCGCGAGCAAAGCGAGCAGCCGACTGCGTTCCCCGATGAAGGGGCCACCTATGCTAACCTCGATTTCCACGGTACTGAATTGAGCTAACAGCGGCGAGCCCCACGGGCGATTTCAGGTAAAAGTGATCACCAATTGCCTTCTGCGGGTTCCAGAAATTATTGCCACAATAATTCCAGAAATTCTGTCGTGTTTAGAGGAGGGCCAGAATGGAGGATTCACCGCATGGCGACGCCCGGGGGATGGGATCAACGGCTAGGCCACGACCGGTTGGCCAGGAGCCACTATCTAAATCAGTCACAACGGTCATGGATCATGAGGCTTGCCCGAAGGAGGCCTCGATGATCCCACAGCTGAAGCGACATGAAATCTAGATTCTTTTGAAGGCCGGCCACACTCAGGAGGATGCTGCTCGTATCGCCGCGGTTTCACTGAGGACGGTCCAGCGGGTCTGTGAGGAGCCGGCCGTGCAACATGTCGATGACGGCCAGGAGCGAACATGGCGCAGGATTGGGCGGCCCAGCACCGCCGAGCCCTTCAGGGCTCTGGAGACACTGACCGATGCGCTGGTGTCCAAGAATCGACGGAAAACTTGGCGCGCTTGGGCCCGTTCATAGCCTCGTAAGGACTTCGCGAACAACCGGTAGATTCCGCTGGCGATGACGGTCAGCAGGACGTCTAAGTCGACGTTCAAGGCGACCGCCGAGGACAGAGAATCAAGATGGAAGAACTCGATGCTGTCAGATAAGCCGTTTTCGATCAGCATCCGCTGGGCGTAGCGGGTGATGATCGCTTTCGGGGAAGAGGAGAAATCGTTGGTCAGGAGCACCGTCGGCTCCTCATGGTCCAGGTCCGCCACCAGGAGCTGACGAAGGGTGCCCTGGTATTCCTTGATCTGCACTCGCTGGTCGATGAGTCGGGGCGTCTTGAACTTACGGTGGGGAATGTCCATTTCGACCTTCCGCCAGGCAGACCGAGGAGTCGTCGCCATTTCGGCGAGCAGTTTGGGGAATCATGGGCGGAGGGTAATGAAGGTGATGGCCTTCTGGGTAAGCTTCCAGAGGTTGGCATTGGTGGTGAGCTTCGAGTTGAAGACGAGGTGGCGAGGTCGTTCGCCGTAGCGCTTCTCCTAGAAGTCCACGAATCGCAGTACCTCATCCGTTTCCTCCCCCTTCCTGAGATCCGTGTTGGAGTAGCAGAACAGCTGGCCTTCAGCGTCTTGAGCGAGGAAGGCCAGGACGGCCTTGCGTCGTTGGCTGCGGCGCGGCACGTAGTGCTTCTCGACGAAGGGGTCTTCCCCCAAGAAGGAGATGGAGTGGAAATCCAGATTGAAGGATGAAGCTGCAATGATTCTTTCGTCTCGTAGATGCTCAACCCACGAGCCCAGGAGTCTGGCGATGGCCGTGCGTCCGAGTCTACAGGAGTACAGCCACATGAAGGTGGACTTGGGGATTGCGTTCAGGCCGGCGGCCAGAGCAACCACTTCATCGAAGACGAGGTCCATGACATGGCTGCGGCGGGACTTGCCCAGCAGCTTCAGGATGAGAGCGCTGCGGAAGGCGTGGCTGGCGGGGATCATTTTGGCGCCGGGGAAGCGGCTGCTGCCCACCAGGGTGGAGTTGCTCCGACTATGCTGACCTCAGCATAGGTGAGGGAAGCCCACTGCCGTCCTACATGCCGTCCACCGGAAGCGAGGGCGGTCGACCGACGCCTGTCAGTTCTGCGTTTCTGCCGCGTGTCCGTTCGCGAGTTGTGGGGCTATCGTGCTTCCAGGCGGAGAACAGTTCCTGCACCAGGAGGGAGGAGACAGGTCCATAGCTCCCGGCGGGCACCCCACTTATTCCGGGACCGCGACAACGTCGCCAAGTATCCGGCCAAGTCGTGGACAGTAGCGTACGGTGGCTCGAGATCGAGCTGCACGGAGGCCGTCGCTACAAGGCTGTTGTTGACCAGTATCACGTATCGGGTACCATCGGACGACTGGAAACCGGCCGCATCGACCCCCTTCGATACCCGGGCAGGCACCACCGAGGGCTGGAGGGTCAGGATGAGGTCCTGGAGCCCCTGCGACCGCTCGATTTCCTCCTTGTACGCCATCAACTGCGGGGTCACTGACAGGTCATAGTTCAAAATGGCCGAGGGGCCCGCAACGACGCGCGTCTTGGCAAGCGCGGAGGTCCACCCCACATCTGGCGGCCCCGCAGTGAAGGAATCATCGATCGGGGGCAGGGCCGTCGCAGTGAAGAAGAAGACGCCGTGCGCGCCTCGAGCTAAAGACTCCCAGAACTGCCAACGGATCCCCGCAGGCGAAGGCTGGATCCAGTGGACGTATGAACCCGGGAGGCCGACGAGGTTGAGGTTTCTGTCGTACTCCTGCGGCCCCCAGATCTCAGCGTACGCCTGCCCCATGACATAGAAGCGCGTACCGACGCCGATCTCGAGGCGAGCCCGACTCACGTGAGCACGGAAATACTGCTCGCTGCCTGAGTGCGTGTTGGGCCCATTGGGGTCTCCGGGCGCGAAAAACGGGTAGATGTCCAGGCAAGCGGAGCGCAGCGGGGGCAGGTCGGCGAAGCTCCTGAAGGTAGTCCAGTTCGCGACCAGCGTGGTGTTGCGACGCGGGTCCAGCGAACTCAGCAGGGTCGCCAGGTGCTGTATGGCTCCGCGGCGATCCGTCGCTGGCTCGTCGGCCAAGACCCACGTCGCCGGGTTGCGGCTGCCCTGCACGGACTCGACGATGGGGGGCACCACCAGATCGAAGTATGCTGCATCCCGCCCGTTGAGTCGGGCTTCCAGCTGGGCAACGTTGACGAACAGGTCAATACCGATCTCGTCCGCGACCTCCGCAACGTACGGCAGCTTGTCTGCGGGAAGGTTCGTGATCCAGATGGTGTTGACGGCATGCTGCCTCAGCACGGTCAGCATCTGGCGGAAGTAAGAGTCGAGCTGCCTTCCCGCGCTCTCGGCGTTTGCACCGACTCGCCCCCAGCTCGCATACACGCCCATGGGGACAGGGCTCCCCAGCGCGATTGCAGGCAAAGCGGCGAGCATGAGTAGCAACAGCAGAGCTGGCGACCTCCCGATTGCCGCGCGACAGCAGGGACCGATCATGCGGTGCTATCCGCCGGCGCCGGGCGTGGCGCACCGCGCGCGGCCACGAACTCCACAATTCGACGCGGCCCGTTCCCGTCGATGAGTGCTGGCCCGCTGGAGGCCATCGCAGACCTCTCCTTGGAGGATTGGCAGCCCACCAAGCTCGCCTCGATGCTCCGCATCAGGGACCTGTCCGAGAGGGACCCGGCAAAGACAGTGACGCCGCGCTCGTCGAATCCACGCGCATGGTCTTCCTGATTGGTACTGATGGCGACGGATACGGAAGGCACTCCGCAGCGAGCCAGCTCATTGAGGGTCTGCCCCCCCGCGGTGACGGCGAGGTCTGCGGCCTGCATGAGCATCACCATCGTCGCCGCCGCGGCTCCTTCATGCAACATGAGGTCGTGATCTGTCCGGCGCAAGGCCTCGCCCGTCGCGGACTGCGAACGTCCGATGATGGCAGTTCTCATGGCCCGGGGGAACTGCCTGGCCATAAGACGGGCCGTTTCGACCAGAACAGTCAGCGGGCTGCTGCCGCCCATCGTGAGCAAGGTGCACCGCACATCCCGTCCCGGCGCACCCCGGGCAGGCACATCCCAGAACTCCCTCCGGAGGAGGTGATATGACGGGCCGCGCAGGTAGTCCACGCCAGGCGCCCCGTCGCCCGGTAGGGTGCGGGCGATGGCCCCTGCCCGTACGACTATTCCGGGCGGATAGGCAAGGCGCCCGAAGTCGTCGATCGAAACGACGAGCGACACGCGCTTGGCAATCTGCTTGTACACCGCTTCCGGAGCGAGATAGGAATCGATGACCGCGACCTCCTCTTCGTTGGAGGCAGCGGAATCGGCTCCCGAGTCTTTGTCCCACCGACGCAACAGGAAGGACCGGCCCTCGAGGACACCTGCCAGCGAATCGTCCCCGTTGACGACAAACTCGCACTGCCAGCCGCGCTCGCGAACGGCGTCATACAGCCCGGCGCAGCGCATCAAATGGCCGTAGCCGACCTCGCTGCCTCCTTCCGTATAGATGCGGACCCTCATGGGGCGATACTGTGCTCCATGGTGTACCGGCTGCCCCCGCGCCGTGCTCACGCCTGATAGGGATTGGCCGGAAACGCCCCGGAGAGATCCTTTTTCAGGATGTCCACCCCCATCGTGTTGTTGGGAGACGCCGGCAGCGAAGGATCGCACGGTTGGCAGCAACGGTACTCGAGCATGTACGCGGGATGGGCAAGGAAATACCGGGAGAACTCCATCTTGCGGGACCTGACCCCCTGGAAGTGGTTATACTCGTTGGAGAAAGGGTGCGAAACGACGAAATCGTACACCATCATGTGACCCCGGTCCCTCAAGACCCGGTCGGCTTCTGCGATGGCCCGGAAATGGTCCTCGGGATCGACCAGGTACAGGCAGAAGCCGAAGACTACCAAGTCAAACGCTCCGTCCTCGAACGGAAGTCGGTCCGCGGAGCCGACGCGCAGGTCCAGGGAGGTGCCGAACTCTGTACGTCCCGCCCTAATCGCCTCTCCACCCGGGTCGATCCCCGCCCCGCGGGCACCGGTGCTCTCTGCGATTGCCGCTACTCGGTACCCATTGCTGCAGCCGATTTCCAGGAACGAGGTGAACGTGATCGGGTACTGAGCCAGGGCACGGAGTACCAGATCATCAGACCGTGGCGCGACGAGATCGCGATGTCGGCTGAAGTACCCGTCACCCTCGCCCCTGAGAAAGATGTCCTTTTGAGTAGGCTGTCCCATGTTATTCCATCCCTTCAGGCAGTATCTCCCGGCTCATCCGGCTGGGAGGGCGCGAGCGCGGAGGTGATGGCCGAGATCGCATGGCGGCGGTCAAACTCCGTCCGGAGAAGCTCACGACTGTTCCGCATCATCTCCTCACGCTCCCGGGAGCCCAGCGCAGCCGCATCGAGGAAGACACGCGCGATGTCCTCCACGTCAGTGGGATCCCCTACCAAACCGAGGCCGTGCTTCCTGACCAACTCCGCCACGCTGCCCCTCGCCACCCCGATAATCGGCCGGCCGGCAGCCAGATAGGCCAAAAACTTCGCCGGAATGGTCTTGGACACCGTGCCCGTCCCGACCAGAGGAAGTAGGAGGAAGTCGGATTCCAGAAAACGGGGAAAGACGTCTGTCATCGGCAACCGTCCGACGAAGGTCACGTTAGAGAGCCCCAATCGCGTCGCGAGTTGCTGCGAGGAAGCCCGCCCGCTCCCGTCACCGATGATTTCCAGGCGGAGGTCAGGGCGCCGGACGCTTGCCCGCGCCCATCCCCGCAGCACCCGGTCCATGTTCTGCATGGAACCCACGTTCCCGGCAAAGCAGAAACGCGCCCCCCGGCTGCAACTGGCAACTGCCCGAGTGGGCTGCGGCTGTCGGCGCAGCAACTCCGCCGGTACCCACTGCGGCACATACTCGATCCGACATCCGCGCGGGGCGTATCCACGCGCGGTCTCGACGAACCCGGGACTCGATACCAGGATCGTGTCGAGATCCGCGTAGACCCCCCGCACGAACCGCTCGAGCACCCATGCCGGCAGGCCCCGCCGCGGGAACCCGAACTCGTATACCGTATCGGGCCACACGTCCTGCGTCCACATCACTCTCCGGCCATGGGCGCCAATGGCAAACCGGAGGGCGAACGCCTGAGTCAGAGGGCCGGTCTGAAAGACGAATACCCCATCGTAGCGGGGGCCGGTGAGTAGGAGCACCAGCGTGGTGAGGAGTGCGAAGTTCAGGTAACTGCAGACCTTGCGAAACACGCTGGACTTGTACCCCAGCACGGTCCGAACCCGCAGGATCCTGGCTCCCCACATCCGCTCGACCTGGACGAGGCGGTTCCGATACCCGGGGAAAAGCCGGTCCGATGGGTAACTCGGCACCTGGGTGAGCACCGTGACATCGAGACCCGACGCGACGAACGATTCTACCAATTCATTGACCAGGAATGATTCCGGCATGAACCGTTCACTGATGACGAGGATCCGCGGACGGTTCATATTTTTCGCCAGACTACACGGTTCACGTAGTCCGTGTAGGAGAGGATCACGGTGAGTACCTTCTCCGAGACGTTGTCCACGTCGTAGTCCGCGACGAGGTGCATCGGCCGCCGCTCTTCGCGACGCGAGATGACCATGCGCGCGCATTCCATCACGCGTGCCGGGTCCATTCCCGCCAGGGGCACGACGCCTTCCTCCATCCCTTCGGGCCTCTCGTGCGCTTCGCGCAGGTTGACCGCCGGGAACCCGAGAATCGAGGACTCCTCGGTGATCGTGCCCGAATCTGAACCCGTCACCAGCGAATGCTCCTCCAGGTGCACATAGTCCAGGAAGCCAAGCGGTTTCAGGGTCCGAACCCGACGGTCGAATTGTGCGCGCTCCTGATCGAAGCGCTTTTGCGTTCGCGGGTGCGTGGAAACGATGACCGGTACGTCGAACTCGCTGGCGAGCAGGTTGATGGTGCTCACAAGCGCAGGCAGCCGCGATTCGCTATCCACGTTCTCCTCTCTATGGCTGCTCACCACGATGTAGCGGCCAGGGATCAGGCCAAGCTCTGCGAGCGCGCCGGAGGTTTCGATGCGGGGGCGGTAGTACGTGAGCACCTCCTTCATGGGACTGCCGGTCTTGATCACCCGGTCAGCAGGAAGCCCCTCTCGCAGTAGGTATTCCCGAGCGATCGAGCTGTAGGGCATGTTGATGTCGGCTACGTGATCGACGATTCGCCGGTTGGTCTCCTCGGGCGTCCGCATGTCGAAGCACCGGTTGCCCGCCTCCATGTGGAAAATGGGGATCTTCCGCCGCTTCGCGGGAATCACCGCGAGGCAGCTGTTTGTGTCTCCCAGGACGAGGAGCGCATCGGGGCGTTCTTTGCCGAGCACCAAGTCAAAGCGGGAGATGATGTTCCCGATAGTCTCTGCAAGCGAGCCCCCTGCCACGCCGAGAAAATGCCTGGGCTGTCGAAGGGACAGCTGCGAGAAGAAGACCTCGTTGAGCTCGTAGTCGTAGTTCTGCCCGGTGTGGACCAGCACGTGGTCGAGGTGCTCGTCCAGAAGGGCCATGACTCGCGACAGTCTGATGATCTCGGGCCGGGTCCCCAGGACCGTCATCACTTTGAGCTTGCTCACGCGTGCACCTCGGAGGCGTATGTATCCGGATGCTCGGGATCGAACATCTCGTGCGCCCAGAAAATCGTGATCAGATCTCCCTGCCCAATGTTCGTAATCGAGTGCGTCCAGCCGGGCGGAATGTCCACGATCTTTCCCTCGGCACCGTCCACGATGTACTCGACATGCTCCTGTGTCACTATGTGCCGGAACGCGATCCGCGCCTGGCCGTCGACCACACAAAACTTCTCCACCTTCGTATGGTGGTAGTGATTGCCGCGTACCACACCCGGGAGCGTTCGCGAAACGAAGATCTGTCCGGTGTGATGTGATTTGAACAACTCGATGAGATAGCCGCGCTGATCCTCCTTCTTCACTGCCTGGTACGACAGGGCATCCTTCTCGAGATACGACAGAAAAGTCGTGTAGAGGTACTTGTCGAACAGGCTCCCGAAATCGGGCATCACGCACGTGGTCCTGATCTCCGCGAGACGGACGATCTTGGCTGCCAGGTCCCTCAGAAGAATCGAGAATGTCGGCCGGACGGTCGCCCACTCTCCGGTCATCTCGGGCTCGGCCCCGTCGACTACCCGCAGGAAGGAGCCCACCACGTCGTCAATGTACATGAACTCCATCACGCGCGCCGGATCGTCCACGTGCAGCAGCTGCCCGTGCGCGGCCTGGTAGCAGAAAGTGGCCACGACAGAATTGTAGAAGGGGCGGCTCCACTTCCCGAAAACGTTTGTGAAACGGTATACCCACACTGGTGCGCCCATCTCCTCCCTGAATCGGACCAGTTCCTGCTCCGCGTTCCTCTTCGATACCCCGTAGGGATTGTCCAACGTCGCCTGAGTCGATGAGGTCGCGACGATGACCGGTGTGCGGCCGGCCGCCCGCAGCCTGTGCAGGAGCGCCAACGTGAAACCGTGGTTCCCGGTCTCGAACTCCGCCGCGTCGATGGGACGGTTCACGCCGGCGAGGTGGAAGATCAAATCGGCGCCGGCCACGCCCTCCTCCAGCGTGCGCTCGGGAGACGCCTTGTCATACTGAAAGACAGTCAGATCGCGCCGCTGCAGAAGCCGCACCACGAGATTCCTGCCGATGAAACCGTCCGCGCCCGTAACCAGGACTGATCTCATACACCTTCGCCTTCCACGCCCTCCAGCGCCCGCTGCACGTAGTCGAGCTTCAGGAGCATGTCCTTCAGTTCGTCCCGGTTGAGCCGCCGGGTGTTGTGCGAGGTGTACTCCTCCGCCTGGCAGATCCTGCGGTCTCCTTCCTCGAAGTAGGTGGCGTAGTTCAAGTCGCGCGTGTCGGCAGGCACCCGGTAGTACTGCCCCATGTCCACCGCCTTGACCGCTTCCTCCCGTGCGAGGAGCGTCTCGTAGAGCTTCTCCCCGTGACGCACTCCTATGACCTTGATCTCGTTCCTCCCTCCGAAGGTCTCGCGAAGCACGTGCGCCAGGTCTCCGATGGTGGCTGCAGGCGCCTTCTGCACGAAGAGGTCCCCTTGAACCGCGTTCTCAAAGGCAAAGAGCACCAACTCAATGGCCTGCGAGAGTGACATCATGAAACGCGTCATGTTGGGCTCGGTGACAGTGATCGACTGGCCGGCCTTGATCTGCTTGATGAACAGAGGTATGACGGAACCACGCGATGCCATGACATTGCCATACCTTGTTGCCGCAAGTCGTGTCAGTGCCGGATCCACGTTACGCGACTTCGCCACAAGCACCTTCTCCATAAGGGCCTTCGACATGCCCATTGCATTGATCGGGTACACCGCCTTGTCCGTCGATAGGACCACCAGCCGCTTGACCCTATTCGCAACTGCCGCCTCGACAGTGTTCGCCGTCCCCAGAACGTTGGTCCGCACCGCCTCGAGCGGAAAAAACTCGCACGAGGGCACCTGCTTCAGTGCCGCAGCGGAGAAGACAAAGTCCACTCCGCGCATGGCGGAGTGAACGGAGTCATAGTCCCGCACATCGCCGATATAGAACTTGATCTTCCCGTTCTTATAGCGGTGACGCATATCGTCTTGCTTCTTCTCGTCGCGGCTGAAGATGCGTATCTCACCAATGTCCGTCTCCAGGAATCGCTCCAGTACGGCGTTCCCGAATGATCCGGTCCCCCCGGTGATCAGCAGCGTCCTGTCAGTGAACATGCCATCTCCTTTTCGTGTCATCCTCGGAACGAAACCTCACGATAAAGTTGGACATAGTCGCGGTATCGATCAATCCTGTTGAAAGCGCTCCGCGCGCGGGTCACGCAACGCTCCGTGTACCACTGCTTGCCTCGCTCGCGAATTTGCATGACGGCTTTCGCTAAACCGTCGGCGTCCCCCCTCCTTACGACGACTCCAGTGTCGGGTGTCAGGGCCTCTGAACAGCCACCAGTGTCGAATGTCACCACGGGAGTCCCGCACGCCATAGCCTCGATGATGGTCATTGGGAAGTTGTCCGCCATCGTGGGATTGACCAGCACGTCCGCCGCCGCGTAGAGGGCAGCGAGCACCTCAGTGGAGTCGGTGCGTGGAATGTGTGTGATCCGCCGCGAGGCCGGCAACGGCTTCCTGAGTCCGCCGACAACCGTGAGAATACAGTCTTGAGGAAGGTTTCTCATCATCGGCTGCAGGAATTGCAGTCCCTTTCGCTCGTCCCAGATGCTGGCGACGGCGATCAGGCGGAATCCCCCGCCGGGGTTCGGCTCGGTCCGATACCGCGCGAACATTGATGTGTCGACTCCGTTGTGGATGATCACCGTACGGAACTTGGCGAGACAAGACTCTTTCACCTGGGCCGCGAGCCAACTCGACGGTGTGACGATCGTTAGCCGTTCCATCGAGCCGAATGCCCGCTGCTTCGCGATCAAGTTTGCCGTGGAGTTGTCGCAGACCCAAGATCGTGGGTACTGCATCCGCTCTGGGCACCTCCCACACCCTGATTTCCACTTCTCGCACCCTGTCAACTGAAAGGCGCAGTGACCAGTGAGAGCCCAGCAGTCGTGCAGAGTCCAGACGATCGGCGTCCCCGCTCGTCTCAGGAATTCGAACAGCAGCGGGTAGCAGACGTAGTACCCGTGAATATTGTGCAGATGGATGACGTCAGGGTTCCAGCCGCTGATGAATCGCAGAAGCCTTTGAGTGGCCACGCGCGAGTACAGGCCATGGGCATCTAAGACGCGCGTTGCCAGAATGTGCGAGCAAAGCGATGCCCCGTCGCCGAAGTAGAAGTGACCTCGAACAGGTGTCCCCCGTCCAAATGCGACTGTGCCCTCTTCTCCATCGCTCTTCAGGACATCGCAGATGTCGGAGGCGATCCTGCCTGTGCTACCGGATCCCAGCACTGAATTGACCTGCAGTACTCTCAACGAGTTCTCCTGGTAAGGGCACCTCGCTGCCAGAAAACGAGGCACCAATCTAGAAATCAGGGCCCCAGGCCACCTGCAAACCCGTTGTGAAACGCAATCGTTCGATACAGGAACGTCAGCCCTGCAACGAAGAAATAGCCATTCACAAACACGGCAGAGATAGTGTACTCCCTTCGGCTCTCGAACAGTCGCCAGAGATAGACCATGTACATGAAGATCAAAATCCGATCAGTCCCGAAAAGCACCGCCACCACGACCAGGGGCAGCTGATTCACCACGGCGTCCCCCCTGCTTTTAGCTACCTGGATTGTGACCGCCAGCATCAAGCAGGCCTTGCCGATAGACAAAATATCGAATCCCCTGTAGTAGTATGTGAATTTGCCCTGAAGGTATCCAAGGAAGAACCGCGCGACTACCGCCGCAAAAAGCGCCAAGAGGATGAGCTTGATCCGATTTCTCTTGTCACCAAGATGCGCAATCTGACCGAGTGACGGCGTGACGTACGCCACGACAAGCAGGAATATGATCTGGAAATGCGACATTAGCGCAAGCAATGCGAAGAGGTGGCGCTTGTTTCCCCTTGCGAGAAGCATGATGCCCAGGAAAAGCATGCCGAACTTCAGCCGTTCAGCAGAAAATAGGAGAACAAAAAGATAGAAGTTGGTCAGAACAATCCACGCAGCGACCGGCCGTAGCGAAACACGGCGCACGTTCAGCAAGAGGACCGTGATCAGAGCCGTGTTCACGAATGACATAAAGATGGACTTCTCCAAGAATCGGGAGAAGGTCCAGACGAGGACATAGTACAGGGGCTCCATAGCGCTCAGCGTCTTCTGATAGACCAGATAGCCCCGCACGAGATTTTCTGAGGGTAAGTCAGCGTACAAGCGCGTGTAGAATGTCTGGTCCCCCCCTGTATAGAACCGAGACAGCACGACATACGAGAACAGGAAACCAAAGAAACCTGCTGCAATGAGAATGAAGTCCACCTTTCTGTGGGCGCTTCGCAGCTTGATCTTTTCCAGACTGATATCAGCCATCTCGCGCAAGTCTTGGGCGCGGCGAACCGACCGGTCAGCCAATGAGGTTCCAGTTAAGCGGGGTGCCCCGAGGAATGTCCCGATTAGCCGTTCGGCCCAGTACCTCCTTCAAGTACCGAGTATGGAGACCATTGCCGGGCCTGATAGAGCGCACGTTCTCAGCGTTGAACGGCTTCCCCCTCTTCACATCCCGTACCACGTAGAGCGACCGGGAAAAGTGCCTGCTCGCAAGGATCTGTGCGTCTGGCTCGTAGCATACTCGGCCGAGAGCCTTCTCCACGGTCCGAATTCCGTCGACCATCTGCCGAAACTCGTCCGGCTGCATAGAGAAGCTGGCATCAGGCCCGCCGATCTCTCGATCGAGAATGAAGTGCTTCTCGATAACCTCGGCACCGAGGCTCACGGCGGCCAGCGCGACAGCATGGCCCATCGTGTGGTCCGACAGACCGACCTTCACGCCGAAAGTGTCCCGCAGGTTCGCGAGTGTTCGCAGGTTGGCCGCCTCGGGCGGGGCCGGATAGCACGACGTGCACTTGAGCAGAGTGATGTCCTTGTTGCCGGTGCGACGCACGACCGAAAGAGCCTCGTCGATCATTCCCAGATCCGCAATGCCCAGCGAAATGAGCATTGGCTTGCCCTTTGACGCGATGTACTCGAGCAGGGGGATGTCGTTGATCTCGAACGAAGCGACCTTGTACATCGGGACGCCGATCCGCTCCAGAAAATCGACAGCCGTGGCATCAAACGGCGTGGAGAAGAAAACCAGCCCCTGGGCGCGGGCCTCGTCGCGAATCGCCTCGTGCCACTCCCACGGTGTGAACGCCTTCTGGTAGAGCTCGTACAGCGTTGCTCCGTCCCAGATCGTACCCTGCTTTATCCGAAAGTTCTCATTGTCGCAGTCGATGGTAAGGGTGTCCGGCGTGTAGGTCTGGATCTTGATCGCATCGGCGCCGGCGCGTCTTGCTGCACGCACGGTCTCGAGCGCATTCTCTATCTGGTGCCCATGGTTGGCGGAAAGCTCCGCAACCACGAAGGTAGAAGTCATGGCATCCCCCTCTGATCAGAGCGACTTCTCAAACTCCAGCGCATCATCGGGGCCACCCTCCGGACGGCACCGACCCACCTCGTGAAAGCCACACGCGCTAAAAAAGCCTCGTGAGGACGCATTCGACTCTTTGACCCATGCGGTCACGCACTTGACCCCACCCTCGGCCTGGAGCCAAGCCAGCGCCCGCTCCATGAGTTGGTGTCCCATGCCGCGGCACCTGTACAGCGGCGAGACGCTGATACTGATCTCCGCGCGCTCTGCCGACTTCTTTCGGAATCGCACCTGCCCTACGAACCCTGCATCCGCTCCCGCGGGGTGTTGGAGGAAGCCAAGCAGGAAAACCAGGCCAGGATCGGCAATGGATTGCGTATACCACGCCACGTGTTCTGTCCACTCGATTGGCCTGTCACGAAAGGACACTGACCGGACAACGGGATCGTTTGAAAGCGCATACACCCTTTCCATGTCGGAGAGCTCTGCCTTCCGCACTCGGAGCCCCTCCCTCGCCTCATGCATTCCAGCCTCCTTACGGTCCGCGCGCTCACGCGGCACCCCTTTTCAGCAGAGCGCCGAACTGACCCCTGAAGAACGCCCGCTCCGGCTGTTCAAGCCCGACGAACCAAAGCACCGGCAGATACACTGCGAACACGAGCGCGACCTGCCCCAGTAGGCCCCCGAAGTTCTTCGGCAGCCATATGGCCCTTCCCCCGAGAAGCAGACCAGCGAGAAAAGCTACCGAAACGGCCGGCCTGATCATGTTCGCGAAGCAGTCTAGTGCCGACAACCCGATGGTTTTCAGGAACGTCGGAAAATAGAGCACGAGGTTCACCAAGTACCCGGCTTTTGTTCCGATGAGGAGCCCTGTGATACCCAGTGGCCTGACCAGCACCAGCGAGAGGGTAGCATTGAGCACCGTGGAGCAGACAGAGATCCACAGGAAACCCACGAGCTTGTTTTTTGCGACGAGGATCGACGGAATATACCCCATCCAGACGATGAAGACGTAGCTGCTTAGCGATAGCCAGATGTAGAGGTGCACGTCGTGCATGGCGCCGAGCGTCCAGATGCGCACGAACTCGTCACCGAACACAGCAAAGTAGGCGCATGCAGAGAGCGTAAGGACCGCATCGATCTTGGTGGCGGTCAGGAAGAACTTCCGCAACTCCTGCTCCCGGTTCTTCGTGATTAACTCTGTGCAGTAGCCGAGTGCAGCCGTCCTGAGGAAGCCGGAAAAGAATCCTGCAAGAGCGTAGAGGCGATTGATGACCTCAAACAACGCCATCACCGTCATGTCGAGGAAGATGCTGATCAGCAACTTCCCTATGTAGCTGTACACCAGCCCCACCATGCGCGCCACGAAGAGGCCCGAGCTTGTCTAGCCCAACTCCAGGAAGGACCGTCGGCCCACATTCCGCAGGCTGACCTTCACAGAGGGGAAGTTACTCCGGATATACAAGACGTACCAGAGGGGGATAATCAGGTAGCTCGCACAGAAGTACCATCCGAGTCCCACGATGCTCGACCCGGCGAGCAAAAGGACGATCGCGCCCACATTGAACACGAGACGATTGACCGCGTTGGCCTTCGAGATCTGGTCGTATTTCTGCAGACCGCCAAGCACAGCCCCGAAAGTCAACGACGGGAAGAAGACAAGGTTCCCGAGCCCAAAAACCAACAACAGGGCGGTCACCTGGCCGTGGTATGCCGCTGGAATGTTGAACCACCGGAAAACAAAGGGCGTCAGGACCAGGGTACCGATTGCGGCGACGACACCCACCAGAGCAAAGAAAACAAAGGTGTTTGCGACCGCTGCGTTGATGCTCTCCCAGTCCCCTTTCGCCTCGAACTCGGCAATCTTCTTCTCGGTGGCTCCCTGGAAACCGAAATCCAGATAGGAGAGAGCACCGTTGATGCTGAAGATCAGGACAAACGTCTAGACGCCATACGCCTCCTGCCCCAACCTTTTGATGATCAGGGGAGTGAAAATGAAGGACAAGACGAAAATTGCCGCGTTTGAACTGAAACCATACAGGGTGTTGCGGACAAACTTGTTCATAACTCAGCGCGTAAAATGCCGAATGCTCTCTGCCACGATGTCCATATTCGCGGGAGCGAGAAAGCCCGGCGAGCCCGGAATGAAGTTGCCCGGATAGCACTTCTGGAGATATGCGGCCACGAAGCTCCGCAGCGTGCAATCGTACCGTTCTTCGAGCATCCTCTCCGCGCAGGCGTCCACCCCCCGGAAAGCCTCGAACCAGTATGGCTCCTTCTCCAGCGAAACGACGTACGGGAATAGACGATAGACGGCTCGACCGAGGAGGTACACAGGTTTCTTGAGGAGCAGAGCCTCCCAGCCGACCGTGCTGTTCACCGTCACCACAGCCCGGCAGCCTCGAATGAGGTCGATTGAACTGGTCCCCGGCCTCACCAGCCGCACGTTCGGGAAATACCGCAACTTTCCATAGAAGCTCCAGTCCCGGCTCCCCGGTTGTGCATAGTGCTCCTTCACGACAAGCAGGCAGCCTCCGGGCAAATTGCGGGCGATCCGCTCGATGATCGAAAGCTGGTTCGAATAGTCGTTTCCCATGAGAAGCGTGGCAGCCTCCGGCTCATACTGGAGCGGATAGTAGAAGTAGTTCTCGGGGACCTCGTCCCAGGAATATCGTGCCAACTGGCGGTTGTTCCGCCACCGCAAGAGGTTGTACCTCAACAGCTCAGAAGCACTGAGCCGGTTGAGAACCCATGTGTCATCGCGGCCTCGTCGAAGGATACTGAGAAGTGTCTCGAGCTTTCTTCGCTTGATCAGGTGGAAAGCCTCGGCGTTGGTCAGCATGTAGACAGGGCTTTCAGGCCTGTTGCGCATCTTCTGAATGTAGCGATCGGCGTGAGCCAGGGACTCGTCGTTCCCGTCTCTCATGAAGGACTCGAAGGCCTCACGCAGTCCCTGAGGGTACTCATCGTCCAGGCTCGGGCAGAAGATGATCTCCTCTCCGATGCGCGAGGAAAACATGGAGATGCACCGGCACCCATGCTTTTGGCAGTACAGATATGCGAGGTAGTTGGAGGTCCCGACCGCAATCTCCGAAAAGAGGTACTCAGGTCGCTCCTCCCTGAGCGCCCGATCCAGGTTGTTCGCCACGCGTACGGCATAGTGCTGCCACTTCTCCCAGTCCGGCGCCTGCTTGCCAAGGAAAGAAGGGTAGAAGCATGCGTGGCGTTCCAGGAACAAGGCGCGCCAGAGGTTGTCCTTCGGAAACTCCTTGCAGAGGTCGTGGAAGCTTTCTAGGTACCCGCCCTCCCCGGATGTCACGCTTCGCCAGCGGGAGTCAGTGGGGCGTGGCTCGTCGTCGCACAGATAGCGGACCTCGAAGCCCGAAGATTCGAGACGGTCCCCGACACCGCGGAAGAACTCAACCAATGGACCCCTGGCGTAGAAGACAACCTTCATCGATCCGCCGCCAGCACCGATCGGATTCTCGCGGAAATCGCTTCGGCGAGGTTGCGGTTGTTTTCCTCGACCGAGAGGTGGCTGATTTTGCCGTAGTATGCTCCGATGTATCCCCTGATCGAGGTCTGCTCCAACGCCTTGAAGTACACTAGGACGTCATTCAGACTGAAACGCTCGTCCCCCTGCAGTACCTCGCGCATCGCAACAGCGCAATCCTCCAGGGACTTCACCTTGTGCACCCCTCGGCAGTGCTCGAAGTAGATACTTCCGAACAGCAGCACCGGCTTCCCCCGGAAAAGCGCTTCCATCCCGGCAGTGCCTGTGACCGTGGCGACGGCCCTGCACTCCCTTATGAGCGCGAACCCATCGCAACGCCGTGAGATCAACCTTACCTTCGGTATGTCCAGCAGCGCCTGGTAGTACTCGATGCTCCTGGCGTGATGGTCCTGCGCCGGATGCTCCTTCACGTATATCACCAGGTCTTTCGGTGCGCACCATGCGAGCATCCGGACCATCAGGAGTTGGTCCACGAAGGCTCCGCCGAGTGGAGAAGTCGAGCACTCGGGTTGGAAGTGAAGCGGAACATATATGAACTCCTGGTGGAAATCCGGCATTGTGCTGTTCCTGTCATAGAACATGGCCAGTTGCCGGTCCCGCCGAAGCGCCTGTGCCTTTCGATGCAGCCGCACCAAGAACTCCCAAGGCGAGCGGATCAGCTGGCGAAATCCCTTCCTCACTAATCGCGCTACGAGCGCCTTCTGCGCGTCGTAGTAGTCCTGGGTATAGAACGGGACCGAATCCTCCGTCGCGTTCACGTGCGCCTTCAGAAAGGACCATGTTCTTTGCTCGAAGTCGTGCGCGGCGAGGTGCCTACCCTCATAGACTTTGAGGAGCCGTGCGTACGCCTCACGAACATCGGGATTGAAGTCGCGCAGCCCCTCGAAATACACCGTGCAATCGCTGATGTTGGTCTGGAACAGGACGATCGTCGGAACCCTCCTGACCCTGCATAGCTCCCAGACGATGTAGTCATAGACCTGGTGTGGCACGATGTCGAACAGCGCAAGGTCGGGCCTCCGCTCAGTCAGCACATGGTTCCAGTACCGCAAGTGACGATCGTAGAGTAGCTTCCGCTTCTCGTAGCTGCGGAACTCGCCCGCCGCGTCGAGACGATCCATCATCTGCATGACCGCGGACTCGCACGGAGCCATGCGCTCCAGCAGTGGCTCGTCAATTGGCGTCACCGTATTCCAGTCCACTGGGTACTCGGCGGAGGTGTTGATGGACTGGTCATCCAGGAACACGGCCTCGGTAAACTCGGGGCAGCTCACCCTGTGCGTGTCGTAGATGATCTGACAGTACGTGACATGAAAATCGAGGAGTATCTTCTCCAAGATAGGAAAATGGGATCGGTAATGAAAGCCGGAGACGATGAGTTTCATGTCCGCGCCCACATGTCGCGGAGCAGGCCAAACTGGAGGAGGTCGACGTACGATCCGTTCTTGTAAAGCGCCTCGCGCTGACGTCCCTCCTCCAGGAACCCAAGCTTCTTCGCCAGGCCGATCATGCCGGCGTTGTGGACGGATGTGCCGAGGCAGATCCGGTGGAGGTTCAAGGCATCAAAGGCATGTCCGATGATGAGCCGAGCCGCCTCGGTCGACAATCCCCTGCCCCAGTACTCCTTCTCGCCCACGATAATTGCTAGCTCGGCGTTTGAATTGATGTAGTCGATCTCCTGGAGGGAAACGTTCCCGATGTGGGACCCGCTGGCACGGTCAACGACGGCCAACACCAGCGCGCGCCGGTTGCCACGCTGGCTCTCGATGTAGTCGAGCAGCTCCCGCTTCTGGAAGGGGAAGCGGTGATGGCTGTTGTGCCGACAGACTTCCTCGTCGTCAAACCAGTGAAGATATGCGCCGTCTGCGTCAGATTCTTCCAGCGCCCTCAGGATCACATTCTCACCACGCAGAAATACCCGCTCTTCCATGTCAGACCAGCTCCCTGCGGTTTTCCCACACCTTGTGAAAGGCATCGATGACGTCATCCAAGTCATCCCGGCCCATTGAGGGCACCATGAACTCGTGCGCGATCAGCTCAGAGAAGTGCATCCGCTCGCACACGGGGCACGTGCCCCGCGCGTAGCTGGTCTTCCCGGTGTACCACGGGCACAGGAACGGGCACCCTCGCGCACCAAAGCCGACCTGCTTTTGATAGATCGGCTGAAGGTAAAGCGGCTTCACATACCCGGAGCTGATCTTTACCCCCTCGTTTTCCCGCAGTTCATGGACCGGCAGTTCAGCCTGCATCGCCTCCACGAACTGCTCCCGGCTGATCCCGGCTACTTCGCGGTTGAAGGTGAGCGCGTGAACATAGAACGCATGCTTACATCCTTGCCGAACTTTCGCGACATTCAGGGCTGGGATGTCAGATATGCCCATGGCGATGTACGCCACATTGTCTAACCGCGCCTCGATCAAGCCACCGAGCTTCCTCAGTTGCTCCAGGGCGATGGCAGCCTCGACCTCTGTCATTCGAAGGTTGAAGCCGATCATGTTGACCAGGGACTGCGCCCGCATGTCCTCCACGACCGCTTCTGCGTGGTTGCGGATAAGCCGGACGCGCGTGGCCAGCTCGTCGTCATCGGTCGCGACGATACCGCCCTCACCTGTGTGGATGTGCTTGTGGTAGTTCAGGGAGAACACTCCGATGTCGCCGAGGGTGCCGGCGTATCGCTGGCCGTGCATGGCCCCTGGAGCCTGAGCGGCATCCTCAATCACCACCAGCCCATGCTTCTTCGCGATGGCGTTGATTCGATCAACGTCATATGGCTGCCCGAACAGGTCGACGACGATGATCGCCTTCGTCCGTTCGGTAATCCGCTGCTCGATCGAGTCCGGGTCGAGATCGAAGAGTTCCGCTTCGATGTCGGCGAACACGGGAACCGCGTTATAGATCAGCGGCGCCACCGCGGAGGCGGACATTGTGTAAGGCGAGACGATTATCTCGTCGCCGGGGCCTGCCCCGCATGCGCCGACAGCACAGTATAGCCCGGAGGTCGCGGAGTTTACCGCGATCGCGTGCTTCACTCGGAAGTACCGCTGCCATTCGGCCTCGAGGGCCCTCACCGTCTCCCCGCCGAGAAACTCCTCGCCCCAGCAGCCTAGGTAGCGAGACAGCTTGCCTGAAGCGAGCACTCTCTCCACGGCCTTCTGCTCTTCAACACCGATATTGTTGTGCCCTGGAAACTTGCGTTCCCGGATCTTCGGACCACCCCTGATCGCTAGCTTCGGCATGCCACTCCCTCCACGAACTCTGTGATGGCGTTTAAGGCGCCCCGCCTGAATTCGAATGCCGGCTGATGACCGTCGCGGCACAGTCGCATCGTGAGCTCGGGCATGAGATCGGCTTCGCGCAACACCGACTGATCCAGCCCCATGGTGTGCAGGATGAAGGGGTTGTCCCGCGCAAGTCCTATCTGCACGCTAAGAATCCTGCCCCCGAGGATGACGGTCTCGATCAGGAACATCGACGACATACCGATCACCAGGCGTGCGGCTTTCATAAGGACATATGGATCATACTTGCGGTCCACTCTCACCCAAGATCGCCTGCCGGAGCCGTCCCCGATCAAGTCATAAAGGTTGGTTATGGCCTCCTTGGGGTGCGGCCGCACCACGAGTCTCAGCGAAACCGCCGCGTCGGCGCGGAACTGCTCCAGGGCTCTCAGAACGCTCGCAAACACCGTCCGCTCTGTATAGCCCCAGTAGTGGGATGAGGTGTCGCCTTCGCCGTTGACTTCAGAGATCGGTTCCGACGCGAACAGCACGAGTATATCGGCCGCGTCGCACCCGAAATGCCGACGGCAGTGCGCGACTTGCGCCGACGAGATGTGGTCTCTGATGTCGAGGAGGTGGTCGAAGTACGGATGGCCCGTCACGATGACCTTCTCAGCGTCGACCCCCGCCTCCACCATCTTTCTCCGAGCATACTCATCCATCACCAGGATATGGTCGGGGAGGTATGCCACTTCGCCGAGCCTGTCATATTGCGGGGAGTGCCCGGTGTACTCCGAAAACCGTAGCCCGTAGTTCATCCATTGGTCCAGGATCGCGACCGTCCTGATGCCAAGCTCATGGGCGGTGCTCCAGATCAGCTTCTCTGTTAGATCGTCCTCGCTCGTACCAGTAATGATAAGGTCGAGTGACAGTGCTGCCAGGAATTCCCGGATGGACTCCCGGTTCGTAGCTGGAACCGTTTCACGGATGTCTCGCGCCGTGAGGCCGAAGAAGGCGTACCGCGCCAACGCGAAGTCTTTGCCGAAAAGGAGCACCTCGTACGCCCTGGCCTCCAGCACTGGCACAAGGGGCGCGATGATGTTCGCGCCGCCTGGATCCCGGGAGAACATGAGTATCTTCTTCACGTTCACGGTCGTTGCGCCGTTTCGCTCAGCGCGATGCATGCACGAAGGGCTTCGGTTGCCTCGGCGACGCCACAGGCTGGCGCGGCGCGCCCCTCCAGGCAATCGGACGCGTGCGCGTACAGACCACGCAAACCCCGGTCGACCGGGATTCGCATGGCAGATGACCTGCCGAGCATCCGGAAGCCGGAAACGGTGGCGTCCGCCTGCACATCGAACATCTCGACCAACATTCCCGATTCCGCCATCCGCACCCGCTGCTTCTCGAAGAGCAGGTCCATCTCGAAGATTGAATAATTCGCGTGATTGACATGCAGGAGACTGAACGTGCCCCCATTTGCGAGTTGAAGGCTCGCGCTGACGCTCGGGTCATCTTCCGCGTAGTCCCGCTCGACTGCGACGACACGATGCCCGGATATGTGTCCGAGAAAAAAGTGAAGCAGGTCAATCATGTGCGATCCATTGTGCAGAACCCCCTTGCCGTAGTAGCCAGTACCGCACAGGTAGCTGCCGTAGTCTCCCGATGCGATCCTCGAACGCAGATCCCGGTACTCAGGGATGAACCGCCGTGTGTAGTTGACGACTAGTGGCACGCCGGCTGCGACGTGCAGCCGCTGGACTTCCGCCGCCTGCGCCAAGCTCCGCACGAGTGGCTTCTCCGCTATGATCAGCTTCAGCGGCAGTCGGAGAAGCTCGACCAGCAAGTCGTGGTGACACGCATCGGGGGCCGCAACGATGGCCACATCAAACGGGGCATGCGAGAATGCCTCCGCGATACTGCGATAGGCCTCACCGCCCCACGCTTTCTGTGCAGCCAGCGCGCGCGACCAGTCGGGATCCACGAAGCCGGCCAGATGGAACTGCGGGGACACGAGAACAGCATGCGCGTGGGACAGGACAACTACAGAGTCAGGTCTGTCGTACCCGGCTCCCGCATTCCCCGCGCCGATAATGACAGCGCGATATCTATCCCGCATGCTGCCGCCAGGACTCCTGCTCCTGCCGCGGGTCCTTGCGCCGGACATGGGAGTTGACCACCTGCAGGCCTTCATTACCAACAAGCAGCCCCACCACGTCCTCCGCGGTGAAATCGGCGTCTGTCGAGTACAGGCGGGAGAAGATCTCCTCTATGAGGACATAGTCCTCCGGAGTATCGAGCGTCACTGCCAATTCCGGATGGTTCATAAGCCCCTCCGCTCGCCAGTTGAAGAGCAGGTACGTTTCGGGGTGGGTGTAGATGTAGTATGAGACGTGCTCTCGATCTACGAGAGAGGTCGTCAGTCTGCTGACCTGCCCAAGGAGCGACGTGGAAAACACCTGGACGTCAAAGCCATCTGGGAACGACCGTTCCACGACGTTCGAGGCGTAGTCGTACGACCCACCCAGGAATACCTCAACGAGGTGGTCGACGTGTCGCCAATCCACGCAAGGGCAATCTGCCGTGATCTCAACTAAGATATCCGCGCCGGCTGTGGTTGCAGCCTCAAACACTCGTGACAGAACGTCGGCCTCACTTCCGCGGTAGCATCGGCAGCCCAGCGTGGTGCAAAGGTCCACGATCGGCCCATCCAGGGGGTTCGTCGTCGTGGCCACCACGATGTCATCCAGATATCTGCTCCTTCTCAACCGCTCTATTATGTGCTGCAGGACGGGCTTTCCTGCCAGATCGAGCATCACCTTGCCCGGCAGCCTGCTGGAGGCCGTGCGCGCCTCGATCGAGGCCACAATCTTCCCTCTTGTGCGGCCATTCGTCGAGCGCCTCCCGTTGGGCAGTCGGTCTGGAATCCTCACGTCAGTCGCCTGAAGCCGGTGTGACACACGGGTCCCTGGAGCAGCGACTCCGGCCTTCCGGAATCAATCGCCCCCTTGATGAGGCAGAAGACCTCCTCCGTGTCCGAGAGGTATCGGTCCACCAACTTGGGCGTGTGCGCGTAGGAGACGTAAAAGGCAGTCGAGGCAAGGTAGCCTCTCTTCAGCATCTCCTGGGTGTACAGGGTTTTACAGACCAAGGGTTCCGAGTACTCGAAAGAGAAATGGCCCAACGGCGCGATGCCCCCGGTGTGGATGATAATGCCAGCACTGTTAGCTGCCTTCCTCCATCCTTCCAAAACCCGTTTGCCAACAGACACGAGGTGCTTCTGGACATTGTGCTCTTTCATCTTGCGAATGGTGGCGAGAGCAGCCGCCGGGCCCATGCGCTCCGTCCAGTAGGTGGAACTGATGAAGGTATCCTGTGCCGCCTGCATGATCTCAGCCTTACCGATCACCGCTGCCATCGGGACGCCGTTGCTCATGCCCTTGGCAAAGACCGCGATGTCGGGCTCGAGGCCGTACAGAAGGTGAGCGCCTCCCAGATTGAGCCGGAAGCCCGCGGTAATCTCGTCCACCACAACAACGATTCCTCGTTCCCGGCGGGCACGGTTGATTGTCTGAACAAACTCGGGGCTCGGCGGGTCGTTGCGTATCGATTCCAGGACGATCACTCCTACCTCTTCGTGATCACTGAGTAGGGCGCCTAGCCCTGCTACGTCATTGTAGACGAAGGGATACGACGTCCCCTTGAGCGAGCGGGGGACCCCCGCCGGCTGAAGGCCGGGCAGCAGTTGCCCGTCGAGCGCCTGCCGGTCCGCGAGGTTCGCGGCAAGATACCAGTCGTGCCAGCCGTGGTATCCGCTGAACAGCACCGTGCTCTGGCCGGACCGTGCGCGCGCGATGCGCATGGCCACGGTCATGGCCTCCCCGCCGCTGCGGGTGTAGCGGACCTTGGCAGCCCAAGGGTGGAGCTGCAGGAGCAGTTCCGCCAGCTCCACCTCCTCCGGCGCGTTCAGCGTGCTCATGCTCCCGTCTTCAAGAGCCCGTCCCACGGCCCGGTTGACGTCGGGGTCGGCATATCCCAGGGAACATGCGCCGATTCCCATGTAGCAGACATCCTCGTATTTGCGGCCATCCAGATCCCACACGGAGCAGCCCTGAGCCTTCGAGTAGTACGCCGGCCACTGATCTGGCAGGAACATCTCCGGTCGCTTCGAGAGCAGCTGCGTTCCGCCAGGGATGATAGCCTTCGCACGAATATAGAGATCCTGTCCCGACCCCATCTGATATCCTTTCTTCCGGGCCGCCTACTTGACCGCCCGGTCTTCGCGCAACGACTTGAGGTAGCCTTCGTTCCGTACAATCGAGCCGTTCAGCTGCTGCACCTCGGGCTTCCGGCACAGCAGGTCAATGACCTCCCGCATGCCGAAGGGCGCGCGGTCGGTTCCAAGCTCCGCGTAGACCGCTGACAGGAAATCGAAATCCTCCTGTTGATCCAGGGTCCACCGCATCCCACCGAGGCTGGGCTCATGATCCAGCACACGGATCTTGAAGAGCTCTGGGTGGTGTCGGATGTACGGCGTCACGTGCTCTCTCTCCGATTGCAGTGTCGCGTCCTTCCACGCACGCTCAAGCGCCGCGAGGCTGAAAATCTCCCCATCGAGGCCGTCCGGGTACGTCTCGTGCTCAACGTTGTTCGCATAGTCGGCACCAGAGTCCCGGTACAGGCTCACCAGGCTGTCCACCACCGTTGGGTCCATCAGCGGACAGTCTGCGGTGAACCGCATCAAGGCATCCGGCTTCACATGCCGGGCCGCCTGATAGAAGCGATCGAGTACGTCGTCCTCTGACCCGCAGCTCACGCGGATGCCGTGGGATGCGCACCAGGCCACGATGGGCAGGTCCTGCGGATTCATTGTTGTCACCACAATGACCTCGTTCACCGAGTGCGCCCGGCCGACACGCTCAACCACGTGCTCCAGCACCGGACGGCCTGCCAGATGCTTGAGAACCTTTCCGGGAAGGCGCGTGGACCCCATCCGTGCTTGAACGAAAGCGATTGTCTTCACGATCGACCCCAATTGAACGGGAGTATGATTCGCTCGTCCGTCGAGCTGATGTCAGGCAGCGCTACTAGCGCGGGGGCAGCCCGCAGGGCGTTCTGCCAAGCGGCGATGTTGTGCACCAGATCTGCCTTGCTGTCAACCCCGATGACGACACGCGAGACGTACGGATTTTCCGCCGCAAACGCGAGACAGAGGCAAGCGACGTCCGCCACATCGCGCGATGCCTCTCGCAGCGCGCGCATCCCCTCTCTGATGGTGGTGAAACGTTCGGGAAGAGCCTCGGGATCCCAGAGGAGCATTCCCTGCAGAAAGACTGACCGGACATGGACTTCCACACCCCGCGCCTTCAGCGCGGGGAATACGGCTTCGAATCTCCGGTCTACGAGGCTGTACGGCACCTGGACAATGTCCAGGTGCGCGTTCCTTTCCAAGAGAGTCTCCGCCTCACTGACTCGATAGAGCGAGACCCCGATCTTCTCCACAAACCCCGACTCCCGACAGGCGACGAGCTCGTCGAGGGTCGACGGATTGCTGGCCCAAGTCTCATAGCTGTGAAGGAGGCACCCGGCAATCCTGGGCATCCCCAGTCGACGGAGCGATTCTTCCAGTTCGGCCTGCACACGGACTCCCGTGGCGGATACCTTGGTGACAATCCGGAAATCCTTTCGGCCACTGAGCACCCTCCCGAGTACAGCCTCGCTCGTCCCGTATGCTGCGGCGGTATCAATGGTATCGATTCCGTTCTCGGCTGCGATCTGTATGATCTCGCGAACCTCGGGTTCCGGTATCCTCCCGCGTGCGTTCTTAATCCCATAGTTGAGGCCGAACTGCGCGGTTCCGAGCGCGAGCCTGCTCACCCGAGCACCCGCCTGACGATGCGGATGACTTTTGCGACGTCGGCGTCGTCCATACGAGGGAAAAGAGGCATGCTCAGCGCACGGGAGTAGTAGGAGTCAGAGACCGGGAAGTCCCCAGGACCCGTCATGAAGTGCTTCCGGTAGTAGGGCTGGTACGTGACAGGGATGTAGTGCACCTGAGTCCCCACCCCCGCGTCCGTGAGTTCGCCCATCACTTGCCTGCGGGTGCGTCCGACCCTCTCGAAGTCAATGAGCAGGATGTAGAGATGGAAACAGGAGTCAACTCCGGGCGCCTCGTACGGAATTGTGACGGACGGCAGGTCAGCAAATGCCTCATTGTACCGTCGAACGATCTCGCGCCGCCGTTGCTTGAAGAACACCAACTTCCTCAGCTGGCTGTTCCCGAGTGCGGCCTGGATGTCGGTCATGCGATAGTTGAAGCCCAGCTCGTTCATCTCGTAGTACCATGGGCCCGGGTAGTCTGCAAGCCTGGCAGGTTCTTTCTCGATACCGTGAGCCCGCAGCAGCGAGATTCGCTCGTACAGAGTGGTGCCGTTCGTGGTGACCGCGCCCCCTTCTCCCGTTGTTACCGTCTTCACCGGATGCAGCGAGAACACTGTCAGATCAGAGTACCGGCAAGACCCCACGGAAGAACCGTCCGCGTAGGTCGAGCCCAGCGCGTGAGCGGCGTCCTCGACGATGCGAAGGTCATGGCGATCAGCGATCCCGTGGATCGCCTTCATCTCGGCGGGTTGGCCCGCGAAGTCGACCGGGAGGAGCACCCGGGTACGGGGCGTGACTCGCTTTTCAATCTCTGCGGGATCGATGCAATACGTGCGTGCATCGATGTCTGCGAATCGAGGGATCATGCAGTTATACAGCAGGCAGTTCGAGGTCGCGACGAAGGTGATCGGCGTCGTGATCCCCTCTGTTCCCGGCTCAAGGCCGAGCGCCTGGACCGCCAGGTGCAGGCCCGCAGTGGCACTGGATACCACCACGCAGTGCTTTGCGCCGGTAATCTCGCAGATCGTCTTCTCCATCCGCTCGACCTGCGGTCCCTGCGCAAGGTAGTCGGCTCGAAGGGTTTCCACGACGGCAGCGATGTCATCTTCATCTATCATCTGCCGGCCATACGGAAGGAACGAGTGCATTTGCTGCCTCCACGCGTCACGAAAAAAGCAGGGTTTTGAGGTCCCCGATCCCGGCGTGTGGTCCGGTTCCGAAACCCTCGACACCTGCTGCAGGTTATGTATGTCGGCCCCGTCGCGGACAAGTCACGACAGCTTGCAGTGCCATGCGACCGCCCGCCCGACACCAGGGTTTTGAAGGGCTCCTGGACATTGAGCCGGGTGGCCTATTCTTTCGATCAAAGGAATGGCTCCGCCTCGCTGCGCTCGCACCTGCGGTGCATGTCCTCGCTCGGAATCTGCGCCCCGCGCTCAGCCCGGGCGGCCTGCTTCGTGCACAACCTCCTGCAGGAAGGTCCACCGGCCTGCCGCACGCCCCGCGTCGTTCCCCGGGAAGTAGTTCTCGGAGTACAGAATGAACCTGTCGTCCACCCATGCCGTCCCCGGCGGGGACAGGTCTGGCGCGGTCTCGGCCATCGTGAACCGGACGCCCTGGACCGTGCATGCTTGCTCGACGATGAAGCCTATGTCGCTGGCCCCGACAAGCACCACCTCGCGGATACCCTTCTGGTAGAGGGAGCTGACAAGGTTGTCAAGGGCCTCCCGGTAGTCGACGATGTTCTTGATCGTCCTCTTGAAGTAGCGGTAACTGCGCCGGGCGATCTCCTCGATGCCAGCCGGAGAGACCGCGTAGCGGATGTTCCGGTTGTTCACCTTGCGGATGGTAAGCCATCCCTTCTGCGACAGCCGACGCAGGATCGCGTTCGTCATGCCCAGGGACAGGCCGACGTTCCGGGCGAGGCCCCGCTGGTGCACGCTTTCTTTGCGTTGTGCGATGTATTCGAGAAGGTCGAGCTCGTGTTCGAGTCTGTCCAATTGGCGTGTGTGTGAAGTCGGGCTCCGGTCGCGGGGCGCACGTCACCGGGGGGCGCCCCGGCGACGTGCGCCCTCCGTGAGAGGAGGCATTCCGGTCGCCAGAGGGTGCCGCCGCAGCATGCTCCCCTCTCCCCATGCGGCCGGGTTGTCAGGTCTCCTCAATGTTCAGGTCGTGAACAGTATAGCACGTTTTTTGCCAAGTTCAAGGGGTCGGACGGTTTCTGTTCTGAGAGCAGTTCGCAAGCCGGCTCAGATGCCGCTACCGGCTACAGACTCCCCACCGCGTATTCTGACGCGGGCTTCCAGCGTTATCCCGCCCGCCAGAGTGAGGGCAAGCCACGCTTTGCTGTCACGCAGATTCAGTTTCGGAACAGCAGACTACTGGAGATATGGTAGCGGCGACCACCGCACACCCAGAGCCGCCTGCTGTCAGGCAGCGCCGCGTTGGCCTCGTACGGCATGGTGGCGAGGCTGGTAAGGGGATTTCGCCCGACATACACGACTCTGAACATGCCGTCGACCTTTCACGGAGTGGCCGTGGAAACACCGGCTGCCACCTATACCGATCCCGGTCCGTACGGAGAAGTGAGCGGCACCGCAAGCCGGCCACCGTCCGCGTCCATCCTGTAGACGACTCCGCCACCCTTACCCTCCACGGACAGTACCCAGCAGCTGATGGCACCCCCACTAGGGGGGCGACAGAGTGATTTCCAGTCTGGGGAATATGTCCTATACTCCGCACTCTGCAGGAGCGTCATGAAAGGTCTTCGGCTTGTTCCCCTCAGCCTTTTTGTTGTCATCTCTTCTCATCTCTTCGCAGAGGATGTCCGCATCCTCCCTTTGGGGGACTGCCAGTACCTCGAGGTCGAGGAAATGTCTATCTCGTCGATGCGGATTCCTCCTCATTTCGCCACCCCGCTGGTCGCCGCGGAGCTGGAGCGACAATCGACAAGCGTTTCTGGATACCTAGAGCCGGATTCCGTAGAGAATAGGGAGGGCACCGCACCCACCCCCGTTTCCTTGTTTGCCGATGTCGGCGTCAGCCTGGCGACCCTGAACAACCCGTATCTCGGCTCGGTGATCTCGACGCAGAAGTACAATCCGAACACAAGCAGTCCAGGCAGCTGGGCGCCCGGCGGGCAGCAGTTCCTCGACTACAACTCCCTCTATGAGCTGGAGGAGCTCCCTTCCCTCCTCTCGATCGGCATCCAGGCCCAGAGCGAGCATTTTGCGATCCTGTTCAACCCCGTGCTCCGGGCATCGATGCTCGAGCTGCTGAGCGAGTATAATGGCACGAACTTCCCCTCAAACCCTGTGCGGTTCGACGTGAACTTCCCCTACCGGGGGTATGCTGGCTTTTCGAGCGATGAGCTTGAGCTAAGGATCGCTCGTGACAAGCTCAACCTTGGTCCGGGGCGGTGGAGCACCCTCACCCTCAACGAGAACGTCCCCTACTTCGATTACGTGAAGGCTGCGCTCCATTTCCCGAAGCTGGAAGTCTCGGCGTACTACGTCAGGCTCAATCCGATCCTCTCGCCCGATGAAAGCGACTACCTCGAAGCGATCTACGATGGCGATGAGCCGAACCTCGAGCCCAACACCGGGATGGAGAAGGTAAACAGGGAGAAGTCGAAATCCCTTACTGTCGGACGGCTCACCTGGGAACCTGCCCCCTGGCTGACGATCGCAGTGACGCAGAACATCCTCCTCGGTGGCCGCGCGCCTCAACTGACCGAGCTGAATCCCTTCCTCATCTTCCACAACCTGTTCGAGGATGGTCTGTACGGCGTCCCCGCCACACTCGCATTCGGCCTCGTGCCGATCAAGGGCGTCTACCTATATGGCGAGTGGCTGCTCTACGACCTCACGGTCGCCGACGAAGTAGGGAACACAACTTCCCCCGGCGCAGGCGCGTATCAGGCCGGTCTGACCCTCCTCAGCAACCCCTACTTCTCCCTTGGTCCGGGGAGGTTCCGGCTCGACAGCGAATGGACCTATGCATCCCCCTGGGTCTACAACAAGTACACGAGTTATCGGAAGTTCACCACTCGATTCGTATACGTCGAGCCCTTTGACGGGCGTCCCTGGGTCGACTTCCCGCTAGGATTCTACCGAGGACCTGACTGCTGGGAGTTGAACACCCAGCTCTCATATGGAAAACCTGGCTCCTGGGATGTATCCTTGCACTGGCAGCACACAGAGAAAGGGGAGATCGATCTGTACGGCTTCGGGCAGGACAGCGACTACGCGCATATCGAGAACTTCCTCATCAACGGGCTCATCACGGGCACACCTGTGATAACGAATCTCCTGCGGCTCGGGGCGTACTGGTTCCCCATCCCGAAACTCCGAATCGACGCGTGGGCTCAATACGTCACTGTTCAGAATTTCCGGCATGTTCCGGGCGCTTTCCAAAGCTGGCCTAATTTCGGCATGAAAGCAGTATGGAGCATCTATTGAGAGGGCCCTGTATCGTTGTTCTGCTCCTCGTCAGTCTCAGCGGCTTCTGCCTCGAGGCTGATTTTAGTGGCACGGAGACGGTGACCACGGATCCCCTGCCGATGCAGTACCAGCAGTTCACGGCCTCGCTCGCCCACGAACTCGCGCCCTTCCACTTCATCGCGTCCCTGCTCGCGACAAACGATGGCAAGTACAAGGCGTCATTCAGCGACAGCTTCTGGGCAGGCTACTACTTCATGCTGTTGGACGGTGGGCTCTCGTTCGACCTCGCGCCCTTCCGCATGCGGGTAGGTAGGCTGGGTCACACGGATTTCGTCTCTTCTCCCTACTCGCTTTTCATCTCCTCGAATCCCACTCACGCCGTACTTGCGGAGCTCTCGTACGACGATGGCCGTTTCTTCTACATGGATCGATGGCTCCAATTGAACTATCGCTCGTCCCTCTACCAGTACCTTGACCGCGGCGCCAACTACAAGGCATACGGCCTGCGCTTCGGGAACCTGCGAATCGGGCTTCAGGACTCGGTCGTCTATACTGGCAGAAGCTTCGATCCCGAGTATTTTCTCAATCCAACACCAGGCTTTTTCCTTCAATATGTGAATGCCCTCGGAGGCAATCCCTGGCAGCAGGGCAGCAACGACAACTCGATCCTCGGCTTCTTCCTCGACTACACCGCTGCCGACGCATGGTACGCATACGCGCAGATATTGGTAGACGACATCAACGCCAACCGAATCATAAATCCCACAAGCTACCAGAACCCTGACAAGATCGCCTGGTCCCTAGGGGGATCGCTCCAGACCGATTTCGGGACCTTCGGGCTCTATCACGCGGGTGCGACGAAGTACACATTCGAACCGTATGGATCGCACGGCTACGATTCGCGCTACGGCTACACATACTACCCGGACACGACCTACCCCTCGATCGATGGAGGAAAGGGCTCCATCATGAACGAGGAAAACTATATCGGCTACCTCAACGGGGAAAATAACCTCTCGTTCAAGGCTGAGTACGCAAACGTTCTGTACGGGTTCGCTCTCCAAGGGGGGCTGGAGTTCCAACTCTCGGGCAGCAAGTCCCCCGCCAACCCATGGCACGAGCTTTGGAGCTGGGAAGAAGGAGGCCAGGGAACGAAGTTCCTCGATGACCCTGTGCTCGAGAAGCGCCTCACCTGCAGTCTCTCGGTCAAGAAGACGCTCGGCAACTGGACCTTCTCTCTCGATGGACTGCTGGGCTATGCGTGGAACGCCTTGGAGCTGACAGGCACCACTATCGCCGACCCAGGTGCCGGCAATGCCGTCTGGATATGGAAGCCCTCGGCCGGCAACACGCTGGTCGCCAGGCTGGGCCTCGGCGTGGGTTACTGCTGGAAGATCAACTGACACCCGTTGTCATTGATCCTGCCCAACACTCGAGGAGATGAATCAAGCTGTCGATTCGACAAGTCGTAGCGTAGGCGTGCCCAAGCCAAGCTCTCCGGTAGCGTGATCAGTTTGATTCTCACGCCCACCTAAACTGCCTTCTGCGAAGTCCGTGCGCCAAGGTCGATGGTGCTCGCCACAGCCTTGTGTTCGTTGTAGATGACATGAAAACGCGGTGGATTGCCGACATGCCCCCCCCCGCAGGTGAAGATGACTTATAGGCCTCCCCCTTCACCCTCACGCGCCCTTGACGCTAGGCGGCGGAGGGGTAGAATGGCCTATGACCAAGACTGAAGCGACCGCCTCCGTTTTCGTGACCGCATTCCAGGCGCTCACCAAGCAGGAACGCAGAGCCGTCGTGAAACGCATGTTCTCTGACGATTCCATCGCGCGCGACCTTGTCGACATCGCAGTCATCGAGCAACGCAGACACGAGCCTTCACGAAGCCTTGAACGCTACGTGAAAGAGCAACGTGTACACGATTAATCTGAAGAGGTCTGCGGAGAAGGAGCTGGATTCGATCCCAGCCAAGGACCGCGCAAGGATCATCACTGCCCTCCAAGAGTTCAAGGACAACCCGAGACCGCCCGGATGCGAGAAGCTTACCGCACGGATGGACTACCGGATCCGACGTGGAAACTGCCGCATTCTCTACGTCATTGACGAAAGGAGGAAAGCGGTGGAGGTGATCTCCGTGGGTAATCGGAAAGACGTGTACAAGAGACTGAAGTGATCCTCCCCACGCTCCGCCTCAGTGACGCGGAGCGACCCGAAAAGTCACCGTGAGAGTGCGGTACAACCTGTGAGCGAGCCCTTCGGGGGCTTGGTCTCCGCCTCCGACTGATTTGCTCTTGCCCTATGCTGACCCGGGGCTCCGAGACAGACCCCCAAAGGCGAGGTCAACGCGGGGCCAACCCGAGGTTCGCGCGGGGTAAATCTGAGTCCAGGCAGGCAAGAGGCTGAGAAGCCCATATCCGGCCAGCTATCGCTTGTCGCCGACCGATGTCCCATTTGCCGGGGAGCCGATGAACGGGAACTTCACAGCCTGATCCTGGAACGAATCCTTACACAGCAGGGAAGTCTGCGAGTGCCTGGCATCTCACGGCTCGCGCAGGAACGCCTCCAGAAACTCGAAGGCTCGATCGTAGACGTGCGGGAACGAGTCCAGGAACTTCCGGATGCGCTCGTAAAGCAGATCGAGGTACTCGTGCGCGAGAAGATTCCTCAGCCGGGCGAGCGTCGAAAACTGCTCCGCCTCCGCGGCGGACAGTCCCGCGAGCGCAGCAAACTCGCGGAGCGCATCCTGGTAGCTTTGTGGAAGCGTTTTTTTCTTCGAGGCCAGGACTATCTTCGCGATGTCGATCGTTGCGTTGGCAATATTCTCGACCCATCGCTCGACCTCTCTCCTCAGCGTCTTGGAGCTTCGATACTCGTCGAACGTGACGCCGAAGAAGCGTTGTAGATCCCTCCATTCCTCTCGCAGGAACTCCAGTCTCCTCGCTAGGCGGACTCGATCCTCGGGGGACATGGATAGCGACCGTCGAGCGATCTCCAGGTACTCGCTCGTGAAATCCGCAAAATCCTCCGCCTCCCGGCTTGCCTCCAGGTAGAGCCGCCAATAGAGTGCGGGATCCTTCACGGACAGGGGAATGCCGGTCTTGATCGCCGCGGAAACGAGCGTGGCCGGGGCAGCATTCAGGAGCACCAGGTCGACATCGGCGCCGCATGCCCTGCCCACCTCGGCCCAGATCCGATCCTCCTCTTCGGGGTGGCGAAGGTAGACTGCCACATCGATATCAGAGTCCGATGTCGCTCGACCAATTGCGTGCGATCCGAAAAGGAAGGCCAGAGTCACCTCGGGCTCGCGATCAAGGAGCGCTCGGAGCGGGACAACAAGCTGCTCTACGTCTTTCATCGAGTCGCCTTCACAGCGGTCATGGTCAATTGTAGCCGATCGCCGGCAGGTCGTCCACCGGACTACCGCGTCGGACGACGAGGCCGACTGCTCTACCTGAGCAGCCTAAGGAGGGTCAAACGCGCCTTCGTCCCGAAGACATCTTCCACGATCCGCGCGCTTGGGTTTCCGCCCATTTGTCACAGCGAGGGGCGGGCATTACTGGATGCTGAACTGACACTCGGCATATACTCAGGTCGATGAGCAGCCCCCCGGATACGACGCAGCCTCTCCCTCGCTCCACAGACTCCAGTCCTGAGGCCGTGCTCACCCCCTCTACCCTCTATGTCATCGCCACCCCGATCGGGAACCTTGGCGACATCACGCACCGCGCCCTTCGCACCCTCGGCCAGATCGACGCTCTGGCATGCGAGGACACCCGCCGCACCCGGATCATCTATGCCGCCTACGAGATCCCGAGCCCTCGCACAGTCCTCTCCTACCGCCAACAGAACGAGGAGCATGCGGGCAGGCGCATCATGGGGCTGCTCGCAGAGGGGCTTGCGGTTGGGCTGTGCTCGGATGCCGGATACCCCGGGATCAGCGACGCCGGCTATAGGATCATCTCGGGTGCTCTGGAGAAGGGATATCGGGTCGAGGTGATCCCCGGGGCAGGGGCGATCGAAGTCGCCCTCCTCTCATCGGGTCTCCCCACTTCGAGCTTCACGTTCAAGGGCTTCCCTCCGAAGAAGCCCGGAGCCCGCAAGCGCTACCTGTCTATGGAGAAGGACTCCCCTCACACGCTGGTGTTCTACGATTCTCCTTTCCGCTTCCAAGTGCTCCTGCGCGACGCGCTTGATGTCCTCGGCAACAGGCAGGCTGCGGTGTGCATCGAGCTTACCAAGAAGTTCGAGAGCATCCGTAGGGGCCCCCTGGCGGAGCTCACGGCCGCATTCGAGGGGAAGACCACCCGCGGCGAGGTCACGGTGGTGATCGCGGGCAGCAACCCGAAGTTCAGGACTGACGAGGCTGACCAGGCAGAGACAGACTCCACTGCCCGGGACGAAGTAGAGGGCTGAGCGAGCGAAGTGCCACCGGAGGAGCGCGGCACTGCAGAATCGTCAGGGTTCCGGTAGCCTCTCGCGCGCCCAGGAGACGAACCGCCGGGCGTGTTCGGCGACGTCGGCCGCCTCCTTCGTGGTCAGCCTTCGCTGCTCGTATTCGATGGTGTTCTTCTTCGCCAGGACCGCCTTCAAATGTCTGACCGACTTGCTCGCGCCTTCGCCCACGATGTCTTCAAGTACGTCCGCCAGCATCTTGTGGTCCTGTTCCGCGCTTCGAAAGCCTGCTCTGAATGCGGTGACCGCGTCGGCGGCGGATATGACCGAGTGGACGGCGTTCAGGCCCGCCGCGTCCCAGTCGCTTGCTTCGATCGCCTTCTCCATCGTACGCAGGAACTGCGCGGCCTTCGCAATGAATGCATAAGCATCCCGCATGTTGACCTTCCGCGTCCTGCGTTCAGGCATCTTCGTCCCCCAGCGCGGCCGGCGGCTTGCCGGAGAGCGTCTCGCCCTTGATTATGGCTTCCGACAGGAAGGCTTTGCCTCCACGGCGGGCATCGGCTGTGGTAACACAGTGGACGGACAGCGGCCTTCCAAATCTCTTGAAGAAGGAGTGGCCGGCCTCGAGCGCTCGCTCTTCGATCTCGGCGCACCCTTTCTCATCCGGCATGACCACAAGGACATCTACATCGCTGCCGCGCTTCTCCTCGCCCCTTGCCATGCTCCCGAACAGGACGATTGAAATGGCCTGGTGAGCGAATAGCGACACGATCTCGTTTCGCAGCGCGGACGGGAGACTGCTTTCCGCATCGAGAGCAGGCAGAACGATCCTCTGGGCGACAAGGTTCTCCCTGGCCAGGGAGTACAGATACGAGGGACCCGCGTGCCGCTTTTCGACCACGCCGATGCGAGTCAGAGGCTCAAGCGCCTCGACCACCGTCCGATGGTTCAGGCCTGTCAGCTCGGCAAGCTGACGTGCCGTGAGAGGCTGGCTCTCGCGAGACAGCCGCCTCAGTAGGGCCAAGCGCGCCTTGGTCCCGAAAACATCTTCCAGGATGCGTGCACCAGGTAGCTTCTTGCTCACGTCATGGAGAATATACTCTCCACTTGTGTATGTCAACTCTCCGTTTGGAGAAGGTAACCTCCGCGGTGAGGTGATGGTGTTGGTCGCCGACAACAACCCCAAGTTCGTAGCCGAGCGAGCGACCTCTCGCTCACATAGGTCTTTCAACGGCGCCCTGCGAGAACCATCCCTCGTTCGTTGATGCGGGCACGGACATGCGCGGGCAGTCGATCGACCTGAACAACATCGACATCGAAGACAGAGTCCTCTACCGAATCCAGCGCCTTGAAGAGGTCACCGCCATCCAAAGCCAGATCAATGTCGAAGTCCTTCCGCCGAGGTCCACCTTCAGCTAATGAGCCAAAGAGGATAACAGCTCGAACGCCCGAGTCTTCCCTTAGAATGCGCTCCGCGAGACGGCGAGCTTCGGCCAGGGTGGCGGGTCGAACTTCATCGAAGCTCTCCCGCTATCACACGAAGCTTCTGAACGAAGTTGGCGTGGCTCTCGGAGAATGATTCCGCAAGCTCGCTCGCGGCCTGCTGGGCCGCGGCTGTTTTCACGGGGTCGAGATCCTCCCCATACATGTTCCGAAAGATATGACGGAACTTCAACAACTCCAGAGCGCCACGTTTCGAGGTCTCCTCGGCGAGGAGTGCGGGTCGGACGCCGGGGATTTCCAGCGCCATCTTCTCTACAAGCGGTTTGTGCCACCGGTCCGCGGGGAGGTCGTTCTCGAAGAACTTGGATACACGGAGAAAGTAGTTCTCGAGCATGCTGTACGCGGAATGCAGCGTGAACCCGAGGCCTCCCCAGTCGATGGGGTCATCCGCTCCGTTTTGGATCCGTTCCCAGGCACGGCGATTCTGAGCCATGATACGCCCGAACTCCAGGTGTGCGCCCTCGAGCTCCGCGATGAGCGTCAGGAAGGATTCGCGCGTCCTTATTAGTGCACTTCCCCCTTCGATGCATTGCTACCATGGCGACAGTGGGCGATCAAGGCAAAGAGCTTCCCTCAGCCTCCGGAGGCTGTCAGCGTCTTCTGCAAGGCGCGGTCCGCTTCAGAGATGAACTGTCGGGCTTTACGCACAGAGTCCGTCGCCTCGTCAGACCCGATCTCGATGTAGTCGCCGTAGTCGGAATCCATGCGACGGGCCTGGAGCATACGAAAGATCTCGCCCGCTTCAATGGGGAGCAATCTCGGCTTGATGTATTCCTTCGACAGGAACACCTTGACCCCTTCATGTGTTTCGGGATCTGTGCCCCGCATTGCGAGGAGGGACCGGGCTGCAGCGAGGACGGCATAGTAGCTCCGATTCGCCGAGGAGCTGAAGGATCCCGATTGCAGAAGTATTTCCGCATCATGAAGCAGGCTCTCCGCTTTTTCCATCCGGTAACGGGCGAGATCGCGCTTTTCAGCGGGGCTTAGAGTCATAGATGACCACCCCCTCCCTCTCGATGTTCGCGACAAAACCGCTGCCGAGCTTCCGATTCATCGCGTATTCGTCGATTGTGTAGATGACTGGCGAGAGCGACACATCGTGCTTCCTTTCGATCCGAAAGATGAACCTGACGACATCTTCCCTTGCCGATATATCGTCGAGGAGCACGAGCAGGTCGAGGTCCGATTCACCCGAGAAATCACCGCGAACTCGCGAGCCGAATGCGATGATGCGTGCAACTGAAGGATGGTGTCGAGCTTCTCGCCCAACTGCCTCCAGGGCGAGTCTCTCAGTCCAGCTTGCGAGCGGGAGAGCTTGCAGCAACCCTTTGTCCATGATCATTATGCTCCGGAGAGAGTATAGCCATTGCTGGAGAATAGTGGAACAGGCAGGACGGCTGCGCTGGCCGGAGAGGCTCGCATTGACAGGAGGGCGCCCGCGGACTAGAGTTCCTTCACCATGTCGAAGCTCTGGGAAAAGGCCTATACCCTCGATGCCCTGATCGAGGCCTTCACGGTCGGTGACGACTACCTGCTCGATGCGAGGCTCGTGAACGCGGACTGCGCGGCGAGCATGGCCCATGCCGCAATGCTCGCGAAGATCGGGATCCTGAAACCCGCCGAGCTGGAGGGCCTGAAGCGAGAGCTTTCGGGGATCGTGGCGCTGAACGACAAGGGCCGGTTCATCATCCAGCGCTCCGACGAGGATGCCCACACGGCGATCGAGAACCACCTGACCGCCGCGCTCGGCGATGCGGGAAAGCGCATCCACACGGGCAGATCTCGCAACGACCAGGTCAACGTCGCTATACGGCTCTGGGCTAAGGGATTCCTGTTCGTGTTCCAGAAGGCCTGCCTCGCGCTCGCGGCACGACTGCTGGACTTTGCGCAGGCGCATGTAAAAACGCCGATGCCGGGCAGAACCCACATGCAGATCGCCATGCCCTCATCAGTTGGCCTATGGGCGGGAGCGTATGCCGAGGAGCTGCTCGACGACGTCCGTCTTGCGCGCGGCGCCTTCTCGCTCATCGACGCTTGCCCGCTCGGATCGGCAGCGAGCTATGGGGTTCCCCTCCCCCTGGACAGGGAGCTTGTGGCCAACCTCCTCGGCTTTGCCCGGGTGCAGAACAACGTCCTGTACGCAGCCAACAGCAGGGGGAAGTTCGAGGCCCTCGTGCTCGAGGCTGTCGAGCATACCGCGCTCTCCCTGAGCAAGATGGCTCAGGACCTTATCCTTTATTCGATGCCCGAGTTCGGCTACTTCACCCTCCCCCCTGAGCTGTGCTCGGGCTCCAGCATCATGCCCCAGAAGCGCAATCCCGACGGCCTTGAGCTTTCGCGCGCCAAGAGCGCCTCGATTTCCGCTGACCTGGCCGTGATCAAGGGGGTCATCCGGGCGCTGCCAAGCGGCTACAACAGAGATTTGCAGGAGACCAAGGGACCGTTTTTCCGAGGCTGCGAATCGGGCCTCGCGATCGTGCGCGTCATGGATCTGACGATTGCGAAGCTCGTCGTGAACCCCGACAAGCTCCGCGCTGGATTCACCCCTGAGATCTTCGCGACCGACGAGGCTCTGGAGCTTGTGGGAAAGGGAGTACCATTTCGGGAAGCCTACCGGGAGGTCGGCCAGCACCTCGACAAGCTCGGCAAGCGCGACGCGGTGGAGGCTATCGGCAAAAAAACATCGACTGGCGCCCCGGGAAATCTCAGGCTGGATATTTCGAAGCAGGCGGTGCAGACCATGTCAGCCGAAGTCCAAAAAGCAGAAACCTTCACGCGTGACAGGATAAAGACGCTCGCGGGCCGCGACGTGGAGCTGTTCCGCGACCCGCTGCGATAACGCCTCACTCGCACGAGCATGCGACCGCGCATCTTCCGGCGCGCCCGGAAGCTCGCCTATCTGTAGCTCTGCGACCCCGAGACGGTCTCCCCTTTAATCCTGACCGCGCCGCTGCCCGCGCGCAGTCCCTTCTGAGCCATGACAGAGCCCACCGCGAGGCTGCCGGAGACCGAGGACAGCTCGAACCGGTAGTCCTGAAGGGATGAGGCGAACTGCACGGAGATCGCACCCGAGGTGCTCGTCAGGTCGGAGTCTCCGGCGAGAACCATCGCCCGGCACTCCATCGCACCGGAAACAGTATTCATCGACAGGGTGCCGTCGAAGCCGTCGATGGAGATGCTGCCCGACACGTTGGAGGCCAGAAGTGGCGCCCGGATGCTGGAAAGCGTGATGCTGCCCGAGACCGAGCCCACCCTCAGTCTGGTCGTTTCGAGGCCGTCCACGCGAGCGCTGCCCGAGACCGTTTCGACGGCGAGGTCGATGCCCTGGGGGACCGTGAACAGGAGCCTGCCGCCTCGGCCGATGGTCCAGGTGCCGGGGTCCTTCTCGACCCAGACGGAGAGGCGCGATCCGAGCACCTCGTGCTTCACCCTGTAGTTTCGCGGGCTGAGCGCGGAATCCTCTGGAAGGTCTGATGTCATGGAGACCGAAAGGCCGTCGCTTGCGGTTACCTCGACGGCGAGAAACTCGCCCTTGACCTCGACCTGGTCGATCCCCTGGTACGAGAAGGTCTCCTCCTCCCGGGCACCCATGGGGAATACCAGGCAGCCGGCGGCCACGGCGAGAAGCGCGCAGATGGAAAATAGTCTCATCATGTCTGTTCCCTCGCCTGATGAAACACCGGCCCCCGCGTCCGGCGTCACCGCTTCGCCACCTTTACCGAATCAGGGGGAAGGGATCCTAGGCTGAGTTTTGAGAAGTAATAGCCCTTTACTTAATTATACTGTTTGACAAAACAGTAAAGTTATGGTATTTACTGAATCATGCCTTCCTATGGTCATCGCGAAGATATGGTTGGCAAGGTCCCTGAGATCCTCACTCATCTCCTTGGTGCGAGCAAAGAGATAAGGATCCAATCGAACGAGTGTACCGGCCCAGACCTCATAATAACCGCAAGTGGCAAGACCTTTGCCATCGTGTTCAAGCAATCTACAGGAGCAGCCACGATTGCCGCTGCAGCGCGGCAGCTCTTGGCCTACGGCAAGCAGGCTGCTAAAAAGGTTGTCCTACTCATTGCCGTTTCCTTTATGGGCGAGGCCGGGCGGAGAATATGCGAGGATCTAGGGGTGGGGTGGCTTGACCTGAGCGGCAACGCTCATATCGTGGCGCCAGGCCTTCGTATAATCGTGAGAGGGCGGCCGAATCGATTTCTGTCAGCAGGGAGGCCGCCAAATCTATTCGCGCCAAAAAGCTCACGCGTTGCTCGTTGGCTTCTCATGCATCCCGATGAGTCGCTCACTCAACGCGAGCTTGCGAGGGCAGTCGATATGGGGGAAGGCTTTGTCAGCCGCATTGTCTCTCGCTTGGAGCGAGAGGGCTACATTGTCCGCGAGAACGGATCGGCAATCCGAGCGAAGGACCCCACACTTCTATTGGATGCATGGCAGGAACGCTACCAGTTTTCCAAACACATTGTTCATCGGGGCTATATCGCCGCTCGTTCTGGCGATGCTCTTCTTAGGTTTCTTCACGATGCGTTTGCCTCGCGGAATGTAGAATACGCTGCGACAGGACTTGCTGCGGCATGGATGCTTACCAAGTATGCGGCCTTTCGGACTCTCGCGGTCTATGTGGCGCACGCGCCAACGGATGAGCTGCTGAAAAGGCTTGCTTTCAGTGAGGATCCCCGAGGTGCGAACACGTGGCTGGTAGTTCCGAATGACGAGGGCGTTTTTCATGGGGCAGGCGAGAAGGAGGGAATACGCTGCGTCCATCCCGTGCAGGTGTACGTTGATCTGAAGGATCAGCCTGAACGGGCAAGGGAAGCCGCTGAAAGGCTGCGCAAAGAGTATTTGAACTGGAGAACGAATGGCTGAAAAGCCTCAGCGAGCAAACGAGTATACGAGCGAGCAAGTTGAACTGGTAAGAGCAACCTGTTTATACATCGCGACCAAGTTCGGCGATCTGATGGATGACGAGGTCGTGGTGATTGGCGGGCTAGTCCCGTCATTATTGGTCGATTCAAAAGAGCTCCCCGAGGGGACCTCCGCGCACGTAGGAACCATGGACTTGGATGTGGGACTGAAACTCGCTGTTCTCATCGAGGGGCGGTACCACACGCTGACCCAGCGATTGCGCGAAGCGGGCTTTGTGCAGGATCGCACAGACCAAGGAATGCCGACGCGGCAGCGATGGCTGCTGAAAAAGCCGGCCTCGGTGACGGTGGACTTCCTTATTCCACCCTCCGTCAAAACAGATCAAGGAGGGAGCCTTCGGAGTATCGAAAAAGACTTTGCGGCCGTGATCGCGCCTGGACTCGCCCTGGCATTTCAAGACAGATGCCAGGTCACTCTGGAAGGAGTGACTATAATGGGTGAAAAAGCAAGCCGTAAGGTATGGGTTTGCGGCCCGGGCGCCTTTGTTATCCTGAAGGCGCTCTCCTTTAGAAATCGGGGTGAGAGCAAAGACGCCTATGATTTATACTACGTTGTTCGCAATTTTGCGCAGGGTGTCGAAGACGTGGCAGCGTGTCTTCGGCCGCTGCTTCAGGACAGGTATGCGATCAAGGCTATTGAAATACTGAAGGGGGACTTCCTTGATCTAGACGGGCTTGGCCCATATCGCGTCGCTCAATTTTTGATAGGTCATTCGGATGACACGGTTCAAGCCGAGGTGGCAGGTTTTATTCGACAGCTGCTCAACAAATGCAATCTAACATAGCATGGGCCGGTACCCGAACCAGTACTTGTACCTCATCGAGGCGCGCCAGCAGATCTATAGCCCATCGATGTGCTGCGAGAGGAACCTCGCGAACTCCCCGCTGAAGGGAACGAGGCCATCCTCCGAGCGCGCAAGGTAGCCCTTCTTTTCCAGGAGCGAGGCGCCGGGGTCATCCGGCGCGACTCGCCCGTCCCGGATGCACACGGCGAGCGCAGCCTTCTCCTCGTTTCCGAGGTTCTCCACTATGAACTCGAAGTGCGGCCGCGCCTCATCGCGAAAGGCATCCACGATCTCGCGGGGCACGGGCTTTCCCGAGAGCTCCTCCGCGCTCTTTCCCTCGGCTTCGAGGTGCTCGTACCATGCAGAGCATGCGATCTGCAGGAAGAAGGGGTGCAGCCCGCTCTGTCCGAGGATCGTCTCGGCCACGGGCGCGAGGGGGATGCCGCGAGCGGCCGATGGCCCGACGATGAGCGCGAGACCCTCCTCCCTGCCGAGGAGCCCGACGCGCAGGACCGAAAAGATGTTGAAGAAGGGCGAGTCGGAGATTTCGTGGCTTGCGCACATGTCCTTGAGGTCGCGACCCGAGGCCGTGATGAACCCGACGGACCACGTGTTGGCGAGCGAGCGCAGGAACGAGTAGAACTCGGGCCGCAGGCGCTCGTTTTTCGTCACGCACTCGAACTCGTCAAAGAGGAACACCAGCTTGAGGCCCGCTGCGCTCACAGCCTCGCAGAGCAGGCGCATGCCCTCGTCGTCGGCGCGAGCCTCCAGCTCCACGATACCGCCGAGCTGCCTGCGCGCCTCCGCGAACACCACAGTGAAGAACTGCTCCTGGTCGAGAGAGCGCGCCTGCTGGAAGTCGATCAGCAGGAACAGGCACGAGTCGGGCTGTGCGAGGTGAGCCACCCGGGTGCGTGAGGCGCGTAGATAATTGAGCAGGGAGGACTTGCCGATCCTCCTCTCGCCCACGAGCGAGATGGACTGCGTGCTCTCACCCGAGAGCCGGCCCATGATGCGCCTGACAAGCGCCTCGCGGCCGAAGAACATCTCGGGCCGGGGGATCATGACCCTGTTGAGATAGGGGTTGCCGCGCCCGGGCAGCGCTTGCTGCGTCTCGAGCTCCTTCTGCGGGTCGGGTCGGCGCACGATGCGCGCGCGGGCCCCACCCTGCCCGGATTCTTGCCCTGGTCCCCTGCCTGGGCCTTTCTCCTGCCCTCCCGATCCCTGTTGCCTGCGGTCTTCCCACTTCGACCGTATCTCCTCCTCGGCCCGGCCCTGCCAGTTCACGAGGTGGAAGCGCACCTTTTCTTCCTTGCCCTTGACCGAATCCTCGCCTAGGCAGACCAGAGGAATCCCCGAGCCCGCGAGCATTTCCTGCACCGCCCCGGACACGAGGATCTCATCCCCTTCTGCCCTGGCTTCCACCCGCGCAGCTGTGTTCACCATGTCGCCGAACAGGTCTCGCTCGTCGACAACGGCCCGGCCGTGGTGCAGGCCCATGCGGACATGGAACACATGGGCGACCGACGCAGCGGCGTTGTATGCACGGATCGCCTCCTGCATTCGGATGGCGCACTGCACGGCACGCGCGGGATCCTCGAAGCTCGCCATGATCGAGTCACCGATCGTCTTGATGATCCTTCCGCCAGCTCCCTCGATGAGGGGAAACAACAGGTCGTTGTGGGCCTGGACCATCTGCCTTCCCGCGATGTCGCCCATCCTCTCGTAGTACTGGGTGGAGCCGACGATGTCGGTGAATAGGAGCGTGAGCGGCTTCGTATGGCCAGCGAGGATCTCGCGGTCGATCTGCTCGAGCATCTCGGCTCTGCGTCGAAGGAGCTCCTCGATGCCCGGCATCTCACCCCCTGCCCTTCAGCATCCTCGATGAGAACTCCGAGCGCAGGAACGCGCAGAAGGCCGGACTGAAGCACTGGATCTGCTCGCCCTTCTCCGTAAGAAATCCCTGCTTGACCATCGGGCTGAGGTAGTGCGCTTCCGAGGAATCGGGGCTTTTGCCCTTCGCGATGGCCTGAAGCGGTCGGGCCGCCCCCGATGTCAGCAGCGCGACGACCTCCTGGAAGTAGGGCGAAAGCTCGGGAAGCAGGATCCGATCCCTTGCCGCATCGTCGAGGCCCGCCGGCTCCTTCTCGCGCAGCAGGCGCGCTGCCGCGCGCTTGAGCAGGTACGGCGAGCTTCCGCACCAGGCCACTATCGCTTGCGACTGCTCGGCGCTCCAGCCCGTGAGCCGGGTGAACAGGGCGCTTCCCTCTTCCTGGGTCAGCATGCCCAGCGAGAGGTTCGTGAAGATATTGAAGAAGGGAGATTCCTGCACGTCCTTGATCGCGCACAGCTTCTGCAGTTCCAGGAAGGAAGTGGTGACGTAGGCGAGGTTGTAGTTGTTCGCCATGGAGCGCAGGAACGAGAAGAACTCGAGGGGAAACGCGTGGTTGCTCGTGATGAGATGGAAATCGTCCAGCAGCATGATCAGGCGCCTGCCCGAGGCGTGCAGCGCGTCGATGCCGGCGCGAAGGGCGGCATAGCCGTTCACGCTAGCGCCCGCCCCCGCGCCCGCCGAGGGGGTGAGAAGCTCGCGGACGCCCGCGAGGAACGCCTCGGGCGAGCGCGACATCTCAGAGCCCGATGGCACGAGACAGACTGTGCAGCGTTCAGCTCCGTCGAGGAGCTTCTCCCTGACGCTCTGGTGGGCGAGGTAGACGAGGAGCGAGGTCTTGCCGCTCTTCTTGCCCCCGATCACCGCGACCGACTGCGGCCGCTCGGCGCCTATGCGCGAGAAAATCCTCCGCACGAGACCCGCCTGCCCGATGAACTCCTCGGGAGACTTGATGGGTGATTCCGCGTCGATCATTGGCGTCCCCCTCAGAAAGTCCAAAAAGCGAACATCCTGATGTTCGCGAAAACGACCCTCACGAAGTTGCCCAGGAAGGAGATCCCCCTGTACGAGGGAAGCTCCGACGGCTCTGTGATGCCGAGGATGAGGTCGATGCGGAGCATCTCCACGTTGGCTCCCACCCCGAACCCCGAGCGGCTTACGATCTCGCCCTGGCCCCCGAAGGACAGGGAGTGCGTGTAGGTGGTGAGGTTGTCCAGCCCGAACATGTAGGTGGTCGAGATGCCCATCGAGACGCTCTCGACCTTGAATGTCGGGAACCAGATCAGGCCGATCTGCCCACGGATCGAGTTCCAGATCGGCGACCGCAGCGGCACGCGAAGCTCGGACTCGAGGGTGAGGGTGTCGCTGAAATTAAAGCTGTAGAAAAGTCCGGGCTGGAGCACGGAGAGGTCTGTGAAAATGGTTGGTTCGAGCACCATGGCGCCGACGAACCCGAGGGTGTTCCGTCGAGCCGATCGGGTGAATCCCGCCAGGTATTCTTTCTTGACGAGCGCGAAGCGCTCGATGATGTATGGTGGGACCTCGGCAGGATCGCCCACCTCGACGTTCAGATCGAGGACGAGGGCCGCCTTCAGCGACCGGGAAACGCGCTCCTCGTAGCCATCATCGCGGAATGTGTAGGCGATGAGGGCTTCCAGAACGTGAATCCGGGCCATGGCACGCCTTGGAAACGACGCCCTCCCCGCTTCACTGTCCGCGATGCTCTGCTCGAGGATGTCCGCGCAGCCCTGGTAGTCGCCGGCCTTGTACAGGTCCTCCGCCTGCTGCAGGACCATGCGCGCAGCCTCCTGGTCCGCCGATGACCTGCCGGCGTCTTTCTGTTGAGCGAGAAGGGGCGACGCGGCGACGAGCAGGTACAAGACGCACAAGGCCGGCGCCGAGAGCAGCATGAGACTCCTGCGCGTCATTTCAGCACCTCCTGGATCAGCCTCTTCTCGCCCTCGCGGAGGTCGATATTGATGCTCTTCTTCACCCCCAGTGCCTCGTTTTCGATCGTGAGCACGTGGCGTCCAGCCCTGACGGGAAAGGGCTTCACGTAAGGAGTGTCCAGGATATACGCGCCATCGAGTGAGATCTTCGCCGTCGGCCGCACGTCGAAGCCCAGCTCGGCCCACGCCTCGACAAGAGCCGTGTCGCTCTTTGCCTGGCCGCCCTTCTCGACGTCCACGGAAAGCTGCGCGGGGGCGTAGCCTTCGAGGCTGAGGAGGATGGTGTGCTCGCCTGCGGGCACGCTCTCGACGAATGGGGTCGGCTGCGCGAGGAGCCGACCGTCAAGCTCGATGCGGGCGCCGGGCGGCTGTGTGTTGATGATGAGCACGCCGATCGCGGGAGTCTCGGGCGCAAGAGCTTCGGGCGCGGGCTGCGCTTGCCCAGCTTGCCAGGAGGCTTCGGTCCCCTGCCCCGCGGCATCGATCACCTCCTCGATGGCTGGGGCGGTTTCCGCGACGCCAGAGATGCCTGCCTCGGTCCCTCCTGTGACGCGCGGCGGTGGGAACACGACGGCGAAGCGCTCGCCGCTGGCAGACACCTCGATCCTTCTGCGGACCATCTCTCCCGTACGGGTCTTGAAATCGACAATGTGCGCGCCCTTCGAAAGGGCGGGCGCAGCGATGATCCGCGTGTCCTCCCTGCCCTCGCTCGTGATGGTGATCTCTCCGTCGATCGTGGCCTGGAATGGGCCCCTGTCGGCATTGAAAGTCACGCCCGTGATGAGCACCCCCTGGGCGGATGGAGCGTTCTCCGAGGCTGGGCCGGCCGCATCGGCATGGCCCACCGCGCCGGCCTGGCCTGCTTTGGCTGCCTCTGACTGTGCTGTCTGGCCCGCACCCGCGGGTTGCGCCCGCCCCCGTAGGAACGACAGCGCGCCGCGCGGGATCAGAATATACCAGCCAAGGGTGACGAGAACGGCAAGCGCGAGCAGCACCGAACCCGCGATCACGAAGGGCCGTGACGACTTTCGGAACGAGAGCCCGGCCTCCTTGGCGACCTTCCAGATCGAGTGCTCGCGGCGGATCCATCCCCTGAAGAGGTCCATCCTGAATCTGTAGAACGCCTCCTCGCTCTTTTCGAGGAACTCCGCGTGGTAGGCCTCCTCGAGCAGAACATTGATCCGCTCGCGCGCAAAGGGCAGGACGATGCGGTTGCTCCTGATGAAAGCGGCGATCTCCGCGCTGCCCGACCATTCCTCGGGGCCGGCGAGCTGGCTTGCGAGCGAGGACAGGATGATCTGGTCCCACTCCCCCAGGCTGTTCCACGAATAGATCATCTGCGGCAGGGGATTGTCCACGATGTCGCGCACGATCCGCTCGAGGTCGGCGGGCGCAGGGTCGACGCGCCGCTCCTCGATCAGGAGGTCGACCATGTTCTGGCAGACGACCTGCGTGTAGAACGGCTGCCCTCCCGTCAGCCTGTAGATCGACGCGGCGACCTCGGCCGGCCAGGTGATCCAGTCCTTCAGCGGCTCGGTGATGAGCCGCTTCGTGTCCTTCTCGGAGAGATAGGAGATCTTGCGATAGATCGACTTTCCGAGCAGGCTCTTCCAAACCTCCACCTTGCGGTCCTCGAGGTTCGTCGATCCAGTGAAAACGAACGAGACCCGGAAGGGACTCTCGAGAATGCCGGCCAGGTAGTGCACGGCCGCTTCGCTCAGCGACCCGTCCCTGATCTTCGCTTCGATCAGCTCGTACTCATCCAGCAGGAACAGCACGATCCGCTCGGGCGCGCCGGCCCGGGTGATCTCGAGGAAGGACTCGAACATCCGCTCGACGGTCGCGCCGGACTCGGATCCCAGCCGCTCCATGGACAGGCCGGGGTCTGCAAGCGCCCCGCAGCCCGCCTTCAAAATGGCGCTGAAGAACTCCCGGTCGCCCTTGATGCCGGCAAGCATCTGCATGTCGATGAGAATGGGCAGGAAGCTCCCCCCGAGCCTGCCTCCAAGGATCTGGAAGAGGATGGAGGTCTTGCCCGACCGGCGCTCGCCGCAGAGCACGGCGATCTGGTTGGACCGGCCCTCTCCGATCTTCCGTGCGACGAACTGGAAATCGTCCTCCCGACCGAAGAACATCTCCCTGGATTTGATGGGATTCCCCACGATGTAGGGGTTGGACGGGATCTCGCGGCGCAGCACATTGTCCATTAGCATCGATTATAGCACGCGCAGTGCCGGCTGTCGCCCTGCCATTGTTGCCGCCCTGCCTTTGTAACCCGTCGAATCCTGTGGTATATTCTTTCCTGGAAGGGAGCCCGACATGCGCAAACGAATCCTCTTTGCCATCGCTTTCACGCTGCTTCTCGCAGGGGCGGCATTCGCTCAGAGCTTCTCGGTCGACTACGTCGATGGAACCGTCGAGCTCAAGATCCCCAAGGACAAGGCCGGCAAGGAGTGGAAGGCTCTCTCGATCGGCGACGTGGTGGCTGCCGAGGCGAGCATCAGAGTCACCGCGGGCTCCTCAATCGAGCTCACACGCGGCAAGGCGCGCGTCACCATATTAAAGATGGGCACCTATGCGCTCACCGATCTCAGCCGGGCATCGGAGAAGACCGCGGGCACGGGGATCGGCTCGACCATCTCGCAGAAGCTCACGGCTCTCACCACCGACAAGCAGAGAACCAGCTCGGCTGTCGGAGGCGTGCGCGGCGCCGAACAGGGGGCATCGAGCGGGAGCGTGATGTGGGTCGAGGAGAACGAGGAGACGCGCAGGAGGGTGACGGAGCTGCTCGCTGAAGGAGAATACCGCGAGGCTGCCACGGTGGTCGCCGCGGCGATCCCCGACGCCTCCTCGGACGCTGAGAAGGAAGAGCTGTCCTATATGCTCGCGGCAGCCTACTACGGCAGCGGCGAGACCGCCCGCGCCTACCGCTCCCTCGCCAAGCTTGCCCCCCCTCAAGACGCTGAGTACTACCCGAAGTTCCTGCTGCTCAAGACGCAGATCCTCGTCGACAGCCTCTCCTACAGCGATGCCCTCGTGCTGCTGAAGCCCTTCATCGCCTCGAATCCCGGCGGCGAGACGGCGCAGATGGCCTACGTCCTGCTCTCATCCAGCCAGAAGGGCCTGGGCGACGAGAAGGCCGCCCTGAGCGCGCTCAACACGGGCTACGCGATCGATCCGTCGACGGAGACGGCGAAGCTCATCAGCAAGCTGCTGGGCAAATGATGGGGACCAACGAGATGAAGAAGGCGATCCTGACCAACAAAGCCCCCGAGCCCATCGGACCATACTCGCAGGGCATCATCGCCTCGGGGAAGCTCCTTTTCGTCGCGGGACAGGGGCCGAAGGACCCCAAAACGGGCACCGTGCCGTCGGATTTCGCGGGCCAGGTCGCGCAGTGTCTCGAGAACGTGAAAGCGATCATCGAGGCAGGCGGCGCCACCATGGCAGATGTGGTCAAGGTGAACGCGTTTCTGAAGGATCTGGCACTGTTCTCCGCCTTCAACGAGGTGTACGCCAGGTTCTTCCCCCAGCCCTTTCCTGCTCGGTCGACGATCGGCGCCGACCTTCCCGGCGGGATCCAGGTCGAGGTGGAGGCCATCGCGGTCCTGCCGAAGTAGGACGGCTGCTTAGAGCAGGTCGAGTATCTCCAGGGGGTGTGAGACGAGAGTCTTCGCCCCCGAGCGGACAAGCTCCTCCTGTGTACGGAATCCCCACACTGCTCCGACGGCGTACATGCCCGCCCTCTGCGCAGTCTGCATGTCGGTATCGGTGTCACCCACGTAGATGCACGCCTCGGGCGCCGCTCCCATGGTTCGAGCGATTTCCAACGCGACGGCCGGGTCCGGTTTCTTCGGCGCGGAGGGCTGCGCACCGAGGGCAGCGGCGAAGCGCCACCTGCCGAAGAAGTGGCCCACGACGTCAAGAACGGCGGGATGCGGCTTGTTCGACAGGATCGCCATGCCGATTCCCCTCGCTGTGAGCTGGTCGAGAAGCTCGGCGATCCCGTCGTACAGCCGAGTCTTGACCTTCCAACGGCTGGAGTATTCCTCGCGCATCCTTGCGGCGCATGCTGCGACGACCGCCTGGTCGCCGCGAACATCGGCAGGCAGGGCGCGCTCGGCGTACACGAACACGCCGTCGCCGACGAAGTATTTGTGCGCTTCCACGGGATGCGCGGGATAGCCGAATGAGGCGAGGGCCGCGTTCATGGAATCGGCAAGGTCCTCCAGCGTGTCTAGAAGCGTGCCGTCGAGGTCGAAGAGAGCTGCCGTGTAGGTCATGGTTGCGCGAAGTATAGCGACACGGATCGGAAAGTCAACGACAAGGAGGACCGGCGATTCGAATGACGGACTTGCGGGTGGTAAACTGGCGAAGGGGCTACCATCGACCAGTTCGGTATTCGGTATACGGATCATTGTCAAGGATGTGGAGTATTCCCTGCCCTACTCAGAATTTCCTTTTATTCAACAGATCACGCTCGACTCTATTGGCCTGATCTCGATATCGATCTTCTTCTCGACTCGATCCGGAATCCCCAGCAATATGGCAAATCTTCTTGACATAGTTCTATAAGGACACCATAATATAACCATGGCGAGCATTACAGTTCGGAATATCCCAGACGAAGTTTTGGAGAGAATCAAGACACTTTCCATGATCGAGAGACGAAGCATCAACAGCGAAATCCTCGTTATTCTAGAAAGAGGAGCTTTCAACGAATACGAGGGGAAAATGCAAAGACAAAGACATCTTTCGAAATCGACCCGCATGGAAATCTGGAAGGGGATGCTCGGAACATGGGAAGACACTCGGTCTACAAGAGAGATCATCGAAGACATCTATTCCAATAGGACCGTCGGGAGAGACGTCGATCTATGATTCTCTTCGATACCGACACCTGCATTGAGCTGCTGAGAGGAAACAAAAAGATCCTCCAGCGGTGCGACCGCTATGATGGGATCGTCGGGATATCTTTCATGTCGATCGCTGAATTGTACTATGGTGCGGAGAAGTCCAAGGACCCAAGCCGGAATGTCGACACGATCGATAATCTGCTGCTGTCTCTCGAGATTATCCAAGCCGACATTCCGATCCTCAGGAGATTTGGCCTGATCAAGGCTCACCTGCAGAAACAAGGAGTGAGAGTCGCCGACGCAGATCTCTTCATTGCTGCTACGACGCTCGAGAGGGCGGAGCGACTCATCACGGGCAACAGTCGACACTTCGAACGCATTCCTGGGCTGGTGACAGAAGACTGGAGGTAGACACCGTGCCCATCGGCTCTACAGGGAAAAATCGTCCGCGGCGCCTCTTCATGACTCGTCCTTGGGCTCTTCCATATTGATGTGCCAAGAGAACAGGTGTAGACTGCGATCATGAGCATCGACCTGACGTTGCCTGATGATCTCAAGAGAGATATCTCGCTCGCTGCGGAAATACTCCTGCGCGAAGGCTGCAAGGAAGTTTACATCTTTGGATCCGTCGCCCGCGGCACGTACACTCCTGAATCGGACATCGACATTGCCACAATCGGTTTGCCAAAGAGCAAGTTCTTTTCGGCATATGGATTACTCCTATCCAAACTGCACCGGCAAGTCGACCTTGTCGGTCTTGACTACGACCAGGATTTCGGCCGCAGCTTGAGAGCGGAGGGGTCTCTTACCCGTGTCGCCTGATGAGTCGAGTTCGAAGAGAATCGCATTCGAAATCTCCCAGATCAGCAGGGAGCTCAAGATCATCGACAGGCTGAATGCGATTCGAAAGAACGACAATCTGGACGAAATTCAAGCCCGCGCCGCAGCGAGCAGTCTTCACTCAGTGTACAACGGGATTGAAAAGGTGGTCCTGCTCGTTCTCAAGGAGAGGGGCATGTCCATTCCGAAGGGTGAGGCATGGCATTCGGAAGCACTTGATGCTGCTCGAGAGAACGGAATTATCTCGGATGCGCTCGAGGCAGACTTGCGTAATTTCATGGGTTTTCGGCATTTCTACCGCCACGCATATGGCTTCATGATAGATACTGAATTGCTAAATCCTCTATTAGAGGAAGCGCGCGCTGCGGTCAATCGATTGCGCGATGAGCTTGGACTATCCGACTGACCGTGTTCCCAGAGATGGATCCCCGCTGCGGTTTCCTACAGGGCGGAACGGCTTGCCCGACAGACGAGAAAATCAGGTAGCCAGCTCTACGCCCAGGCGATCGCCGAGTATCTCGCTCGTCACCTCCCCGATTCCGTCTCGGAGGCCTTGAACGCAGTCTGCGACCGCCTTGGAAATGAGGAGGACGTGCACGAAGCTGCCTGAGCTGAACGATATACGGGAATCACTCGGTCTCCAGTCCGTGCCGCAGATATGGACCGAAATCTGGAAACAGTCCACGGAATCGCATGAAGGAGCGGCGGCTGACTGGCTGGCAGACAAGGCTCTGGCTGCGGTCTGTTCCGAGATCGGCCTGTTGCCCGAGACGACCGAGGCGTGTCTATCGGACGCGCGGGTTATCCGCTCCTCCCCCGCCCTTCTGGCTCTCGCCTGGCATTGCTACTGGGTCATTTTCTGCTCGGGGCTCGACATGCAGCCCTCGATCGACAATTGGCCGATGCCAGGGATCCTCACAGGCAAGCCCGGACCCCGGCTTCCCGCCTTCTTCTATGTTGTGGTCCTGCTGTCGGGGACGGATCTCGTCTACGAGAAGAACAGGGCACGGGGCATATCCGACTCTGTTACGAGCACGACTCTGCGCGACCTGGACCTCTGGATCCATGAGTGCCGGCTGCGCACCGGCCGGCCGGGTTTCCTCGAGCTGTCCTGGCTGGTTTGCCATTTTAGCGGGAGGCTCTTCGCGCTGGGCCGGCTCCACTTCGACGTGCGGGACAACGATGTAGGATTCAACGTTCTCCAGCGCAGGCGCGCAGGCGAGAGCGGTGGGAGAAGCGAGAGCGGCGACGGGGGCGAGCTCGCGGTTCTCGCGGAGCGCGGAATGAGGTTTCGCGAGGATGGGCAGTTCGCCGATGCCGATCGGGAAAACGCCGCCCAGTGGTGGGATGCCGAGTTCACCGAAGACTCAGAGAGCTTCCAAGGCAGCCCCGTGAGCCCCGAAGGGTGCGTGGAGCACCGCATCGTGCGCTTCCCGAAAAGCGAGTGGCGGCGGATCATGAGCGGCACGAGCCCAGTGCTCGGGGTCCACATTCCCTCGGCAGGTCCCTTCCATGGACCGATGACGGCCGAGGCCTGCGATGAGTCTTTCCAGGCGGCGATCCCTTTCTTCCGCGAGCACTTCCCCGAGCATGCTTTCCGTGGGTTCACCTGCAAATCCTGGCTGCTGGACTGTCAACTTGCGAGGTACCTGCCCGCCTCCTCCAACATCGTGGCATTCCAGCGCCGGTTTCACCTTGTTCCCTTGAGAGCAGCGACCGATGCGCAGACTCTCGAGCGCATTTTCGGGTTCCCGGATCAGGATCCATCACCCATGTTCGACTGGGCTCGGGCGCCTCGGGACACGTCGCTTCGGCGGATCTTGGCGCGGCATGTTCTGGAAGGCGGCATGTGGCGAATGGGCGGCGGCCTGATCCCGGTGGGCTGATCCCGGCCGACTGAATTGACAGGCAGAGGCCTGTTCGACACTATGCGTCGGACGAGCGGCATCCGCCGCTTCCAGGGGAGGTTGGAATGAGCACGCAGATGGAGAAAGAGGTCAAGGAGCAGCCCGAGGCCATCGCCCGGACCCTCGAGGCCTCGCGAGGCCCGGTCGAGGCGCTGTGCAAGGATATCCGCACGCGCGACATCACCTACGTGACGATCGCCGCGCGAGGCACCTCGGACAATGCGGGCATCTACGCGAAGTACATCCTGCCCGCGTTCAATGGCCTGCCCGTGGCCCTGACCACGCCCTCCCTGTTCACGTTCTACAAGAAGCCCCCTCGGCTGCGAAACGTCCTCGTTCTGGGTATTTCCCAGTCGGGACAATCGGAGGACATCGTCGAGGTCCTGAAAACCGCTCAGGCGCAGGGAGCCCTGACCGCGGCGATCACGACCGATCCCGACTCGCCGCTGGCAGCCGCCGCTCAGCACACGCTGCCGCTTGCCACCGGCCTCGAAAAGGCCGTGGCAGCCACGAAGACCTTCACCAGCACTCTTGCGCTGCTGGCCCAGGTTTCGGTCACGCTGGATGAGGAAAAGGAGAGGCGGCGCAGCCTCGAAACCCTCCCGAAGCTCATGGGGCAGGCCTGCGAAATGGCTGAGAAGGCGGTGGTTCCCCGGGCCGAGCGCTACAGGTTCATGGACCGCTGCGTCGTCATCGCCAGGGGGTACTCCTATGCCATCGCCTTCGAGATCGCGCTGAAGCTGAAGGAGCTCACCTATGTTACGGCGCTTCCCTATTCCTCGGCCGACTTCCTGCACGGCCCCATGGCGATCGTCGAACCCGGTTTCCCAGTCATGGTGATCGTGCCCAAGGGCGAGCTGTATCCCCACCTGAAGGAGTTCACCGAGCAGATTGCGGCACGGTCGGCCGAGCTGCTCGTCGTGAGCAACTCCGAAGAGGTCCTGAGCCTTGGAGAAGCGCGCTTCCCGATCCCCGATGGGGTCCCCGAGTGGCTCTCTCCCGTGCTTTCGGTGGTGCCCGGGCAGTTTCTCGCGCTGCACCTGTCCCTGGCCAAGGGAATCGACCCGGACAAGCCGAGAGGATTGAAAAAGGTGACTATGACGAGGTAGTGGAAGGTTCGCGCAGCGCTTCAAGCTGCGACGCGCTTGAGATGGAAGAACAGCACCCCGCCCTGGGTTTCGATCGAGAGGTCCCAGAGCCGGGAGTCGAAAATCGAGAAAACCTCGCGGATCAGCCCCGGTTCCACTGGTCTTTCGCTCAGCATCTCATCAGGGGGGGGCTGGATGAATACGGTTCCGTAGACGCTCCCGTCCTTCTTGATCACCCTGCGCAGCTCCTCGGCTGCCTTCTGGGGGTTGGGAAAGACGTTGAACGACATGAGGGCAAGGCCGAGGTCGACGCAAGTGTCGGGCAGCGGTATCCTCTCGGCGTCGATATTCCAGAAGGCGACGTTCAGGTTGTCGCCAAGAAGGCTGCGGGCGTGGCCCAGCATCTCCAGGGAGATGTCCATGCCGAGGTAGATCGAGTTCTGGGGCATGAACGATCCCACGGGGAAGGAGGTCCCGCAGCCCACGTCCAGGATCACCTTCCCCCCCGCATGGGCCATGAAGGCCTCCAGGCGGGCCGTGTAGGTGCTCCAGGGGCAGGAAAGGCTCTCCACGAGGCGCACGATCGCATTGTCGTAGGAAGGGGACATGGCATCGAAGGTCTTCTGGACGACAACCTGGATGTCCGAAAGGGGCAGAGAGGTGAGGAAGTCGACGATGCCGTTTTTCAGCGGATAGACCCTTCCGCACCGGGAGCAGGTAAAGGAATCGCCATTTCTGGCGAGGTTCTCCCTGCAACCGGGACAGAAGGGCGAGAACAGTTGCATGACGGGTATTGTATGGTAAGATGCTCCGGTCTGTCAAATGGGGAGGGGGAATGGATATTTCGGTGATTTTTTGGACGGTCCTGCTCGCGCTGGCGCCGATTGCCGAGCTCAGAGGAGCCATCCCGTATGCCCTGTACAACGGCATGGGGGTCGTTCCCGCCTTTCTTCTCTGCGTAGCGGTCAATTCCCTGGTTTCCCCCCTGCTTTTATTGTTCATCTCAACCCTCCACAGGCTCCTTTCCAAGTGGAAATGGTACGCCCGAACCTTCGAACGGATCGTCGAGCGTGCCCGGCGGAAGGTCCATGATCCTGTCGAGAAGTACGGGTACTGGGGGCTTGCCATCTTCGTGGCCATCCCCTTGCCCATGACGGGCGCCTGGACGGGCGCTCTAGGCGCCTGGGTGTTGGGCATGAACCCTAGAAAGTCCTTTCTGGCAATTACGGCAGGGGTCATCGGAGCGGGTGTGGTCGTCACGGCGGTCGCTTTCTTCGGCATCAAGGCGCTCTCCTTCTTCACAAAGACTTGATGAAGCAGGATTTTCGCTCTCTCCTCAACGAGAGGCAGATCGAGGCCGTCGAGACCATCGATCGGCCCCTCCTCATCATCGCCGGGGCCGGCTCGGGGAAGACCCGGGTCATCACCTACCGCATCGCCCACCTGCTGGCCCGGGGGGTGCCGCAGTCTGAGATCCTCGCTGTCACCTTCACCAACAAGGCGGCCCGCGAGATGGCCCAGCGGATACGATCTCTGGTCCCGAAAAGGCTTGCCCGGCTCACGATTTCCACCTTCCACGCCTTTGGAGCCCAGTTGCTGCGGGAGCACGGAAAGCTCCTGGGCTACAGGGACCGGTTCAGCATCCACGACTCCCAGGACCAGGCCAGCCTCCTGAAGGAGACGGCGCGCGAGTTGGGTAAGACGGAGGGGTTGGACCTGGCCGCGGCTGCCCAGCTCATCTCGGCGGTCAAGACGGGCCGGGCGGCGTGGAACAGCGACACCCGGCACCTGAAGCCCCTGTTCAAGGAGTACGAGAAGAACCTCAGGCTCTACAACGCGGTCGATTTCGACGACTTGATCATGCGCCCCATCGAGCTTTTGTCGAAGTTCCCCGAGGCTCGGGAGGCTTGTCACGAACGCTACCGGCACATCCTGGTGGATGAGTTTCAGGACACCTCGGCTGCCCAGTACGACCTTCTGCGCCTTCTGGCAGGGCCTCAGGCGGTGGTCTGCGTTGTCGGCGACGACGACCAGTCCATCTATTCGTGGCGGGGGGCGAGCTACGCGAACATTGTCAGCTTCGAAAAGGACTTCCCCGGCTTCCGCCAGGTCACCCTGGAGCAGAACTACCGCTCGACCAAGATCATCCTGAGGGCGGCGAACGCCTTGATCGCCTGCAACGCCAACAGAAAGCCCAAGCAGCTCTGGTCGGGCCTGCCCGAGGGAGAGCCGATTGAGCTGTTCGCCGCGGAAACGGAGCGGGAGGAGGCCGAGCACATCGTCTCGCGCATCCGCGCCCTGCGGATACGAGAATCGCTCAAGTTCCGCGATTTCGCCGTCCTCCTGAGGGCGAACCATCTCACCCGGGCCATCGAGGAGGCATTTGTCGAGGAGCGCATCCCCTACCAGGTCTCGGGAGGCATGAGCTTCTTCGAGCGCCAGGAGGTGCGGGATATGCTCTCGTACCTCAAGCTGATCGCCAACGCCGACGACGACACGAGCCTGCTCCGTGTCGCGAACACCCCCCGCAGGGGGATCGGGAAAAAGGCTCTCGAGAAGGCCACGGAGCACGCTTCGAGGCTCCACTGCTCGCTTTTTTCGGCCTTCGCCGCACTCGCGGGGGGGCCTTCTGGTGGTGGAAAGGGGGGGCTGGAGGAGAAGCTCCGCTCGGCGGTCGGCGAGTTCACGCAGCTCGTCGGGGAGTTCAGGGAGAGGTTCCTTTCAGGGAGGAAGATGGCCCAAAGCCTTCGCGAGCTTGTCGAGGAGATCGACTACTGGGGCCATCTCGTGAGCGAGAACAAGGAGGCCCGCAACAAGGACGTGGTCAAATGGAAGTTCGCCAACGTCGAGGCGCTGATCGGGTCCATCGCCGACTACGAGGAGGACCCCGACCGGATGAGCCCGAGCCTCTTCGACTACCTCACGCGCGTCGCCCTGGCCGGCCGGGATGAGCCCGACGAGAAGGGCACGGAGGCCGCAGCCGAGGGCAGGGTCAACCTGATGACCATTCACGCGGCCAAGGGCCTGGAGTTCCCCGTGGTCTTCGTGGCTGCGGTGGAGGAGGGTCTGATTCCGCACGCCCGGTCCATGGAAGAGGCGCCGGCCAGTGACGGCAACCCCAATGCCGGCAACCCCAATCTCGAGGAGGAGCGTCGGCTGTTCTACGTGGCCCTCACCAGGGCGCAGAGGAAGCTCCATGTGAGCTGGTGCGCATCTCGCAGGAGGATGGGAAAGCCGACCGAGGCCTTCCCCTCGCCGTTCATTGACGAGCTTCCCTCCGACTGCCTTTCGGTTCAAGCCGCCGAGAAGGATCTCAGCCCGGAAGACGCCACGCGCCTCTTTGCAGAGGCGCGTAAGAAGATCTTTGCGGGTGAATGAGGGAGGCTACGATCGAGGAGCCCGCGGGGGAGGTGCCCGCGCTCTGGCGTCCCGCGGGCCCCGTCCTTACAGTCCTTACATGTAGGCCCGAAGCATTTGGCTCCGCGAGGGGTGCTGGAGCCTCTTGATGGCCTTCTTTTCGATCTGGCGGATGCGCTCCTTGGTCAGTCGGTAGCGGGTTCCGATCTCCTTGAGCGACATCGGCCGGCGCCCGTTCAGCCCGAAACGGTACTGGATGATCTCGGACTCTTTCTGTGAAAGGGTGGCCAGGATTCCATTAATGTCCTGTCTGAGCGAGGCGTCGACCACCTGCTCGTCGGGGGTCCTGTGGCTGCGGTCCTCGACGAAATCCCCCAGCAGCGAGGAGTCCTTCTCGGAGTACACGGGCGTGTCCAGCGAGATGAGATCTCGGGAGATGTTCAGCAGATCGGCGACATGCTCGCGGTTGATGTCGAGCTTCTTCGCGATCATGTCGGTTTCAGCCTGGAGGAACTGCTCTCCCTGCAGGTCCTTTCGGACCTTTTCGATCTGCACCAGCTCGTTCGCCCTGTTCAGGGGCAGCCGGATCATGCGCGACTTCTCGCAGATCGCCTTCAGGATGGCCTGGCGGATCCACCACACGGCGTAGGAGATGAAATGGTAGCCTTTCTCGACATCGAAACGCTCGATCGCGTTCATGAGCCCGATATTGCCTTCGCTGATGAGATCCGCGAGCGGAAGCCCCTGGTTCTGGTACTTCTTTGCGACGTTGACCACGAAACGAAGATTGGCTCTGATGAGCTTCTCCTTAGCGAGCTGATCACCCTTCGCCGCCCTGCGCGCGGACGTCTCCTCTTCCTCGCGGGTCAGGAGAGGGATCTTGTTGATTTCTTTGAGATACAGGGAAAGAATATTTTCATCCGCACGAGTCATTCGCTTTTCCTTATTGGCTGTTTCTTTCTTTGCCGTTTCATTTCGTACCGCAACCGCTGCGCTCATAACCACCTCTCACCCAATTAAATGCAAAAATCATGCCAACAGGTTTGAGAGGGTATCTCTGTAATATATTATATGGTAAGTAATTAGGTAACTTGTTCTGCAGGGAAAATGAATGCTGAGTCAAAAAGGGTCAATTTGATACACTTAGAGAAACGAGTACCATTCCTGTATCAAAAAAGCCCACCCTGAATCTCTTCTCTCCCAGGCGTCCGGCCGCAGCAGTGCATGAAGGGCAAACCGGACCCGCAGGAGCAGCGATCCGTGAGATTGACCTTCCTTTGGGCCCGGAAATCAACGGAAATGGCGGGGGCCAACAGCGCCGAGGGATCGACGAGGACCGTGGGAAACACGATCCGCACCCTTCGGAAAAGCTCCAGCTTCTCGCAGCACTTCTTGCCCGCAAATGCTCCCGACCCGCCGAGGGTGCGCCAGTGATCCCTGATGAGGTCGGTCACCATGTCCCGTTCGGCTCGGGTGGCGAATCCATGCCGGTTCTTGGCCAGGAGGTAGCGCGAGAGGTGCAGAGAAACGAAAGCGGTCCAGTCGTCCAGCTCCTCACAGGCCTGCTTCTCCATGCCATACCCGTTGGTGAGCCGGGCGAGCATCCGCCGCGTATGGCCGCGCTTGTTGATCCGCTGGCAGGAAAGCCAGCTCTTGATCGCCGACTGCGAGTATCCCGCCCTGCGCAGGGCCACCCCGAGGTAAAAGCTGATCCTGTGCAGCTCGTGCGGCCGGGAGGGCGGGCAGGCGGCGAGGGCTTTCTGCAGGGAACGAACGGCCTGCGCCGCGTCGTGCCGGGCGAGAGAGCCGAGTCCTCTGTCGAAATCTATAGCCCACGGCGCCGGATGCATGTTAAGAAAAGTTAATACGAGGCGAGGGAGGAGGCAAGGGAAAAGAAGTCCTTGACGAGAGGAACGCCCTATCAGTATATTTTCTTAAAATCAACACTCGCCCTGTGTGAGATAAACGGAAAAACGACGAATCAAGGGAGGACAACTGACTATGAAGGTGACACCGCTCGCAGATCGCATCCTTGTGAAGATGGTCGAGATGGAGACCAAGACCGCAGGCGGCATCCTCATCCCCCAGACCGCTCAAGAGAAGACGCAGGAAGGCGTCGTTCTCGCGGTCGGAGATGACGAAGCCATCAAGGTGAAGCCCAAGGATCGGATCATCTATGACAAGTACGCCGGCACAACGATCAAGGTCGGCGGCGAAGAGCAGCTCATTCTCAAGGCGGCAGACATCCTCGCCAAGGTCGAGTAGGCTTCGCGTTTCAAAGGCACATGGGGAGGGAGACGGGCAGCCGTCGCCTTCCCTTTTTTTTATTGCCCGAGAAGCTCCTGCCCGAAGAACCCCGAGACGGCTCGCAGCACCTCGGGTGCGGGGGCGATGGACCTCATCGTCTGCGGCAGCGACTCGAGGAACACCGACCCGTACGGCTTGGTCACGATCCGAGAATCCAGTACGAGAACCACCCCCTGGTCGTCGTGCCGGCGCATGAGCCGGCCGAAGCCCTGGCGCATCCGAACGACCGCGTCGGGCAGCGACAGCTCGGCAAACGGGTTGCCTCCCCGCCTCTCGATCGCTGCCATCCGGGCGCGCAGAATGGGCTCCGAGGGAACGCGGAAGGGCAGCCTGCAGAGGATCACGACCTGAAGCGTCTCTCCAGGCGCATCGACGCCTTCCCAGAAGGAGTCCGTGGCGAAAAGCACGCTGGAACGATCCTCGCGGAACGCGTCGAGCAGGCGCGCCCTGTCCCCGTCGCCCTGCTTCAGAAGGCGAATGCCCGCGTCGGTGAGCTCGGGCCGAACGGCGTCGGAGACCTCGCGGAGGAGCGCGTATGAGGTGAAGAGCACCAGCGCCGCTCCCCGGCTCGCGAGCAGGGCCTTCGAGATGAACCGCGAGAGGAAGGCCCTGTACCCTGGGGAGTCCGGCGCAGGGGCATCCGTCGGCACGCCGAGCAGAACGTTCTCTCGGTAGTTGAACGGCGACGGGAAGGTCTGGTAGCGCGTCTCCTTCGCGGCCAGAAGGCTGCCGCAACGCTCCGCGTTGCTCCCGCCCAATGGGCTGCCCGCGCGCGAGGCAAGGCCGATCCGTGCCGCCCAGTAGGAGAAGCTCCCCGCCACAGTGAGGGTCGCCGATGTGAGCACGACTGTCTTGAACGGCTCGAAGACCGCCTCGCGCATCAGCGGGGCGATGTCGAGAGGAGTGATGGTGAGCCTCGCGCTGCGCTCGCCTTTCGCCCCTCGCGCGGCTTCCATCCAGAAAATGTCGTTCTGCCCCGGCTCGCCTGCCCGAAACCTATCGCAGATGTCCGCGCCGGCCTGAAGGCGCGAGATCTGGACCTTGCAGTCCCAGACCATGCTTTCGGCGTCTGGGGAGAGGCCCTTCGCGCCGATGCGATCGAAGGCTTCCGCAAAGGCGTCGTCGAGAGTCCGGATGGAGGCCGCAAGGCTGCCCAGAGGATCGCCTGCCGCCTCGATCAGGCGCGGAAAGGCGTCCCCGTCGAGCAGGAGCGCGCCCTCCTCGCCGAGGAGGGGAAGGCAGACGGCATCCACCGACTCCGCCTTCTCCTGTACGCTCGCGATCAGCTCGGGTATCTTCCTCGACAGCGCGGTCCTGCCCAGCAGCTTCGCGAGGGCCGGGAAATGGCCTGTCACCTTGTCCTTTCGCCTGCGGTGCAGCCTGCCCAGGTACCGCTGGACCAAAAACCGGGAGATGCTCCTAGAGAAGAATGAGGTAGCGGCTTTCTCGATATTGTGCGCCTCGTCGAAGATGATCCGTTTGAAGGCGGGCAATACGGCGGGGTCCTCGTACCCAGGGCCCGCCATGCGGAAGGCGAGATCGGCGAAAAGGAGGTGGTGGTTGACGATCAGGACCTTGGCCGCGGAGGCATCCCGGCGGGCTTTCAGCACGAAACAGCCCTCGCGGAACCTGCAGCGCAGCCCCTGGCAGGCGTCGGCCTCGGAGCAGACCCTCGACCACAGATCGTCCGCGGGGTAGAAGGAAAGGTCGGTCCTGCCGCCCGTCTCGGTCGTGCGCGCCCACTCCCTGATCGCGAGAAGATCGGGGTCCCTCTCCTCGAACAGCGACATCTCTTCGAGCGCTTCCGCGAGCCTGGCCTGGCAGAGGTAGTTCCCCCTCCCCTTCACCAGCACGACCTTCGGGTCCACGGCCAGGACCTTCTTCGCGAGCGGGATGTCTTTCTCCATCAGCTGCTGCTGGAGATTGATCGTGTTGGTCGATACCACGACGCGCTCGCCGTTCGTCTCGGCCCAGGCCACGGCAGGCAGAAGGTAGGCAAGGGATTTGCCGACACCCGTTCCCGCCTCGGCAGCGCAGATCTCATCGCCATTGAAGGAGTCGCACACGGCGGCGAGCATTGCGACCTGGCTGTCCCGGCGCTCGTACAGGGGAAAGATCCGGCCCAGGGCTCCTCCCGGCAGCAGGGCGCGCGAGAGCGACTCTTTGTCGAGCAGGACGATCTCGCGCGCCTCGACAGGCTCGGCGACCACGTACACCTGCTCCACGTCGTTGTCCACGATGAAGAAGCCGATGCCCTGGTTTCCCAGGCGCGAAGCGATGGCGAGGTCCGCGCCGCTGGGCTTCGTTCCTCCTGATGGGTGGTTGTGGATGATCGCGTCGCCGTCGCGGATCTGCGGAGAGAGAACGGGCACCGCCTCCTCGTTTCCACGGGCCCCGATCCGGATCGACCGCACCCTGCCATCCTCGCCCGTCTCTCCCACGAGGAACACTTCGTTGCCGTCCGCTTCCACGATCGCTCGGCGGATCTCCTCGATCGCCCGCGGCGTGAGCCTCTGCTCAGCCCGCACCGAGTGAGCCTCCCAACTCCTCGATGAGTCTCTCGAGCAGGCGCGAGAACCTCGGTCCCGCTTCCTTGCCCCGCTCCATCACCTCCGCGTGGCTCAGGGGTTGTGGGAGGATGCCCGCCGCCATGTTGGTGATGCACGAGATGCCCAGCACCTTCATGCCGAGGTAGCGCGCGGCGATCGCCTCGGGAACGGTGGACATGCCCACCATGTCGACGCCGATCGCGGCGCACATGCGGATCTCGGCCGGCGTCTCGTAGGAAGGTCCGGTGAAGGCGGCATAGACCCCCTCCCGCAGCGGCCGATCCGAGACCGAGCGCGCCAAGGCGCGCAGCCCGGGATCGTATGAGTCGCTCAGGTCGGGAAACCGTGGACCCAGCTCGGTGTTCGCGCCCTGCAGAGGATTGGACCCCATGAGATTGACGTGGTCGCTGATCAGGACGAGGTCTCCTGGGCTGAAGTCGCGATTGACTCCGCCCGCGGCATTCGTGAGAATGAGCGTGCGCACTCCGAGCCTGTGCAGCAGGAAAACGGGCAGCACGACATCGTCGAGGGAGCGACCCTCGTAGAAGTGGATGCGCCCCGCCATCACGGCGATCGTCGCCGAGATCGTGAGCACGCCCGCGTGACCCGCCACGCCGGTCTTCGCGAAGCCTGCGATGGCGCCGAACGGGATTGCGGCGCCCCGCACCCTCAATGCGAACTCGCCCAGCCCCGAGCCGAGAATCACGCCGATCGGCGGCGCCAGTGTGGCGGGGATCCCGAGCGATTTCCATGCCGCCTCGATCCTCTTGGAGAACCCTTCGTTCATCGCATCCCCCCTACGCGAGCGACTTCACAAGGTCGGCCGGCGCGTCGTAGAAGCCGATGCTCACGACCCTCCCCGCCTTCTGCAGCAAGCGCCAGTTCCACTCGAGGTGCAGACCCGCCCCCGAGGCGATCTCGATAGCCTTCCTGTTCAGCTGCGGCGCCTCGGTCGGCCTACCGCGAAGGTAGGACTGCAGCACCGTGTTGTACGACCTGTCAGGGAGCTGGCGGAATCGGGAAAACGATTCGGGCTTGCGCTGGATTCGCGCGAGCAGCTCCCGCGGGTCGTTCGCCGGCAGCCGCGCAAGGGTCCGTCCGGCCCGGTCCATCGTCTCGAGGCCCTCCGCGAGGACGGCCTCGGCCAACTGACGGCCTTCGGGATAGGACAGAAAGCGCGGGAGGGTCGTATTGCACATGGCCACGGGAAGGAAGAGAAGTTGTGTCACGAACAGCGAGTTGGAGTACGGGAGGACATCGTCGACGGCGAGCACGCGAAACCCGAAACCTGAAAGGCCGGCGAGCAGCTCGCGCGCAGCCGAGCCCTTCTCCGCGACGATCGTCGGGTCCTCGGTCGTGAGCTCCGCCTCCCCGTCCTGGAGCTTGACCGCGTTCAGCAGCGTCAGGCACAGCGACCAGGCGCTCCCACGGCCCTGGCGGGCAGGCAGCCCGAGACGCGCGGGCTCCTCGGGGTCGGAATTGAAGAACAGGATCGGCGCCTCGGGAAGGGCGCTTGTCGAGCCGAGCAGCCTCGGGAAGTCGGGCCTGCGAACGGCGTGAAGATGATGCCTGCCCAGCGTCACAAGGACCGCCCCCGGCTTCCGCGCCGACATGCCGGGACCGATACAGCGCGTGCCGTCCACCGAAAGCCACCTGTCGGGCAGGATCAGGCGCAGTCCCTCGCCCGGCGAGGCCGCGGCCGGCGCCCGGCGCGAGCGGAAAGTCACGGTATGCCCTTTGAGGCTCAGCAAGCCGCCCAGGAGCGTACCCACGGCTCCTGGACCGATGACGGTGATGTCCATATGTTGGCCTCGATTATGCCGGGCGGAAGGAAATAATCAATACCGGTGCAAGTTTATGCAATTTTGGTATAAAAATCGTTGACATGAACGATAGGATATGGTACGTGTCTGGGACATATCACGACGATCCAGGAGGAGACCGCCGATGGAAAAGATCCCCGTGGCCATTCTAGGAGCCACAGGCCAGGTCGGACAGAAGTTCGTTCTGCTGCTGGCACACCATCCCCTGTTCAGGATTCACGAGCTTGTCGCGTCCCAGCGCTCCGCCGGCAAGAAGTATGCCGAGATAGCAAGCTGGAAGCAGACGACCCCGATTCCCGCAGACGTCGCGGGAATGACAGTGAAGTACACGGACGATCCGCTCACAAGCCCGATCCTGTTCTCGGGGTTGGATTCATCGGTCGCGGGCCCCGTCGAGGAGGCCTACGCGCGCAAGGGCCACCACGTCAGCTCCAACTCGAAGAACCACCGGATGGACCCCGACGTCCCAATCGCCATTCCAGAAGTGAACCCCGAGCACCTCGAGATCATCAAGCGCCAACCCTACGGAGGCGGCTCCATCGTCACGAACTCCAACTGCTCCACGATGTTCCTCGTCATGGCGCTCGCGCCGCTGCACAAGGAGCTCGGCGTCGAGGCCGTGCAGGTGACGACCATGCAGGCCATTTCGGGCGCGGGCTATCCGGGGGTGCCCTCCATGGACATCCTGGGCAATGTGATCCCGTACATCGGCGAGGAAGAGGAGAAGATGGAGCGCGAGACGAAGAAGATGCTGGGCACCTTCGTCGGCGGGGCGATCGAGCCCGCCACTTTCGCCGTGAGCGCCCAATGCAACAGGGTCGCCGTCTTCGATGGGCACACCGAGACGGTCTCCGTGCGCCTGGCCACAAAAACCTCCCCTGAGGCGGTTCGCAAGCTCCTGCGCGAGTTCCGCGGCGAGCCCCAGCAGATGAAGCTGCCATCCGCGCCCCCGCAGCCCATCATCGTCTTCGAGGAGAACGACCGGCCGCAGCCCGCGCGCGATGTGTGGCTTTCGGCCGGCATGGCGACGATGGTCGGCCGGGTGCGCCCCTGCCCCGTGTTCGACATCAAGATGGTCGTCCTCGGCCACAACACGATCCGGGGCGCGGCGGGCGCCGCAGTGCTCAACGGCGAGTACATGCTGAGAAAGGGGTACATCAAGGTATGATCGTCCTGAAGTTTGGCGGCACCTCGGTTCAAAACGCCGAGATGATGGATAAGACGCTTACGATCGCTGAGACCCAGCTCGCGCGCGCGCCCGTGCTCGTCGCATCGGCGATGTCGAAGGTCACCGACCAGCTTCAGGAGATCGCCAAGCTGGTCGGATCGGGCAAGGAATCCGAGGCCATGGCCATCCACGCCGCCCTCGCCGAGCGGCACTCGGCCTGCGCCCGGGAGTTCCTGGCAGGGGAGCGCCTCTCGCAGTGCGAGACGGACCTCGCGGCGGTATTTGCCGAGCTTGCGGCCCTCGTGCGCGCTCTCGCCATGCTGAAGGAGTGGTCGAAACGGAGCAATGACGCAATCCTCTCCTTCGGCGAGCGGCTGTCCACCGTCATCCTCGTGCACAGGGCTCGGGAGCGCGGCATGAAGGCGGAGCTGTACGATGCGCGCGAGCTTGTGAAGACCGACGAATCCTTCACCCAGGCCGCGCCGATCGACGACCTCACGAACCGGCTTGTCGCGACCCGCATGCGGACGGCGCCCGGCACGCTGGCAATCACGCAGGGCTTCATCGGCTCGACCTCGGGGGGCGCCACGACGACGCTGGGCAGGGGCGGATCAGACTACACCGCCACGATCATCGGGGCCGCGTTGAAGGCGGAGGAGGTCCAGATCTGGACCGACGTGACCGGCATCATGACGTCGGACCCGCGCATCGTGAAGGGAGCGCGGACGATCGCGCAGATCGGCTACCGCGAGGCCGCCGAGCTCGCCTACTTCGGCGCAAAGGTCATCCACCCCTCCACGATCCAGCCCGCCGTCAATCTCGGCATCCCGGTCTGGGTGAAGAACACCTTCCGCCCCGACGAGCCGGGCACGAAGATCATGCCGGGGGTCTCCAGCAACGGCGTGAAGGCGATCGCCTGCAAGAAGGGGATCACCCTGGTGAGCGTAAGCTCCTCGCGCATGCTCCTGGCCTACGGCTTCCTGCGAAGGATTTTCGAGATCTTCGAGAAGCACCAAACCCCCGTCGATCTCATCGCGACCTCCGAGGTCTCTGTTTCCGTGACGATCGACAACGCGGCAGCCGTGGACGCCATCGCCCGCGACCTCTCCGAGATCGGCTCGGTCGGCGTTGAGGCTGAAAAGAGCATTGTCTGCCTCGTTGGCCAAGACCTCTGGAAGGACACCGTCTTCCTCGCCCGCGTGTTCAAGGCCTTGAAGACCACTCCCGTGCGGATGATCTCGCTGGGCGCTTCCGACATCAACCTGTCAATGGTCGTTCCCGTGGAAAACACCGAGGATTCCGTGCGCGGCCTGCACGACGAGTTCTTCGGCGCGTGAAAGGCGGCTCATGGAGATCGACTTCCTGAAAATGCAGGGAGGAGGGGACGATCTCGTGGTGCTGGACAGGTTCCCTCGAGAGGCCTCTCGAGAGAGCCTTGAAGAGGAAGAGCGGGCCGCTGTCGAGCTTGACTTCGCCCGGCTCGCGGTCAGGATCCTGGACAGGTTTTCGGGAGTGGGCGGCAATTCACTCGTGGCGCTGGGCAGCGGCAGCAAGGAGCGGCTCTCTGCGCGTGGCTTCGATGCCGCGGGCGCGGAGGCGCCTCTCTCCTCGGCAGGTCTGCGCTGCGTCGCCCGCTACGCCTCGGACTCGGGAATCGTGACGGAAGGCGATTTCCGAATCGAAACGACGGGGAAGCCCGTACGGGTAACCGTCATCGACAGCGTCAACGTGCGGGTCGACATGGGCATGCCGTTCAGCTCTGATCAAGCTGTCGAAATCCGCGAGAAGCCCGCGGCTTCCTTCACGCGCGGGATCCTCGTGGGCGACCGCAGCGTTTCCTATACGCCGGTTTCGCTTGGCGCCCCGCGCGCGATCCTCTTCGTTGACCATTTCGACTTCCCCGTGGCCCGGACCGCGCGCCGCATCGCCGCGCATCCCGATTTCGCCGAGGGGGTCGGCATCGGCTTCGTGCAGGTCTGCGACAGGGAGAACCTGCGCATCAGGACCTGGGAGGCGCCGCGGCGCGAGGGGATCGCCGCGAAGGGAGGGGACTGCGACTGCGCCGCTGCGGCTCTTGTCGCGTCGGTGGTGCACGGATTCACCGACAGGGAATGCTTCGCACAGCTTGCGGGCGGCACGATCTTCCTCCAGTGGGACGAAAGGGACAACAGGATCTACCTGACGGGGCCCGGTCTGTACGTCTTCACGGGCACCTACGATTACGAGGAAGCGAAAGGTTGAACGGGACATGGAAAACTTCTTCGACAGGCTCGGAGAGCTTTTCAGGGGCCTCTTCTCCGAGGGGAACGAGGGGGAGACGGCCGGCGAACCGCCGCGAAGCGGCGCCCGGGCGAGCGCCCGGGACCCCGACCTCGAGGAGGCTTGGAAGGAGCTGGATGAGTACCTGCGCACGGGGCGTGATGCGCCGAGGACCTCGGGGGCGAATGCGCGCGGGCGCGCCCGCGCCAGCCGAGCCCCTGACGAATCGCTTCGCACGGACTACGCAAATCTCGAGGTCCCTTTCGGCGCCGACATCGAGGAGGTGAAGAGGTCATACAAGAGCCTCGTGCTGCGCTACCACCCCGACAGATTCGCCGCCGACCCCGAAAAGCAGCGGGTGGCCCTGGAGATCACGAAAAAAATCAACCAGTCCTTCGAGCGCATCCGGTCGAACAGTTGACACCAACGGCTTTTCAACCGTATCCTCGCTGACAGAATGGACACACTGATCCCGCTCGCGGGTGCGGCAGTGCTCGCATTCCTGCTCAACGCCGCGATCACTCCGATCATCATGCGGGTCGCGCGGGCAAAGGGCTGGTTCGACGTGCCCAATGCCCGCAAGATCCACACGGACCCCATCCCGCGGCTGGGCGGGGTCGGTATTTTTCTCTCATTCCTCGTCGCCGCGCTCGCCGCGATGATCCTCTTCCCCGTGATGCGCCCCGGCTTCTGGGGAGGGGCTTTCCAGCTCAGGTTCCTGATCGTCTTCGCCGGGTGTCTGCTCATCCATGCCGTCGGCCTGCTGGACGACTTCTTCAACCTCCGCGCCCTGCTGAAGTTCGCTCTCGAGCTCGTCGCGGCGGCCCTCGTTGCCGCGGCCGGTTTCGTGATCCCGCTGGGCGGGCTGCACCTCGGCGGCAGCGTCGCCCTGAGCGCTGTCGCATGGATCACGACCCTGTTCTGGATCGTGGGGGTCAGCAATGCGATGAATCTCGTCGACGGCGTGGATGGGTTCGCCGGCGGGATCGCCTGCTTCGCCGCCCTCGCGATGGGGATCATCGCCATGCTTCAAGGCAATCTCGTGACCGCTCTTGCGGCGGTCGCCCTGCTCGGATCGGTGATCGGGTTCCTCGTGTTCAATTTCCCGCCCGCGCGGATCTTCATGGGCGACTCGGGCAGTCTGCTGCTCGGATTCACGCTGTCCGTCATCCCGCTTCTGGGCGCGACGGGCGCGCCGCCGGTCGGCGTCTTCCTCGCCCCCCTGACGATCCTCACGATCCCCATCCTCGACACCGCGGCCGCGATCGTGCGCCGGATGCGCAGGCGCCAGCCCATTCACGCGCCGGACAAGGAGCACATCCACCACGTGCTCCTGGATCTGGGCTTGAAGGAGAGGACGATCCTGCTCGCCGTCTACACCTACTGCGCCTACCTCGGCGCGGCCGCCGTTGTCGCGACGATCGTGCCATGGAAAGCCGCGGTCGCCATCACCGTCGTGGTCTGGATCGGGAGCCTTGCGGCCTACGCGGGGCTGCGCGCCCGGGCAACGCGGGACACTAGGGTCGCGGGAACAGCGTCGCGCTGATCCCTACTCTTCAGCAGATTCCAGCTCCTCGATCTCTTCCACCTCTGCGGCCTCCGCTTCCGCGGCATCAGCATCCGCGGCTTCCGCTCCGACAGGGGCTGCCTCTTCGATTTCTTCCGCCTCCATGCTCTCCTCGATGGGGAAGAGCTCCACCGCATCTTCGACCTGAACTGCGGGTGCACGATCGGCAGGCTCCTCAGCTCGTGCAAGGAAGAGAGCGCTTGCGGCAGGCTCGACGACGGGCGTGATGGCAAGCGTGCTCGCCGCGGCCTCTTCAACCTCCGGTTGCGCGCTCGAGAACAGGGGAAGCCGGCTGCCCAGATCAGCGACGGCCTGGGCAAGCTTCCGCGTCGACTCGCCGAGGTCCTGGGCGCCCTTCGAGGTTTCCGAGGACAGGCCGCGGCAGCGCTCGATCGAGGCGCTCGTGGCGGCCGCCTGCTTCGCCGCCGAACCGGCGAGGTCCGTGATCTCCCGCACCGCGGCCACGACCCCCTCCAGGTCCTTTCCGAACGCCTGGGCCGAATCCAGCGATTCCCGTGAATCGGCTGCGATGCGCTTGACCACGTCGAGGACGGACTCGATCAGGTCCGAGATCTCCGAGGCGGCGCGCGCACTGCGATCGGCGAGCTTCCGCACCTGCTGGGCGACCACGGTGAAGCCGCGTCCCGATTCCCCCGCCCTGGCCGCCTCGATGGCGGCGTTCAGCGAGAGCAGCTCGGTCTGGTCGGCCACGTCTCCGATGAGCGACACGACCTCCTCGATTCGCGACGTGCTCTGCTCGAGGGAGAGAGTACCCTGCACGTTCGCCCGGATCCGTTCGAGGAACCGCTCGACGGAGCGTCCCCCCGTCTCCGCCGAGGCAAGGCCGCGCGCCGCGCTCTCGGCGACCTTCCCGACCGCCTGCGCGATGACGGGGAAATCCCTCCCCGCCGCCTCCGCCGCTTCGGTCTGCCCGCGGGCCGAGCCGGCCGTTCTTTCGGCTCCGTGCGAGAGCCTGTGGGCCTCGACAGAGATCCGTTCGGCCTCGGCGCGGGCGGTCGTGAGCCTGCCCGCGATCGCCAGAAAGCCCTCGACCCGTCGTGCCAGCTCCCCGACCTCGTCGCCGCGCGAGAGCCCCGCGCTTTCGGCGCCATTCTCCTGCGAGATTCGGCGGCTCGAGGCCAGGAGCGACGCGAGGTCCCTGCGGAGGGTGAGCAGCGCGTACAGCGAATAGGCGAGCGCGCTCGCGGCGCCGAACACCGCGAAGACGGCGAAAAGCAGAAGCACGACGCGCAGCGAGGCGCGCCGGATCGCCGTGATTTCCGCCCGGGCTTCGCGTACTCTCGCCAGTGCGTCGAGAGTCCTCTCCGTGAGCGCGGAATATGCCCGCGCTGCCGCGCCGCCGCCCTCGACAGCCGCGCGATCCAGGACGGCGGTCTTGAAGGCCCGCAGCGCATCACGCCAATCGGTCTGGAGGAATGCGAGCGCGTCCTCCATGGCCTTTCGCGAGGCAGGAGTGGAGAGGATCGCCCGCAGAGGGGAGGCGCGGGACGAGTCGACGGCCGAGGCGATCGTCGCATCGAGGCTCGACCCGGCCGCATCGAAGGCTTTGAGCAGCGCCAAGACAGCCGACGGCTCGGCAGGACCGGCGAAAGCGAGGCCCGCCCTCCCGCCGACCTGCTGGAGCGCCGCGGCGAGCGAATGCAGCAGCTCGGAGTCCTCTGTTGCGGCGCGGTCGAACAGCACGAGAGCCGCGACGCACAACGAGAGCAGCGCGATGGCGATGAGGAAAAGGAGGGAACCGCCGATCAGCCTCTTCACGAGAGTCTTTTTCATATCCCGTACTCCTGGAGCTTCCTGTGGAGGGTCTTCCGTCCGATGCCCAGAACCTCGGCGGCCCTGCTCTTGTTGCCTCCCTCCCGAGCGAGGGTGGACCGGATGAGCTCCTTCTCGGCCTCGGCGAGGCTCGACCCGACCGGCAGGCGCACCTCCTCGCCCCCCTGCTCCCCTCGAATGCCGGGCGGAAGGTCTTCGAGGGTGATCACCGATCCCTTGCACAGCACGACGGCGCTTTCGATGGAGTTGCGAAGCTGGCGGACATTGCCCGGCCAAGAGTAGCTGGAGAGCGCGCTCCGCGCCTTCGCGTCGATGCCCTCGATCGTCCGTCCATTCTCCTGGCTGAACTCGCGCAGGAACGCCGCAATGAGCAGCGGGATGTCCTCCTTGCGCTCCCGAAGGGGCGGGATGTGGATGTTCACGACGTTCAGCCGGTAGTACAGGTCCTCACGGAAGCTCCCCTTCGCGATCGCATCCTTCAGGTCCCTGTTCGTCGCGGCGATCAGCCGAACGTCCACCTCGACCGTCTCCTCCCCCCCCACCCTCTCGAAGCGCTTCTCCTCCAGAACGCGCAGCAGCTTGATCTGCACGGTTTGGTTGATCTCGCCGATCTCGTCGAGGAAAAGCGTGCCCAAATGGGCGAGCTCGAATCTGCCGCGCTTGCGGGCGATCGCGCCGGTGAATGCCCCCTTCTCGTGGCCGAACAGCTCGCTCTCGAGCAGCGATTCGGTGAGCGCCGCGCAGTGCAGCTTGATGAAGGGCTTGTCCTTGCGCGGGGAGCCGTAGTGCAGGGCCTCGGCGATCATCTCCTTGCCCACGCCGCTCTCCCCGGTGATCAGCACCGATGTCCGCGCGGGGGCGACCTGCCGCACGAGGTCGAACATCTGCCGCATCTCGGCGCTGCGGCCGATGATGTTCGAGAACTGGCTGCGCCGCTCAAGCTCCTCCTGCAGCACGCGGTTCTGCAGGGCGAGCTCCCTGTTGCCCAGGGCGCGCTTGGCCAGCAGGGACAAGCGGTCGAGGTTGACGGGCTTCGTGAGGAAATCGTAGGCCCCGTCGTGCATGGCCTGGACGGCTGACTCGATCGTCCCGTGCCCCGTCAGGATGATCACCGGAACCGTCGGGAAGTCCGCGCTCACCTTCCGCAGCAGCTCCTCGCCCGACAGGCGCGGCATCTTCAGGTCGGTGATCACGAGATCGACCTCCCCGCGGCCCAGCGCGTTCAGAGCCTCCTTGCCGTCGGCGGCGAGGAGCACATCATAGCCGTCCAGCATGAGGGCCTCGCGGAGGCCCTCGCGGATGTTCTTCTCGTCGTCGGCGACGAGGATGGTGAAGGTCATGCGCCGCCCCCGTTATAATCGATCATGATCTTCTCCTTTTGCGGAACGGGCAGCGAGAGGGTGACAGTCGTGCCCTCGCCGAGCCGCGAGGAGACCGAGATATCGCCGAAATGCTCCTTCACGATCTTGAAGACGATCGTCAGGCCCAGTCCGGTGCCGAAGGGCTTGGTGGTGAAGTACGGCTCGAAGATCTTGTCCATGATCTCCTCGGGGATGCCTGTGCCCGTGTCCGAGACGCGAATGAGGACTTCCCCGTCCGCCCGGAGGGTCTCCACGCGCAGGGTCCCGCCCTCCGGCATGGCGGCGACCGCGTTCTTGATCAGGTTGAGCAGGGCCTGCTTGATGAATCGCGCATCGATGCGCAGGAGGGGGACCTTCGGGGAGAGATCCGATTCGATGCGAACCCCCGCCTGATCCATCTCGGGGCGCACGAACTCCAGCAGCTCCTGGGCGACGATGTTGATGTCCCCTTCCTCCAGGCGCGTATCCATGGGCTTCACCGCGAAGAGGAAATCCACGACGATCCTGTTCAGCCTGTCCACCTCCTCGCCGATCACGTCGAGGTGGCCGCCGATCGTGCGCGGGTCCACGCGGAACTTGCCGCCGATCTTCTTCTGGATGAGCTGGAGGTGAATGCCCATCGAGCCCAACGGGTTTTTGATCTCGTGGGCCACCCCGGCCGCCAGCGTGGTGAGCGAGGCGAGACTCTCGGCCCTGCGCAGCCGCGCTTCCCGCGATCTCTTCTCGGTCACATCCTCGACGTGCACGAGGTTGCCCTGCACGCTGCCTTCGCGGACGAGCGGAAGGATGCTCACCGAGAGGATGCGGGGTGAGCCTGTTCCCAAGGAGAACTCCCTGTCAGCCACCTTCTCCTGGCTGAGAAGCTTCTGGAAGAAGAAACCGGCCAGGTCCCTGTTCGAGACCGCCTCCCAGAGGGCCGTCTCGAGCGGGTCGCCCGCGATATGGAGAAGCCGCTCTGCCGACTTGTTGTAAAGGATGATCCTGTTCTCGCCGTCGGTGACGACGATGCCGTCCGTCATCGATTCGAGCACCATGTCCAGCAGGTCGTTCTCGTCCGAGATCTGGCCGATGAGGGCGCCGATCTGGTCCGTGTCCATCTTGCCCAGCTTTTCGATGGCCTTCCGGATGAACTTTTTCACAGCGCGCTCTCGGCGCTTCGGGCGCCCTCGGCGCTTCGGGCGCCCTCGGCTCGGATCTCGCGCATCCGCAGGAACAGCGCTTCCAGGACGTTCGGCGGGCTGATGTTCAGCTCGAGCTTCCCGAGGCTCTCGCGCACGGCGGCGCTCCACTGCTCGAGCGTGTGGAGGGGCACCGCGATGGGCTGCTCTGCTTGCGCGGGGGCGCCGCGCAGCAGCTCCCGCATGCGGAAGCCGAGCTCCTCGATGAACGAGGCTGCCGCTTCCTTCTGGTTCTTCCGGCTCGTGAAAAGGTCCGCCAGCTCCTCCAGGATGTCGACGGAGACGTCGGGCTCGAGAAGACGCTCGACGAAAAGCAGGCTGAAACCTGCGAGCGCTTCTGCGTTGATCTGCTTCCAGGCGAGGAAAAAGCCCCTCAGGCTCCGCCCCTCCCCGGGCTCCCGGAAGATCTTCTCCAGAACTTCCGCTTCCTCGGCCGGAGTCCTCTGAGCAAAGGCATAGGGCCGCAGACGCGAGAGCACGGTGGGGATGATCGCCGAGCGCCGGGTCGTGAGCAGGAGCAGATGCATGCCCTCGGGGGGCTCCTCGAGAAGCTTCAGCAGGGCGTTTCGCGCGGAGTCCAGCATCCGGTCGGCGTTCTCGAGGATCGCGACCTTCCTCGAGTCGGCCGTGCCGTGCGCCCATGAGCAGAGCATCCTGACCTGACCCACGCCGATCGCTTCGCTGCGTCCCGCCTCGACAATCTGGGCGCACCCCTCGATGATGCCGGTCGCCAGATCGGCCAGCTCCCGCTCGGGAAGGAGCTCCTTCGGCGGCAGCAGGTCGAGGAGCATCTCCTCCACCTGCGCGACTTTTCCCAGGGCAGCCTTGGTTCGCGCGTCGTCCGCGTCGGCAATGGACGGGTCGAATCTGCGGGTGAGCTTGCGCACGGCGCGGATGAAGAGGTAGCGGGTGGACTGGCGGCGGTTGCGCAGAAGAGCGTCGGCGCTGGCCGCGATCTCGACGTCTGAGTACCGAGAGCCCGCGATCACCGTGTAGGGATGCGCCAGTTCCTTGTGCGCTTGGCAGGAAGCACACTCGCAGGACCACTCTCCCCTGCCCTCCCGGCAGCACAGGGCACGAGCGACCTCTAGGGCTGTGGAGAGCTTGCCGCTGTATGCGGGCCCTGCGAACAGCGCGGCGCGCGGGAAGCGCCCCTCGGCGAGCTCGCTCGAGAGGACGCGGATCGTGTCGCGCTGCCCGATGATGTTCTCGAACATCAGCCCGTCCCCGCCGTCCGGACCCGCTCGAGGATGAGGGTCGCGATGCGGGCGGCGGCATCCGTCCGTCCGAGCGCGCGCGCCTTCTCGCCCACCGCCGCAAGGCGCTTCCGGTCGGAAAGCAGCCCCGTGACCGCTGCGGAGAGCGAGACGCCGCTCGCCTCCTCCTCGCGGAGAACGATCGCCGCGCCGGCGCGCCGGAATACCTCGGCGTTTCGAATCTGGTCGCCGCGGCTGCCGGATGTGGAAAGAGGCACGAGAATCGACGGCTTGCCCAGCGCGGCCAGCTCGGCGAGCGTGTTCGCCCCCGAACGGCAGACCACCAGATCGGCGGCTGCCAGCACATGGGGCATCTCCTCGGCAAGGAAAGCCGCGGTGAAGTAGTTTTCGCCGGATGCCGGCACGTAGTCGCGCTCACCCATCTGGTGAGCCACGAACGCGAGCGCGCGAAGCTCGGGAAGGCAGGAGGCGACAAGCCCGTTCAGAAACGAGGAGCCCTGGCTCCCCCCGACGATGAAGAGAAGCGGAGCCCTGCTCCCGCAGCCGACAAAGGACCTCCCCTTTGCCGGGTCGGCGGAAGCGAGGGAGGCGCGCACGGGATTCCCCGTGACCTCCGTTCTGTCAGCCCAGCCTGGGGGGAGAAAGCCGAGGGTCTCGGGAAATGAGACGAGCAGCTTCTCGCAGAAGCGCGCGTTGATCCGCGTGGCAAGGCCGGGATCGAAATCCGATTCGTGCGTGAAGCACGGGATGCCGAGCAGGCGCGCCGCCAGAACGGGCGGCACGCTCACGAAGCCGCCTTTCGAGAACAGCAGCCGCGGCCGTTCGCGCCTGAGGATCGCCATCGATGCGACGATGCCGGCAGCGATCTTGGCGATGTCCGTCACGTTCCTGAGCGAGAGGTAGCGCCGCAGCTTTCCCGCGGGAATGGCCATGAAGGGCAGGCCGGCGCGCGCCGCGAGCTGCCGTTCGATTCCCGATCCCGAGCCGATCCAGAACACGCTCCCGGCCCAGCGCCGGGCGAGCTCCTCCGCGACGGCGAGACCGGGGATGACGTGCCCGGCTGTTCCGCCGCCCGTCATCGCCACTCGCGCCTCCGCTTCTCTTGTCAGCTCGATGGCCATAAGGTATTTTCACACTACCATGAGAATTGTCCTGGTAGCAATCCAGATGCTCCTGCTTGGCCTCCCACTTTCAGCCCAGGCCGGCCTGGACAGGTACGTCGCCTCCGATGTGCTGAAGGGTCTGACCGGCGATGATCCGCTCATTCGCGTGGTGGGCGGCGATGGCTCCCTCGGGTTGATGCCGCTAGTCTCCTCTGGCGACACCGTGGCCTCTGAGGTCCGGTCAGTGCATCCTGTTGTCGCGGTGGAGGTCCTGCGCGTGCTGCGCGGCCTGCGCCAGCCCCTGGACACGCAGGCGGGATGGCTGGAGCTGTACAACCAAATGCACGCCGTGAGCACGATGAAGGGGCTCACGTACTGGTCGGCGAGCAGGAAGGAGCAGCGGGTCCTGTTCACCGAGTCTTTCGCCATCGCTTCGCCGAAGGCCGTCTCGCCCGTCGCCGACCCCACCTTTGCCGCGATCCCTGCCGAGGACACGCTGTACTCGTTCCAGCAGGACCAGAGCTATGGAAAGAACAGCTACATGCAGCGGTTCTCCGCCGCGCCCGACCACCTGCTCGTCAGGGTCGAGAACGTGTCCGCGATCACCATCGCGTTCATCCCCGTCATACCGTCAAACGGATTCGTGAGCCAGTCCATCCTGGTGCCGATGGGCAGGGACCTCCTGTTCTACGGCGTCTCATACATCCGCACATCCTTCCCGATCGGCGACAGGCGGGCGAGAGAGCAATCCCTCGCGAACAGGCTGATCGCCATGTCGGATTGGCTTCGCGCGCGGTTGTCTTGACCGCGGGTCAAACGAGCGGTACCCTTTAGGAGTCGTGGGGTGGTTCGCTGTCCGCGCTCGCGCGGCCGGCGGGCCTGAGATCAAACCCGTTGAACCTGATCTGGGTAATGCCAGCGCAGGGAGCATGACAGAACGATCCCCACGCGCGATTTTCGAATCGGAGGAACGCATATGCGATGGGGAAGGCGACTTTTCATCCGGCCGTGTCTTGTTCTGGTTTCCCTCGTCCTGCTGTGTCTCGCGGCGGCGCAAGGCACCGCCGCCGGTCCACGCATCCTGCGCGTCCTGACCCACTCGTCGTTCTCCGCGACAAAGGATCTGATCGAAAGCTTCGAGAAAGCGAACAGCGTCGAGCTGCGCTTCACCACGGGAGGGGATGCGGGTGAAACCCTCAACAAGGCCGTCCTGTCGAAAGGCAACCCGCTGGCGGACGTTCTTTTCGGCGTGGACAACACCTTCATGAGCCGAGCGCTCGATGCGGACATCCTCGAGCCATACGAATCTCCGCTCCTCGCCGATATCCCGCCCGCACTGAAGGTGGACCCAACCCATCGGCTTCTTCCCGTCGACTTCGGCTACGTGTGCCTGAACTACGACAAGGCCTACTTCGCGAAAAAGGGGCTCCCTGTTCCGCGCTCGCTCGAGCAGCTCACCCTCCCCGCCTATCGTGGCCTCCTCGTTGTCGAGAACCCCGCCACCTCCTCGCCCGGTCTAGCCTTCCTTCTTGCCACGATCGGACGGTTCGGCGAGAAGGGGGCTCGGACCTGGGAGTCGTACTGGAGCGATCTTCGCAGGAACGACGTCCTTGTTGTGAACGGATGGAGCGAGGCGTACTACGACGAGTTCAGCGCTGGCGGCAAGGGCAGGAGGCCGATCGTCGTGAGCTATGCCACAAGCCCCGCCGCCGAGCTGCACTTCGCCTCGGAGCCCAGGCCCTCCGAGCCCCCCACGGGAAACATCCTCGCAGAGGGAGGCATCTTCCGGCAGATCGAGTTCGTCGGCATCTTCAAGGGCGCGAGGGAGCGCGATCTCGCGCGCAGGTTCGTCGACTTCATGCTTTCCCGGGAGTTCCAGGAAGATATCCCGCTGCAGATGTTCGTCTACCCATCGAACAGCAAAGCGGCCCTGCCCGGACTGTTCACCGCATTCGCGCCCGTGCCGAGCGCCCCCTCGTCGCTCGATGCCGTGGTGATCGACGCCCGCCGGGACGAGTGGATCGCGCGCTGGACAAGGCTTCTCCTTCGATGAACAGGCGGATCGCCGCGGTCGCCGCAGCAGCTCTCCCCGTGCTCTTCCTCGGCGTCTTCCTCGTGTACCCGCTCGCGCGCATTTTTATCCTCGGCCTGGCGCCGATGTTCGGCCGAGGCGCTTCGGGCGCAAGGGAGCTGGAAAGACTCCTGGCGGACACGGGGGCGGGGCATCTCCTGCTGGCCAGCGCGGGGCAGGCGCTCCTTTCCACCCTCATCACGCTCGCGGTCGGCATTCCAGTCGCGTACGTGTTCGCCCGGTTCGACTTCCCGGCCAAGGCGGTGCTCCGTTCCCTGCTCGCCATCCCCTTCGTGATGCCGACGGTCGTGGTCGGCTCGGCGTTCGTCGCGCTGATCGGATCAGGCGGCCTGGCCGAGAGACTCGCGGGCGTGAATCTCGTGAGGACCCTCCCCGCAGTGCTTCTCGCGCACGCTTTCTACAACGTGTCGATCGTGGTCCGCATCGTCGGCGGCTCCTGGGCGAACCTCGATCCTCGGCTCGAGGAGACGGCTCGGATGCTGGGAGCCGGACGTGTGCGCTCGTTTCTGCGCGTGACGCTTCGCCTGCTCCTGCCCTCCCTCGCGGCCTCCGCCCTACTGGTCTTCGCATTCTGCTTCACCAGCTTCGGGGTCATCCTCGTGCTGGGCGGCGCGCGCATCGGGACGATCGAGACCGAGATCTACCGCCAGGCGGTCCATTCACTGAACCTGCCCGCGGCAGCGATGCTCTCGGCGCTCCAGCTCATCGTCGTGGGTGTCGTCATGCTCGCGTACTCCCGGCTCTCGGCCCGGGCCGGGGTGGTGCTGCGCCTGGCCCCTGGCAGCGTGACCAGCCGGGCGCCTCGGAGTCCGGGCGAATGGGCCCTGGTCGCCGTGTGCGGACTGGGCCCGACGATCGGCCTCATGCTTCCCCTGGCCGTGCTCGCGGCAGGATCGGTCACAACCCCCTCGGGCATCTCGCTGCAGTACTGGATCTCGCTTTTTCAAAATGTACGAAACTCGATCTTTTACGTTTCTCCCGTCGCGGCCGCGATGAGCTCTCTCGCCTTCGCGGGACTCACGGTCGCGCTCTCGCTCGCCCTCGGAATCCCCGCCGCCTACCTGGTCGCGCGCTCCCGCAAGGGCTCGCCGCTGACAGGGGCCGCGGACCTGCTCTTCCTGCTCCCACTGGGGACCTCCGCGGTCACGCTCGGGTTCGGCTTCATCATCTCCCTCGGCGCCCCTCCCCTCGACCTGCGCGGATCGGCGCTCCTCATCCCCATCGCGCATGCCCTGGTCGCCCTGCCCCTCGTCGTGCGCAGCCTCGTCGGGCCTCTTCGCAGCATCGAGCCCGGGCTGCGCGAATCGGCCGCCCTGCTCGGCGCCGATCCCGCGCGGGTGCGCCTGCTCGTTGACCTGCCTGTCTTGCGGAAGGCCTTCCTCTCGGCCGCCGCCTTCGCCTTCACCGTGTCGTTGGGGGAGTTCGCCGCGACCGCCCTGCTCACGAGGCCCGAGCTCGCCACGATTCCCGTGCTGATCTACGGGTTCCTGACCCAGCCGGGCGACCTCAACAAGGGCCAGGCCATGGCGATGAGCGTGATCCTCATGGCCGCCTGCGCGCTGGGCGTGGCAGCGATCGAGCGCTTCCGCCCTACCGGGACCTCGGAGGTCTTTTGATGAGCTTCATCGAGTGGCGGGGCGTCACGAAGAGCTTCGGCGGGACGATCGCGCTGGATGCGGTGAGCCTCGCCCTGCGCGAGGGGGATATCCTGGCCGTCCTGGGCCCCAGCGGATGCGGCAAGACGACATTCTTGCGCGCCACGGCGGGCCTGGAGAGGCCTGATGCCGGGCGCATTCTCTGCCAGGGACAGGACCTCGCAGAGGCGCCCCCGCACAAGCGCGGCTTCGGGTTGATGTTCCAGGACTACAGCCTTTTCCCGCACCTGGACGTCGCGGGCAACGTGGGCTTCGGGCTGCGAATGGCCAGGGTCCCAAGACGGCGCAGGGCCGGGCGGGTGCGGGAGATGCTGCGCCTCGTGCGCCTGGAGGAGCTTTCCCAGCGCTCGATCCACGAGCTTTCAGGCGGAGAGCGGCAGCGAGTGGCCCTTGCCCGCAGCCTCGCTCCTTCGCCCCGGCTGCTGATGCTCGACGAGCCCCTCGGAGCCCTCGATGCCACCCTCCGCCGTGAGCTCCTTGGAGAGCTTTCGGCGATCCTGAGACGGGTCGGGGTCACCGCGATCTACGTGACGCACGATCGGGAAGAGGCGCTTGCTGTTGCGGACAAGGCCGCTGTCATGCGCAGCGGCCGGATCGTCCAGGCCGGCACTCCCCGCGACCTCGTCGAGCGTCCGGCAAGCGCCTTTGTCGCCTCGTTCCTCGAGCTGGGCGCCATCCTCGATGCCGTCCCCACGCGCAGGGCCGGGAAGCTGCTCTTCGCGACCGATCTGGGTCTCCTGCCTGCAGCCGCCCTGCGGGGCTCTGCAACCGAGGCGGGCCGGCTCCTCGTGCGTCACCGAGCCGTCAGCTTCAGCGCGCGCCGCGGCAGCGCAGAGGTCAGGGCACGGATCACCTCGCACACCCCCCACCCCATGGGGATATTGGTCCGGCTTTCGCTTCTGGGCGGAGGGGGCAGGACGCACGAGCTGGAAGTTCTGTGGAAATCGGCCGGAAGCGACGGCCGGGTCCCTCGGCCCGCGGCGCGCGCACGCGCGGTCTGGCTGGATCTGAGGGAATGCGTGATGCTGAAGAGCTGAGATCAGTCGAGGACGATCCTATTCCTGCCGGCCTGCTTAGCCTGGTACATGGCCCTGTCGGCCCGCTCGATCCAGGACTCCTGGCTTTCGCCCGGGCGGTAGCGGGCGACGCCGATCGAGACCGTCACACGGATGCTCTCGCCGCTGCACGTGACGGTGGCTTCCTCCATGTGTTTTCTGAAGCGCTCGCTGATGCTCATCGCCTGCTGCTCGGTGGAGTTGGAGAGCACGACGAAAAACTCTTCGCCTCCGTAGCGGCCCGCATAGTCGTACTTGCGCAGGTCTCCTTGGAGCCGCGCGCCGATCTCCCGGATCACGAGGTCCCCGCACTGGTGGCCGTGGTTGTCGTTGACGTCCTTGAAGTGGTCGATATCGACCATCAGGCCGGCCAGGGGGACGTCCAGGCGGATGCTGCGCTCGATCTCGATGGAGATCCGGTGGAACAGGCTCCTCCTGTTCAACAGGCCCGACAGGCTGTCGAATGCCGCGATCTGCTCCAGCTCCCGGTTGGCCTTTTCCAGCTCCTCGTTCAGCTTGCGGATCTTCTCGTAGGCTTCCTTGAGGTTCTGGTTCTGGTCGAGAACCAGGGAGGACAGCCTCTCTTCCTCCGCCACGGCGATGCGGAAGAACTCCCGCTCCTTCAGCAGCGTCGCCTGCTTCTCCCATCGCATGACGGCGGCGCGGGTCCGCGCGGAAAGCTCCGCCTCGTCGAACGGCTTCTTGATGAAATCGTCGGCTCCCGCTTCGAGGGCAGCCTGCATGTCGCGCTCCGCGCGCACCTGGGCGCACAGGATAATCTGCAGGGGCGTGTTCCGATGGATCTTGCGGATCTCCGCCACCAGGGTCGTTCCGTCGACGTCGCTGAGAGGAACGGAGACGAGCAGGATATGGACCTCCTCCGCGGCGAGCAGCCGCAGGGCTTCAGCCCCGCTGGGCGCATGGAGGATGCGGTAGCCCCCGGTTCTCAGGGTCTGTTCCCGCTGGGCGATATCGCGCGACTCGTGCTCCGCTATCAGGAGGGTAGTTTCAGGCATCTGGTGCCGTCAGAGTAGTCAAAAATATCGTGCCGGTCAACATGATCCCGACCCGCGCGGGCCGCGGGGGATCCGCACAATCGAGAGCAACTCCCTCACAATAGCCGCAGCAGGCGCAGGATGTTCTGGACGAGCCCGATGAGGAAGCCGAGGATGGCGCCGAAAACATTGATCCACTTGAGATGGCTGGCGATCACCTGCAGGAGAAGCCGCTCGACATCCTTCACGTCCAGGCCCTCGATCTTGCGGACGACGAGCTCCTCGACGTCGACTCCCCGCAGGATCTCAGGGAGCTTCGCGTCGACCAGCTCGACGAGCTTCGCGAGCAGGAAGGCGTCCAGCGTCTCCTTTCGTCCTGCGTCGATGCGCAGGATCTCTCCCAGAGGGCTCGATGAGTTGTCGTCGAGGAACCTGCCGGCGAGCTCGAGAAGCTGTTGGGACAGTCTCGTCGCGGTCTCGGGCCGCGACAGGAAAGCCAGGAGCTGATTGGAGATGTACTCGACGATCTCCTCCTCACGGATTCCCAGCGTCCTCAGCGCGAACCCTCCGACAGAGGGGTCCCCTTCGCCAAGGAGTCCTTTTTCAAGCACAGCATAGAGCTTCTCGCGCGCCGGCTCCTCTGCGAGGCCGGTCAGGAGGCGATCGACGATCGCCGCGATGCCCTCCGCGAATTGTGGGGAGGATCGGGATGCGGGCCGGTCCCTCCAATCGCGCGCCGCATCGACGAGCACGGCCAGGAGCTGCCGCTGCCGGCCGGGGTCCCTCGCATAGTCCTCCAGTGCCTTGATCGCATCCTCCACGATCTCGGGCATCTTCTCGTCGAGCCTGCGGTCGTACTGGCCCGCGCTGATCAGGAAGCGCTGGAGAAGATTCAGCTTTTCGAGCACCCGCGACAGCAGGTCCCGTCCTCGAGTCTCCATCTCGCCGCGCGTGTTTGGCGACCGCAGCCACGCGGCGAGCCGGTCCACTGCGGGAGGCATGAGGGGCTCCAGAACACTCGCCAGCGATTCCAGCAACGGATCGGTAATGATCGACCCCGCCTGTTTCTGCAGGACCGAAGCGATCGCGCGGCCGACCGACTGCCGGGTGCCGTCCCGGGCGAGCAGAGGCAGGACCCTGCCCGTCACGAATGCTTTCAGGTCGAACCTGCCCAGCAGATCGTGCACCTTTCGCGCGGAGAGCGAGGCGACCGCGCGGGACACGACGTCGCGCACGGCGTAGATGAGAGCGCGCGAGCCGAAGAACCGGCCGAGCATCTCGTGCAGCAGGTCCCGCAGCGACGTGGAGAAAACAGACTCGCCGGCGGCGGACAGGGCTCCGAGCGGGGTCTGGAAGATCCCCGCGCTCACCGAGGCGACGCTTCGGGAAAGCGCCTCCAGGGTCTTTTCGGAATGGATCTGCGCGCGGAGGGCTTCCTCGGTGATCAGCTCACGGGAGACCATCTTGCCGATGCTGCGCGCCAGCGTGTGGCGCTCCTTCGGGAAGATGCCCGGCGTGAAGGGCAGCCGAACTCCCAGCACCCTGATCTCCTTCAGGGGGCGAAAGAGCATGCGGATGGCGATGTCATTGGTCACCCAGCCGATCACGGCTCCCAGGATGGGAGGCGTCGCCCACGAGAGGATCTCGGGGAAGAGGCCCGGCCTCATTGCAGCTTTTCCGCGTACTTCTCGGCCAGAGAGCGGGAATCGAAGATCTCGAGGTAGGAGCCGAACACCCAGCCCTTCAGGCCGTCGTAGTTGATCCTGTACCAGTAGGCGACTTCATTCTCGAGGGTCTCCTCATTGTCCGACCGGGCAATGATCTCCACCACGACTCCGATGCGAACATGGGACAGCACCTCGGACTTGTTCGACGGCTCCGCGCGCACCCGCAGCAGAGGGGACTTCACCGCGGCCCACGTGGAACGGATGCTGAGCACCGGCGTAGAGGGAAGAACGAGTCGCTCGGGCTTTCCCCCCCGGCAGGAGACGGGGAGAGCGAGAATGAGGACTGCGAGGAAGGCGGAGGCGAAACACCGGGCTTTCCTTGATTTTTCGATCTCCGCGCTCCTATATTTGTCAGTATATGCGTTTCGAATCTTTCCCACGGGCCCTACTATTCCTCATTTTCTGCGTCTCGACAACAGGGGCCGCGGCTGCCTTATCCATAAACCTGTCCGGGAGCGGGAACGCTCAGTTCTCGGCGGTCGACGGCTACGGCGCCAAGACGCAGTTCGGCGGGGAAGCAGCCGTCGACGTGCTGTTTCCTGCGGCGAGCTGGTTGGGCCTCGGCGTCTCGGCAGGCTGGCTCGGCGCCATGCCCTCCAACATGAATGGGGGATTCGGCTACAGGGGCTACTCGGGAGGGTTTCTGGGTTTGGCCGCCGAGGCGAGCGGTCCGCTCGCTTCCTGGAAGAACGTCGGGACGCTGCGGGTGGGCGGCAGACTGGCAGGGCTCGCGAACGTCGCCGTCTACCCGAACGCCGGCCTCGTCTTCTTCTTCCCAAGCCTTGGCCTCGATGGGTTCGTCCATTTCGCCCCGGCGGCTCTTCCCTTCCTCGACATCGGCGTGACCCTCCCGTTGAGGGTATATTTTCGGAAGGACTTCAAGTTCTCGGGATCCGCTGGCCTGGGGATCGGCATAGCGGTCGTGACGAGGAGGACGCAATGAGGAAAGCGATGCAGGCTTTCGCCTCGGCGCTTCTCCTGTCATTCCTCGCGGGGTGCTCCTTGAGCTCCACGGAACCCCGGAAGTTCGCGATCGTCTTCGGCATCAATACCTATCCGGGGAATAACCTCACCTACCCCGTCGACGATGCGATGAGCGTCGCCGCGATGCTCACGGCGAATGGTTTCGCCAGTGGGGACGTGATCATCAGGACGGAGGCTGCCGCAACAAAGGCGACCCTCAAGTCTGATCTCGACTCCCTCGCCGCTCAAATGGGTCCCGGCGACCTTTTCGTCTTCTACTACTCAGGCCACGGAGGACAGTTCGGCCCCCAGGATGCCGTGCGCGAATGGATCTTCCCGTCTGGCTCGATCGACGGGAGCTTCAACATCGTCTTTACTGACTCGATTTACGACTCAGAGCTCGGGACCATGCTCGATGTCCTGCCGACGAAGCGCAGGGTCGTGATCCTCGATTCGTGCAACTCGGGCGGGTTCCTGGGCAGCGGGCTCGAGGCCGACACCGTGCCGCCGGAGCTGTACCAGCACACTACCCTGGCGGGCAAGGTCACCTCGGCGACGATCATCCAGGCGATCCGGAACTATGCCGCCTTCTCTTCGGCCGGCGCCGGGGGCATCTCGCCGTACAAGGCGCTCGTCATCGCCGCGGCGGGGGCGGATGAGTTTTCGTGGGAGGCCGGGGGAATGTACAACCATGGCATCGCGACGTACTACCTGCTGCAGGCTCCCGCAAGCGGCGACCTGAACGGGGACGGCGTGGTGACGGTGCTGGAAACCTTCGCCCTGATGAAAGCGGGAATCGACCAGACGTGGAACAGCAGATACGCGAACAACATGTTCTCCCCCCACGTGTCGGGGGGCCCCATCGATCTCTCGCTCTTCTAGGAGCCCCTCTCAGGGGCCTTCTCGTTCCTTGATCTTCCTGATTTCGTCGCGCACCATGGCGGCCCTCTCGAACTCAAGGTCCTTGGCCAGCTCGAACATCTCCCGCTCGAGCGCCTTGAGAAGGGCAGCACGCTCGCGGGGCACCAGCGCGTTGTAGCTGCGGGTGAGCACCTCGATGTTGACCGCCTCCGAGCTCCTCTTCTCGTCGCGCTTCCGCACGAGGATGTCCTGGATGCTCTTCGAGATCGTCGTCGGGGTGATCCCATGCTCCCTGTTGTAGGCCTCCTGGATCGCCCGCCGGCGCGTCGTCTCGTCCATCGCCAGGCGCATTGCGTCGGAGGTCCTGTCCGCGTACATGATCACCCTGCCGTTGACGTTCCGCGCTGCCCTGCCGACGGTCTGGATCAATGCGGTGGCCGAGCGCAGGAAGCCGATCTTGTCCGCGTCCAGGATCGCGATGAGGGAGACCTCGGGCAGATCCAACCCTTCGCGCAGGAGGTTGATGCCCACCAGCACGTCGAAGGCGCCCGCGCGCAGGTCGCGCAGGATCTCCACGCGTTCGATCGTCTCGATCTCGGAGTGGAGGTAGCGCACCTTCAGGCCCAGCTCGCTCAAGTAGTCCGTGAGGTCCTCGGCCATCCTCTTGGTGAGCGTCGTGACGAGGGTGCGCTCTCCCGCCCTCACCTGCGCTTTGATCTCGGCGTACAGGTCCTCCATCTGTCCCTCGGAGGTCCGAACGACGATCCGCGGGTCCAGCAGCCCCGTGGGTCGGATGACCTGCTCGACAATCTTGTGCGACTTGACCGCCTCCTCTTCACCTGGGGTGGCCGAAACATAAATTGTCCTGTCCAGCATCGACTCGAACTCGCCGTAGTACAGCGGCCTGTTGTCCAGGGCCGAGGGCAGGCGGAACCCGTACCGGACCAGCGAGAGCTTGCGCGACCTGTCACCCTCGAACATGCCCCTCACCTGTGGGAGCGAGACGTGGGATTCGTCGATGAAGGCCAGAAACTTCTGGGGAAAGAAGTCCAGCAGGACCGCGGGTCTCTCCCCTTCCTTCCTGCCGCTCAGGTGCCGGGAGTAATTCTCGATGCCCGAGCAGTACCCCATCTCCTCTAGCATCTCCAGGTCGTACTCCGTGCGCTGCTTCAGGCGCTCCGCTTCGAGGAGCTTCCCCTCCTCGACGAACCGGCCGTAGCGGTCTGCAAGCTCGTCGCGGATGCCCTGCAGGGCCGCGCGCAGCCTCTCCTGCGGCATGACGAAGTACTTCGCGGGATAGATCGTGCAGGAATCCAGCTCCTCGACGGGGTTGCCCGTGAGAGGGTCCACCCTGCGGATCCGCTCGATCTCATCGCCGAAGAACTCCAGGCGGATCGCCTCCTGTGCGTACGAGGGATGGACCTCCAGCACGTCACCGCGAACGCGGAAGCGAGAACGTTCCAGGACCGCGTCGTTCCTCTCGTACTGCTGGGAGACCAGCCGGCGCATGAGATCCCGCATGTCGACGGTCTGGCCCTTGGCCAGCTCGATGCGCATTTCCCTGTAGTCCTCGGGGCTTCCCAGGCCGTAGATGCAGGAGACGGTTGCCACCACGATCACGTCGCGCCGCTCCATGAGAGAGGTGGTGGCGGACAGGCGCATGCGCTCGATCTCCTTGTTGATCGAGGCGTCCTTCTCTATGTACAGGTCCTTTCCCGGCACATACGCCTCGGGCTGGTAGTAGTCGTAGTACGAGACGAAGTACTCCACCGCGTTGTCGGGGAAGAAGTCCTTGAACTCCCGGTAGAGCTGCGCGGCGAGGGTCTTGTTGTGCGACAGAACGAGGGTCGGAAGCTGGGCTCCCTCGATGAGCTTGGCCATCGTGTAGGTCTTGCCCGAGCCGGTGACCCCCTTCAGGGTCTGGAATCGAAGCCCTTCGCTCAGGCCCTGCGCGAGCGCGGCTATTGCGTCGCCCTGGTCTCCGGCAGGGGAGAAGGGCGAGACGACGCGGAGCTTCGGCATGGCTACTGGCTGAGCGTCGGCCGCTTGATCAGCTTCACGGTGAGGGTCTTCTCCTGCCCGCCGCGAACCACCTTCACCTCGACGATCTCCCCTGGCTTCGTGTCCTCCAGAGCGTTCATCAGGTCGGAGTACGATTCCACCTTCTGCTTGTCCACCGACACGATGATGTCTCCACCGCCGTAGATGATCGTGCGTCCCGTTCGCACCGCCCGCGATGGATCGCCGCCCCGGATGCCCGCCTGCAGGGCATTCGTGCGGGCCGCCGATACGAGGACCCCTTTCTGAACCGGCAGCTTGAGGTAGCTGACAAGAGAGGGGAAGAGCTGAATCGGGTCGATGTCGATCCAGCCCCTTCGCACCTCACCGTAGCGGATCAGCTCGTCGGCGATCCGCCGTGCGGTGTTCACGGGTATCGCGAACCCAACTCCAGCAGAGGCGCCTGAAGGCGAGTAGATGGCCGAGTTGATCCCGATCAGCTCGCCATGAGAGTCCAGCAGGGGTCCGCCTGAGTTGCCTGGGTTGATCGCGGCATCGGTCTGGATGGTCTCGCGGATGATGTAGCCGTCCTCGGTCTGCAGCGGCCGGGCCAGTCCCGACACGATGCCCGTGGTGAGGGTGCGGTCGAAGCCGAAGGGGTTGCCGATCGCGAGCACCTTCATCCCCACCTTCAGCACCGCGGAGGAACCGAGCGGGATCGTGGTGAGCGCCTTGCCCTTCGGGTCGAACTTCAGCACGGCCATATCGTTCTCGGGATCGCTGCCGATCGTCTGCCCCGCCACCTCGGTGCCGTCCGCCAGGGTGATGCGGATCTCATCGGCGCCTTTGATGACGTGGTAGTTGGTGAGCACGTGCCCGTCCTGGTCGATGATGACCCCCGAGCCCGTTCCTTCTCTGGGGACGGCCTCGAACATCCAGGAATACTCGATCGTGACTGTGGTGATGTGGACGACTGCCTTGTTCGCCCTGTCATAGATATCGATGTTGTTCTGCTCGTCCTGGGTGAGCCCCGTTCCTCGGGCGGCTGTCGGGCTCGTGAACTGCACGGGCACGATGGCGACTGGTTTCGCCTCGCCGACCCCCGAGAGAATGTCGGCCGGAGTGGGAGCGCTGGGGGCAGAGACAGCAGCGCGGGAGGCGTGGGGGACCAGGACGAGCCCCGTTACCAGGGCGCCTGCCACAAATGCGCAAAGCGCGAAAACAGCGCCTACGACGATGACCTGATGCCTGCTGTAGAACCTCATCTTCTTCCCCTCAGGGAAATAGTACCGGATTTTCGCTCGCTTCGGCTACCTCCTGCTCCAGAAAAAATCGTTATCCCCGTACCTCCTGTGCTGGATCGCCTCCTCCAGGTGAGCTTCGGCGATGTCCGCGGCCCCATCCAGATCCGCGATCGTGCGCGCGATGCGCAGGACTGAGTGGTACGCCCGCGAGGAGATCGACAGCCGCTCGGCGGCCTCGGCAAGGGCGCGACGACAGTCCGGGCTCAAAGGGCACAGCGAATCGATGATGCCCGGCGGGATGCGAGCATTCCACGAGAAACCCATGCCCGCATGCCGGGCCCTCTGAATGCCGGCGGCCCTCGCCACCCTCTCGGCGATCTCCGCCCCTTCCTGAGGCCGGGACGGCAGGCACATTTGGGAAGCCGGGACCTGCGTGAGCGGGAAACGGATGTCGACCCTATCGAGCAGCGCGCCGCCCACTCTCCTCCAATACCTCTGGATCTCGGCCGCGGTGCAGATGCAGGCATGGCTGTCCCTGCCGAGGTTTCCGCACGGGCAGGGATTGAATGACAGCACGAGCTGGAAGTATGCGGGAAACCGCACGGTGGAGCCTGCCCGAGCGATGGACACCCATCCGTCTTCGACGGGCTCCCGCAAGCCCTGCAGAAGGCTCATGCCGAACTCGGGCGCCTCGTCGAGGAACAGGATGCCGTGGTGCGCGAGGGACACCTCACCAGGCCTCGCAAACCTTCCTCCGCCCACGATGCCCTCGATGGAGGCGGAGTGATGGGGCATGCGGAAGGGCGGCCGCGCGACGAGCCCTGCGCCCGGGGGAAGGACGCCCGCTATGGAGTGTATCCTCGTGACGGCGAGCGCCTCCTCGCGCTCGAGGCGCGGGAGAAGCGACGGCAGCCTGCGGGCAGCCATGGTCTTGCCGCTGCCCGGTGGGCCGAACAGCAGAAGGTGATGGCGCCCGGCGGCAGCCACCTCGAGTGCGCGCTTGAGCTCGGAGTGCCCCCGGATATCCGCGATGCTCCCGCAGCAGCTCGATTCCGCGGATGGCTCATCGGCAAGGTCCTCCCCGTCGTCCGGCGTGGGGCGAGGCTCCCCTGGACCGGGCGACGACAGCGCGAGAGCTGCTTCGCGCAGTGAGTCGATGCCGCGGATCTCCCCGCGACCTATCGCGCGGGCCTCTCTCAAGTTTTCGCGCGGCACGAGGAAGCGCCCGATCCCGCCCGCCAGGCCCGACCCGACCGCCGAGAGGACCCCGTTCACCGGGCGCACCCCGCCCCCCAGGTTGAGCTCGCCAAGCACCATCGTGGCGCCGGCCCCTTCGGATCCGATCTGCCCGGATGCGAGCAGGACGCCCAGGGCGATGGGCAGGTCGAAGGACGCCCCCTCCTTGCGGATGCCGGCAGGGGCAAGAGAAACGAGGATGCGCTCGGCGGGAAAGGCGAAGCCGCTGTTGCGGATGGCGACGCGGACCCTTTCGCGCGACTCCCTGACCGCGCCGTCGGGCAGGCCCACGATGTCGATGCCCGGCAGCCCCCGCCGGATGTCAACCTCGACGGACACCAGCTCTCCTTCGATGCCGAGCGGGGCATGGCTGGATACCACGGCGAGCATGCATTCCTCCACTTGAGGAATACGGGGCGGTCAGCCCTCCTGCTTGAGCCCCTGCCTCACCGCCTGCTCGACCATGCGGTGGCACGCCTCGTTCATCTCGTCGCCCGCATGCCCCATCACCCACAACCAGCGGACCTGCATGCCCTTCGACAGCTCCCACAGCGCGGACCACAGGTCGGTGTTCTTCACGGGCGCCTTGCCGGTCGTCTTCCAGCCATTGCGGACCCAGGAGTGGATCCACTGCGTGATCCCCTTCTGGACGTACTGCGAATCGGTCGTGACCGTGATCCCGAGGCCCGGCAGATCCACGATGCCCGCGGCCTCCCGCAGGGCTTCGGTCACGGCGATGAGCTCCATGCGGTTGTTCGTGGTCTGGGGATCGAACCCTGACCGTTCGATGCGGCGATGAGGAGCTCGCAGGACGAACGCCCACGCGCCGGGCCCTGGATTGCCCTGGCATCCCCCGTCCGCCCAGATCTCGACCCCTGCGCTCATTGCACCCCCTCGATCGGGAAAACGAGCCGCGCCCGCGCGCCCCCGTCAATCCCCGGTTCAAGCTCGATCGACCCATCGTTGCGCTCGACGACGATGCGCGCGAAATACAGCCCCAGGCCCTGGTGGCCCGGCTTTGTCGTGTAGAATGGCGAGAAGAGCTTTCGGCGGGCGCTCCCGTCCACACCGGGACCCCTGTCGTCGATCTCGACGACGAGGTGCATCCGATCCGCGGTCAGGCGCACGCCGATCGGCTCGTCCAGGCCTTCCTGCGCCTCGGCGGCGTTCGAGAGCACGTCGCTGAATGCCTGGACGAGCTCTTCCGAACAGCAGGACAGCCGCGCATCGCCGGCAAATGTGGGCGAGAACCGGGCCGTCGGGTGGCTATGTCTCGCGCGCTCGATCGCCGAGCGCACTAGGGTCTCCGCGCTCGCCGAGGAGGGGATCGCCGCGACGGGACCGGCGAGCGATTCGAGGGCGCGGAGGATCTCGGCGATCCGAACGCTCGCCTCAAGGCCCGATCCGCTCGCCCGCGCAGCCTCGTCTCTGGCGGCCCCTTCTGGCAACTGCGCGAGCAGGCCGCGCAGGGAGGCGAGGCTCGCGGCCGCCTTCCGCGCGGGGTCCCGCAGCCCTCGCGCGATGCCGCGTAGGATCGAGCGCAGCTCGGTGAGCCTGCGACCCTGAAGCCTCCGCGCTCCCTGTCGGTGCAGCTCCTCGACGATCAGCAGGAGCTCGGCGTTCCTGCGCTCCAGCTCCGCGTGGCTCGCCCCGGGCCGGCGAAGAGCGACTCGATCGACGAAGCGCAGCAGAGCCGAGCGCAGAGGAATGAGGGCCGCGAAGATCAATGCCGTTGCGACAAGCTCACCGGCGGGCGAGCCGAGCCTGTAGCCCGTCTCGAGGTAACCCTTCAGTGGAGGGTAGAGCACAAAAAATAGGGCGCCCATCAGGAGCAGGAGGGCGACGGAGACGAGCGCCCGGGTCAGAAAAACCCGCAGGCTGAAGACCTTGTGGCGCGTGAGCCCGATCAGGATGCAGACGGGGATGAACGAGAGAAAGAGCGGAGCGATGTTGCCCAGGCTCATGCGGAGAGCGGGCTGCCCGATGATGAGGGGCAGCTGGTCGAGGAAGAAGTACGGGGGAAGGGCCACGAGAGCTCCCGCGAGAATCCAGCGAAGCTGCGCCTTCTCCTTCTGCGTGGGAGCGCGGAAGTACGCGCTGGCCATTAGCGATCCCCACGCGACGTACGAGAGCCCCTCGGCCGCGTTCCCGATCTGGCCGAAAAAGCGGTAGCGCGCGAGCAGCGCTTCGGCGCCGTCGGCCATCCAGCGGGCGTATAGCGAAATCCGCGCGCCGAAGAACGCGGCATAGGCCGCGAGCATCACCGCGATGATGGCGGCGCGAAGCCCGATCGTGCCCCGGCGGAAAGGAAAATAGAGGCCGAAGACGACAAGCAGCCACGGGGTGAGCTTGCCCAGGTGGATCAGGGAATTGGCGAGGAGACTCTCGTAATAAAACGGCTTCACGCACGTGAACACGAGGTAGAACAACGATGCGAGAACCAGAAGGACGGTCCCCCTGGCGTCGGGCCGCCGCGCGGAGAGCAGGATTGCCGTAGAGACGAGCACGAGGGAGAAGGCGAGGACGAAGATCCAGTCGGGGCGCGTCGGCGTGAAGACGGGCGTGACGAATATCGTCCGCCTTTCGGTCCCATCGCGAAGGACTTCCACGGGAAAGGGCGCGAATCCGCGGATGCGGGCGTCTGCCAGCAGAATATCCCTGCTCGTGCGGACAGGCTCGCCGTTCACGGCGAGGATCTCGTCACGGCCCGGCCGTAGGCCCGATGCAACGGCCGCGGAGAAGGGGGCCTTGGGCGAGAACATCACCCGCCCCCGGTCCACGACGACCTCGGGAAAACACACAACGAGACCCGTGTCCGGTTTGAACAGGGAGCGGAGGAAGTACGCGCCCGAGACGAGGGTGAGCGCCGCGCAGAGGGCGGCGAGCAGCACCAGCCGCCGATTCGCGTGGAGACCGGTTCTCAGTCCGCGGAGGAACATTCCTCCTCCCTCCTCGAGCCCGGGTAGGAGGGCATCGCCATCTTGAGAATGCGCCTGCCCTCGAAGCTGCCGGCGGGGGCGCAGGCGCCCCGCAGCCGCTGCGGGGCGAGATCGAGCGCCTCCTCGGTCAGCAGGAACTGGCCCGGCCCGGTGAACTTCTGCCCGAGGTGGAAAATCGAGTTGAGGCTGTCCGAGACGATCCCGCCTGTATCCTTTTCCCTATAGATCGTCGTGCCCGTGGACAACGCCATGCGGAAGGAGAGGCGGCTGGGCAGAGGCGACTCCTCGACGTCGAAGAAGATCCTCGACAGGGCGATGCGCAGCCCGCAGACGACGGGGGAGCTGACCCCCGAGGGCTCCCACCGCGCACGCGCCCCGGCGGCGCGCAGCGGGAACAGCGCCAGTCCGCCGAAGCCGGTCCACATCCAGATCCTGCCCTCGTGCTGCGCGACGAGCCTCTCGATGAATGCGCGGAACGTCGCGAGGGCGTGTGAGAGGTTCTCCTGCCCATACCGGAGCTTCATCTCGTCCGCGCCGTCGACCTCGACGAGCAGGAAGGCGAAATGCTGCTCTTCGCCCGGCACCACTGCCGCCCAACAATCGGCAGCAGAGGGCGATTGCGCGGGCTTCGGAGGCTCCGCCCACGGACGGCGCGCCTTCGCGAAGGCGAGAACCCTCTCCAGCCGCTTCGCCTGAAGTCCGGTCCGCCGGAACTCCCTGCCGATGTAGTCGACCGCTCCCGCATGGAACAGGTTCGCCACGTCGGGGAGCTTGCCCGACGGATCGATCAGTCCGAAAAGCAGGCCGTCGCTTTTCGCGAGCAGCGCGATCGTCCGCGTCCGCTCGACGTCCGAGAGCCCTGAGACGTCCGCGTACACCAACAGACCGGCCTCGAGGGTGGGGAGCACCCGCCGAATATGCGCGAGGGGGTGCACCTCGACCTCGGGTCCCGTGCGAGGCCGGCGCGGGAACCTCGCCCGGGCGGCGATCGGCTTTTTCGTGAAGACGATGACCCTCATTGCCGATCCCAGCTCAGTCGATACCGAAACAGGCTGCTCGCCGAAGCGCCGCCAACGGGCGAGAAGGAGAGGCTCAGCTTTCCCCCCAGATCCGTGTAGACGCCCGCCGAGACCGTGAGGCTGTCCGGCGCCGTGTACATCGACTCCAGCAGCTCGACCTTGCGGATCGTTTCGCCAGCCGTGTCGTGCGGAGCCGCTGTGAACCTGCAGGGCCCCGCGTGCACGGCGAGGCGCACGTTCACGGGCTCGGGCATGCGGCTCGCCAGGAGGTTGAAAAGATACAGCTCGTGCAGGATTTCGATGCCGCACAGGGTGGCTTGGATGGTCTTGTCGCCGAAATAGAAGGCGGCGAGGCCTCCGTCGCCCTCCCAGCTCCAGATCCTTCCGTCCCGCTTCTCCACCTGCCTCGTGGCGATGTCCTTCATGGCGCCGAAGGTCGCCCGCACGAGATCGGGGGGGTAGCGACGGACGAGGGTCGAGTTGCCCGCAATGTCGAGGCGCAAAAGGGCAAACTCGTAGGTCCTCCCCTCCCGCAGCGTCCCCCACCCCATGGTCTTGCCCCGCTCGGCCTTCTCGACGAAGACCCCCTTGTCGGCGGCATAGCGGTAGCCCTGGTCTTCGATCTCCGCCACGATGCGCGGGAGCAGGCTGATGGGCACCTCACGGCCCATGACGCCGTTGGAGTGCACGTCGATGAGAGCCTCCACGAGCCTGAAGAACAGGCCTTCCTTATAGAAATCCTTGAGGATGTGGCGCGCGGCGTCTGCCCGGGGCATTGGGATGCTCGAGGGGAAACCCGATCGCTCGTAGACGTCATAGTCGGGGATCACGCGGCGGACGACGACCGTCATCATGTCCACAGGCAGCGCTTGCGAGAGGGCCTGGATGAAAAGGGAGGTGAGCCGAGTGTTCAGCTTCACGGAGCGAGCCCTTCCCGCTCGAACTCGGGGGGAAGAGGCGCGGGCCTTCCGCTCGAGTTCACGCTGACCCACGTCACTTCCGCATCCGCCACGAGCCTCCCGCCCACCGCGATCTTCTGGCCGAGGATGCCGCCGATACGCGTGCGCTTGAGCGGCACGGTGCGGATCGCGAGCCTCTCGTCGGGCAGGGCTGGACTGCGGTAGTCGATCGAAACCCGCGCGACCCAGAGGCCGATACCCGCGGCGCGCAGCTCGTCGAAGGACATGCCCAACGCCCGCAGGTACTCGTGGCGGGCGACCTCGAGGTAGTTCATGTAGACGGCATTATTCACGTGTCCGTAGCCGTCGCACTCGTATGAGCGGACCACGATCTCGCAGACGTGCTCCATCTCGCCCCCTACCAGGCCACTTCGCCGCCGGGGTGATGCCGGCCCTGGCGCGTATTCAGGTCGTTGAGCTTCGTGGCCGTGATCGCCGCATCCCCGCCATACCCGCGGCTCTCCCAGTACCCCGGCTCGTCGCCTTCCTGGAAGTCCACCGCGACGATGCTCTTCGCGCTCTTGTAGCCCCATAGCTGGGGAAACACCGCCCGCACGGGTCCCCCGTACTCCACTGGAAGCTCCTCGTCTTCAGCCCACAGCGCCACGATGGCGTGCGGATGGTCGAGCGCCGCCAGCGGAACCACGGTGAAGTAGTGCTCGCCGTACGAGGTAAACTTCACGAATGCGGCCCCGCGCGCGGGTCTTGCCAGCTCGACGAGCCTCCGCGCGAGGATCCCTTTCCACGTGAGGCGCACCGACCACCGGGTGACCGATGTAAGGCGGCAGGAGACGGTGTCGGTTGCGAGTGAGGCAAGCTCGGGCAGGCCGATGGCGCGGGGAGATTCCACGAGGCCGCCGATCCGCAGGAGAAACCCTTCCCGCTCGATGACTGGCTGTCCCTCAGCCCAGAAAACAGGAATCTTCAAATCTGCGAGGCGCGCCATCGTTTCATTCTACTTTAGCCCCTCAGAGGGGTCAAGGCGGACCGCGAGACCACTGCAGGGACCACTGTGGTGATTGACAGAACGGCCCCCGGGTTGCTATAGTGCCGACCGATTCGCGCACTACGGCGGCGTAGCTCAGATGGTAGAGCATGCGGCTCATATCCGCAGTGTCAAGGGTTCGAGTCCCCTCGCCGCTACAATCCCCCAACAGAGCATCCCACACAGAAAAAGGCCAGTCGAAAGACTGGCCTTTGGTCTAGCAGGGGCAGGATTTGAACCTGCGACCTCCGGGTTATGAGCCCGACGAGCTGCCAACTGCTCTACCCTGCGTCGTAAAATCGAGTATACTTCAAATCGCCCCCAGCGTCAAGCACGCGTCGAGCGCGAGTCGAGCGCGCGTCGCACGGCGTGAGCGGCCTGTTTTTTTCCCACATCACTTGACAATGCCCAATTTTCAGGGGATAACGAATAAAAATGCGACAAGGAGGGTATTTATGCTAAAGAAGATCCTAACGGGGCTTCTTCTCGCCGCGCTGCTCTTCGGAGTCGTCTCCTGCGCCAAGAAGGAACCCACGAAGATCGTGATCGCCACGGACGCGACCTGGCCCCCAATGGAGATGGTCGACGAGAGCAAGAACATCGTCGGCTTCGACATCGATCTGATGAACGCGGCCGCAAAGGCGGGCGGGTTCGTCGTCGAGTTCCGCAATACGGCCTGGGACGGCATCTTCGCCGGCCTCGAGGCGGGCAAGTACGACGCGGTCATGTCGTCGGTCACCATCACCGACGAGCGGAAGGGCACCATGGACTTCTCCGTGCCCTACATCAACGCGGGACAGATCCTCGTCGTAAAGTCGGCCGTCGAAGGGGTCGAGACGCTCGCGGATCTGAAGGGCAAGATCGTGGCCGCCCAGATCGGCACCACCGGCGCTTTCGAGATCGACAAGGTGAAGGACGCCGAGAAGATCACGGCGAAGACCTACGATGAGATCGGCCTCGCATTCGAGGACCTCGCGAACGGCAGGGTCGACGCGCTCGTGTGCGACACGCCGGTCGCCGCCCAGTTCGCGCTGCAGAACGAGAGCTACAAGGGCAAACTGAAGATCGTCGGTCAGCCCTTCACCGAAGAGTTCTATGGCGTGGCCGTCAAGAAGGGCAACTCGAAAATCCTCGACCAGATCAACAAGGGCCTGAAGAAGGTCCTCGACTCGGGCGAGAACAAGACGATCGAGAAGAAGTGGCTGAAGTAAAGAGCCCTCGCCGCGATCTCCGGACAGACCGGGGGGCGCGGATCGAGGTCAGCGATGGGGCGTTGATCCCCGGAAAAGGGGAGAAGTCGGCCTTCTCGGCCTGGCGGATCTCCTTTTTCGGGGCCATCGGCCTGCTCGCCTGCCTGTTCATCTTCCGCCCGAATCCCTACCGGGCGATCATGCTGTTCCTGCCCGACGGCATCCTGAAGACCTTCGAGGTCACGGTGATGTCGATCGTTTGCGCGCTCGTGGTAGGCCTGATCACTGGCATCGGCAGGATCTCGCGGATCCCGATCATCAACAGGATCGCCACGATCTACGTGGAGATCATCCGCGGCATCCCCCTGCTCGTGCAGATCTTCTACATCTACTACGCTCTGGGCAAGATCATCCAGGTGCCGGACATCTTCGCCGCGGTGATCGCGATGACGGTCTGCTACGGCGCGTACCTCGGTGAGATCTTCAGGGCCGGCATCCAGTCCATCCACAAGGGGCAGATGGAGGCGGCGATCGCGCTCGGGCTCACCAGGGGGCAAGCCCTGTGGAAGATCATCCTGCCGCAGACTGTGAAAGTGGTGCTGCCCCCGCTGGGCAATGAGTTCATCGCGCTTCTCAAGGACTCCTCTCTTGTGTCGATCCTTGCCGTTTCGGACCTGCTGCGCCGTGGCAGGGAGTACGCCTCCAAGACCTTCGACTATTTCGAGGCCTTCACTGTTGTCGCCCTGGTCTACCTCGTGATGACGCTTTTCTTCTCGCGCCTGGTGGCGCTCATGGAAGAGAGGATGAGCCGCCGTGACAGATAGGGTCCGCATCATCAACGCATGCAAGAGCTTCGGGAAGGTCGTGGCGCTGAAGAACGCGAACGTCAACGTCAGGGCCGGCGAGGTCGTCCTGGTCATCGGACCTTCCGGCAGCGGCAAGAGCACGCTCCTGCGCTGCATCAACAGGCTGGAGAACCTGACCTCTGGCGAGATCTGGGTGGACGACGATCATGTGACGGATCACAAGTCCGACATCAGGAAGATCCGCGAGGAAGTGGGGATGGTCTTCCAGTCCTTCAACCTCTTCCCCCACCTGACGGCCCTCGGGAACATCACGCTGGCGCCCCGGATCGTGAAGAGAATCCGCGAGAAGGAGGCCACGGAACAGGGCCGCGCCCTGCTCGCGCGCGTCGGCCTTTCCGAGAAGGAAGTGGTCTACCCCGACCAGCTCTCAGGAGGCCAGCAGCAGAGGGTCGCGATCGCGCGGGCGCTCGCGATGAATCCAAAGGTGATGCTCTTCGACGAGCCTACCTCCGCCCTGGACCCCGAGATGATCAAGGAAGTGCTGGACGTCATGGTCGAGCTGGCCCACGAGGGGATGACGATGCTCGTGGTCTCTCACGAGATGGGCTTCGCACGCGCGGCCGCCCACAGCGTCGTGTTCATGGACAACGGCGAGGTCATCGAGCGGGGAACCCCCGATCAGGTCTTCGCAGCTCCGAAGGAGGAGCGGACTCAGAGGTTCCTGAAGCACATCCTGTAGCCAGTAGGGCGAAGAAAGAAAAGGCCGCGTCGAGCGGCCTTTCTTCGTCATTGTCGAGAATCTGTCGGAAGTCGATCGAAAGAAACGTCCGAAGCTCGGCGGTCCCTAGTAGCTCTTCATCGCGGAGACCTTGCGCGCCCTCTTCATCCGCTTGCGCGCGAGGGCCTTCTTCTTGCGATTGAGAATGGCCGAGGGCTTCTCGAAGAACTCCCTCTTCTTCCATTCCCGGATGATGCCCTCCTTCTCCACCTGGCGCTTGAAGCGCTTGATGGCCTTCTCGAGCATCTCATCCTCTCCCACTTCGATGTACGCTATGGAAATCACCTCCCTTCGGGTTTCTTCTCGCCTTGAATATCCAGAAAAACAGTCTCCGTGTCAAGAAGCGGCCTGCGCACGAGAGCCTCTGGATCTACGGCAGTGCCGAGGATCTGGACCTCCCAGTGCAGGTGCGGGCCCGTGGCGAGCCCCGTCTTCCCCACGCTTCCGATCGGCTGCCCGGCCCCAGGGACGTCTCCTTCCCGGGCGAGGATATCCGCCATGTGATAGTAGATCGAGAAAACACCGGGCAGGTGTTCGATCACCACGGTCTTCCCCGTGATGATCCGATCCCCCGCGAACACGACCCTGCCCCTGGCGCAGGCTGCCACGGGGGTCTTCTCCGGCGCCGCCATGTCGATCCCTCCATGAATGCTCAGGTCCGCGCCGCCTCCCTCGTACCTGTACTCGCGACGGCCCCCGTACCCAGCGGTCCGGCGCCAGGCGGAGGAAATCGGCATCGTGAAGGGCTCCATCCCGAACATGGCATCGTCATGGGCGACCGCGAGGAGCCGGACAAGGTCCCGCGCCTCCTCGGCCTTCTTCTGGTCTGGGACCGTGCGAAGATCGCTCAGGGCCCGGTCCAGCGCGATTGTCTGGGCGGCGAACGTCCTTGCCAGAACGGGCAGCTCGGCCCTCAGGAGAAAGTCCCTGCCACCAGCTCCGAGCTTCACCTCGAGGGTGCGGGGGCCCGGCGGCGCCGTGGCGGGGACGCCGATCAGGGCGACCCACGTCTCACCCCCGTTCCCCTGCGACAGGCGGAAGCGCGTAGCCCGCGCCACGCTCCTGCCCTTCGCGTCGATGAGCTGTGCCGAGATGCTGTCGAGAGGCTCGGGTGAAACGGCCAGGATCCGCACCACGCCGCCGGGCTCGACCTCCTGGGGCACGGAGAGCCGCGGCTCAAGCTGCAGCTCCCCCTGCTCGATGCCGACCTCGGCGGACGCGGGACCCGAGAGCAGAGCGAGGAGGAGCAGCGCGATCACTGTTTTGACAGCTCGAGGATGGTGAGCTGCAGGTTTTCGCCGCCCGCCCATGAGTTCCTGCCCAGGCGATAGACGATGTCGACGTTGTCGCCGATCCCGAACTCGCCGGGAAAACGCTGCGCCGCGTTCCAGTACACGGCGGGCCATTTCACCTTGCCCGCCTCGAAAAGCAACTTCAGATGGATCGCCTCTCTGCGCCCGATCAGCTCGCAGTGCGCGATCCGGATGCCGCGGGTAAGGAACGAGAGCGGCGGGTTGCCTTCCCCGTAGGGCTCGAAGAGGTCGACGACCTTCTGCAGCTCGGGGGCGAGGTAGGACAGGGGGATCTCGGCGTCGATGGCGATGGGCTCGGGCTCCTGCGACGGTATCTCCACCTCCTGGATCCGCGAGAAGAACTCGGAGAGGAAGGATTCGAGGGAGGCGCGCGCCAGGCTGAACCCGCCGGCGAAGTCGTGCCCGCCGCAGGTCAGGAACAGGCCGCGGTGCCTGCCGAAGAACTCCTCGATGACCCGGTCGCGGTTGCTGCGGATCGAGCCGACAGCTCCATCGGCGTTCACCGAAACCACGATGGCAGGCACCTTGAACACGCCCTGCAGCCGCGAGGCCATGATCCCCGTGATGCCGCGGGGGATCTTCTCGTCGTGCACGAGCACGCATCGACCCCCGGTCTTCTCGAAGCTCTCCCGTGCGAGCGGGAGGATCGCCGCCCACGTGGCCTCGCCTAGGGACTTCCGACGGCTGTCCAGCGCGAAAAGCTCCTCGACCAGCGCCTCCGTCTCCTCGGCCGTCTTTGAAAGGAACATTCTCGTCGTCTTACCCGGTTCTCCCAGACGCCCCGCGGAGTTCAACAGGGGCGCCACCTGCCAGGCAATGTCGGCCGTGCTGATCCGCCTGCCAAGGAGGTCTTTCCTCTGGAAAATCCTTCGAAGCCCGTCGCGTTCGGACTTGCCCAGCGACTCCAGGCCCGCGCGGACCATGATCCGGTTCTCGTCGACAAGCGGCATGAGGTCGGCCAGGGTTCCGAGGGTCACGAGGTCCATGCGCGCGAAAACAGGGGCAAGCCGGGCCTGCTCGCGCGTCAGGACCAGCTCCGTGAACAGGCCGCACAGCGCGTCGATCTCGGTGCGGGGTCGACCGGCAGCGCCCTCGCCCCCCGCCGCCTGCAGAATCTTGAGCAGGCTCTTGCCCGCCATTGCCGGAAGGAACTGGGCTGCGAGCGGGGCAAGATCTGACAGAGCGGCCACTGCGTCGGGGCCGAAGGCGCGAGCGAGCGAGCGGGCTTGCGCGGCTGCGTCGAGCACGAGGGTCTCATCGGACCCCAGGAACACTGCCAGGCGGGTCTTCTCGAAGGCGACCAGCCCTGGCACGAAGCTCTCCGTGATCCGCGCGGTCTCGATCAGGTTCATCATGCGCACCGCCTCCACGACGATTGTGTCGTTGGCGGGCCGGGCATTCAGCAGGCAGAGGGAAGCGCCGAAAAACGGGGAACGGGAGAAACGCAGCGCCCACTCCACCTTCGATGCCACTGCGCAGCCGCACAGGTCGCGGAACGGGTAGCCTTCAAGCTTCGGATTCACGACGGCAAGGGCGGGGGGGAGCTCGGCGGGGGGGTTATGGTGGTCGATCACGACGGTCTGGATGCCCCGTTCGAGAGCGAGAGCGATTTCGGGACCATTGGACACGCCGCAGTCGACTGTCAGGAGCAGGCCCGTTCCCGCTTCCACCGCCTTCTCGATCACCGAGGCCGACAGGCCATAGACATCCTCGCCTTCAGGGAGCATCCACGAGACCTCGGCGCCCAGCTCGACAAGCGCTTCGTGCAGGAGAACGGTGGCGGTGATCCCGTCGACGTCCCTGTCGCCGAAGATCAGGATCCTCTCGCCGCTGTCGATGGCCGCGTTGATCCGCTCCACGGCCTCGGCCATGGCTCGCATGAGAAACGGGTTGTGCAGCAGGCTGATGTCCCCGCCGAGGAAGTACCGCACCGCTTCGGGCTCCGTGATGCCCCGGCGCGCGAGGATCGAGGCGGTGAGCAGATCGACGCCGTGACGCCGGGCGAGCTCCTTCACCTCGGCGGAATCGATGGGGCGCTTCTTCCAGGTCATGGGGTTCCCATTTCCTCCAGCACGCGCGCGCCCGGCAACGAGGCGTCGAGGCCGATCTCGAAGGCATCGGCGCACAGGGCGAGGGCCTGCCCGACGGCGGCCTCGGTCTGCCCATGAACGAGGGCGAGCGGCTCTCCCCGACGCACAGGCTCGCCCTGCGTCCGCTGGAGAGACAGACCGACCCCGGGGAATACGACGTCTTCCTTGCGCGAGCGGCCGGCGCCTACGACAACGGATGCGAGACCGATCCGGTAGGCGTCGATGCGACGAACCGCGCCGTCGGCAGGGGACGGCAGCGGCCGCACGACGGGAGCGCGCGGCCCCCGGGAAGGATCCAGGATGCACTCCACGTCCCCGCCCTGGAACTCCACGCTCTTCAGGAAAAGCTTCCACGCAGCGCCCTCTGCAAGCCGTGCGCGAGAGAGCTGCTCGCCCTCGAGCACTCCCGGACACACCCCGCCTGCGACGAGCATCCACGCGACCAGCCTATGGGTAAGGTCCATCACGTCGCCCGGGCCTGTGCCCCTCAGGCAGTCGATGGTCTCCTCGATCTCGAGGAAGTTCCCCACCTTTCTCCCCAGGGGCTGGTCCATGTCCGAGAGCACGGCGACGACCTTCCGCCCAAGGCCGGCCCCGGTGCGAACGAGCGAGCTGGCGAGGGCTCGGGCATCACCGAGGGACTTCATGAACGCTCCGCTGCCGCATTTCACGTCGAAGACCAGGGCCTGGGCGCCCTCGGCGAACTTCTTGGACATGATGCTCGCGGTGATCAGGGGGATCGACTCCACGGTGCCCGTGACGTCGCGCAGGGCGTACATCTTCCTGTCCGCGGGCACGACCGCCTCGCTCTGGCCGATCATCGCGAAGCCGATCTCCTGGAGAGCCTGCACGAAGCGCTCCCGTGAAAGATCGGTTCGGAAGCCGGGGATCGCCTCCAGCTTGTCCAGGGTCCCGCCGGTATGGCCGAGGGATCTGCCGCTCATCATGGGCACCCGAAGGCCGCATGCCGCGGCGAGTGGCGCGAGCACGAGGGAGATCTTGTCGCCCACCCCGCCCGTGGAATGCTTGTCGACAAGCGGCCCGGGCACTCCCGCCAGGTCGATCACCTCCCCCGAGCGGATCATGGCGCGAGTGAGCAGAGCGGTTTCCTCGGGGCTCATCCCCTTCAGAACGATCGCCATGAGGAGGGCGGAGAACTGGTAATCGGGGATCTCCCCGCGCGTGAAACCCTGCACGAGGAAGCCGATCTCGGCTTCGGTGAAGCTCCCCCCCTCGCGCTTCTTCACGATCAGCTCGACGACTCTCATCGGCCGCGCTCCTTGACAGCCGGAGACCCGAATGCGGCTGCCGCGAGTGCGAGATACCGGGGACCCCCCGGACCGAGGAGGGACTGGTACAGGACGCACTCCCCGATGAGGAACTGCTCGCAGGGGAGGACGATCGACGGCACCCAGCCTCCTGGGATCGGCTCTCGGGGGAAGCGGGCGAGTGTGATGTGCGGAGTGAAGCCTCGGCTCTCCGGCCGGTAGCCCAGCTTCGCGATAGCGGCATGGAACCTCTCGAAGTATGCCCGCGCCTCCTCCGCGCCCTCCGCGAGCGAAACATGGATGATGCGCGGCGCGCCTCGCGGAGGGAAAAGGCCGAGGGGGCCGAATCGCGCCGCGATCGGCGGAGCTCGAAGCTCAGGACCTGCGAAGAGGGCCTTCAGCCGGGAAACGGCGCCCTCGTCGATCTCTCCGAAGAAGTGCAGGGTGAGATGGTGACCGCCCTGCGCCACCCATCGCAGCCGGGGATGCGCGCGGCGAAGGGGCTCGATGGCGCCGTCGAGAGCGCGAAGCCCAGCATCGGGCAGCGGGAGGGCGGCGAACACCCTCACGGGGAAGCCCCGAGATAGCGGATCGTGGCCAGCTCGCCCTCCAGGACGGCCTGCGTGATCTCGAGGATCGCCTGCCGCAGGGACGCGAGCGCCGGAGCGTCGATCCTGATGACCGCCGCCTGCTCGAGCGGCAGCGACGAGCTCGCTTCCAGATACCTCAGGCCGCCGGGCGCCAGACGGAGATGGGAGGGGCTGCTGCATGCCTCGCAGAAGAGCGCATTCGCCGCGGCGTCGTAGTAGGCGGGAGAGCCGTCGCCGTAGGGGCGCCCGCACCCATCGCAGCGCGACGCGTCGAGCTGGGAGCCCGAGAGGGCGAGGAAGCGCCAGAGGAACTGGATCGTGACGTAGGGGGTGTCGCGCGCGTCGCCGCGATCGAGCAGCCTCAGGCAGTCCAGGAAGAGGTGGTACAGAAGATCGGACAGCTCCCCCGCCGCATAGGACTTTTGCACGACCTCCACCCAGAGCGAAGCGGCGGCGATCCGGGAAAGGTCCGCGCGCAGGCGCTCGAAGCTCTCGCGGACCTCGAGGTCGGTCACCTTGTAGCTGTGCGACACGGGATTGTGGTAGAGGAGCGCCCGGCAGTGCGTGAAGGGCTCGCTGCCCATCCGGAGGCTGCTCTGCATCTTGTAGGCGCCGTAAGCGGTGGCGGACACGAGGCCGAGGTCCGACGTGAGGAGCGTGAGCCCCTTGTGAAACTCACCGAACCTCCCCCTGCGGATGATGATCGCGTTCGTCGAGATGCTCCGTTCCATGCGGTTCGCCGTCACCGGATCATAGTGACAAAGACATAGAGAGGCAAGCCAGCCACGCGAAGCGTGGCGAGGGCGGCAGCATCGTGCGAAGCACGCTGCGAACCGCGACAGCAGGTCCACAGGACCTGCGAGAGCGTAGCGCGCTATAGGCGCAGCTGTGCTGTGCTGCCTTGACTCCCCGGAGGAGAACTCTTACTTTGACAGCGGAGGAAAGGACGACGGAATGAGCGATCATCACATGGTTCCCGCCGACCAGATACTTCCCAGCCGGCTCTTCGTGATTCCTATGCGGGGCAAGCCGGTTTTTCCCGGCATCCTCACGCCCCTCATGCTGCCGGCAGCCGCCGACGCGGACGCCGTCGAGAAGGCGATCGCGGCGGACAGCGTCATCGGGCTAGTGATGGCGAAATCCGACGAGGTCGACAACCCCTCCGCCGATGACCTCGCCCCCGTGGGCACGGCCGCGAAAATCGTGCGCAAGATCAATCTCCCCGACGGCGGAGTGAACGTGTTCATCTCCACCCTCAAGAGGTTCCAGATCAAGCGCGTGCTGCACGCCGAGAACCCGATCAGCGTGGCCGTGCAGTACATCGAGGACGAGAACTTCGACACCCCCGAGGCCAAGGCCCTGACCCGGGCGCTCATCAGCGAGATGAAGCAGATCTCCGAGAACAACCCCCTGTTCTCCGAGGAGATGCGCCTCTCGATGGTCAACATCGACCATCCCGGCAAGATCGCCGATTTTATTACCTCGATCCTCAACATCGAGCGCTCCGAGCAGCAGAAGATCCTCGAAACGGCGAACGTCCAGAGCCGCATGGAGAAGGTTCTGATCTTCATCAAGAAGGAGCAGGAGCTGCTGAAGATCCAGAAGAGGATCCAGGAGCAGCTCAACGAGAAGATCTCGAAGAGCCAGCGGGAGTACTTCCTGAAGGAGGAGCTGAAGGCGATCAAGGCCGAGCTGGGCATGGCGGTGGACGCGAAAACGAGCGAGTACCAGCGATTCCGTGAAGCGATCGACGCGCTCAAGCTGCAGGGCGAGGTGAAGGACCAGGTGGAGCAGGAGCTGGAGAAGTTCTCCCTGATGGAGGCGAGCTCTCCCGAGTTCGGCGTCACGCGCAACTACCTCGAGACCATCGTCAGCCTCCCCTGGAACGACGTTTCCGCCGAGATCCTCGACTTGGAGAAGGCGAAGGGGATCCTCGACGAGGACCACTATGGCCTGGAGGACGTCAAGGAGCGCATCCTCGAGTATCTGTCCGTGCGCAAGCTGAAGAAGGACACCAAGGGCTCGATCATCTGCCTCGTGGGACCCCCCGGGGTGGGCAAGACCTCGGTCGGCAAGTCGATCGCGAGAGCCCTGGGCCGGACGTTCTTCCGCTTCTCGGTCGGCGGCATGCGCGACGAGGCGGAGATCAAGGGGCATCGGCGGACGTACATCGGCGCCATGCCGGGCAAGATCATCCAGGGGCTGAAGATCGTGAAGAAGAGAAACCCCGTGTACATGATCGACGAGATCGACAAGCTGGGCGTCTCGTTCCAGGGCGACCCCTCCTCCGCCCTTCTGGAGGTGCTGGACCCCGAGCAGAACATCGCCTTCCGCGACCACTACCTCGACCTGCCCTTCGATGTCTCCCATATCCTCTTCGTCACCACGGCGAACACTCTCGACAGCATCCCCGCGCCTCTCCTGGACAGGATGGAGGTGATCCGCCTGTCGGGCTACATCGATCAGGAGAAGCTGGCAATTGCCCGGCGCTACCTCATCCCCAAGTCGCTCGAACGGAGCGGCATCGCCAAGGGCGGCGTCAAGTACGACGCGCCTGCCCTGCTCGCCATCGCCGACGGGTACGCGCGGGAGGCCGGTCTCCGCAACTTCGAGAAAGCCCTCGACAAGATCCACCGCAAGGTCGCGCGAAAGACGCTCCAAGGCGAGCTCGAGCTGCCGCTCGCGCTCCACGATTCAGATCTCGCCGGCTACCTCGGCAA
>CAYGXO010000031.1:0-16647 GCA_964353885.1 uncultured Spirochaetaceae bacterium
CGAGCTTGCGATGAGGGTGATCTGAAGGTCGAAATCTACCTTCATCCCGACCATGGAAGACAGAGAATCGATGTGAAAGAACTGGATGGCTTCCGAGATGCCGTTCTCGATGATCATTCTTTGCGCATAGCGGGTCACAAGTGAAGGGCATTCGATCTTGAAGTTGTTGGTCAGAATGACCGTCGGGTCTTCATGGCCCAAATCGGTGACTGTCACCTGACGGAGTTGACCCTGATAGTCGGACAGAGTGATCCGCTGATCCAGGACCTTGGGGGTGCGGAAGCTGCGGGTCAAGGAGCGCAGAGTGATTCTGTTCCATGCGGAAGCCGGGGTGCTCCAAATCTCGCCCAACATTTTTCTGCTGCGACGGCGCAGGGTGAGGAACCGGATGCCCATCTTGTTCAACTCATCCAGCTGCCGATAGGTGGTCAGCCGCGAGTCAAAGACCAGTTCCTCCGGAAAGCTGCCCGTCCGCCGTTTCCAGAACTCTGCAAAGCGCAATACTTCTGTTTCTTGGTGGTTCTTTGTGACACCGGCGTTGGCGTAACAAAGCACACGCTCAGTGGCATCGCGTGCGACAAAGATCAGGATTCCTTTCTGACTGTGCCCGCGGCTGGGAACATAGTGCTTTTCAAGGGGTTCTTCCTGCGTATTGGCGGCCACCGAGTGGAAATCCAGGTCAATGGAAGAGCCGCGATGCAACCCCGCCTGCTGGACATGATCGAACCATCCCTCCATGAGTCTCAGAGAGCTTGCGTGGTCCACACTTGAGCTGTAGGCGGCAAGGTAGGAGCGTTTGGGAACCACGTTCAACCCGGCGAACAGTGCGATCCCCTGATCGAAGACCATATCCATGACGTGACTTTTGCGTTCCTTGCAGATGAGTTTCAAGGCAAGGAGGGAACGGATCGCGCACTCGGTAGGAATCTTTGCCGAGCCGGGTAAATCAAGCGCGTTGACCACCTTGGCAAGGGATATCTGCCTCATGAGGGGGATGAAGAAGAAAAGGCCGCCCACGCGGGTACGGAAAGTCCGGGCAGACAGATCCAGCGCGCGCACATCGGCGACTTGCGCATTTTCGGGCTTGATGGTGGAAGGTCGCTCCTCATCGCGACGGCGGGGCAATCGGGCGAATCCCTCTTCTCTCATGAGCACGGAGAGTGCGTTGATGCTGATTGAATGACCTGCCTCATGCAAAGTGCGCTGAATATCGTAGACGGAGAGGTTTTTCTTCCGCATGGCGACCGCCAGGTCTCGCACGCGATCGCGGGCGGGAGCATTCTTTGGGCCGTGGGAGACATCATTGAAGAAGTTTTCTCGTTTTGCGGGGTCATGACGGAACTGGTGGCACAGCACGCGGAAAGCCCCTGGGGAATAGCCGAATCGACGAGCGACGGAGTGAGAAGGGAGCCGCTCGATGAAGAAGCAGCGGAGAGCTTCGTAGTGTTTGTGCAAGGTTTTCTCAGGGTGAAGGAAGAAGCGTGACTCTGAGTCAGTTATCGCATTTCGGGTACTGATACTCATAGAGTGAGTATGCTATTCATATCCTCATTTGTCAAGGGGGCAGTTGCACCGTTCTAAAGCTCACTATTTCAGCCTAAAATAAAGGTATTTCATGAGACATCCAGGAAACGAAGAAGGCGCACAAGTGACCTCACTCTATTGGCACTATAATTATATTAGATTCAGTAATCGATATTGCTAACGGCCGAACGATTTAACAAGGTAAATACGGGCTTTTTTGAGTTCCGGGGGCTGCGACAAGTGCCTTTTCCGGGTCTGTGGAAATCGAGGTTAGGACTGACTACGCCCCCTGAAGATACACCGAGCGCACGATGTTGTACGCCAAATTGATCATCCCGATATTCGACCGAGCCCGCATTCTAGCTTCTCAAGACAGCTCTCGATCTGCGCTGAGCAGTAGGCACTGTCAGCATGCAGCTCCGCATCAGTTGAGTCGATCAGCGATGCAAGAACTTGAGAATCATGGACGCTGGCATCCGTGACCTCATAGGTTTTGATCACTTTGGTGTCCGTATCCACTTTCTCGTGATCCTTGTACCCATAGTAGGTCTGCTCGTCTTATTCGTCCAACGTGATTCCGTATCCTTCTACCGCAGTTTCGCAGGATCGTTGGTCCAATCATCGCGAATCTTTCTTTGATCGTTTGGTTCTCTTCACGACTGTTCCTCTGCCGTGGAACTCCCATAACACTGGCATCGATGATGCTATCGCTATTTGCGATCAGCCACTGCTTCTCCAAAAGCGTGCTGTAGTGCGAGAAAAGCTTTTCGATCATCCCGCCTTTGCTCAGAACCTCACGGAATAGCCAGATGGTCTTTTCATCCGGCACGGGAGCGTAGCCCCAATTTACCAACCCCCCGAATTCCCACCCGGTCCTTGCGGCAGACTTGCCAAGGTGGCATACTATCAGAGAGACTCCTCCGCTTGAGTGTATCGAAAATGTGCAGGAGGTTGGGGCATGAACAAAGTCAACGTCCCGTTGACCGCTCTCATTGCTCTCGTTTTTTCCGTGGTTGCGCTTCAGGCAGCAAATGCGCAGGCAGAACAAATCGCCTATGATGTCGTCATCAATAATGGCCGCGTCATGGACCCGCTCACTGGCTTCGATGGCATGGCGAACGTCGGCATCACGAGCGGAACCATCGCTGTAATCGTGCCTGGAAGTCAGATGCTGACCGGAGCAAAGGAGATTGATGCCGCCGGGCTGATCGTCGCGCCGGGCTTCATCAATATCCACAGCCACGTGACGGATCTCGGCAGCGGGGGCGTGGAACTGTACATCCAGGACGGCATTACCACCGAGATCGCCGGCAACTGCGGCGTTTTTGGCCCCACAGGCTTCGCCGAGTTTTCGGACCAGGCGAAGAAGTCAGGCCTGTACAGCAATATTGCTGCCTTTGTCGGGCACAACACGCTGAGGGAATACGTCGGTGTTCCTAGTGCCCGCGCACGGGCAACACCGACTCAATTGGCAAAGATGAAGGATATGGCACGCCAGAGCATGACTGCCGGCGCGATGGGTGTCTCGTTTGGCCCCTTCTATGGCCCGGGTGCCACATTCGCCGAGATGTTGGCGCTTGCAAAGGTAGCCGCCGAATACGGGGGCTGCGCCTCCAGCCATGTGCGTGACTCCTATTCTCCAAGCGGCGCGGTGACCGCTGTCAAGGAGGGCATCCGCACGGCCCGGGAGGCGGGAATTCCCTTCCTCATCTCTCACACTGGCGGGAGTCCGACCGTGGCGCCGCGGAGCTCCGGTCCCGTGCTGGAAGCCATTCATGAAGGTCGCGCTGAAGGCCTGAGACTGGCCATCGACTTTCACGGCTACGATGCGTTTCTCACCGAGCTGGGAGCTCCCATCTTCGATTATCCGCCCAATCTGCTGATGTGCTTCATGGAATCCAGCCTATCCGATTTTGAAGTTCCCACTACGGTGGCCGTCGATGGGCAGGTATACATGAAAGCCGGCGAGCGCTTCGCCACCATCGCGCAGTTCAAGTACGTCCGAAAGAAAGTCAAGAGCGGGGAGATCGCTGATCCGGGGCTGGTGGGGCACCTGTACAAGCCTCCCAAGCTCAACTACTGGATGAGCAATCCCTCTGTCATGATCGAAAACGATTGCACGATGAGGATCGACCCGGTCACCGGCGCATATGCCGGACATCCCAAGGATGCCGGAGCCTTCGCCCATTTCCTCGGATACTGGGTGAGGGAGATGGGGGTCTGTGACATGCGAACTGCGCTGGCCAGGATGTCGAGCATGGCCGCATTCTGGCTCGGGCTGGACAAGAAGGGCAGGGTGCAGGCGGGTTGTGATGCGGACATCGTCATCTTCGATCCGGACCGTGTCAGTGACGCTTCGACCTATACAGAACCAGGCAAGCCATCGACTGGAATACCCTACGTGCTTGTCAACGGCGTTCTCGTTGTTGAAAACAGCAGGGTGACCGGCGCGAAACCAGGGCAGGTGATCAGGCGCACCTGGACGGTACCGGGCGAGTATCCCAACCTGGGGAAACAAGCTGTTCTCAATGTGAGCGCCTTGAACGAGTGACCGCGTGGCCTCTTTCAGCCGATGGGGAGGGAGTACCAGTCCGTCCGCGTGAGCGGCAAGCCGCTCGCCCCGTCCTTGCCGGGGTAGGCGAGGAGGGTCTGGTACACGTTCAGCCGCTGGGTCCTGAAGCCATCGGCCGACCCCGCCATGTACAGGCGCCAGACCCGGTATGTCGGCTCATCAACGTACTTCAAGGCCTCCTCGTGGTGGGCCTCCAGTCGCCGCACCCAGTGGCGGAGGGTCAGCGCGTAGTGCTCGCGCAGGCTCTCGACGTCGCGCACCTCGAACCCTGCCTCCTCGGCCGCCCGCAGCGTCACGTTGATCGGGAGCGTCTGGCCGTCGGGGAACACGTAGGCGTCGCTGAAGCTCGGCCCGTGGCCGATGGGATCCGCGGCCCGGCTCGCGATGCCATGGTTCATGAACACTCCCCCGCGCTTGATCAGGGTGGCAGCCTTCTGGAAATACGCCGGGAGCATCTTCTCGCCAACGTGCTCGAACATTCCGACGCTCACAATGGCGTCGTACGGTTTGGCCGAGTCGACTTCCCGATAGTCGCGGACCTCGACACGGCAACGGCCGCTGAGGCCCGCTTCAGCGATGCGCTGATTGGCGAGATCGGTCTGCGGCTGGCTCAGGGTAATGCCGGTGGCATCCACGCCGTACTCGTGCGCAGCGTGCATGACAAGGCCTCCCCAGCCGCAGCCGACGTCCAGCAGGCGCTGGCCGGGACGCAGGCGCAGCTTTCGGCAGATCAGATCCATTTTCCGCACCTGCGCGGTATCGAGGTCTGTCTCGGGAGTCTCGAAGTACGCGCAGGAGTACACCATGCGGCTGTCGAGGTACAGCCTGTAGAAGTCATTCGATACGTCATAGTGGTAGCGCACCGCCTCGCGATCACGCTCGACCGAGTGGGCGCGGCCATGCAAGCGGGCAGGCCCGCGCCGGCCGGCCCCATGCCTCGGCGCAGGAGGCAGCCGCCGCAGCTCGGCGTACGCTCCCAGCTTCTTCCGCCAGCCGCTCGTGCTCACGGCGATGGCATCAGCAAGGGAGAACACGCTCTCGATGTCGCCCTCGATGTCGAAATCGTCGTACAGGTAGGCCTCCGAGAGGCCCAGCTCGGTCCCCTCGGAGAACATGGCGCGAAGAGCGCCGGGATGGCGGAGCACCAGAGTCGCGGGCTTGGGCTTCTCGTCCGGCCATCGTGTTCCGTCCCACAATCGAACAGCGACTTTCGCGTCTCCACTCCCGCCGAACAGGTCCCCAAGCAGCCGCAGGGTAATGGCAGCAGGCGAGGAGGAACCGGCTGGAGAGGTTGCAGGCGTCCTTTGGCTCATTCTCTACCTCCGTGAGCGTCGTCTGGGCTCATTCTACCAACTTCCCGTACTCGATTCCACTGGACAAAGCGTGAGGGAGCCGTATAGTCTTCCGCCCGTGAAGAAGATCGCCGTGGGACTGACATACGACCTGCGCTCCGAATACCTCGCCCAGGGCTTCTCCGAAGAGGAAACCGCCGAGTTCGACCGTGACGAGACCATCAACGCGATCGAGGAGGCCATCCGCAAGGAAGGGTATGCGACGGACCGTATCGGCAACTTCCGCGGCCTCATCGCCGCGCTCGCCGAAGGCCGGACGTGGGACCTTGTTTTCAACATCTGCGAGGGCATGCACGGCATGGGCCGGGAGGCTCTCGTGCCGGCGCTGCTGGACGCATGGAAGATACCGTACACCTTCTCGGACCCTGTCGTGCTCGCGGTATCCCTCAACAAGGCCATGACCAAGCGGATCGTGCGGGATGCGGGCGTGGCGACACCCGACTTCGCGGTGGTGGAAACCAGCGCTGATGCCGATGCGGTGAGCCTCCCCTTCCCCCTGTTCGCCAAGCCTCTTGGGGAGGGGACCGGCAAGGGCATCAACCCCTCCTCGCGGATTCTCTCGCGCGGGGAGCTGCGCGCGGTCTGCGCGGACCTTCTCGCGACGTTCCACCAGCCCGTGCTCGTCGAGACATACCTGCCGGGCAGGGAGTTCACAACCGGCATCGTCGGGACCGGGCCGCAGGCGGAGGTGATCGGCACCATGGAGGTGGTCCTGCTCGAGACCGCCGAGGCCCACGCGTACACCTACGTGAACAAGGAGTACTGCGACGATCGCGTGCGCTACGAGCTCATGCGGGGCCGCGAGGCCGAGCAGTGCGAATCACTCGCCCTTCGCGTGTGGCGCGCGCTGGGCGCCAGGGATGCGGGGCGGATCGACATCCGCATGGATGCCCGCGGGGTCCCCAGCTTCATCGAGGTGAACCCGTTGGCGGGGTTGCACCCCCAGCACTCCGACCTTCCGATCATCTGCACGATGGTCGGGGTGAGCTTCCAGCAGCTCATCCACCGGATCCTGGAATCAGCGATGAGGCGGGCTGGTGTGTGACGAGTCGGTCCACGGTGATCGATTGATAGGCGCGGCCCCGCGGTTGCGCTCGCCAGAGGCGAGCTTCCCCCGAACGCACGCGCAGAACCGGTCCACGATCCAGTCGTAGCAGGCGCTCGGCAGCTTTTCCTTCCGCACATCCGGCACATCGTTGTACGAATCGATGACCACGGGAAGCCCGTCCCTCGTGAGGCACCACTCCACGCTGTTGAAGTCCAGGCCGAGCGCAGCGTTGAGCTGGGCCGTCTTGGCCTCGATGAACCGCCCCGGCTCGCCGAGGGCGGCGCGGTCGGCCTCGGCGTATTCTCCCGCGTCGAGGGGCCGCGGTGACCACGCCATCACCCGCACGTCATTGCCCCCGACGCAGAAGGCCCTGTAGTACCCGACGTAATCAATACACTCCTGGACGATGAGTGTTCGCCTGGCCTTCAGGGCGTCGTAACGCGACTGAAGCTCGGCGGGCGACTCGATGCGAAAAACATCCTGCCAGGCATACCCGTCGACAGGCTTGAGGATGCAGGGGAAGGAGACTTCAGCCGCCACGGCCTCCCAATCGGGCTCGCCGACCATTTCTCGCATGTCCTCGGCGTTGTTGACACGCGGGAGCAGGACGGTGCGGGGCCGCGGGATCGAGAGCCTGTCGCAGGCCAGCAGGTCGGAGAGCTTGTCCGAGGTCAGGGTGTAGAAAGGATCGTTCAGCACGTAGGCGCCGTCGAGGCACCAGCACCGCATGAGCTGACGCAGGAATGGGTCGCAGAAGCTCACCCTGTCGATGATCAACCTGTACGGGGAGGGTGAGGGCATGCGCAGAGCGCCGACGCGGATGAACTCAGGCTCCTGGTCTGAGAGCCCCGCTGCGACGCTCAGCGCGAAATCGTTGTTTCGGAACTCAAGTATCCCGACCTTCATGGCGCCTGCCCGCAGTGGAGGGGCAGAAAAGAATCCCTTCCAGCGGAAAAGGCTCTCAAGGGGTCCATCGGGGCCAGGGTCAGAACCAGATCCGGAACCCCAGCGCCGGCTGGACGGCAAAGTTGAGCGGGACGAATCCTGCGCTGCTCACGGGGATCCAGGCAGGGGCGATCTCGAAGAAAATCTCCAGCACATCGTTGCCCAGCACCCACGCCTGCAGCCCGAGGGGAAGCCGCGCCCCCAGCGCGAACGAGAAAGGTGTCGTGTTGAGTCCGAGGTAGCCGCCCAGGCCGATGAAGTAGTCGAAGATGCTGGCGATATGGCCATGCGCCACCCAGTAGTCGGCAGTGAGGTCCAATCCGAAACCGCCGGACCCCATGTATCCGCCGAGGCCGAAGTACAGGGGGACGGACGGAAGATGAAAGACGAACCTGCCGCCCCAGCTGTTGAAATTGGACGATACGGCCTCCGCGCCGAGGGCCAGGCCGCTTCTCGCTGCGAACGCGCCCATTGAGAAGGCTATCAGGCCGATGAGGACGAGAAGAACGATTCTTTTCATGACGACTCCTTCGAATTGCAGGTTGCGGACTTCAGGAAAATGGTATCTCCCGGGCTGCCGGGTGTCAACAATAGGCGGCTTTCTTCCGATAATGCTACTGGAAGGACAGGAGTTTTCCATGGACTGGATAACCCGCATGAGGAACAACGAGACCGAGCTCAAGGAGCTGGTCGACAGGCTGGGCGCGAGTCAGGGCAGCAGCCTCTGCGCCCAGGTCGAGCGGGCGTATCTGATGAAGAGCCTCTCGAACAGGCTCGCGGACATGCGTTCGTTCGTCGAGGATTGTCTGAGCGGCCGCAATTCCTACGAGCAGTCCGTCATGGAGTACAAGGTGAGGGTCGAGTTTCCGCTCTATTCGCACCTGGACTCCCTGTCCGCCCTGTCCCCCGAGTTCGTGGACTGGTCCAGCATGGAGCCCCGGCACGCCGTAAGAACCCCGTAGGCGCTCTGGATTGACACCCCGTTCTCCGAAGTAGTACAAGTTTTTCCATCATGAGCAAGACACCGACGTCCCGCGTCCTGCTCTCGGGCAACGAGGCTATCGCTCGCGGCGCCTGGGAGGCGGGGGTCACAGTCGCAACAGGCTACCCCGGAACTCCCTCGACCGAGATCCTCGAAGCGGCCAGGGATTTTGGCTCCGACATGTACTGCGAATGGTCGCCGAACGAGAAGGTGGCCTTCGAGGTGGCGGCGGGCGCATCGCTCTCGGGCGCGCGAGCGATTGTCACGATGAAGCATGTGGGCTTGAACGTGGCGGCCGATCCCCTCATGACCCTTTCGTACGTCGGCACTGTCGGGGGGCTGGTGGCCTGCGTGGCCGACGACCCCGGCATGCACTCCTCACAGAACGAACAGGACACCCGCCACTACGCGCGTTTCGCCAAGGTTCCGGTCCTGGAACCCTCCGACTCCCAGGAGGCGAAGGACTTCCTCGCCCTCGGCCTCGAGATCTCCGAACGCCACCGCACGCCCGTCATCCTTCGCATGACCACGAGGGTCAGCCATTCCAGCAGCCCCGTCGTTGTCGGGGAGCGGATTGCCTCGCGCAGGCAGGTCGGGTTCGAGAGGAAGCCCGAGCAGTTCGTTCCGATCCCGGTGTGGGCCAGGGGAATGAGGGTCGCGGTGGAGGAGCGCCACGCCGCGCTCTGCGCTGCTGTCAACTCCTCTTCCGCGAACAGGATCGAGTGGGGCGACCGCTCCCTGGGCATCATCGCCGAGGGGATCGCCTACCAGTACGTGCGGGAGCTGGCCCCCAGCGCGTCGGTGCTCAAGATCGGGTGGGTGTGGCCATTCCCTGACGAGCTGATCCTCGAGTTCGCGAAAGGCGTGAAGAGGCTCCTGGTCGTCGAGGAGCTGGACCCGATCCTCGAGGAGCACATCCGCTCTCTGGGCATCGCGTGCGAGGGGCGCAGCCTCGTGCCCGGCATCGGCGAGCTTTCACCGACGCGCCTGGCGCCGATCCTCGCTCGCGCGCAGGATTCGAGCGCGCCCGGTGCGGTCCCGGCGCCCGGTGCCGTCCCCGCGGCGCCGAGACCCGAGGCTGCCGACCTTCCGGCCCGGCCCCCTGTCCTGTGCCCGAGCTGCCCGCACCGCGGCATCTTTTACGCGCTGGGCAAGTTCGACGTCGTGGTGACGGGCGACATCGGCTGCTACAGCCTCGGGGTTTTCCCGCCTCTCAAGAGGATCGACACGATCCTTTGCATGGGCGCGGGGATCTCCATGGCCCACGGCATGCAGAAGGCAGGCGAGCCGCGCAAAGTAGTGGGCATGGTCGGCGACTCCACGTTCTTCCATTCCGGCATCACCGGCCTGCTGGACATCGCCTATAACCGGGGCGCCTCGACGATCATCGTCGTCGACAACCGCACGACCGCGATGACGGGCCACCAGGAGCATCCGGGAACCGGGCGCACGATCGCGGGCGAGGAGACGATCGCCGCCACGGTTGAGGATTTCGGCAGGGCATGCGGGATCAAGAACATCGCCACTGTCGATCCCTATGACCTGAAGGCCGCCATCGCGACCCTCCGCAAGGCCATCGAGTCGGACGAAGCGTGGCTTGTGGTCTCCCGCGCTCCTTGCCCGCTGTACACGAAGACGCCAGTCGGGGCCTTGCACAGGGTGGACGAGGAGCTGTGCAAGAAGTGCAAGGCATGCCTGAAGCTCGGGTGCCCCGCCATCGAATGGATGGAGGAGCGCATCCGCGTGAATGAGACGCTCTGCGGGGGATGCGATCTGTGCGCCAAGGTCTGTCCCACGGACGCCTTCATCGTCGCCTCGGGGGAATGCCATGAACAGTGAGGTCATGTCGGTCGTCATGGTGGGCGTCGGCGGCCAGGGGATCCTCCTTGCGACGCAGGTCACCGCGCGCGCCGCTCTCCTGGCAGGGCACGACGTCAAGACGAACGAGGTTCACGGAATGGCCCAGCGCGGCGGCTCAGTGGTTGCCCAGGTCCGCTACGGGCCAAAGGTGTTCAGTCCCCTGGTGCCCGACGGCACGGCGCGCGTGCTCGCGTCCCTCGAGCGGATCGAGGCGCTGCGCTTCAGCCATTTCCTCGCCCCTGACGGACTGGCCGTGGTGTCCCGGCAGGCCATCATCCCCGTCACCGTTTCATCGGGCCAGGCCACGTATCCGACAGATGTCGAAGAGCGCCTACACCGCGTGTTCCAGAGACTTGTCTACGTCGATGCGATCGGGATCGCCGAGAAGCTCTGCGACACCCGCACCGCGAACGTGATCCTGCTGGGGGCAATGTCGACCGCGCTCTCCCTGCCCGAGGAGTGCTGGCATGAGGCGATCCGGCAGGCCGTGAAGCCGAAGTTCCACGACATCAACTTCCGTGCATTCGAAGAGGGGAAACGCCTCGTGCCCCAAGTTTGATGCGAAAGGGGGTATCAAGGATGAGTGTCATCGACATCAAGAAGGTCCACCGGGAGCTCGACCTTGCCGTGCCAAGGGAGCCGACCCTCGTGAAGGTCCCCTCTTTCTCATACCTCATGGTCGACGGGAAGGGCGACCCCAATGTTTCGGCGGATTTCCGCGAGGCGATCCAAGCGCTGTACGGCCTGTCGTATACCCTGAAGTTCCAGCTCAAGAAGGAAGGCGTCGAGCACGTTGTCGGGCCCCTGGAGGGGCTCTTCCATGCCAAAGACCCGTCGGTCTTCCTCACGGGCAAGAAGAAAGAGTGGCAGTGGACCTTGATGATCCTGCAGCCCAAAGAAGTCACCGCGAAGCGCCTGGCTGACGCGCGCAGGGAACTCATGCGGAAAAAGAAGCTCGCCTCGCTGCCGGACGTCAGGCTGGCCAAGCTCGCCGAGGGGTTGTGCGCGCAGGTGCTCCACATCGGACCGTATGCGGCCGAGGGTCCGACGATAGAGGGTTTGCACCGTTTCATCAGCGAGAACGGCTGCGCCTTTGCCGGCGCCCATCACGAGATCTACTTGAGCGACCCTGGCCGTACGGCGCCTGAGAGGCTGAAGACGATCATTCGCCAGCCCGTGCGGAGGATCATCCGGCGAGGGTCGTGACGACGAGCGTGCCGGTGAGCGCCGTGAGCACGACGATCACGGCAATCGAGACGGTGTTCAGGAACTTCCCGTTCACGAATTTCTCCCCCATCAACTGGCGGTTGTTCACGAGAATGAGCATCACCACGAGGATGAGGGGCAGCAGGATGCCGTTCAGCGTCTGGCTGAGGATCATCATCTGCACGAGGGAGCGCACCGGCAGGAGGATGATGCCCGCTCCGATGACGATGATGGCCGTGAAGATGCCGAAGAAGGTGGGCGCCTCCCGCAGCCTGCGGCTCACGCCCGACTCCCACCCGAAGGCCTCGCAGAACACGTAGGCCGTCGAGAGCGGGAGGATCGCCGCCGAGAAAAGCGACGCGTTGAGCAGCCCCACGGCGAACAGGATCGAGGCATAGGGCCCCGCCAGCGAGCGCAGGGCGAGGGCGGCGTCCTTGGCCGTGTCGATGCGGCCGCCGCTCGCATGAATGGTGGCTGCACACGAGATCGTGATGAACACGGCGACGCCGATGGCGAACAGAGATCCGATGATCACGTCGATTCGCTCGTAGGCGTAGTCGGAGGGCTTCAGGCCTTTATCCGCGATCGCCGACTGCTGGTAGAACTGCATCCACGGCGCGATCGTGGTGCCGATGATCGTGATCAGGATCGTGATGTAGCCCTTCTCGAAATGGAACTGGGGCGTGATCAGCGACTTGCCGATCACTGGCCAGTCGGGACGCTCCAGGATGCCGGCGGCGACGTAGGCGAGGTAGATCGCGCTCGCCACGAGGAAGACCCGCTCCACCGTGCGGTAGTTGCCGCGCACGATCAGCAGCCAGACCAGCACGGCGGCGATGGGCACCGAGATGAACTTGCTCACGCCGAAGATCTCCATGCCCGCAGCCACCCCCGCGAACTCGCTCACCGTGTTGGCCAGGTTGGCGATGAGAAGCACGCCGACAACCAGGGTCGTGACGCGAACGCCGAGGGACTCCCGGATCAGGTCCGCGAGCCCCTTGCCTGTGACCACACCGAGGCGCGCACTGAGCTCCTGGACGATGATGAGGGCCACGGCGAGAAGCGGCATGATCCACAAGGTCGCATAGCCGAAGTGCGCTCCGGCGATGGAGTACGTCGTGATGCCGCCGGCGTCGTTGTCCACGTTCGCCGTGATGATCCCGGGGCCGATCACGGAGGCGAGAAGGGCGAGTCGGGCGGCGAGGGGGCGGAAGCGATGCGCGTGCCTCATGTCACGAGTGCCTCATGTCAGTGGTACAGCCGCGGCAGGCGCTTCTTCCAGGCCGTGGGGATGATCTTGTCCAGCGCGTCGTCGGCCGTGACGATGCCGTGGAGCTTCCCCTCGTCGTCCACAACGGGCACGGCGAGAAGGTTGTACTTGGAGACGAGCTGCGCGACGGCATCCTGCGAATCCTGGACGTTCACGCTTATGAACCTTTCGTGCATGAACTGCGCCACCGGGGTCTTCGGCTCGGCGAGGACGAGCTCCTTGAGCGAGAACACCCCCTCCAACTTTTTCTTTCTGTCCGTCACGTACACGTAGAAGATGGTCTCCGCCTCGTGCGCGCTCTGCCGGATCGCCTTCATGGCCTGCGCCGCCGTCCGCGCGGCCTGCACCGTGATGAACTCCGTGGTCATGAGGCCGCCGGCCGAGTTCTCGGGATAGGCAAGGAGCTTGCGCACGTCGGCCGCATCCTCCTTGCCCATCAGGTCCAGCAGCGATTCGCTTCGCCCTTGGGGCAGCTCCGCAAGGAGGTCGGCCGCCTCGTCGGGCGACATCTCCTCCAGCACGTCGGCGACCTTTTCGTCCGTCATGCTCTGCACGAGGCTGGCCTGGAAGTCGGTTTCCACCTCTTCGAGAGCACCTGCCGCCGTCTTGGCATCAAGGGATTCGAGCAGGGTGCTGCCGTCCGATCTTCCCAGATCGCTGATGATCTCGGCGAGGTCCGCGGGATGAAGGTCGGTGATCTTCTCGCCGGGCACCTTGAGCCGGAGCTGGCGGTTCTTGGAGATGGGCTCCACGTCATCCCATGAGATGATGCCGGGTCCGCCCCGGCCGACGGCCGACCTGCGCGCTCGGCGCGGCGCGAGGCGCAGAAGCCCGAGCCTGCGCAGCAGACCCGCGCTGCCGATGTCGACGTTGGCGAGGTAGAAGGCGCCGTTCACTCTCGCCAGCTCGAGGTCGTTCACGCGAACGACGCGCACGCCGTTCACGTCGATGATCTGCTGGTCGAGGATGTCGCGGACGAGGAAGAGGTCGTTCTCGACCGGGACATAGGGAGCGATGTCGGTGAGGGTGCGTGCAAGGGGGATCGCGGGGGCGACAAGGACGACGACCTCCGAGAACGGGACCAGCACGGTGCCGGCCCCGCCCCTCACTTCAAGGGCGACAACCTGGGGATGGGGCATGGCGCCCTTCACGCCGGCGACGATGTCCCGCAGGTAGCCAATCCGCGCCCCGTCGACGTCCGCGACGGGCTTCCCGATAAGCTCGCTGATGTACGGCATGGTCGGCCTCTCCCAGTGGTCGCCGAGTATACACCTTTCTCAGCCGTGGAGCCAGGCCGAAAGGTGCGTGAGGAGCCTCGAGAACTCCTCCCGCGCAAAGCCGTCCTCTGGGATGCGGATCGGCCGGCCGGGACTCACTTGAAGGCGCGCAATGCGTCTGGCCAGGCCCCTCGAGGTGCGAAGGGAGGTAACGGAAGAACGGAGGATTCGTTGGGGGGCCATCGACGGGCCACGGTAGAGCGTGACCTTATCGGGGTCGATCTCCACCGATCGGATTCCGCGCCGCCTCCACAGGAGGAAGTCCAGACCGAAGCCGGCCGCGAGCACGGCCGTGAGCAGACCGAAGGCGAGCCACGAGAGGAGCGAGGGCACGAGGGTGGCCAGGGCAAGAAGCAGGGCCCCGACGAGGAACGCCCCTCCGTCTGCTGCGGCGACCAAGAAGGGGCGGGAGTCCATCCGGAGAAGCGGTTTCATCTCGGCTTTCTCTATAGCGCAAACCCGCTCGCCTTGACAGAGGGTCCCTCGGCCGCCACCTTCCTCACGGATTTGGCAGAGGCGTGATGAAAGCTGTGCTTCTTCTAGAGGACGGGGCAAGCTTCGAAGGCCGGGCGCTCGGCGCCGAAGGGGAGGCCTTCGGCGAGGTCGTTTTCAACACGTCGATGACCGGCTACCAGGAAGTCCTCACCGATCCTTCCTACGAAGGACAAATCGTCGCCATGAGCTACCCGCTGATCGGGAACTACGGGATCATCCCGGAGGATTCCGAGTCGGCCGGCCCGCGGCTCCGCGGCTTCGTTGTGCGGGAGGCGAGCGAGACCCGCTCGAACTGGCGCTCGACCGAGGATCTGGCCGCCTGGCTCGCGCGCAACAGGGTCGTCGGGATCCAGGGCATCGACACCCGGGCGCTCGTGCGGCACCTTCGCATCAACGGCGCGAAGCATGGAGCTATCTCCTCGGGCGAGCCTGATCGTTCTTCGCTTGCGGCGAAGCTCGCCAAGGCCCCCCGGATCGTCGGTGTGGACCTCGTAAGGGGGGTGAGCTGCCCTTCGCCGTACGAATGGACCGACGGACTGCACGGCTCGCCCGCCGTTCCCACCCGCCATCACGTTGTCGTCCTGGATTGCGGCGTCAAGTACAACATCCTCCGCCACCTCGTGTCGGCCGGATGCAGGATCACCGTCGTACCTGCCGCGACGAGCGCCGAGGAGATCCTTCGACTGCGGCCGCACGGACTTCTCCTTTCCAATGGGCCCGGAGATCCCGAGCCCGTGCGCTACGTGGTCGAAACCGCCCGGGAGCTGCTGGGCAGGCTGCCCATCTTCGGCATCTGCCTCGGCCACCAGATGCTGGGTCTCGCGCTGGGAGGCAGGACGTACAAGCTGAAGTTCGGCCACCACGGCGGAAACCATCCCGTGAAGGACGTCGACTCGGGCCGCATCGCCATCACGTCCCAGAATCACGGGTTCAACGTGGATATGGAATCGCTGCCTGCCGCGGGCACCCGCACCACCCACGTGAACTTGTACGACGGCACCACCGAGGGCCTGGAGAACCGCTCACTCGGGCTGTTCAGCGTCCAGTACCACCCAGAGGCGGGGCCTGGACCGCACGACGCGGCGCCTCTCTTCGGCAGGTTCGCCTCGATGATGGACGCGCGGCGGTGAGCTGAAGGCCATGCCGAAGAGAACTGACATCCATTCGATCCTCATCATCGGCACGGGCCCCATCGTCATCGGTCAGGCCTGCGAGTTCGACTACTCGGGCACCCAGGCCTGCAAGGCGCTTCGCGAAGAGGGCTTCCGCGTGGTGCTGGTCAACTCCAACCCCGCGACCATCATGACCGACCCCGAGATGGCCGATGCAACCTACATCGAGCCCATCACGGTGCCCATGATCGAGAAGATCATCGAGGCGGAGAAGCCCGACGCCCTGCTGCCGACTCTCGGAGGGCAGACCGGCCTCAACATCGCGATCCAGCTCGCCGAGCAGGGCATCCTCGATCGACACGGCGTTCGGATGATCGGGGCAGACAGGGAGGCCATCCGCCAGGCCGAGGACCGCAGCCTTTTCAAGAAGGCGATGCAGGGCATCGGCATCGACGTGCCCCGAAGCGGCCTCGCTCATTCGATGGAGGAGGCCCGGCGGATCGCCGCCGACATCGGCTTCCCTCTGATCGTGCGGCCATCCTTCACCCTTGGGGGAACGGGCGGAGGGGTGGTGAAGGAGCAGGAGCGATTCGAGGAGGCGGCCGGTCGAGGGCTCGCCGCCAGCATGATCTCGGAGATCCTGATCGAGGAATCGATCGCGGGGTGGAAGGAGTACGAGCTGGAGGTGATGCGCGACAGGAAGGACAATGTCGTCGTGGTCTGCTCCATCGAGAACTTCGATCCCATGGGGGTCCACACGGGCGACTCGATCACCGTCGCCCCCGCGCAGACGCTCTCGGATAGGGAATACCAGCGGATGCGCGACGCCTCGATGGCCGTGATCCGCGAGATCGGCGTGGAGACGGGCGGGTCGAACATCCAGTTCGCCATCCATCCCGACACGGGCCGCATGGTCGTGATCGAGATGAACCCCCGCGTGAGCCGCTCCAGCGCCTTGGCCTCCAAGGCCACCGGCTTCCCCATCGCCAAGATCGCCGCCAAGC
>CAYGXO010000032.1:0-82883 GCA_964353885.1 uncultured Spirochaetaceae bacterium
TGCCGCGCAGCAGGTACTTGCGCAGCACGAAGGTGACAACGACGACAGGGATGAGGAACCCGAGAGAGCCGGCGGCGATCGCCGTCCACTCGATGCCCCCCCTGCCCAGCATCGAGGGGATGCTGGGCGGGGCCGTGCGGGCGCGCTGGCTGGTCAGCATCAGGGCGAATGCGTACTCGTTCCAGGCGAAGATGAGGCAGAACACCGTCGTGGCGGCGATGCCGCTCACCGCCTGCGGGAGGACGATCTTGAAGAAGGCCTGCATCCGCGTGTACCCGTCGACGAGCGCCGCCTCCTCGTACTCCTTGGGGATCTCGTCGATGAAGCCCTTCAGCAGCCAGACCGAGAAGGACAGGTTGAACACCGTGTAGAGGATGATCATGCCGAGGTGCTTGTCGTGCAGGCCGAGCTGCCGGTACATGAGGAACAGGGGGATGGTCACCACGACGGCGGGAAGCATGCGCGTGCTGAGGATGAAGAACAGCAGGTCGTCCTTTCCGGGGACCTTGAACCTGCTGAAGGCATAGGCGGCGAGCACCCCGAGGATGACCGAGCAGGCCGTGGAGACGCCGGCGATGATCACGGAGTTCGACAGCCGGGACACGTACGCGCTGGGGCCGATGATTTCCTGGCCATTCGCGAGGGCGATCCTGTTGAACAGGCTCAGCTTGCCCAGCTTCGCGTTCGCCTCCAGCTCCGCGAGGCGGGAGGCGTTCGCGACGGCCCTGTCGGTCAGGAGGTACACGAAGCCTTCCAGGGTGGGCTTGAACAGGACCTTCGGCGGGCTGGATGCGACGTCGCTGCGGGTCTTGAACGCCGTCATGCCCATGATGAGGACGGGCAGCAGCATGATGACCGCGACGATCAGGGCGATGACAGCCACGATGCGCCGTGTCGCCTGGGCGCGCGGGTTGACCTTGTCGACCCGGGTCGCGTGAGCGACCGGGACGCGGGGGCCGTGCTTTTCGAATCTCGCCATGGCCTAGGCCTCCCCTTTGATCTGGTTGAGGTACTTGATGTACATGTTGCTCGACGCGATGATGATGATGAGGATGATGTAGGCGAGGGCACTGGAGTAGCCCGTCTTGAACGTGCCAAGGAAGGCCTGTCGGTAGAGGTGAACGGCGATCAGCTCGGTCTGATCGCCCGGTCCCCCGCCCGTCATGCCCATGACGAGGTCGAAGCTCTTGAACGCCTCGATCGTGCGGAAGAGCACTGCGATGAGCAGCAAGGGTGCCACTTGTGGGAGGGTGATGCGCCAGAATTGGAACCACGGGTTCGCCCTGTCGATCGCCGCCGCTTCGTAGAGGTATTCGGGGATCGCGTTCAGGCCCGAGAGCACGAGCAGCATCACGAAGGGGCTCCACATCCACACGTCGACGATGACCACGGCGATCAGCGCGAGTCCCGGCATGGGCTTGCCGGCGAATCTGCTGGCCAGCATGTCGATGCCGCTCGCGGGGTTTCCCGCACCCAGCACGAAGTTGAAAAAGCCGAAGTTGGGGTTGTAGATCAGCTTCCAGAACAGGCCCACGACCACGGGCGAGATCATCATCGGCACGAGGATCAGGGTGGTGATGAAGCCGCTGCCGAAGAACTTGCGCCTCACGAGTATGGCGAGGCCGAACCCGATCAGGGTCTGCATCCCGACAGACAGCAGGGCGTAGCGTCCCGTGGTGGCGAAGTACTTCCAGGTCTGCTCGCTCCCGAGGATGCTCGCGAAGTTCCCCAGTGCCACCCAGATCGGAGGCTTTCCCGACACCGCCGAGAAGTTCGTGAAGCTGAGGTACAGGCTGTACAGCAGCGGGAAGATGTTCACGGCGATCAGCAGGATGAGCGTCGGCCAGATGAACAGGTTCTGGATCGCGCGGTCGCTGAGGTGCCGGCGCGACCGCCCGACGAGGCTCGCGCCGGGAAGGTTGACCGGGGTGTTGATTGAGGGCATACCCTACCTCTCTCGTTCCGTTCGGTTTCTCGCCGGACCGTTGCCGCGGCCCGAAAGGGCAGGGCGGTCGGGCGCGACTTTGTTTATGGAAAAAAATGGGGAGGCGGTGGGACCGCCTCCCCGGACGCACTCGAGAACTCCTACTTGATGAACCCGTTCTCTCTCAGAATCTGATCCTGCTCCTTCGCCATGCCGTCCATGGCTTCCTTGGCGGTTCCGACGCCCTCGACGATGTACTTGCCGAAGTACTTCTGGGCGCTCTGGAGGAGGGGACCGTATACGGGGATGTTCCAGAAATCCTTCACAAAGGTCATGGTCTCGGCGAAGGCGGGGTTGTAGGGCTGGCCCTTCAGGAACGCGTCGCTCTTCAGAGCCTTCACGTTGCAGGTGTAGCCGCCCAGCTCCGCCCACCTCTGCTGCGCCTTGTCCTGGGCAAACCACTTTATGAAGTCCAGGGAGGCCTGCTGGCGCTCCTTGCTCACGTAGGCGATGACGCTCATGCCCTGGCCTCCCAGCGAGGCGAACCTGTCTCCGTAGGGGCCGGCGGGGTTCACGAAGTACCCGACCTTGTCGTAGTAGTTCGGGTTGGTGCCCTTGTTCCCCAAGGCGGGAAGGAAGGCGAAGTAGTTCATGATCATCGCGGCCTTGCCGCTGGTGAACGCGTCGTTCATCTCAGGGAAGAACGCATTGGAGAGCCCGGGGGGCGAGAAGTTCTGGTACAGGTCATGGTACATCTTCACCGCTTCGACGGCGCGGTTGGAATTGACGACGCCGAGAACACGGTTTTTCTCGTCCTGCCAGTTCACGCCGTACGAGAACAGGACGGTCTCTACGCCCATTGTGATGGCGTCGTAGTCCTTCTGCGTGTAGATCGCGGAGCCGTACAGGCCCTTCTCAGGCCGTGTGAAGAACTCGGCGATGTCGTAGTACTGCTTCCAGGTCTTGGGAACGGCCAGGGCGTACCCGTACTTGGCCTTGAACGCCGCCTTCTCGTTGGCGTCGTTGAAGAGGTCCGTGCGGTACGCAAACCCCAGCGCGTCACCCTCGGTCGGGAACGCCCAGTACTTCTTGGAGTTGGCGGGGTACTCACCGTAGTACTTCAGGGTCGCAGCCGTGACGGAACTCACGAGCTTGTTGTCGTTCATGAACTTCGTGAGCTCGAGGTACTGTCCGCTGGTCGCGCCGGTTCCCAGCCACTGGCTGTCGCCGACGACCATATCCCACTCGCTGCCCTTGGCCGCCATCGCCACGGAGAAGCGGTCGGCGAAGGAGCTCCACGGCTCCTGGATCACGTTCACCTTGATGCCGGTTGCCTCTTCGTACTCCTTGCACAGCTGCTGCAGGTAGTCGGCGGGGTCCCACTGCGCCCAGAGAATGCTCAGTTCCTTGACAGCGGGCGCCGCGAACAGCGTCGTCCCTGCAAGGAGCAGAACAACCGTGAACAGAACGATACCGAGACGTCTCATTGTTCTTCCTCCTTCTGTATTTCTTGTAGCAGGTCTAAAGGAGAACCCTACCTGTAGAAAGCCGTTTTGTCAAGCTTCTTCCCAGCGCGGCAGCCTTGACAACAACCCCCGCACGCGCTAGGAAGGCTCCATGAGAAGCGACAAGACCACCTTTGCCCTGTTCTACGGAAACAGAGGGCTCTTCCCCGCATCCATCATCGCGGAGGCGAGGAGCGAGCTGCCGCGTGTGCTGAAGGAGATGGGACATGACTGCATCTTCCTGGAAGCAGGAGCCACCCGTCACGGAGCCGTCGAAACCCCTGCCGAGGGCGCCAGATTCGCCGATTTTCTCAGGGCGAACAGGGGAAGGTTCGGCGGCGTGATCCTCTGCCTGCCGAACTTCGGCGACGAGACGGGCGCCGTTGCCGCCTTGAAGGACGCGGGGGTCCCGATCCTCGTCCACGCATATCCCGACGCTTTGGACAGGATGTCCCCTGAGCTGAGACGCGATGCATTCTGCGGAAAGTTTTCTATAATGGATGTTTTCTATCAGTACGGTGTCAAGTTCACCGCCCTTCCGCCTCACGTGGCAGCGCCCTCGAGCCTCGCTTTCCGGCAAAACGTCGAGTACTTCGACAGGGTTTGCCGCGTGGTGAACGGTGTGAAGGGGATGAGCGTCGGCGCGATCGGCGCCCGCACCACGCCGTTCAAGACGGTCCGCATCGACGAGGTTGCCCTCCAGAGGCACGGGATCACTGTCGAGACGCTGGATCTTTCGGATGTGATGAAGCGCATGCAGTCGGTCGCGCCGTCAGAGAAGGGCTTTCGTGAGAAGGCGGAGGTATTGAGGAAGTACAGCAGCTGGGCAGGGGTGCCGGACGCATCCTTCGAGAACATCGCCCGGCTGGGGGTCGTGCTCGACAGGATCGTCGAGGAGTACGGCCTGCAGGCCATTGCGCTGCGCTGCTGGGTCGAGCTGCAGGCGCAGATCGGGATCTCACCGTGCGTGCTGCTGGGCGAGATGAACGACCGCGGGATCGCCGCCGCCTGCGAGGTGGACATCGGCAACGCGGTGACCATGAGGGCGCTCGGTCTGGCATCCGGCGAACCGGCGACCTGCCTGGACTGGAACAACAACTACGGCGACGAGCCTGAGAAGTGCATCCTCTTCCATTGCGGCCCCGTGCCTTCGAGCCTGATGGAGAAGAAAGGGAAGATCGTCGATCACGCGATACTGGCCACCTCGCTGGGCAAGGGGTGCGCCTACGGGTGCAATGCGGGGCGTCTGCGCCCCTGCGACATGACCTTCGGCAGCCTCCTGACAGATGAGGGGAGGCTGAAGTTCTACCTCGGCGAGGGGCGGTTCACCGCCGACCCGATTCCCGAGGAGTTCTTCGGCTGCGCGGGCGTTGCCGAGATCGCGGGCATGCAGAATGTGCTCCTGCGAATCGGCAGGGCGGGCCATCGCCACCACGTCACCGTGACACCGGGCAGCGTGAGCGCTCCCGTGCGTGAGGCGCTCATCCGCTACCTCGGCTGCGACGTTGCCATGCCTCAGGAGGGTCCGACTCACTCATGAGCCTCCTCGGGGTCGACGTCGGGACGAGCGGGTGCAAGGCCGTTGCGTTCTCCGACAGGGGAGTGCAGCTCTCACTCGGCTACGAGGAGTACACCTTTGTGGGCGGAGGGCCGAACCGGGCCGAGCTCGACGCTTCCGCCGTGTGGCAGAGCATCTGCCGCGTCATCCGTACAGCGGCGGCGGGAGCGGGCGCGGACACAGTGACCTCGATCGCGGTTTCCTCGATGGGCGAGGCGATGGTGCCGGTGTCGAAGGACCGCAGGATCCTCGGCCCCTCCCTCGTGATGCTGGACAACAGGGGCGAGGAGTACCTCGAGGGGCTGGGCAGCGCAATCGATGCCGAGCAGCTTTACCGGATCAACGGCAACACCCTCGGCGCCCACTACAGCCTGCCGAAGCTCATGTGGATACGCGACAACACTCCCGCGGTCTATGGCGGGGCGTGGAAGTTCCTCCTGTGGAGCGGTTTCGTCTCGTTCATGCTCGGCGCCGAGCCGACTGTCGACTACTCGCTTGCCAACCGCACGCTCCTCTTCGACATCGACGCGCAGCGCTGGTCGAAGGAAATCGCCGAGGTCGCGGGGATCGATCTCGGGAAGCTGCCCGACCCTGTTCAGGCCGGGACGCTCATCGGCCGGGTTTCGGGCCCGATCGCCGCGGAGCTGGGGCTTGCCGCAGGCACCCCGATCGTGGCGGGGACGCACGACCAGTGCGCGAACGCGGTGGGTTGCGGCGTGGTCGATGCGGGAACGGGCATGTGCGGCATGGGCACCTACCTCTGCATCGTCCCCGTGTTCGGGGAGAGAAAGAGTCCGACGGAGATGATGAGGTGGGGCCTGAACACCGAGCACCATGCTGCGCCGGATAGGTTCGTCTCCTTCATCTACAACCAGAGCGGCGTCCTCGTTCGGTGGTTCCGCGACACCTTCGCCAGGCGGGAAAAAGAGGAGGCTGCCCGGACAGGGACGGATGTCTATGAGCTGCTGACCGGCGAGATGCCCGCGACGCCCAGCAGCGTCTTCGTGCTGCCTCATTTCACCATGACCGGACCCCCCGAGTTTGTCCCCGACTCCTCGGGGGTGATCGTGGGGCTGAAGCTCGACACGAGCCGTGGGGACATCCTGAAGGGCGTCATGGAGGGCACGGTCTTCTACCACAAGGAGCTTATCGACTCGATCGCGGCCACGGGCATCGAGATGCGTGACCTTCGGGCGGTCGGCGGGGGCAGCAAGTCTCGCGAATGGGTTCAGATCTGCGCCGATATCCTCGGCAAGCCCATGGTGAGGACGAGGGTCGGCGAGGCGGGCTGCCTCGGCGCGGCGATTCTCGCCGGAACGGGGACGGGGGTCTTCGGCTCGCTCGGTGAGGGGGTCGAGGCAATGGTCGGGCTGGGGGAGCGCCTGGAACCCGATCCTGCCCGTGTCCGTCTGTATCAGGAGCGCTTCGAGCGCTACAGGGCCATCTGGCCGCTGATGAAGGACTATCTGCGGGAGGGCCACGCGAGGGAGGGTGCGCAGAAATGAATGGGGCCGGATCGCCTTTTTCAATGGCCGTGAAACCTGACTGGGAGGCGTTTCTCTCGTGCCTGCGCCGGGAAGGCACGCCTCGGCGCGTGCACTTCGCGGAGCTCTTCCTCGACCAGGAGGCGCAGGACGCGATCTGCGCGCGATACAGCATCGGTGATGACATTCCGCGATCCGATCCCTTCCACGCCGAGAAGCGCCAGATCGCCCTTCAGAGGCTTCTCGGCTACGACTACGTGCGCGCGGGCCTCGAGGGGATCGAGTGGACGTACAATTGGAACACGGCCGCGGACACCGCATCGAACGCGCGCGCCGCCGGCCGCGAATACATGGACGAGCACAGGGGGCCCATCGCGACCTGGGAGGAGTTCGAGCGGTATCCGTGGCCCGACTACTCGAACGCGTCGACGCGGGCGCTGGAGTGGTATGAGAAGAACCTGCCGGACGACATGTGCCTGATGAGCGGCGGCAACAGCCACTACGCCGAGATGCTCTCCTGGCTCATGGGATACGAGACGCTGTGCTATGCCCTGCACGACCAGCGCGACCTCGTGCGGGCGGTTTTCGAGAAAGTGGACGAGCTTTCGCGCCAGGAGCTGGAGATCTACCTCCAGTTCGACAGGGTCCGCTGCATCTGGGGCAGCGACGACATGGGCTTCCGCTCGGGTCTGCTGATCAGCCCCACCGACACGAGGGAGCTCGTACTCGCCGGGCACAGGCGCATGGCCGCCCTGACTCACAAGGCCGGACGGATCTACCTCCTGCATTCCTGCGGCGACCTCTCCGCGATCCGCGAGGACCTGATCGAAGACGTGAAGATCGATGCCAAGCACTCCTTCGAGGACACGATCGAGAGCGTGATCGACGCAAAGAAGGCGTACGGCCATCGCCTCACGCTGCTCGGGGGAATTGACGTGGATTTCCTGTGCCGCTCGACGGAGGCGGAAATCCGGGCGCGCGTCCGCCGCACCCTGGATGCCTGCATGCCCGGCGGCGGCTACTGCATGGGCACGGGGAACACCGTGGCCAACTACGTGCCGCTGGACAGCTACCTCGCCATGATGGACGAGGGCAGGCGGTATTCGGCCTGAACGGCCGGTGGTATACTAGAAGCATGGGCGGCTGTTACACGGAGACAGAGGCAGAGACGATCCGCGCATTCGTTCGGGCGAGGCAGAGCCGGAAAAAGCGCGATTTGGCGGTCCGGCTGAAGGCTGCTCGGCGGGATTGCGATGCGATCGTGTCAGCGATCGCGCGCGAGCACAAGCCCCTTCGAATCTATCAGTGGGGATCGCTCGTGAACGATCGCCATTTTTCCGAAATGTCCGATATCGATATCGCGGTGGAGGGGATCACGGACCCCGCCGCGCTCTCAGACCTTCGGGGCGCCGCCGAAAAGCTCACGCATTTCCCACTCGACATTGTGGCGATCGAGCACGTCCACCCCGCTTACGCCGATCACATCCGCCGACGGGGGAGGATCGTCTATGAACGATAGGGCTCTCGACCCAGAGCTCGTCGTCGAACAGATCGACCTGTCCTTCCGTGTTCTCGATGATATGGAGCGCTTCCTCGCTGAACGGCGGCTGCCCTCAGAGGCAGGTGACGCTCCGGACCGAGGGGAACGGATCGTCCTCGCGCAGATACTCGAAAACGCCTACACGGCGGTCGAGACCTCGCTCCTGCGCATCTCCCAGGGTTTCGACAACAGCCTGAGCCCCGAAAGATGGCACGCGGACCTCCTGGACAAGATGCTTCTCGAGAAGAAAGGAGTTCGTCCCCGCGTGCTCTCCGACGAGTCCCACCGTCTGTTGACGGAGCTCATGCGGTTTCGGCATTTCAAGCGCTACTACCTCGAGCTCGACTATGACTGGGAGAAGCTGCGCTTCCTGCTTTCGGTGTTGAAGCGATGCCTTCCGCTTGTGAGGGCGGAGCTCTCCGCGTTCCGCGCAGAGGTGATGCGGGGGCTGGAGGAGGGCTGAGAAGGGTTCCGCCCGAGCCGGCAGCGGGAACCACGCCGAGCAATAACGTTCAAGAAACCGATAGAATTGTACTATAAGAACGCGAGCCGTTCGCGTACACAAGACGGTGACGGAATCCGGCACGAGGAGGGAGATCATGAGCACGGTGGACAGGCCGATCTGCTTCGGGGTGATTGTTGGAACGCGTGGCTTTTTCAATCCCGCCCTTGCCTCCGAGGGAAGGAAGAAGCTGCTGGCGCGCCTGGAGGCGAAGGGCTTCCAGTACGTGGTCCCGGCGGAGAACGCGACGCCCAACGGCGCGATCGAGTCCATGGCCGACGCGAAAAAGTGTGCGGCGCTCTTTCAGGCCAACAGGGCGAAGATCGACGGCATCATCGTGAGCCTGCCGAACTTCGGCGACGAGCTGGGGATCGTGCAAACCCTCGAAATGGCCAAGCTCGACCTCCCGGTCCTCGTGCACGCATCCGACGACGACCTGGACAAGGTCGATGTCGCAAGCCGGCGGGATGCCTTCTGCGGGAAGGTCTCCGTGTGCAACAACCTGCGCCAGTACGGCATCACCTGGACGGACACCAGCGAACACACCTGCGCGGTCGACAGCCCCGAGTTCAGCAAGGACCTCGACAGCTTCGGCCGGGTGAGCCGGGTAGTGAGGGGCATCCGCGGCGCCCGCATCGGGCAGATCGGCACCCGGCCGGCGGCCTTCCAAACCGTGCGTTACAGTGAAAAGATTTTGCAGGCTTCCGGCATCACGGTAGTGCCGGTGGATCTTTCCGAGATCATCGCGGCTGCGGAGAAGATCCGCGAGAACGTCAAGGAGGTGCAGGAGAAGCTCGCGACGATCAAGGGGTACGGGAAGATCCCGATTCGAATCGCCGCTGAGAACATCGTGAAGCAGGCAAAGCTGTCGGTGGCCATCGACCGCTGGATGGCGGCCAATGAGTGCGTGGCATCCGCCGTGCAGTGCTGGGAGTCGGTGCAGAAGAACTACGGCTGTGCGACCTGCCTTTCGATGAGCCTGATGGGCGAGCAGGACCGCAAGCCCAGCGCCTGCGAGGTGGACGTGGGCGGGGCGGTGTCGATGCTCGCGCTGACCCTCGCGAGCGGCAACGCGCCCGGCTTCCTGGACTGGAACAACAATTATGGCACGGACAGGAACAAGTGCGTCAACACGCACTGCAGCAATTTTCCGAAGAGCTTCATCGGCGGGGAGGTCGAGATATCAGAGCTGGATGTCCTGGGAGCGAGCCTCGGGAAGGGAAACTGCTTCGGGGCGGTCAAGGGCAAGGTCAAGGAAGGGCCTATGACGTACTTCCGCGTGGACACCGATGACACCCGGGGGGTCGTGCGCGGCTACCTGGGAGAGGGGGATTTCACGGACGACCCGTTCGCAATGGATGGCGGCATCGCCGTGTGCAGGATCGAGAACCTCCGCAAGCTCCTGGGGCACATCTGCCAGGAAGGCTTCGAGCACCATGTGGCGATGGTGCGCTCCCACTGCGCGGGGGTCGTCGCGGAGGCGAACCGCTACCTCGGCTGGGAACTGTACATGCACGAAGCATGAGACTCGCGATCTGCATCGTCGGCGCCGGGGGCAAGATGGGCTCGCGGATCACCGACAACCTGAGGAACTTGCCCTACGCGCTCTCATGCGTCGAGAAGGCGGAGGCCGGGATCCGCAGGCTCGCGGACAAGGGGCTTGCCGTCTCCGCTGCGGAGACGGCGGTTCCCGCGAGCGACATCGTGGTCCTCGCCGTGCCCGACGCCCGCATGGCAGGTGTGACGCGCGAGGTTGTCCCATTGATGAAGAAGGGGGCGACGGCAATCCTCCTGGATCCCGCTGCCGCCTATAACGGCGAAGTGCACCTGAGGGATGACTGCACGTTCGTCGTTACGCATCCCTGCCATCCGCCGCTGTTCGGCGAGCAGGCGACCCCCGAGGCGCGCGCTGACTTCTTCGGCGGCATCGCCGCGACGCAGGACATCGTGGTCGCGCTGCACCGCGGCTCGAAGGAGAACTTCCGGGCCGCCGAGAGGCTCTGCCGCGAGATGTTCGCCCCCGTGGCCAAGGCCCACCGCATCACGGTCGAGCAGATGGCCATCCTCGAGCCCGCGGCAGCGGAAGTGTGCGCTGCCTCCGCGGCAGCGCTGATGAAGGCGGCGATGGACGAGGCGATCGCCCGGGGGGTACCGGCCGAGGCCGCGCGCGCGTTCCTGCTGGGCCACGCGCAGATCCCGCTTGCGATCGTCTTCGGGAAGATCGGCTCGCCGTTCTCGGACGCTGCGAAAATCGCGATGAAAGTGGGCTCCGAGAAGGTCATCAATCCCGCGTGGCGGGAGGTCTTCGAGCCGGAAGCGATCCGCGCGACGATCCATCGCATGCTGCACCCCGAGGAGGAGAAGTAAGGGCTCTTCGCGAGCTCCCTCAGACGCCGCTCTTCCTTTTGAGGACGATCGCCGCAAACCGCGGCAGCTTGAGCCGAATCGCCGGACCGCACCCCCATGTCGCCTCGAATCCTTTGCGGCACGCCCACGCATCGTAGACGGTCGCCTCGTACCGCTGGCTGCCTCCCATGGACGGACCGACGAAGAGCATGTCGTGGTCCTTCCATCCGGGAGTCATGAAGTAGAGGTACACGTCCGAACCCTTCGAAAGGCAGAACATGTTCCTCCCGTCCCCTCTGTAGGTGTCGGGTTCCATGTCCTGGAACGGCAGGGAAGTGACCAGATCCTTCATGAACCGCAGCCGCTGCGGGCTGCCTCCGCGCAGCTTGCCGCCGTAGGACCAGAAGATGTCGCGGTGATTCGTGCGGGTGTTGAAGGCCTCCCCATGCGTTGCATAGCCTCCCGCCATGACCGCTGCCCAGTGTCGGACAGTTACTTCTTCTGCGCTGCAATTGCCCCAGCCCATCGGGATGTTGCCTTCGTATTGGTATTCATCATTGATCACGGGTTTCCCGTAGGACCGGTGGAGGTCCATGAGCAGGGAATAGGTGTTCATGTGCTGATACGAAACATGAGTAATCCAGGGCCGGTCCGGGAAGAGAACTCCGAATGGCCACTGGTGCACCGATCGGGGGTGCGCCCATGGGTCGCTCCTCGCGAGGAACGCGCCGATTTCATCCCAGTCCTTACGGTCCAGGACGGTCGCCAGTTCACCCTTTTCCGGGTTGTAGATGAGGTCGTATTCGTTGGCGAGGGACCACCAGACGTTCCGGTACGGGGCCAGCCGCGCAACGAGGTAGTCGAGGTAGCGCAGGTCGTCCTCGCCTCTCCACCCCTCGTCGAGGCCCCATTTGCCGAAGTCGTAGAAATGGAAGAGGATGACGTCCGCCTCGATCCCCCGGTCGCACAGGTCCCCCACGCGATCTTCGAAATTGCGGAAATAGGCAGGCACGAAGCGTTCTCGATCCCAGGCGCCGGGCTTGCCCTCGAAGGGGAAGACGGGGGGATCGTAGGAGATGTCCACGTTCTTTCCGTCGCCATAGTGCTTAGGCAGGACGAGCATTCGGATCTTGTTGAAGCCGTACTTCGAGAAGCTCTCGAGGGTCTGGCGGCGGACGGCCTCGGGCCGGTATGTCCACGCGTATGCCGTGGTGCCCATGGGGAAGAAGGGCGTCCCGTCGGAGTACGAGAAGTGGTGTGTCTTCGCCACGCGCACGGGACCGTGGTTGTCCTGCCCGGGCTTCGTGCACGTGAAGCTTCCCTCGGCGCCTCTCAGCTCGGCCCTGTTCGACCGGGTCTCCCACGACCAGGAGCCGGTCTCGCCGGGCATGAACCGCACCCGGTAGATTCCCTCCCCGTCGTAGAAGCCCTTCACTTCCTGCGTGAGTTTTCCCTTTTTGAAATGGGCGCTGAGGGCGACGTCGGTGAAAGGGTTTAGGGTGCGCGTTCCGCGCCCCCTGGTTTTTTCCGACGGCCCCTCGAGCACGATTTCGTACACGCCCCAGCGCTCGACACGTCCCTTGCCCGTTGCGGCTTTCATGCGAACCCTCCTGCCCGCGATTCCTGAACTGCACTATCCCTTGATGGCTCCGGCAGTCAGTCCTTTCACGACCCGCTCCTGGAAGATGGCGTAGATCAGGATGGCAGGCATGATGAGCACGGTTGCCCCTGCTGCCATGAGCCCCTGGTCGCTCGAGTACTGCCCCCGCAGGTTGTACACGGTGAGGTTCAGTGTCCGCAGGGCAGGCTTTGAGAGCAGGATCAGGGCGAAGAGGAACTCGTTCCAGATGCCCAGGAACGTGAAGGTCCCGACCGTCGCGATTCCTGACTGCGTGAGGGGGAGGGCGATGCGGAAGAAGATGCGGATCGGCCCGTACCCGTCGATCACGGCCGCCTCGATGAGCTCGTCGGGAATTCCCTTGCGCATGAACCCTGTCAGCACGAAGATCGAGAAGGAAAGGTTCGTGGCGACGTAGACGATCAGGATGCCCAGGCGCGAGTTCAGGAGCCCCATGTTCTTCATTGTCACGAACAGGGGGATGAGCAGCGCGTGCACGGGGATCATGATCCCGATGATGAAGTACGTGTACAGCAGCCCGTTTCTCTTCGGGAACTTCGACAGGTAGAAGGAGGTCATCGCGGCCAGGATGACCGTCACGGCGACAGTCACACTCGCGTAGATGAAGCTGTTCGGGACCGCGATCTGCAGCTGGGCGCCCAGCAGGACCCGGGGGTAACTCTTGAAAATCCACGGGTTGGGCAGGGCGAAGGGATTCACGTAGATCTGGTTGTTGTCCCTGAAGGAGTTCAGCATGACCCAGACGACGGGATACGTGGTGGTCAGGCACCAGAGGGCCAGGACGATGTGCCGCAGGCCGACGAAGATTCGGTGGCGCGCGATGAGCCAGCCGCTGCTCTTGTACAGGTTCTCGATGAAGCTCACGGCGTCCCCCTCAGTAGTCCAACCGGCTGGTGATGGTCCTGAATACCAGCGTGATCACGAGGGTGGCGACGAGGATCACCATCGCGATCGCGCTCCCCACCCCGAACTGCGCGCCCAGGAAAGTTTTATTGTACATGAAGACCCCGAGGAAGGCTGACCGCACCCCCGGTCCTCCCCAGGTCATGATGTAGGAGTGCTCGAAGGCCTTGAACGACCCCGAGGTGATCATCGTGATGCAGATGAAGATGATGTCCCACTGCATGGGGATGACGATGCTCCTGAAGGTGCGGAAGGAGCTCGCCCCGTCGATCAGGGCGCTCTGGATCACGTCGTCCGGTATGGACTGCATCCCGGCGAGCAGGATCACCACGTACAGGCCGATGTACTGGTAGATCATCGGCGTGAGCACGGCGTAGAACACGACGTTCTTGTCCGCGAGCCAGTTGCGGGTGAGCGACGCGAGCCCGATCGACTTTAGGATGGAGTTGACCGGGCCGACGTCGGCGTTGAACACGAGGGTGAACATCAAGGCAACGGCAGCGGGAGAGAGCACGACGGGCAGGAACACGAGCGCCCTGTACAGGCGGAAGACGCGCCTTGTCCTGAAGATGAGGTAGGCGAACAGCAGGCCGAGCCCCACCTGGATGATGAGGGCGAGCACGAGGCCCGTGACCGTGTTCTGCATGACGATCTTGAAATCCGCGCTCTTCACGAGATCGACGTAGTTCTTCAGCCCGATGAACAGGGGCTTTGTCAGCGCGTTCCACTTTGTCAGGGAGTAGTACACGGTGTACCCGATCGAGACGACAATGAAGTAGGTGAAGATCGCGAGTGAAGGCCCGACAAGGATTACAGGCGCCCACTTGTGCTTTTTCAAGACGTGCATGGCTACCGCTCCAAGTTCGAGATTTCGAAAAAAAGCGAGGGAGTGGAAGCCACTCCCTCGCCTGTCAGTTCACATCCGCGTCGGAGAGCAGGCCCTGCGCGGCACCACTCTACATCGAAGCCTTGTACTCGTCAATCGACGCCTGCACCTTGTCGATGTACTCTTCCGCGGTGAGGGCGCCGGACCACAGCTCGTCCAGAGCGGACTGGTAGTCGAACTGCAGCTTGTTGTCGGGCAGGTTCTGCCAGATCATGGGCGTGCCGCCCACCTTGTTCTTGAGGTGGAACTGGATGGCCTTGACGGCCATCTTGTTTGGCATCTTCGACAGGTCGACCTTTGCCATGACGGCGTTGTTGGTCGACACGATGTAGCCCGCCTGCGCCTCTGCCAGGGGGATGTCCCAGCCCACCAGGTCGAAGAACGCGACGATCCCCGCCTGCTTCTTGGGGTCGGCGAAGCTCTTCGCGTTGATGAGGTACGCGTCGTTCACGGTGCCCTGGATGAAGGTCGCCGGGTCGCGCTCGGCATCGGGCAGCTTGGGAACAGGGATGATGTCCACCTTGTCAGTCATGCCGTCCCTGAACATCTGGTCATACATCCACGGGAAGGTGTAGCACATGGCCACGTTGCCCTGGTCGAACAGCGCGATGCTGGGCGCCCAGTCACCGCCGGCCATCGTGTCATCCGGGAACATCTTGTTCTCGGCCATGAGCTGGCACCACTTGGCGGACTTCACGAACCCCGGGACCCTGAAATCGAGGTTCTTGGCGAGGCTCACGACCCCGTCGACGCCGGACTTGTACTGGGCAGCCAGCTCGCCGAACCAAAAGTGCGAGGGGTTCCCGCCCTTGGACCCGATGTTCGTCGGTATGACGCCCTTGGCCCTGAGGGCCTTGCTGACGGCGACGAACTCGTCCCAGGTCTTGGGGTACTTCAGACCGTACTTCTGGAAGATCTCCTTGTTGGCCATGAAAACGCCCAGGGCGATGTTGCGCGGGAGACCGCGGGGGATGCCGTCGAATGTGACCGTCGCCCAGGAGCTATCGGCGATATCGGCCTTCTTGATCTTCTTGCTCTTGGCCAGGTAGTCGCTGAAGTTGACAAGGACGCCGGCCTTCACGTAGTCGGTCATGACCCCGCCGACCCAGAACTGCCACATGTCGGGCGTGTTGCCCGCGGCGGTGTCGATGCGGATCTTGTTCCTCATCTCGTCGCCGACGATGATTTCGTGCTCGATGTCGAAGTTCGGGTTCGCGGCGTCGGCCTTCTTGAGGATGGCCATCACCATGTCCGCATCCGGGTTCGCGCCTTCCTGCCACATGTGGGCGAAGCGGATCTTCACCGGCGCAGCGGAAATGAGCTGGGCCCCGGCCACAAGCAGCAGAACTAGAATCAGGATAAGACTCTTGCTGAACCGTCGATTCATTTTCCTACCCCCCTCTTCGTATTAGTTCTCCCTTGTGGGAGTAGGGAGAGCATACCACACCTGCCGTACCTGTCAAGAGTTTTCAGATACTGGGACAAAACTTGAAAACGCATCGCTAAGGAGCCGCGCATAAATTAATGTAGCAAGTATTGAATAGATACGCTATACTTCTGGGTGTGGAAACCGAAGTTTCGATCCGTGGAAAGTACGAGTCGCTGCGGCCGCGGCTGGACGAGTACACACGGCGTATCTGGGCAGCGACCGAGGCCAAAGCGTCGGGCTACGGCGGCATCTCGCTCGTGTCGCGCGCCACGGGAATAAGCCGCCGGGCCATTCTGGTCGGCTGCCGCGAGATCGAGAATGGCCACATGCCGCCCGAAGGGAAGGTAAGGCGCCCCGGCGGCGGACGGAAATCAAACGTCGAGCACCAGCCTGAGCTTCGCGAAAAGCTTGAAAGTCTCGTGGATCCGCTGACGCGGGGTGATCCACAGTCGCCTTTGCGCTGGACGATTAAGAGCACGCGGCGGCTGGCCGAAGAGTTGGCGAAGCTCGGCTATACGGCATGCAGCCGGCTTGTGGCATCGTTGCTCATCGGGATGGGCTACAGCCTGCAAGGCAATAGAAAGACCATCGAAGGCAAGCAGCATCCTGACCGCAACGCCCAGTTCGAGCACATCAATGCCCGGGTGGACAAGGAGTTGCGGGCATCACAGCCGGTGATCTCCGTCGACACGAAGAAGAAGAAGCTTATCGGGAACTACCTCAACGGCGGCACCCAATGGCTGAGCATGGGAGGGGCGAAGAAGGTGAACGGGCATGACTTCCCGGGCCCCGAGGTGCCACGGGCCCATCCGTACGGCATCTATGAACTCAGGCGTAACGTCGGATTCGTGAATGTCGGGACCGACCACGACACTGCCACGTTCGCGGTCGCTTCGATCAGGGCATGGTGGAAAGCCGAAGGCAGGAAAGCATATCCGAAGGCGAAACGCATTCTGGTCACCGCCGATTCGGGCGGGAGCAACGGCGCGCGGCTCAGGCTATGGAAATGGGAACTGCAGCGTCTGGCCGACGAGATTGGGCTACCGATCTCGGTGTCGCATTTCCCGCCGGGGACGAGCAAGTGGAACAAGGTTGAGCATCGGCTGTTCTCGTTCATCAGCTCGAACTGGCGGGGGGAGCCGTTGACGGATTACGGCACGGTGGTGAATCTCATCTCGCGCACGAGCACCAAGACCGGACTGAAAGTCTCTTGCCGTCTGGACAAGAGGAAGTATCCCGTAGGGAAGACGGTCACGGATTTGGAGTGGGCATCGATAGACGTCGTCCGCGATGAGTTCCATGGCGATTGGAACTACACCATTCGCCCCAATCGACAAACGTAACTTGATATACTAATTTATGCGCGGCTCCTAATCCTATCGTGGGCTTCCCTACGCCGCTTTCTCAATGCTAGAAAGGGCGCTTCGCGAGCTCGTTTATACGTCATCGACCGGGACTCGTGGCATGTACTTCCTGCGGAACTCCTGCGGAGTCAACCGCGTGACCTCGTGGAAGATCCTGTCGAAGTAGCTGTGGCTCTCGAAGCCGACCTCGTAGGCGATCCAGGTGATCGAGCGCTCGTCCTCGATCAGCAGCTCCTTGGCCTTGTCGATGCGGAAGCGCTTGATGTACTCGGTGAGAGTCTTCCCCGTGACCTTCTTGAAGTAGCGGCAGAGGTGGGTGACGCTCATGCCCGCCGCCTGCGCCGTCAGCGAGAGGGTCATCTTCTCGGCGAAATGCTCGCGGATGTAGTCGAAGACCGGCTTCAAGCGGTTGATGTCCCGAAGACGCAGATGCAGCTCCTCTGTCTCCGCGTTCGATATGCCGGAGGACCTGTTCAAGACGAGGAGGATCTCGCAGAGGAGGTTCTTGACGGCGATGCGGTGGAAGGGCTCCTCCCCCGCGAGCTCCCTCGCGATGGCCTCGATGCGGACGAGGACCTCGGCGCTGAGCTGCTGGCTCACGCGGACCTTCGGGTTGAATCCCGATCCATAGTTCAGGAACAGGAGGAGGTACTCGAGGCTCAGCTCACTCGAGCCGGGCTGGTAGATCAGCTCAGGCATGAAGTAGATCGTCATGAGGTCGAGGCTCGCGTCCTCGGATTCAAGCAGGTGGAAGACCCCGCTATTGATGGCGAAGATGTCACCGGCAGCCGCCGCGTATTCTCTCCCCCCGATAGTGAAGCTTCCCGTGCCCCTGAGGATGTAGACGATCTCGAGAAAATCATGGTAGTTCGGAATGGTCGCATGAGGGAGACAGAAATCGTAGTAGTATAGCCGGAAAGGGAAATCGGGCGGGAGCTCGACGAGATACTTTCCGGCCGGGGAGAAAGCAAGTCTTTTCGGGATCGCCCATCGCAGGAAGTCCATTTTCCGCCAAAGGGGAGTGTAGCATCCCGGGCTCCTCGAGTGTCAATGACGCAGGGCCCGCCGCAGCGAGGGCGCCTACGGAGGATGGACCGACTCATTCCACCTTGCGTGTGCGACCGCGGGCGTGTAATCTTGTGGGATGCAGGGGAAAGCGGCGGCAATCTCCAGAAGGCTGACGTTCCGCATGGAGATCATCCTCATCATTGTCGCCTTCGGGTTGATCCCAACTATCTCTCTCGGCCTTTTCTACTATCGCAAGATCAACGACCTCCTGCGGGAGCGCCTCACGGCGAGCGCGACCGAGGTGGTGCGCCAGGCCGGTGACACGATAGAAGCGATCCTGCGCGAGACGGAGGCGGTCCGCACTTTGATCATCATCGAAGGCTTTCGAGGAGAGATCGCGGGTGCTGGGGAGTATCCTCGAGGCGTCGTGAATCTATTATGCGGACTGAAGGGAGAGGGGCATGAAGGTACTGATCGTTGGCGGAACAGGGCTCATCAGCACGGCCACGAGCCGGGTCCTCGTCGCATCCGGGCACGATGTGACGCACTGCAACAGGGGGAAGAGCTCGGATGAGTTCAAAGGGAAGGTGAAGGAGATCACCGTCGATCGCACGAGATACGCCGAGTTCGAAGCCCGGATGGCAGAAGCCGGGAAGTGGGACTGCGTGATCGACATGGTCTGTTTCCTCGCCGAAGAGGCGAGGAGCGCGATCCGCGCGTTCTCGAAGCACACGCGGCAGTACATCTTCTGCAGCACCACCGACGTGTATACGAAGCCGCCCAAGAGCTTCCCGATCCGGGAGGACGAGGAGCGCAAGCCGCTGAAGGAGTTTCCGTACGCCTGTGAGAAGGCGGAGTGCGAGAGGCTGCTCGAGGAGGCCCATCGTCGGGGTGATTTCGCCCTCACGATCATCCGGCCGTCCGCCACCTACGGCGAGGGCAGGGGGGCGGTCGATCCCTTCCGCTCCGAGCCGTTCTACTTCGACAGGATCAGGAAAGGGAGGCCCCTCATCGTGCACGGTGACGGCACCTCCCTGTGGACATCCTGCCACAGGGAGGACGTGGGCCGGGCTTTCGCGCGCGCCGCGGGGAATCGCAGGTCTTTCGGCAGGGCCTACAATGCCACGGGCGAGGACTGCATGACGTGGGACCAGTACTGGCAGGGAGTCGCGGACGCGCTGGGCAAGCCCTGTCCCCCTCTCGTGCACATCCCCACCGACGTTCTCCTGCGCGTCGTGCCGAACAGGGCGAGCTGGTGCGGGGTGAACTTCCGGCACAACAATATCTTTTTCAATGATGCGGCGAAGAGGGACCTCGGCTTTGAAGTGACGATCCGCTGGGTCGAGGGCATGCGCCGGTCGATCAAGTGGCTGGATGACCATGGCGGCATCCCGGCCTGCGAGGGATTCCCCTGGTACGACAGGATCATCGAGGCGTGGGAGCGCTTCGGGGAGCGGATGGCCGACGAGCTGAAAGGAGAGGACGGGCCGTTCAGGCCGTGATGTCCCGCCACCGCGCGAGGACTCTCGAATCCTGTAGACGGGTCGGCACGGTTTTGCGTACACTTCGTATCGGAGACTACAATGAGTGGCGCGGAAGACAGGGAACGCATCAGTCGTCTCATGAAACACATCCTCTGGGACTACGATATCGATCCCTACGAGCTGTACGAGGTCGTCATCGGGAAGCGCGAAAGGGTTGGGCATTTCGATAGGGAGCGCGTCTTCCACCGCATGCTGGAGAGGCTTTCTTGGTATAATTTGCTCGACCTGTTGGGTGTCGATGCCCTGCGCGAGCGCCTGGTGCCGGAGGCGGTTGCTCGGATCAGCCGTCCGGATGTGCGAGAGAGATATGAACACATCAGAAGAATACTTCACAAAGAAGCTGTACCCCTTTCAGGATGGGATCCTGAGTATCGTGAAAAAGTCCGGCACACCCTTCTATCTCACCGGTGGTACCGCGCTGAGCAGGCGCTGGTTCGCACATAGATACTCCGAGGATCTGGATCTGTTCGTCGATGCCGACCCCCGCTACTCCGCTCATGTGGACGCACTTTTCATGTCACTGAAGGACGCGGAAAAGGAGGGGGCGCTCGTCGTCGACGACGAGCGGTTGAGACGCTCCCGCTGGCACACGCAGCTCTGGGTTTCGAGGACTGTCGAGGGGGAGACGATCGATCTGAAAGTCGATCTTGTCAACGATACCGCCCCTCATGTCGGGGATGTCGAGGTCGACCCGGTTCTCGGGCGGGCGGACAACTGGCGCAACATTCTCTCGAACAAGATAGCGGCGGTCTTTCGCTATGAGCCCAAGGATGTCGCAGACATCTGGATCATCTCGCGGAACAGATCGTTCAGCTGGCGAGAGATCGTCTCGGAGGCGCTCTGCAAGGAAGGCGGCGTCGATCCTGTCGCGCTCCACGATATCCTACGCTCCGTTCCCGAACGGGAGCTTGCGCGAGTCGCCTGGTCCTCCCCCGTCGACCTGAAGGCTCTGCTCTCCGACCTCGCGGTGATCGCCGATGACATCCTCTTCGGCAGACAGAACTCGCTTCTTACCTCCGCAGGCGCATCACGAGGAGGTTGTCCTTCCGGATAGCCTCGAGCCGGCGCGAGACCTCCTCGAAATCGGTCTCCACGGAGAACGCGCGGCCGCTCAGCTCGGGGCTGGCAATGGCGAGCAGCTTTAGCGTCGCACGCGCGCACGCATCGGACGCCGCTCCCTTGCCTGTCTCTATCCATTCGCTGACGAAGCCCTGCCACCGCTTTCCGTGTTTCGTCGCGGCGATCCCCCGCGTCATATCGGTGTTCACAAAACCAGGATTGATGCAGAAGACCAAGACCTTCGAGCCTTCCCGCTCGAGCTCCCGGGCGAGACCCTCGGTGAAGCGCACGATCGCCGCTTTGGAGGCTCCGTAGGCTGACCCCGCGAGATTGACGCCGTCCGCCCCGCCCCCGCCATCCATTGTGACGATGACCCCGTTGCCCCTCGCCATCATGTGCGGGAGGACCTCCCGGCAGCAGAGCATTGTGCCCCGGAGGTTGACAGTGACGTCCTGCCACCACAGATCAGGATCGGCCTCCCAGACCGGGGCGACGCTTCTGAAGCTTCCTGCATTCGCGAACAGCAGGTCCACGACCCCATACTCCGAGAGGGCCCGCTGGACCAGCGCCTGCACCGACGCGCGGTCAGTGACGTCGGTGGAAACTGCAATTCCCTCGAGCCCCTCCTTGCGCAGGAGCGCCACGGTTTCATGGACCGGCGCCTCCCGCCGTCCGCAGCAGACGACGCGAGCGCCAGCCCGGCCGAAGCCCAGCGCAAGCTCCCGGCCGATCCCCGTCCCCGCGCCGGTGACGATCGCAACCCCGCCTTTCAGGTCCATGTGCGCCTTTTTACCTCGCCGCGCCGAGCTTCCGCTGGATGACGACGTCCAGCGTGACGGCGAGCACGAGAATGATGCCGACGATGAAGGCTTGGTACATGTTGTTCACGCTCGCAATTGTCATGATGGTGTCGATCAACAGCATGAACAGCGCTCCCATGAACCCGCCGAGGACGGTGCCCTTGCCTCCGGTCAGGCTTCCTCCTCCAATGATCACCGCCGTGACGACCTTCAGCTCGATCCCGTCCTGGATGATGCCGATGGCGGCGTTCGATCCCGCCGCCTGCACCACCCCGACAAACCCGGCGAGGAATCCTGAAATGAGGAAGGTGACCAGGAGGACCTTCCTCGCATTGATTCCCGAAAGCTCGGCCGCCTTCCTGTTCCCGCCGATGTAGTATAACTGCCGGAAATACCGCGTCTTCGCCAGTAGGAAGGCCCCGATCAGCACGATCGCGATCAAGTAGTAAATCGGTATCTGGAACCCGAGAACGAATGTGGCTCCGAGATTCGCTACTTCCGCCGGCACGGGGATGGGACTCTTCGCGAGCATGACAGCGACGCCCCGCAGGATCCCCATCATTGCGAGCGTCGTGATGAGGGCGTTCACTCCTACATAAGCGACCAGAAGGCCATTGATGACGCCGGCGAGCGTGCTTGCGGCCACCGCGATGAGAATGGCGAGCGGGTAGGGGAAGCTGGGGACTGCGAGCAGGATCGCGGCCGTGATGGTGCCTGCCATGGCTAGGTTGCCCCCGATGGAGAGGTCGAACAGCCCTGCAACGATCAGGAACACCATGCCCACCGACAGGATCCCTGGACTGGCGAGGTAGAAGAGCAGCTGCCGGAGATTGTAGTAGTTGAAGAAATACTTGGGAAACAGAGCCGTCATGAGGGCGGAGATCAGGAGAACGAGGATGAGGAGGGAAAGCGCGCGATTGGTGAGGGTCGCCCTCGCCAGCCTCTGCAGGCCTGTTCTCCCGTCCCGTCCCGACGGACGTTTGAGTTCCCGCACTGTCGTCCTCCTGCCCTAGGGTGTGTGGCCGACGGAACGCGCCCGCCGGGCCTGGAGCTTCCGCAGGTTCACGCCCACGGTATACCGCTCCTGGATGACGATGTCGAAGGCCACTGCCCCGATGAGGATCGCTCCGATCACGATGGGCTGCCAGTAGATGTCGATCCCGGCGATGACCATGCTGGTCTTGATGAGGTTGATGAAGAGCACCCCCATGAAGGCTCCTGCGACGGTCCCCCTTCCCCCCAGGAGGCTTCCGCCGCCGACGATGACGGCGGTGATCACGTTGAGCTCGATGTTCGGCAGGGTGTTCCCGCTCGCATTGCCCATGCGGGCGGCAAAGATGATGCCCGCGAGCCCGGCAAGGAATCCCATGATGACGAACATGACCGTGAAGGTACTCGGCACATTGATCCCCGACAGGCCGGCCGAGCGCAGGTTTCCGCCGATGAAATAGAACCGCCGGAAGAAGCGCATTTTCGCCAGGAGGATCGCGCCGATTACCACGATGACCGCCGTGTAGTAGACCGGCATGAAAAAGGCGAACAGCTTCGTCTGGCTGAGGATGCAGAAGTTCTGCGGGAGGTTCGCGATCTCCGAGCCTCCGATGTACAGCGCCGCTCCACCGATGATCTTCGACATCGCGAGGGTTGCGATCAGGGCGTTGACGCCCACCCGCGCCACGAGCAGGCCGTTCAAGAGGCCCCCGAGGCAGGAAGAGAGCAGACCCCACAGGATTGCGACCGGAACGGGCTGGGGATTGATCACCAGGCCGAAGAGGGTGCTCCCCTGCAGGCAGATCCCTGTGATCGCCCCGCCCAAGGCGAGGTTGGCGCCGATGGACAGGTCGATGACCCCCGAGACGATGAGGTACATCATGCCGACCGCCAGGATGGCCTCAGAGGCGAGGTTGAGAAGGATCCCCGAGAGGTTGCCCAGCGAAAAGAATATGGGGCCGAATCCGACCGACATGCCGCAGACGATGAGGATGACGAGGAGGAAGAGCGAGAGCGCCCTATTGTTGATGAGTTGCCCCGTGATCCATTCCCGGATCGTGGATGTGCCGTTCACCTGCCGTCCTCCAATCCGCCGTTTCCCGAGAGGGCGATGCCTGCGCAGAGGTGCATCAGGCCCTCCTCCGTGGCCTCCCCGTGCAGGAGCTCTCCCGTCTTTCTGCCCTGGCACATCACGACGACGCGGTCGCAGAGGATGAGGAGCTCGGGCAGCTCCGAGGAGATGACGATGAGGCTCGCGCCCTCCCTGGCGATCTGCCGGATGAAATCGTAGATCTCGTTCTTCGCTCCGACATCGACCCCGCGTGTGGGCTCGTCGATGATGAGGATGTGGGCGTTTTTCATCAGCCACCGCGCGAGAAGCACTTTCTGCTGGTTGCCGCCGCTCAGGTTCAGCACGAGCTGCCGCAGGGAGGGCGTGTTGATCCGCAGCTGCTTCACGAACTCCCCGCTCTCTTCGTTTGCCTTCCTGTCGTTCACCAGGCCGTTCTCCGTGAAGCTGCGGAGGCTGGCCGAGATGATGTTCGAGGCGACGGGAAGCTCCAGGAAGAGCCCCGCGGCCTTCCTGTCCTCGGTGAGGTAGCCGATCCCCGCGTCGATCGCCTCCCGGGGATGAGTGAAGCGCATCCGCCGTCCCTCGAGAAAGATGTCGCCCTTCGCGTAGGGATCGGCGCCGAACAGGGCGAGGGCGATTTCTGTTCTTCCCGCGCCCGCGAGCCCCGCGATGCCGAGAATTTCCGCCCGGTGCAGCGAGAAGCTCACATCGTAGAACGCCGTGGATGACAGGCCCTTCACCTCGAGGATGATCTCGCCTTTCGTCCATCCCCGGTCGTCGTAGGTGTTCAGGATCTTCCGCCCCACCATCATGGTGATGATCTCGTCGAGGGAGACCTCCGCGATCACCCGCGTCCCCTGGTACACCCCATCCTTCAGAATGGAGACGCGGTCGCAGATGCTCGGCAGCTCGTCGAGCCGGTGGGAGATGTAGATGATGGAAATCCCCTTCCCCTTCAGGTCGCGGATGAGGTCGAAGAGGATGTTCGTCTCGATTTCGGTGATGGTCGCGGTCGGCTCGTCCAGGATGAGGATCCGCGCATCCAGGGAGAGCGCCTTCGCGATCTCGACCAGCTGCTGCTCGATGGAGGAGAGGGTCGACACGAGGTTTGTGGGGTCGAGGTCGAGCCCGACCTTTTTGAGCAGCTCACGCGCCTCGCGATTCATCCTCTTTCTGTCGACCCAGTTGAGGAGCTTCACCGGCTGGCGGCCGGCGAAGATGTTCTCCGCGATGCTGAGGCTTCCGACGAGGCTGCGCTCCTGGAACACCATTCCGATCCCGCTGTTGAGCGAGGCCATCTCGTCGGTGAATCTCACCTCCTTCCCTTCCAGGACGAGACTTCCCGCGTCGGGCTGGTACACGCCGGCGAGGATGTGCATGAGGGTGCTCTTGCCCGCTCCGTTTTCCCCGACCAGGCCGTGCACCTCGCCCTTCGCCACCTCGAAGGAGATGTCGTCCAGCGCGACGACTCCCGGGAACCGCTTCGTGATGCCCTTGAACGCAAGTATCGTGTCCATGTCCTCCGCCTGGAAGATGGGCATGTCGGCCGTCGGATCGCCCGGCAAGTCGACATGCCGTTGTCCACTCACCCAGCGGTCATCCGATCACCTTCTGGGCTTTGCCCACTTGTCGAATGCCGCTTTGTAGGAATCCACGCTCTCCTTTGTCGCCCTCAGGAACCCCGTCACGATCCTCGGCGGGATGTTCTCGACGCCGATCGTCTTGTCGTTGTCGGTGAACTTGAGGCTGGACTTGAGGTGCAGCCAGAGCGTCATGACACCCCAGTAGCCGAAGAACACCCGCTTCTGCCCGAGGACGAACTGCTCCGTGCCATCCTTCAGGTAGGTGATCTGGTCCGCGTTGAGGTCATTGCCGACGACCTTCACCTTCCCCGCCTTGCCGGCTTCCTTGACCGCCCGCGCGATGCCCGGGCCGCTCTCGCTGTCGAATCCCGCAAGGCCGGCCAGATCGGGGTACTTCTGCATGAGCGCAGTGGCGATCCGCGCCGCTTCCGCCTTGTTGCTGTTGTCATGCTCCTTCGCCACGACCTTGATGTCGGGGAACTTGGCCATGACATCGGTGAAGCCCCTGAAGGCGGTCTCCATATTGTCTGCGCCCACGAGGCCGATCATCGCCACCTTGCCCTTGTTGCCGATCTCCTTGGCCAGCGCGTTCGCGAGGTCCTGGCCGAGGGTGTACCAATCCGTCCCGATGTAGCAGAGCCTCTTGGAATCGGGAGCGTCGGCGTCGATTGTAACGACCGGTATGCCCGCGTCCATAGCCTTGTTGATCGGGGGGGTCATCGTCTTTGCGTCCCAGCAGATGACCATGAATCCGTCGGGCCTCTTCGCGATCGCCGCCTCCATGGCCTGCGCCTCCGCCACCAGGTTCATCTCAGTCGGCCCGACGATCTCCCAGGTCACCTTGTCGCCCGTCCACCTGCTGATCTCGTCGCAGGCCAGCTGCGCGCCGTCGTAGTCGGGGTTGAAATTGGTGAGGGTCGTCCTGTTGTTCACGAGGATGAAGTGGTAGTTTGTCGCGAATGCGCCGCCCGTGAAGGCGAGGGTGAAAACGATCGCCAATCCCACGATGAGCCAAAGTCTCTTCATACAACCTCCCGTTGATTTCTTCGATCCATTTCAACCATTTCAATGCACGCGATCTTCATGCACGCCGATTCGCAATTGAGTACGCGCCGTCGGGGTGACCACGGCTCTCGATTGCGAGTGAGAGTCTTCACCTCCTTTCCCCCCCCTTGTTCTTCAACCGCCGAGCCATTCCCTGGTCTGCCGCAGGGACTCGGCGGAGTCCATCGTAGGCCAGTATTCGAGGCCCACGCCTCCCTTGTACCCCAGCTTGTCGACCTCTCCGAGGATGAAGGGATAGTTCAGCTCGGACTGCTTCGGTTCGTGCCGGCCCGGCACGCCTGCCACGTGGAAGTGCCCGATCAACTCGATGTTCTTGCGGATGAAGGCCGTGATATCGCCCGCCATGATCTGCATGTGGTAGATGTCGAAGAGCATCCGGATGGCGGGGTGGTTGACCGCCTTCAGCACGGCAAGGCAGTCGTGCGGGCTGTCAAGGAAGTAGTCGGGGTGGTCCACCCGGGTATTGAAGGGCTCCAGCAGGAGCGTGATCCCGTGCTCCTCGCACACTTTCGCCGCCAGGCCGAGGGTCTCGATCATGTTCTCCATCGCCTCGCCCCGCGGCAGCCCCTTCACCACGTTGCCTGCACCGCTGATGAAGGCCTTGCAGTTGATCTTCTTCGCCCGTTCGATCATAGCCGGGAGGCTGTCGAGGATGAGACCGCGGTCCCTCTTGTCGATCAACGAACCCTGGATACCGGCGTCGGGGTGGTTGAAGATGAAGTCGGTGCACGAGAGTCCGTGCTTCTCGTTCAGCTCGGCAAGCATGTCGAAATCCCGCCGCTCGTCGTGCAGGCGCGAACCATCGAAGCGCTTGTCATGGAACCAGAACTCGTAGCGCTTGAATCCGAGGCTCGCGACCTTCTCGATCCGTTCCCGGTAGGGCAGATCCGAGAAGAATGTTTCCAGGCAAACTCCGATTGTCGCCATCGCTCTCCCCCTACTCGCTCATCCTACTGGCTCATCATCTCGCCGGCCGACACGACGATACCCTCGCCGGTCACGTGGGCGGAAAGCTCTGATGCGAGAAACACCGCAACCCTCGCCTGGTCCGCTGGCGTGCCCAGCCGCTTCAGCGCCGTCTTCTCGATCCATTCCCGCTCGATCTCGGGACTGGTCAGGAACGTGCTGCGAACCATCTCGGTGTCGGTCGCCCCGGGGAGGATGGCGTTCACGTTGATGCCGTGCGGCCCCAGCTCGAGTGCGAGGACCCTGTTCATGCCGAGAATGGCGGCCTTGGTGGCGCAGTATGCCCCCTCCTCGGGAGTAGCCTTCTTGCCCGAGCAGGAGGACATGTTGATGATCCGACCCGACCCCTGCTTCACCATGTGCCTCCCCGCTGCCTGAGCGAAAAGGAAGAAGCCCTTCACGTTGACCGCAAAGATGCGGTCCCAGTCCTCCTCTCGCATCTCGAGCATCGGGGCATGAATGAGGATCCCCGCGTTGTTCACCAGGATGTCGATCTTCCCGAACGCCTCGATGGCCTTGCGGACAGCCGCATCCACCTCCGCCTTTTTCGTGACGTCCGCCCTCACCCCGATGGCTCTCCTGCCCGTTTCCAGTGCGATTTTCTCGGCCGATGCGGCGACTTTCGCCGCATCGATGTCGCAGCAGGCCACGTCGCAGCCCTGCAGGGCGAACTCCCGGGCGATGGCGTAGCCGATGCCCTGCGCGGCTCCGGTGACAATGGCGCTCTTGCCCTCCAGCAGTCTCACCATGATCCGGCTTCCTCAGTCTCGACGATCCTCTTCAACTCCAGGCAGAACGCCGCCCCCGTGGCGCCGTTCACCGAGCGGTGGTCGCACACGAGAGTCAGCTCCGCCACCTGGGCGACGACGAGCTTCCCGTCCCGTACTCGAGGCGCCGCCTGCGCCGCCCCAACCCCCAGGATCGCCCCTTCGCCTGGGTTCACGATCGGTGTGAAGGAGCTGATGCCGAACATGCCGAGGTTGCTCACCGTAAAGGTGCCGCCGCTCATGTCGTCAGGCCGCAGCGCGTGCGCCTTGGCCTTCTCGATCAGCGCGGATACCTCCCGTGCGAGCTCCCCGATTGGTTTCCTGTCGGCGTTGCGGATCACGGGCACGACCAGGTCTCGGCCAAGCGCCACGGCAAACCCGAGATTGATCTCAACGGGGGTGAATAGGCCTTCTGCTCGGTACTGATACTGCACCTCGGGGCTTCGGGAGAGGGCGAGTGCCACGGCGCGCAAGACAAGCTCGTTGATCCCGAACTGCTCGGCCGGAAACAGTGACAGCAGGTGGTCCATCTCAACGATGGAGCGCACGCTGAACTGGGGGATGTCCCGGAAGCTTTCCGTCATCCGGGCGGCGACGACCTTCTCGATCCTGCTCATGGGGCGCAGCCCCGGTGTGCCGGTGCTGCCCTTTATTCCGCGATTGATCAGCTCCTGGACGTCCGCCTCGGTGATCCGTTCTTTTCCGAGGCCGGAAAGGGAGTCGGGCGACAGGCCGTGGTCGGTCATCAGCTTGCGGGCCCGAGGGGTGATACGGGGCCTGGCCCGGTCCACTGTCGTGTGCTCGGGGGCGGGCTTTTCGACTGTGGGCTTTTCCGCTGTGGCCGCTGCTGGGGGGGCGATGAGCTCGCCGATGTCTTCGCCCGGCTGGCCGACCACCGCGAGCACGGTCTGCACCTTCACTTCGGAACCCTCGGGAACGAGGATCTTCAGCACCGTGCCGTTCTGCGGACTCTCCACGTCGGTGGTGATCTTGTCCGTCTCGACCTCGCAGAGCACCTCCCCGGCTCGCACCGTCTCTCCCTCGCGTTTCCGCCACGCGATCACGGTCCCGACTTCCATGGTGAGACCGAGCTTCGGCATGAGAATCGCGGACGCCATCCCTCAGCCCCTGGAGCCCTTCACGAGCTTCTCGGCCGCCGCGATGACTCCCTCGGTCTGGGGCAGCACGTAGTTCTCGAGCACCGGCGCGAAGGGGATCGGCACGTCCTTCGCCGTGATCAGAGTGATGGGCGCATCGAGCAGGTCGAAGCCCTTTTCCGCCACCAGCGCGGACACGTCGGTCGCGACACTGCAGTGCCGGTAGGCCTCCTGCAGCACGAGAAGCTTTCCGGTCTTCTCCACCGAAGCGAGAATCGTCTCCTCGTCCAGGGGGGAGACAGTGCGCAGGTCGACCACCTCGACGGAGATTCCCTTCTTCTGCAGCTCGGATGCGGCCTCCATCGCTTTGGAGACCATGAACGACCATGCCACGATGGTGAGGTCCGAGCCCGGGCGCTTCACCGCCGCCTTGCCCAGGGGAACGGTGTAGGGTTCCTCGGGGACCTCCATCTTCTTGTCGTAGAGCTTCTTGTGCTCAAGGTACAGAACGAAGTTGTCTTCCCGGATGGCCGAGATCAGAAGCCCCTTCGCGTCGTAGGCGTCGGAGGGAGTCGCCACCTTGATGCCGGGGATGTAGGAGAACCATGATTCGAAGGAGTGCGAATGCTGCGCAGCCGCGGACAAGTATGCTCCCGTGGGCGCACGCAGGACCATGGGAACCTTGATCTGGCCGCCGAACATGTAGCGGAGATTGGCCGCCTGCTGAACGATCTGGTCCATCGCGATCGTGATGAAATCGGAGAACTGCAGCTCAACGACCGGACGCATGCCCGTGATCGCAGCGCCGACTCCGGCACCCACGTAGCCGTTTTCCGAGACCGGTACATCGAGGACGCGCTCGGTTCCAAGTTTGGTCGAGATGCCCTTGGTCTGCCCGAATGCAGAGCCGTACGGGTCGCGCAGCACCAGGCCCATCAGGAAGACCTTCTCGTCGCGCTCCATCTCCTGGAGCTGCGCCTCGGCGATCGCCTCTGAATATGAAATCTTTCTCACGGTTTTCTCCTCCTCGTCTCTCAGGCGAACACGTCCGCCAGGGCGTCTTCCAGGGCGGGATCGGGGCTCTTGCGAGCGAACTCCACGGCCTTTTCCAGCTCCGCGGCGACTTCCTTCTCGATCGCTGCCGCCCGTTCCGCGCTCAGCAACTTCAAACCGCCAAGCTTCGCCCGCGCGATGGCGAGGGGATCCTTCTTGAGCCACTCGGCCTCCTCCTCCTTTGTGCGGTAGGCGGCAGGCTCGCCCTGGAAATGCGCACGGTAGCGCCAGGTCTTGAGCTCGAGCAGCGACGGACCCTTTCCCTTTCTGGCTGCCTCAAGCAGTTCGCCGGCAGCCTCATAGACCTTCGTGACGTCCATGCCGTCTGCGATCACCCCGGGCATCCCGTAGCCCGCGGCCCTTTTCGAGATATCGCTGATCTTCGTGCTCTCGGTGATCCGCGTGCCCACCGCGAACTGATTGTTCTCGCAGACGAACACCACCGGCACGCACAGGGCCGCGGCGAGGTTGAGCGACTCGTGAAAGGTCCCTTGATTTGAGGCTCCGTCGCCCAGGAATGCGACAGCCACCCGGCCGTTCTTCTGGAACTTCGAGGAAAGGGCCGCACCCACCGCGAGCGGCATGCCGCCGGCATTGATCCCGTTTGCGCCCAGGATGCCGATGTCGGTGCAGGCGATGTGCATCGACCCGCCCTTGCCCTTGTTGTAGCCCGTTTTCTTCGCAAACAGCTCCGCCATCATCCTGTCCAGCCGTCCACCCTTGGCGATGCAGTGCCCGTGCCCCCGGTGGGTGCTCGTAATGTAGTCATCGGGCGTGAGGTTCGCGCACACCCCTACGCCGCATGCCTCCTGGCCAATGTACAGGTGCACGAACCCGGGCAGCTCGCCCGCGGCGAACAGCTGCTCCACCTTCTCCTCGAAGACGCGGATCGAATACATCTTGCGATAGATGTCTTCCGCAAGCGCTTTGTCCAATCCCATGGATTGTCCTCCTCCTATTTCATCAGGATGGCGGGCAGCTCGAAGCTGCGCCCGTCGTATTCATATTTCCTCACCGGCCACCTTCCGCTCACCGAGGGCACCTCTGGCCCTCTTTCGCCCGTCAGGCTCAGCTCCTCCACCTTGACCCCGGTAATGGTGATGAACCAGTCGAAGGCCTGGTTGGGCGAGACCTCCGCCGCCGGGTCCATGCAGAGTGTCGCGTCGGCTAGCAGGTATCCGGTGATGCCGCCCTGGTAGTGGTTGTGCCATTCCTCCTCGAATCCCGATTCCCGGTACTGGTCCTTCTGGACCTCGAGGATCGAAGCAAAGGTCCGTCCCGGCGTGCACAGGGAGATCGCCGCGGCCTCGATCCTGCTGGCGGCCTCGTACTTCCGAGCGGTCTCCTCGGGCACCCTGTCGCCGAACCAGACCATGCGGGTCACGTTTGCGTGCAGGCCCCCCATCCGCACCGCCGGGTGCAGAAGGACGATCCGCTTGATCCTCTTCTCCGTCGGGGAGGGGTGCCGGTATTTCGCGATACGCTCGTCGCTGCCGATCAGCAGCACGTCGCACGATATCCCCTCGCGGGCATATTCCCCGAGGAACATCGCCTCGACCTCGCGCTCCGTCATCCCCGGCTGAAGCTCCGCCGCAACGCCCGCGATGATCCCCTCAGTCTTCGCCCCGAGCTGCCTGCACCTTTCCATCTCCCCTTCCGTCAGAGGGTAGTGCAGTCGCGCGATCTCCGCGGGGGCCATCGCGGCACCTGCCAGAGGCATGTCCGAAACCACTCTCAGGCCCTTCGTGAGCCGTAGCGCCTTCTCTTCGCGCGTTTCGTCGAGCCAGCGCAGGAATGCCGGCTCGACCTGCATGCCCTGCATCTCCTCACCGAGGATCCGGGAGCCGTCCATGGTCTGCGCGACGAGGTGCACGGCATCCTTTGTGACAACCAGAAGCGCGAAGCCGATCTCGCTGCTTCGAATGACCGTGCTGTCCCCGCCGCCGGTGAACCAGGCGAAGTTTTCTCTTCGGCCGAGGATGGCCGCTCCGTACCCCTTCTGCTCGAGAAAAGCCCTGAGCCGCCGGAGTTTCTCGTGAACCTCTGCTGGAATTGGAATGTGCATCTCGCCACTTCCGCGCCCATTATTGAATCGAATCCCGCAGGAGGGCGCTTCCACGCAATTGCCCTTCCCTTGAACATTCTTGTCATCTCCGTCCGCACGCCGCATCAGCGTCACCGTGGTCAGGAAGGTAAAATCCTTCAAGAACTCGTCAATAGCGAGAAAGCAAAATGCCTCAACTGCTCTATACTGGGTTTCTCAAGCACGAGGCTCCTGAAGCGGAGGACAGCGCCGGCTTCGGGGAAGGGGGCGGCATGCGCGCAGTGCATTTTCTTGGGGGTGGCAGGATCTCCTTGGATGACGTCTCGACGCCTCGACCTCGAGGGAAAGAGGTGCTGATCCGCGTGAAGTCGGCCTCGATCTGCGGGACCGATCGGGAGAACCTCGCCGGCCCTGGGCAGAAAACAATTCCCGGCCACGAGAACGCCGGCGTGGTCGCGGCCGTTGACGACGCCGAGAAGGTCCGGGTCGGCGACAGGGTTGCGATCAATTGCCACGTGACCTGCGGGCGATGCGAACACTGCCGCAACGGAGACCTGTACCTGTGCGATTCGCTCTCCGTCGTCGGCTTCGATCGCGATGGAGGGTACGCGGAATCCGTGCTCGTTCCCGAGGCCTGCTGCATGCCCATCCCGGATACGATCAGCTTCGAGGAGGCTTCCCTCATGGTCGACATGCTCGGCACGCCCTACCGAGCTCTCAAGCGCGCCGGGGTCGCCCGTGGCGATGCGATCGCCACATGGGGGGCGGGGCCGATCGGGCTGGGGCTTCTCATGATGGCGGTCAGGACGGGCGCCCGGACGGCAGTCATCGACACAAGCGAGTACCGGCTTGCCATGGCGAAAAAGCTGGGTGCCGAGCTTATGCTCAATCCCGACTCGGGCCCCGTCGCCGATAGGCTCAGGGAATGGACGGATAGCCGGGGGATCAGGGTGGGCTTCGATTGCGTCGGCAGCGAGAGGGTGTGCCTGCAGGCGATCGCATCGCTCGCCCCGAGGGGGACGCTCGTGATCGTCGGGGTGAGCCATCGTCTGACCCTCGACCCGTGGGAGCATTTCATCTGCCGGGAACTGACCATTCTCGGGACACGCAACTTCAACGTGAACGATTTCCCGGACATGGTCCGCCTGGTCCAGTCGGGTCTGCCTCTGCTGGATGTCGTGACCCATCGATTCCCTCGTACGAGGGCTGAGGAGGCGTTCTCTCTATTCCTGACCGGGCAGTGCGGCAAAATCCTGATCGTGGAGGGCACTGAATGAGCACATCGGGCAACAGCACGCCGGGGAGATATGAATGGATTCGCATCTCAGAGACGAAGGACCGATTTCTCCGAGGCGGGAAACCCTTTTTTTATCTCGCCGATACGGCTTGGATGGCCTTCTCCAATCTCACACTCGAGGATTGGGAGGAATACCTATTCTTCCGCCAGGCTCAGGGGTTCAACGCCCTGCAAATCGTCGTGATGCCCGTTACGCACGACACCAGCGAGGATGCCTCAACGATGTATCCGTTTCGCGTCGGCCGTGGCGGTGCCTTCGATTTCTGCGCGATTGACGAGCGGTATTTCGAGAGGGCCGTGAGAATGGTGGGCATGGCCCGCGAGCGCGGGTTCATTCCGGTGCTCGCCCCCCTTTGGGTCAACTGGATCCCCGGAACATGGGCATCAGCGAAGAGCCCGCGCACTGCCATGTCCTTCGAGGCGGCGCGGGAGTACCTCGCGAGAACCCTCCCGCTCTTTGCGCCCTACCAGCCCATTTTTCTCGCGAGCGGCGACACGCGATTCGAGAGTGACGAGGTCCGCTACTACCGCATGGTCCTGGAACAGGTCAGGATGCATTGCCCCGGCTGCCTGACAACCCTCCACAGAAGCCCCGGCGCGGACCTGCCCGAAGAGCTGATGAGATCGCCGGACCTCGACTTCTACATGTACCAGTCGGGCCATCATATCGAGAGCCAGGACAATGCGTATCGGCTGGCCGAGGCCTTCCTCGCCAAGCCCGTGAAGCGTCCAATCGTGAACGGCGAGCCCTGCTACGACGGGTCCGGCTACGGCTTCCGCTACGGGCGGTTCGGCAGGTTCGAGGTGCGCAGGGCGAGCTGGCAGAGCCTGCTCTCGGGAGCGAAGGCAGGCCTTGGCTACGGCGCGCATGGCGTCTGGAGCTGGCATCGGCGGGGAGCGCGCTTCACGAGTGTCCCTTTCTCTGGTCAGCCGTTCGACTGGCGGACCGCGATGCGCCTGGGGGGCGCAGCGGATGCGTCTTTCGCGCGCACGCTCTTCGAGCGCTACGAGCTTTTTGATCTGGAACCCGCGGGGCTGATACGCAATGCTTCGCCCGAGATCCGCATGGCGATGAGCCCCGACAGCAGGAAGTTCGCGATCTACGTGCCCTACCCGGTCGAGGTGGAGGTGGGCATGGACCTTTCGGGATACGCACTCGAGGTCGTCGACCTCGACGCCCGCTCGTTCGGCTCTTCAGCGGTTGAGCCCGGCGCCGAAGCTTCGCGGATCGCTATGAATGGAGCCAACGCGGATGTCCTGATTGTCGGCTGGAAGGCTTGAGCCGGCGTTCAGGTCGAGGCCTGGATCGAGCTCGGGCTTTCTTCCGTCAGCCCTTTTTCCCAATCAACCGCTCGCCCACGGCGCCGGCGGGGTGGATGACCGCGAACTGCTCGCGGGTGTAGCCAGTGTACTGCATCAGGGCGATGCAGATCGCGTCGAACACGGCGACGACAGCCATGGTGCTCGTGGTGGCGAGCATGTTGAAGGAGTCCGCCTCCTTCTGGATGGCAACCTTCATGAGCAGGTCGCTCTCCTGTGCGAGGATGGAGTCATCCTTCTCGGTCACCCCGATGATGAATGCCTTCTTCGTCTTCAGGGCTGGGATGATGTTCACGACCTCGCGGGTCCCGCCGCCCTTGGAGATGAGGATCGCGACGTCGCCGGCCTGGACGGCGCCGAGGGCGCCGTGCACAGCGTCTCCTGGCGAGAGGAAGAAGGAGGGACGCTCCACACAGGAGAGGGAGTGGGCGATCTTGCGGGCCGCTGCCGCCGAGGTTCCGACCCCGGCCGTCACGATTCTCCCCCTGCAATCCGCTATGACCTGGACGCACTTCACCACCGCCTCGCGATCGATCGACCGGGAAAGGTCCGAAAGGGCCTGTGCTCCGACCTCCCACACATGCGTCGTCATCTGCCAGATCTGCTCGTTCGTCACGGTGTCATCTCCTGCGTCGGGTTTCAACCGGAAAGTATACGATCGAGCGGCGCGCTGTCCAGATGCGCGCATCGTGGTTTATAGTGCGCTCATGGTACTGGGAATCGGCTCGTACACCTTCGCGTGGGCAATCGGCGTGCCGGGGTATCCGCTGGCCGGGTCCCCCCTCTCGGTCGAGAGGCTCCTCGACAGGGCGGGAGAGCTCGGGGTTTCGCTGCTCCAGGTCTGCGACAATCTCCCGCTCCATGAGCTGCCGCCGGGGCGGCTGTCCGGGCTCGCTGCCCGGGCCAGGGAGACTGGCATCACGCTTGAAGCGGGCACCCGTGGGACCGCCCCGGAGCACCTCCTGCGGTACCTCGATATCGCGCTTGCGCTTGACGCCCGGCTCGTCCGCACGCTAATCGGCACCGCCAGAGACACTCAGACGATCGAAGAAGCTGAACGGCACCTTCGCATCGTCGCCCCGCGCTTCGAGCGGGAAGGCGTCGCGCTCGCAATCGAGAACTACGAGCGGTATTCTGCGAGGGACCTAGCGGGACTGGTCGAACGGGTCGGCAGCCCGCTCATCGGCGTGTGCCTGGACACGGTCAACTCACTCGGCGCGCTCGAGCCTCCAAATGAGGTGATCGATGTCCTGCTGCCGCATGCACTGAACATCCACGTGAAGGACTTCGATATCGTCCGGGCGGACCACAAGATGGGCTTTTTGGTTGTCGGGACACCGGCAGGGCAGGGGAGGCTCGACATCGCGGACATTCTCGCGCGCGCCCGGTCGGGGGGGCATGATCCCAACGTGGTGATCGAGCTGTGGACACCATTCAAGGGCAGCGTCGAAGCGACCGTCGCCCTCGAGCGGGAGTGGGCGGCGACGAGCATCAGGTCCCTGCGGAAGCTGATATCAGTATGAGGCAGCACGAGAAGACCCGGCGTTCGGAATCCCGCACCGTGCCGCTCCGTGCGGGACTGGTTTCGCTTTCTCTCAGCGGGTGCGACCTGCGGCGGATCGTCCTTGGCGGCAGGGAGGTCGCCCAACGGATGTGCGTCGCGGTGCGCGACAGGACCTGGGGGACGGCGCCGAACCGGATCGTGGAGCAGACTGTCGAGCAGAAGGACGATGGATTCAGGGTCCGTTTAAATGTGGAGAGCGTGACAGAGTCCGTGGATTTCCTCTGGTCCGCGTCGATCGATGGAACGGTGGAAGGGAGCATCGACTTTTCCTTTGAGGGCGTCGCCCGTCGGGATTTCTACCGCAACCGCATCGGGTTCTGCATCCTGCTGCCGCAGGAGGCCGCAGGGACGGCCTGCAAGGCGGCAACGTCGGGAGCTCCGCAGAGCCCGCTTGTCGAAGGGAGGCTGCCGCTTCTCATCTCACCTCATCAGCCCTTCCGAGATCTCACGAGCTTCAGCTACGAGGTGGAGCAAGGCATCTGGTCCCGCCTGGATTTCGAAGGCGATGTCTTCGAAATGGAGGACCAGAGGAACTGGACGGATGCTTCTTTCAAGATCTATTGCACCCCTCTCGATGTGCCGTTTCCTGTGCTGGTCAGGGAAGGCGATCGCATCTATCAGAGGGTGAGGCTCTCGCTGACGGACGGCGCAGACGCACCCCTGCGTAAGGCAATGTCTGCCACTGCGCCCCCGCGAGCTCACGCGAGGAGAGAAAGGCCGATCAGTGTGGAAATCGGCGCCCCTGGTCCGCGGACGCTGTGCAGGATCGGATTCGGCGCCGGCGAGGCCGATACCAACATGTCCGGTCTCGCCTCGCGTGCCGCGACGCTCTGTCCCGACCATCTCCGCATCGAGGCCGATCTCGATGTCGAAGACTGGAGGGAGAGGATCCTCCGTGGCTCGCGTCTCGCCCAGGAAATCGGGACGCCGCTATGGTGCCTGCTCACCACATCGGGGAGGGAGGCTCCCACCGATCTGGCCGAGTCACTCTGTTCGATGCCGCGGCCGCCCGCCGCGCTGCTGGTCACCCGCAATATCCCGCCCTGGAATACCGACACCGCCCTCGTCGAATCAGTCCGTGCTCAGTTCCGTCACGCAGGGCAACACCCGCTGTTCGGCGGCGGCACTGACGCATGGTTTGCCCAGCTCAACCGCTCGCGGCCCGAGGCAAAGGGTCTCGACTTCGTTTTCTATTCGGCGACGCCCCAGGTGCACGCGGCAGACAATGCCTCCATCATCGAGAATCTGCCCGGTCTCGCTTCGACCGTGGACTCGGCAAGTCTCCTCGCAGGCGGCAAGGCCGTGGCAGTCAGCCCGCTGAGTCTGGCGCCACGGTTCAACCCAGCCTTCCCGAACGAAGATATCTACCCCCTCGAGCGCGAAGCACGGCGGACCGCGGGTGACCCGCGACAGAGGGAAATGTTCGGCGCAGCATGGGCGCTCATGAGTATCCGGCATCTGTCCGATTCGAATGCCTGGGCAGTGACCTTTGATGAGCTGGAAGGGTCCCGTGGGGTCTTCTCGCTCGATCCGTCTGCCGGCAGCCGCCTTTTTCCCGTTTTCCATCTATTCCAGGAGCTCTCGAGATGGAGTGGCGCACAGCTTCTCGCCATTCGCTCGGGGTCTCCGCAGATTGTGGACGGGCTGGCCGTCATTTCGAGCGGAGGTGGTGCGGCCTTTCTGGCGAATCTCGGTGATTGTGCGAGAACCGTCAAGGCGGAAGGATCGAGGGGGCACGTCGTGCGCGCCCTGCACCTTTCAGAGAGGGGCTGGCAGGCTCAGGCAAAGGATGACCAATACCGCCTCCGTCCTTTCTCGATTCTTGTGCTTTGCTGGGATTGACATGGTTTTCTTTATGCACCAATCATAAGTGAAAATAGGGAGGTCAAGATGACACACATCACGGTCGCGCCATCTCACGACCATTTCATTCGGAATAACAAGGCCTTCTTTTATCTTGCAGACACCGCGTGGAGTGCGTTCACAAATATCCCGCAATCTGAATGGGAGGAATACCTCGATTACAGGCAGGCCCAGGGCTTCAACGCTCTTCAGATCAACATTCTCCCGCAGTGGGACAGGACTCCGACGGAATTCTCTCCCCAACCCTTCCGCGTTGGGAAAAACGGGCGCTGGGACTTCGCGTATCCCGAATCCGCCTATTTCGAAAAGGCTGTTCGGATGCTTGAAGCGGCGCAGCAGAGGGGCATGACTCCGGCGCTCGTCGTGCTATGGTGCGATTTCGTGAGAGGAACGTGGGCGTGCGCGAAAATGCCTGATCACGAGATGCCCCTGGAGGCTATTGCACCCTACGTCGAGCTTGTCGGAAGGACATTCAAGGATCTCGACCCCATCTTCCTGGTGAGCGGCGACACCGATTTCAAATCGCCTGACACCACAGCGCGCTATCTCCTGGCGCTGCGAACGATCAAGCGCATATGCCCAAGCGCGCTCACCACACTGCACCTCAACCCGCTGGCTGATCTCCCGCAGGAAATCGTTGCGTTGCCCGAGCTCGACTTCTATATGTTCCAGTCTGGCCACGATGCTCCGCAGGATCTGCCCGTCAAGCTTTCTACAAAGTTTGCGGGCCTGGTGCCGAAGAGGCCGATGGTGAACGGGGAGCCCTGCTACGAGGGACACGGCTTCGGCAACACATACGGGCGATTCGGCGCTTTTCACGTGCGGAAAGCGATCTGGCAGAGCCTGCTTTCCGGCGCAAAGGCCGGGGTCACCTATGGCGCACATGGGGTCTGGTCATGGCACCATCGGGGATCCCCTTTCGGGAGCACGGCTTTTTCCAGTACCCCCTATCCCTGGCCCGTGGCACTGCGGCTGCCCGGCGCGTGGGACGCCGGCTATGCGAAGTGGGTCTTCGAAACGTTCGATTTGTTCGACCTCGAGCCGGTCGCCGAAGGCCTGAACGGGCAAGATGGGATCCGCCTGGCGATGTCGCCGGGAAGAGAAAAGATCGCTGCCTACATTCCCTATGCTGCCGATATCAGGTTCGAGCTGGATCTCTCGGGATACGAGTCGTTCCTCATCAACCTCGCGGATCGTGCGATCGTGAAGCCGGTCTTCAGACCGAGCACTCAGGGCGGCACAGTGCTCTGCCTGCCCGATTTCAACTCTGATTCGCTTTTCCTCGCTTTCCGGTGTTGAGCGGGTTGAACGATTCGCTGGGACAGCACTCTTTGCGGATTGCGGCTTCAATTTCATATTTTTTTCTTGAAAAGGCGAGAATTGTGTCTTACTATGCTAGGAAAGGTGAATCAGATTGAAGGCAGCCATTTTCGAGGACATCGAGAGAATCATCGTTCGACAGGTCCCCGATCCGCGATGCGACAAGGGGAGCATCGTTGTAAGGGTAGAGGCCTGCGGTCTGTGCGGGTCTGACATCAGAAACTACCGTATGGGCCTGCGATCGGGGATCAAGAGCCAGATCATGGGCCATGAGATTTCCGGCTCCGTAACGGAGATCGATACCACAGTTGACCGTTTTGCCGTTGGCGACAGGATCGCGATTGCCCCTGACGTGAGCTGTGGGACCTGCTACTACTGCCATCGCGGGTGGGTCAACCTCTGCGACAGCCACCGTATGATCGGTACCGATTGGCCCGGCGGTTTCGCACAGTTCATCCATCTCCCTGCCGAAGTCCTTGCGCACGGCATGATCCACAAGATGCCCGAGGGGCTCTCCTTCGACGATGCCGCCCTCTCCGAGCCAGCCTCATCGGTTCTTGCCGCGCAGGAGAACGCCGGCATCGGCTTGGGAGACACGGTTCTGATCATGGGCGATGGCCCGATCGGCTGTCTGCACCTGGAGGTAGCCCGGGCCCGGGGTGCATCGAGAATCATCATGGCCGGCCTCGCCCGACTGAAGCAGGTGACGCCGTTTAGGCCAGACGCGCTCATCGATGTCGCCTCACAGGATCCTGTCGCCGAGGTGAGAAGGCTGACAGGAGGACGGGGAGCCGATGTGGCGATCATTGCGGCGCCGGCAGCGAAGGCCCAGGCGCAGGGAGTCGAGGCTGTGCGGAAGCGCGGCACCGTCATCCTTTTCGGCGGCCTCGCGAAAAACAGCCCGATGACCACGCTCAACAGCAACATCATCCACTACGGTGAGATCAAGGTCGTCGGGGCGTTCAGTTATCCCGCCCGCATGCACGAGAAGGCGCTCACCGTCATCCGTGAGGGGAAGATCGACGCGAAGAAGTATTTCAACAGGACGGTGCCGCTGGAGGGAATCGTTGACGGCATCCAGGCCGCGGAAGCGGGAGACGTCCTGAAGGTGCTCGTGAAACCCTGGATGTAGGCGAAAGGGATAAGGAATGAATGCGATCGACGAGAAGCTCGAGCAGAGGGAACGGGAGGGCCGTCCGGTCAAGGTCGCCCTGATCGGCGCCGGGCAGATGGGCCAGGAGATCATCGCCCAGGTCGGCGAGATGGTCGGGATGGAGATCGCGGCGGTCGTCGACGTCACGGTAGAGAGAGCCCGCAAGGGCTACTCGTTCAGCAAGAAGCGGAGGCAGGTTGTCGAAGCTCGGAGCGCGGCTGAGGCAGCGCGCGCCATTCGTGAAGGCAAGTGGATCGTCTGCACGGACTATCGGCTGGCAGCCGGCCTGGACGGCGTCGAGGCCGTCATCGACGCCACCGGCTCCCCGCAGCTTGGGGCTGAAATCTCACTCGAGACAATCAGCCACGGCAAGCACATCGTGATGATGAACGTGGAATGCGACATCACGGCTGGTCCAATCCTCTGCCAGAAAGCCCAGGAGGCGGGCGTGGTCTACACCCTCGCCTCGGGGGATGAGCCCGCGGCGATAATGGAGATCTACCGTTTCGCGAAGGCCCTCGGTTTCCAGATCGTCTCGGCGGGGAAGGGCAAGAACAATCCGCTGGACATCCACGCCACCCCCGAGACCCTCGCGACGAAGGCGAAGGCGCGCGACATGAGCGCCCGGATGCTCTGCGAGTTCGTCGACGGGTCGAAGACAATGGTCGAGATGGCAGCCGTCTCCAATGCGACGGGCCTCGTGCCCGACGTTCGGGGCATGCATGGCCCGAAGTGCAACATCAAGGATCTACAGCGGGTTTTCGTCCCGCAGGCCGACGGGGGCATCCTCTCGGCAAGCGGTTGCGTCGACTATGCGATCGGCGATGTGAATCCCGGCGTGTTCGTGATCGTGACCACGGACAACATGCGCCTGCGGGAAGGCCTCGTCCAGCGAGACATGGGCCCCGGTCCCTACTACAACCTCTTCCGCCCCTACCACCTCTGCAGCTGCGAGGTTCCCCTGACCGTCGCGCGAGCTGCGTTCTACGGCGAGTCCTCGGGGCACCCGATGAGGAAGCCGGTGTCGGAGTGCTTTGCCGTCGCGAAGAAGGACCTGAAGGCAGGCGAAACCCTCGATGCGATCGGCGAGTTCTGCTACCGGGGGAGCATCGAGCGCGCGGAGGTGGCGCGCGGGGAGAAGCTCGTCCCACTCGGTCTCGTGCGGGGCATGGTGATCAAGCGCGAGGCGCCGAGGGACACGGCGATCACCTGGGACATGGTCGACGTGCGCGACGAGTCCGTCCTCCTGCAGCTGCGCAGGACGCAGGACAGCACGCACTGGCAGTGAGGATTGCACCGTGAAAGGCTCGCCCGCGCTGATCGGACTGGACGTTGGGACGACGGGTTGCAAGGCGGTTGTCTTCAGCCCGGAGGGTGAGATCCTCGGCTACGGGTTCCACGAGTACGGCATCGTCTGCGATGAGCCGGCCAAGGCAGAGCAGGACGCCGGGGAGGTGTGGAGCCTGACCCTCGAAGTCCTCGCGGAGGCCGTGGCGAAAAGCGGCATCCGCGAGGCGAAGGCGATCGGCATTTCGGTGCAGGGTGACGCGATCATCCCCGTCGGACGGGGTTTCCTTCCCGTCGGCAATGCGCTTCTGGGCATGGACTACCGCCCGACCGAAGAGGCGGAGTGGTGCGGCAGGACGCTGGGAGCGCGGAAGCTGTTCGACTTGACGGGCATGCGGCCGCACCCCATCAACAGCATCGTGAAGGCGCTGTGGCTGAAACGCAACCGGCCGGACATATACCGCCGGGCCTGGAAGATCGTCACCTACGCCGATTTCATCCTCGGAAAGCTCGGCGCTGACGCCGTCATCGATTGGACCATGGCCTCGCGGACCATGGCGTTCGACCTGCGCCAGAGGGTGTGGGCGGCCGATCTTCTCGGCTCCATCGGCATCGACCCTGCGCTGCTCTCTCGCGCAGAGCCGTCGGGGACGATTACGGGGACGCTTGTGAGGGAGGCTGCGGAGGCGGTCGGCCTCGCTTCGGGCACCCTGCTCGTCACGGGAGGGCATGACCAGACCTGTGCCGCGGTCGGCGCGGGATCGATCCGGGAGGGGATCGGCGTGCTCTCGGCGGGTACAGCGGACGTTCTGTCCACCGCTTTCCCGGAGCCCCGGATCAACGATGCGATGTTCGAGGGCTTCTATCCCTGCTACATCCACGCGAAGCCGGACATGTACTTCACCTTCGCGCTCAACCACATTGGCGGCATCCTGTTTCGCTGGTACCGCGACACCCTGGGGGGAGAGGAGGTTCGCGCCGCCGCGGCGGCAGGCAGGGATCCCTACGACGTGATGGTCGAGTCGATCCCCGAAGGTCCCTCGCCCGTCATGGTGCTGCCGCATTTCAACGGCAGCGGAAACCCGGTGTGCGACATGTCCTCGAAGGGCGCAATCGCGGGCCTCACCCTTGCCACGACACGTGCGGACATCGTGAAGGCGATCCTCGAAAGCCTCGCCTTCGAGATGCGGATCAACCTTGACTACATGGAAACCGCGCAGATTGGCATCAAGGAGCTGCGGGCGGTCGGTGGTGGAGCAAAATCCTCGCGCTGGCTGCAGATCAGGGCGGATATCCTCGGAAGACCTGTTCGAACACTGATGGTGCGGGAGGCCGCATGCCTCGGGGCAGCGATACTCGCGGGGGAGGCCGGAGGCGTCTACGCATCGATCGAGGAAGGAGTTTCTCGCGCGGTCCGACTGGGCGACACCTACGAGCCGGACCGCCGTCGCGCCGGAGTGTACGAGGCCCGCTTCGCCACCTACCGTGAGTTGTACCCCAGCCTGAGGGGCGTGAACGCACGGATCTAGCAGTGCCATCGGGCGTCGCCCGACGTCGCCCGGCGATTGATGGACAGAGACGGCATGGGTATAGTTCATGGCAATGAACGAATCGAATCTCGATAAGGTCCCCCACGGTGTGCTCATCAAGATCAGAGCCCTCTACGACAGCCTGAAAAGGGCAGAGCGGAGGCTCGTGGATTACCTCCTCGCGCACCCCGAAGAGGTCGCGGGCTCCATGATCGTCGACATGGCCGACAGGGCGGGGTGCAGCGAGGCCACGATCGTCCGCCTTTCCAAGAAGCTCGGCTTCGAGGGTTTTCCGGAACTGAAGTCTGCCTTCGGCTCCCCCGACGAGTCGGGAAGGCACCTTGAATACGAGAATATACTCCCCACCGACGATTCGATCATGGTCGCGAAGAAAGTCTTCGACACGACGTGCGGGGCCCTCAGGGACACCTTCGATCTGCTTGAGAAGGGCGGCTACGAGAGGGCGATCGAAGCTCTCATCGCGGCGCCGAAGATCGTCTTTCACGGGCTCGGGGACGCGGGTGTAGTCGCTACGGAGGCGTACTACCGCTTTGTCCGAATCGGCGAGAACTGTCGGGTTTCGGAGGATCCTGACCTCCAGCTCATCCAGGCAGCGCACATGACCAAGGGAGATGTGCTTTTCGTGATATCACACACGGGCCGCAGCAGGACGATTCTCGACTCGGTGAAGCAGGCGCGGAAGAACGGCGCAACGATCATCCTGATCACCAACTTTCCCGTTTCTCCCCTCGCCAAGCACGCGGACATCATCCTGCTCACTGCGGTGTTTTCAAAGCACCTGACCGGCGAGGTCATCTCCAAGCGAGTCGCTGAGCTCTGCATCATCGAGAGCCTCTACATCAACTATCTCATCCGCAAGGGAAGCGCCGCATTGGAGAGGCTGAATATCTCCAACGAAGCTGTCAGGGTGAACAAGGTCTGATCGACGGAAGGAGCTCGTGCCTTGAACGCGAGAGAACGTTTCCACGCCATCGCAAACTTCGAGCGGCTGAACGACCCGTTCTTCTTCGGCGCGGGGCTTTGGAAGGATACCTTTCGCAGGTGGGTCAAGGAGGGGATGCCCGTCGCCCTTTTTGACGAGAAGGCGAAGAACGAGCTTCTGATCGGCCACCAGGACCAGAACGAGTTTGTCAAGCCGAATGCGGGAAGCCTGGACATGAGCGATACAGGAGATCACACCTGGGGCCCTCCCCTGGTTCCGTACTACGAGGAGAAGATCCTCTCAGAAGACGAGCAGTACATCATCAGGATCGCCCGCGACGGTTCGACGACACGGATCAACAAGAAAGACCGGGAGAGCATGCCCCAGTGGATCGACTACCCCGTCAAGACTGTCGCGGACTACAGGGAGTACAAGAAACGGCTCGATCCGTATTCCCCCGATCGCTACTCCACGGGGTGGGACAGGATCAGCAACGAGACCGTCTCGTGGCCACTCCCGCCGGGCCTGGACGGAAAGCACATGAATGAGAGGGATTTCCCTCTCGGCATGATGGCCCTCACCCTGTACGGAGGGCCGCGCTACGCCATGGGCTTGGAGAACATGAGCCTCGCCATCTACGACGACCCCGCGCTCGTCGAGGAGATGATTGAATGGCAAACCCACTTCTCTTGCGAGATGATCAAGAAAGTATTTGCGAGCGGCGTCACGCTGGATTTTGCCTGGATGTTCGAGGATATGTGCTACAAGACCGCGCCGCTGGTTTCACCCGCCTTTGTCCGGAAGCATATGGCGCCGCGCTACCTCAAGGTCGTCGATCTACTGCACTCCCACGGTGTGAAGACGATCCTGCTGGACAGCGACGGCCAGATTGGCGAGCTTCTGCCGATCTGGATCGACTGCGGCATCAACGGCTCCTATCCCTGCGAGGTGGCGAGCGGGATGGACGGTCTCGAGCTGCGGAAAAAGTTCGGAAAGAATCTCCTTCTGTTCGGCAACATCGACAAGCGGTCGCTCTCGCGGGGTAAGGCGGAGATGGACGCCGAGCTCACGCGCATCCGAGCGATATTGAAGACCGGCGGGTACTTCCCAAGCGTCGATCACCACATCCCACCGGACGTGCCATACGAGAACTTCGTATACTTTGTGAACACCCTGAGATCCTTCAGCGACTACCCGGAGAGCAGGAGGGTCATCCCGCGGGGGTGATCACTCGTCGAACACAAACCGGATCCCATAGAGCTCAGTGAGGCACCTCAGTTCTTCGACGAAATCACCATACACGGCCGAGTAGTGGTGTCCCACAGCATGCCGGATGAACGGATCGATTTCGCCGGTGAGCTCGATGGAGAATCCTGGCCACCGCTCGCTCGATACTTCGTCCGGTTTTGTCTCGCGCTCGATGGTTTTCGCGCGTACGACGTGGAACCGCAGCGTCTCGTCGTTTCCGCCAACGCGAAGGAGCGTCACCACTCTGTTGCTTTGAAGATCAAAGTGGATGCATGCGCCCTTCATGTGCCCCGTATAGTACTCATCGGGCACCGCCTCGTTCGAGATCATCGCCGGCACGGGCCAGAGAGAAATGTCCTTGCCGGGGTCTGCCATGGAAACAGGTCCTGTGCCGCAATTGAAGAAGGTAAGGCGGCGCTTCTCCCTGTTCGAACGCGCGATGTCGGCAAAGAAGACCTTGTCCCCGCTCAGGAGGGACAGGATGTACATTGAGAGGGCCGCAGGCACGTCGTTTTCGCAGGCAGTGATGATCCCGTCCTCGTTCAGCATGCACGTGGCGCAGCAGGCGGAATACTCGTAGCCGAACTTCGAAGTGGTCATTTCGGGCAGGCACTTATTCGCGAACATGTCGATGCCGTACAGCTTCTTCAGCCTCTTGAAGGCCAGGTACATCTTCGCCTGTGAGAGAATGGCATCCTCCCAGATCTTCTCCCCGGTCGGAAGCTCCTTGTTGACCTTCTTGAATCGGGCGAGGAACGTTTTCTCGACTTCCCGCGCCTCGGCCTCGTTGACGTTCTTCATCTCCGAGAAGATCTGGACGGAATCGTATTGAGGGAAATCGACCCCAAACACCGCTTTCCAGCTGAACTCGTTGACCTGGGTCTGGTACATCATCATGCACTTGCCGCCGATCGAAGCGATCTTGCGGTTGCGAAGGGAGCGCCTGACGAAGGCAGCCTTGACGTAGCGCATGACGGACTGGAAGTTGCCCTCGTCCTCGATGCTCCCCGAGACGTAAAGGAAGGGCTTGCGCATCTCCTCGAGCACATACTTAATCTGGATGCTAGCCCCGAGGTTCCCGTTGGCGACCTGGTCCGAAAGGCCGTACAGGAGAACCAGCAGGTGGGCTTCGTTGACCCCCGAGATGACGATGGAGGAGTACACCCAGGTGCCAACGACCAGCATGACGAGGTCGGCCCCCGCGTTGTCAGCGCGTCTGATCGCGGCAACCACGCCCTGGTCGTCGTAGAGGGAGTCGGCTTCGGTCAGAAGGCGAACGGCGCCTTCTCTTTCGATACGGTCTTTCCAATGCGCCATGAACCTCGCAAGCTCATCGCGCGGATGGTTTTTCTTCGCGATTCCCAGAATCGCGAGCGTCGGCTTGAGCCCGTTTGTGCTGCCATCTGGCGTCATACGCGGCCGGCTTCACGTGGCATGTGCTTCTTGTTCGGATAGATCATCACCTTGATGTCTTTCTTTGCCCCCAGACGCGCGAATGCCTCCTGCCATTCTTCCAGACCGATGCGGCTGGTGATCGTCGGCGCCAGCCTCACCTTCTCCAGAGACATGATGGCGAGCGCCCTTTCCCACGAATGCCATCCCACGGCCATGCGCACAGCCTGATCAGGGATCTCCATTCCGCCCCATCCCCAGCCGCCTCGTATCGTCAGGTTGTTGTAGGGCACAGCGTCCAGGTTGACCTTGACAGGATGGCCCCAAACGCCGATGACGGTGATCCACCCTCCTTCCTTCACCATCCGCAGGGCCTGCCCGATCGCCTCATCGCCGCCCGAGCAGTCGATCACGAGGTCCGCGCCAACGCCCTTCGTCAACTCGTGGACGCGCGCGACAGGGTCCTCCTCGCTGAAGCACGTGAAATCAGCGCCCAGCTCTTTCGCCTTGGCGAGGCGAATCGTATCGGTTTTCAATCCCGTCACGAGGACCGCTCGTGGGCTGTAGAGTCTGACCATTTGCAGCATGGTCAGGCCGATCGGACCTGGCCCGGTGATGACCACGAAGTCGCCGGGGAAAATCCGACTGCGGTGCATGAGAGAGTGGCTCATGCAGGTGACCTGTTCGATGAGCGCGCCTTCCTCGAGAGAAAGGGTGTCGGGCAGGTGATGCAGCAGGCGCTCCGGGATGGCCATGCGTTCGGCGTACGCCCCGTTCACATGCACCCCTATCCTGCCGTTCATCGTCTCGAGGTCACCGCATACCCGGTCGCCGACTTTCCATTCCGCCCCGACGTTGCGGCCCTTCTCGATGATGATTCCGGAGAACTCGTGCCCGGGGACGACGGGGGCCCGGTACTCGTGCTCGTCCTTCCTGATATGGAGATCGCTCCCGCATATTCCGCACGCTCCGACTTCGAGCAGGACGTCGTCCGGGCCGATCGTAGGCTCCGGTAGGTCAACGATTCCCATGTTCGAAGGCCCCTTCGCCCACTTCTGGATCGCTTTCATGCGTTTCCTCCCGTGCTGATGATGAGCACGCTATCCCCGCCTTCTGGGGCGACCAGGCGAATCCTCCCCTTCGTGATCGGGCCCAGGACCTGCCGCTCGCCGTTCTGCGGGAGCCACCAGGAGGCGACCGCATCTCGCGCGAGACCGGTGGTATCTAGCTCGATCGCCGCACAGGTCGGCGGCATTTTGGGCAGGTAGGCCAGGAGAAGATTCCCATCTGGGGTGTCCGCGACAGGGACATGACGCGCGGGCACATCGAGCAACCGTTGCGGTGCGGGGCGCAGTTTCCACCAGCCCACCTCGACGAGGAGGTCCTTCGACCGGACCAGATCGGCCGCGCCGGGCAGATCGAGAGCCTGGCGCCACGTCAGGGCGGGCACGGGCGCGGCCCCTGGGGCGCCGTCGCCTTCCCGCGCCCAGGGCCAGATCCCGTCGGCGCCATAGGTAATGCCGCCGAACGCCCCTTCGAGCACGCTCCACCAGAACGCTTTTCTGACATCGCAGCGGTCGAAACGATGCCCCCAATCGAAACCAGGGTATCCCTCGTAGCAGATCTCCCCATTGACGATCGGCTTCGCGGGCTGCCGTGCCCATTCCAGCCGGGGAAGCTCGTAGGCGAGGTTCAGATACGCGTCGAAGTGAGAACTCTGCACCATTTCGATATCGAGCCACGGCTCGCCGTGGAACCAGGGCCCCGCAATCCGTGACGGGTGGATCGTGATCAGCCGTTTGTCCGGGTCGGTCTCTCGCAGCGACCTGCCGATTTCGCGCGTGTACTCCACGACACCATCGCCGAGGTACGTATCATCTCCTGTCAAGATCCAGACCACGTCGAGACCACCCAGGAGTTCGGAGAGGAAAGCGGCGTACGTTTCAGCCTCATGGAGAGTAGCCTGCGACCTGGGTGCAGGAACCGTCCACAACCGAGCGTTTGGAACGTAGTTGAACCAGAGCAGGACTATCGCGACGACGAGGCCTTGCTCGTTGGCAAATCGAACCATCCGGCGGAGAAACTCGAAGTACTCGCTCTGGGGCTTCGAGAAGTCCCAGTATCCATCAGGCTTCAGGCCGAATGGGTACCGCGATTCCCATGTGGGCTGGACGCTGTCGAATTGGGGCAGCGAATTGAGCTGGAGGATAGTGAAACCCTGTCCTGATCGAGTTCTTACGTAGTGCTCCCACTCTTCCCAACGGGCCCGTGCGGGTGCCGCCCAGCAAGTGTCACCGAGCCAGAAGAACGATTTTGCATCCCGGGTCTGGAGAGATCGGCCGGCGGGACCGACCTTCAGAATTGATTCGCCCACTACACAACTCCTTCTTGACCCACACTCAGCCTATATATCAAGTGAAAACTGGCGCCATCTTATCAGGGTTGGCTCTCTAGATCAACCTAGTTTTTCAATTTCTATTTTAGGTAACAAAAGACGAAAGTTTCTCTTGACAGGAAGAATGGGCCGGGATAGATTCGGTCTCCGTATCCGAATTGGGATTCATATTCATTTTCTCCAAGGAGGTATTGCATGAACAAGGGCATGCGGACGATTGTCGTGGTTCTCTTACTCGCGCTCACAGCGAGCGGCTTCGCCTTCTCCGAAGGCAAGGCGGAGAAACCGAAGATCAGGTTCTCGAACTTCTGGACAGACGCCTACCCTACAGGGAAGATGTTCGCAAGCGGCTTCAAGGCGTTTGCTGACAAGAACAAGGATTTGGCTGACTACGTCATGGAGATCGCCCAGTTCGACAACCAGCGAGAAAAGATCAAGGTCGACCTGGCTGCCAATAATCTCCCGGATGTCTTCATCTACTGGGACTATGGCACATACAAGACCATAGCGGACGCCGGGCTCTTGCTCGAAGTTCGTGACTACCTGAAACAGAGCAAGAGCTTCAAGTGGGAGGATATCCCGCAGGGCGCCTGGGATTCCAACACGGCGGACGGCAAGAACTACTACGGGATCCCCATGAAAGGTTTCGTCGACTACTTCGTGGCGAACAGGGACCTGTTCAAGAAGTTCAACCTGAAGTACCCCACGACCCTCGACGAGTTGTATGCGGTCGGCAAGGTCTTCCAGGCCAACGGCATCATCCCGCTCGCCATCGGGTCCAAAGGCGGGAACAACGCCCATTTCTTCCATGCGGAAATCCTGCAGCAGTTCGTCGATATGAACTGGATGAAGGGCATCACCACTGGGAAGAGCAGGTTCGACAGCCCCGAAATGCTCAAGGCCTCTCAGCTCTGTCTCGACATGGCGAAAGCCGGGCTGTTCCCTAAGGACACCATCGGGACGAGCGAGTTCGAGCCGACTGCGGCGGCGATGAATGAAGAAAAGGCCGCCATGATCCTCGCCCAGACCTGGATGATTGCCTACTTCAAGAAGGAGATCGCGGATAAGTTCGACTTCATCCCCATCCCGAAAATGCCCGGAGCAAAGCGAGACCCCGGGAGCTTCCGCATCGCGGTGGCGAACAACTCGTGGCTGATCAACAAAAAGTCCTTCAACGACCCCAAGAAGCAGAAGGCCATGATCGCCCTGCTGGATTGGTGCAACTCCGACGAGGTGATCGGCTACATCGCCCAGGGAGGCGACTGGATCGTCAAGAAGATGACCCTCGATCCGAGCAAGGTCCTGCCGTTCTACAACACCGTGCTGAAGCAGGAAACCTCCAACCCGAAGGATGCCGCACAGATGGTGTATTCGATGCTCCCCGACCCCATCGTCCAGGAGGGGTACTCGGCGGCCTGCGACGAGCTGTGGGCGAAGTCCATCTCCGCGGAGGACTACGTGAAGAAAGTCCAGGCGCAGATCGACAAGGTTCTGAAGTAAAGCCGGCTCTGGATAGAGCAGCGTGAAGCGAGAGGGCTCTCTCTCACCACGGGGTGAGACGCCCTCTCGTTTTTTCATCAGCATCCCTAGGAGTGTCGAATGAGTGGTCGAGTGTACAAGGGAGACCGGCTGTTCAGCGCTTTTTTCCTGTCGCCCGCCTTCGTCGTGTACACGGTTTTCGTTATCTACACCGTGCTCCTTTCCCTGTATTACACAATGACCCACTGGAAGGGCGTCGGCGAACCCGTCTTTGTGTGGTTCCGCAACTACCTTGAGCTCGTGAAGGATCCTGAGTACTGGCAGGTGACGAGGAACAGCTTCACCCTGGTGCTGCTCGCGATGTTCATCCAGAATCCCGTGGCGCTCGTGCTCGCGTATCTCGTCTCCCGAATCAAGTTCGGTTTCAAACCGATCCGGTCGATCATCTTCCTCCCCTGCGTCATCTCCGCCGCAACGACCGGTCTGATGTTCCAGCTCCTTTTCAATGCGGATATCGGCGTCTTCAACAACATCCTGAAGACGTTCGGTCTTGGCTTCCTGCAGCGGGTGTGGCTGTCCGATCCGAAGACTGTCCTCTACGCCGTGGCCATCCCGCAGGTCTGGCAGTACCTGGGCATCCAGTTCATCATTTTCCTTGCTGCGATCCAGTCCATCCCGCAGGAGATCATCGAGAGCGCGCGCATCGATGGCGCCCGGGCTCCGACCCTGATCGTGCGCATCCTGGTGCCCCTGCTCTGGGAGGTCATCCAGATCTGCATCATCCTCACTGTGACCGGATCCCTCAAAGCATTCGACATGCCCTGGATCATGACGTGGGGCGGCCCGGGGCTGAACTCGGCGTACATATCGGTGCTGATGTACCGCCACGCGTTCAAGGCATTCAACTTCAGTTACGGGACAACGATCGCAATGACGATTCTGATCTACGCCGCAGTTTTCACGGTCATTTTCAAGAAGGTGCTCGGCAAAAAAGGCGTGCTCTACTAGGAGGGGGACGGTCATGGAAGCGGTATTTCGTTTTGCGCGAGTCAAGGAGAGGTTTTTCAGGGCGTTAATCTATGTCGTCCTGATCATCTACACCGTCGTCAGTCTGGTGCCGTTCATGTGGGCAATCATCAGCTCCCTGAAGGACAACACCTCTATCCTCCGCCATCCCTTCAGCCTTCCGACGCAGTTCCTGTGGAATAACTACCCGCATGCGTGGACTGAAGCGCATATGGGACTGTACACGTTCAACACGGCCCTCTATGCGGTCATCTCGACCGTGACGATCCTCGTCATCGCCACCATGGCAGCGTATGTGCTTGCGCGAGTGCTCCCGAGCCTCGCCCTGTATACCTATTTCGTCCTTGGGATCATGATCCCGATCCACACCGTCCTGCTGCCAGCCTTCATCCTCGTGCGGAACTTCGGGCTCTTCAACACTCGGTTGAGCATCATCCTCGTCTACATCGCCTTCAACCTCAGCATGAGCATCTTCCTCATGTACGGATTCCTCAAGGGAATTCCGCGCGAGCTGGAGGAGGCGGCGCTGATCGATGGGTGCAACAGGGCGAAGACCTTCTTCAAGGTCATCTTCCCAATTTCGCAGCCCGGCCTCGCAACGGCGGGTGTCCTGACCTTTCTGAACGTCTGGAACGAGTTCCTGATCCCCCTCATTCTCCTGACCAACAGGGAGCTGAAGGTGCTCACCAACGGAATTAACGATCTGCGGGAGCAGTTCGGCCAGAACTACGGCCTGGTCGGCGCCGGACTGTGCATCTCGTTCATTCCGATGATCATCCTCTACATCGCATTCCAGGAACAGGTGATCGCGGGGATGACCGCGGGCGCGGTGAAGGGCTAAGCGATGGCGGAACGACACGAGAAGTGGTACGAACGATCGCTTCGGCGACACCTGCTGGATTTCCACATTCCCGACTGGCATCCCGACTTCCTGTCCCGGTTCGATCCCGTGCATTTCGCCGAGTGTGTGGCGTCCGAAAAGGCGACCGCTGCGACATTCTTCGCCAATACGCACACCGGCCTCTGCAACTATCCCACGAAGGTCGGGAAAATGCATGCGAATCTTCAGGGCAGGGACATTCTCGGGGAGACAATCAACGAGCTGCACAAGCGCGGGATCGACGTCGTGGTCTACTACTGCCTGCTGTATACCGACTGGTACTGGGACACGCATCCGGAGTCCCGCATCGTCGATGTCCAGGGGAAGGCGGAGAAGCAGTTCATGCCTGGTTCGATCCGGCGGCGACGGTTCTCCACCATCTGCCCGAACAACAAGGCATACCGCGATTTCGTGGCAGCGCAGCTTGAGGAGATTTGCGAGGGCTACGATTTCGAGGGAGTATATCCCGACATGACGTTCTGGCCTGCAGTCTGCTACTGCAGGTCGTGTCGCGAGAAGTACCGAACGGAAACGGGCTTCGAGCTGCCGACGATCGTTGATTGGCGAGACCCCGCCTGGGTCAGGTTCCAGCGCACCAGAGAGCGCTGGATGAGCGATTTCGCCGCGTTCGTCACGTCAGTCGTCAGGCAGAAGAAGCCCGGAGTGACCGTGAGCCACCAATCCCACACTTTCCTCGGGGACTGGCGCTTCGGCGCATCGATCGAGCTATCCCGTACCATGGACTGGCTCTGTGCGGACCTCTACGGGGAGCGCTATGGGCTGTCGTTCTACGCGAAGCTCTTCAACGAGCTGAGCGAAACGAAGCCCTTCGAGCACATCAATACCTGGACATGGCCGAACTTTCTCGATCACACATCCGCGCGAACCGAGGATCAGATGCGGATGTCCGCCTTCTCCTCGGTGATGAATCATGGAGCCATGGTGTTCATCGATGCTGTCGACCCTGTCGGGACCATCCGAGCACGGAACTATCCCCTTGTCGGGCGGGTCTACGACGAGGTGGCAGCGTACGAGCGGGAGATAGGAGGCCGTTTCTGCCAGGACGTGGGGATTTACCTCAGCTACGAATCCTGCATCGACCTGCGTGAGAGCGGGACGCCGGTCGCGGAGTATGGGCACAACTTCGAGCCGGGCAGGAAGCCCATGGGGGAAAATCCCCACCGCATCGGAGCGGTTAATCTCGCGAAAACCCTCATCCAGCACCACATTCCATTCGGCGTTGTCACTCGCAAGAGTCTCAATCGGCTCTCAGACTACCAGGTCATTCTCCTTCCCGATGCGGTCGCGCTCGATGCCGAGGAGGTCGCGCAGCTTCGCGCTTTCGTGAAGGCCGGCGGGGGTCTGTACGCGAGCAAGCATACATCGCTTTTCGGAATCGATGGCGTTCAGGGGGGGGATTTCCAGCTCGGGGATGTGTTCGGTGTCTCGTACGCGGGAGAGACCCGCGAGTGCGTCACCTACGTGTCTCCCACTTCCGCGCACGGTGAGCTGTTCCCCTATTTTTCGCCCGGGCTTCCCATCACTGTCCTCGACACCCAGCTGAGGGTTGAGCAGCGAGAGGGAGTCGAGGTGCTGGCGACAGTCACGCTACCCTACACAGACCCGCTGAGTGGTCAGTATGCCTCCATCCTCACCGACCCTCCCGGCGTCAGCTCGCCCTCGCCCTCGATCGTCCTCAACCGCTTCGGAAAGGGGAGAGCGATCTACTCCGCGGGCCTCATCGAGGGATGGGATCATGACAGGCAGCGCCTCGTACTGATGAGGCTACTGAAACTCCTCGCCACCAGACCGTTTTTCTTCGAGACCGACGCGCCGAAGTCCGTGGAGGCGACCCTGTTCCTGCAGGAGGAGCGCAAGCGCTTCGTGCTGAACGTGATCAACTATCAGCAGGAGCTGCCGAACATCCCGATCCATGACCTCGCGATCCGGGTGCGGATGGACGGCCGCAAGCCGAAAGCCGTTTCTCTCTTGCCCGAGAGGTCTTCGGTGAGCTTCAAGGTCGACGGCGATTTCATCGAGCTCACGCTGCCGGTGCTCAAGGACTTTGCGATGCTGGAGATCGTCTTCGGTGGAGCAGCCGCTCAGTAGTGATATCGCGCCTGGAGGAAATCTATCCGACCCTCCCTGACGAGGTATACTAGCCTGTGCTGGTGCGTCAGGCGCCTTGACCATGCCCCGGGTGACAGGTACTTCAGCGGCTCGGGTTTTCCGATACCAGAGAAGGGATCACGAAGGATTGTTTCAATCAATGCGAAAGCGCGAAGAGCGGTCTTGCGGTCCACGTCGACCCAATACCGAAGATCTTCGATGAACTCGGGCTGGAAGACCGCCTCACGCGCCCTTTTCGCCAAGTTCCACCTCGCGCCGCAATCGTTCGACGCTCATCGGTCGCCTTGTCCTCTTTCGGGCTCGAATCAGAGCAGCGAGCAGTCGCTCCGCGTTTCGGGGTGAGCGGAGGAGATAGGCAGTCTCAAGAAGGCTTGAGAGATCCGCCTCCGAAATCATTGCCACCTTTTCCCCTCCCCGGCGAGCAATGAGAACGGTCTCTCTGTCCTTCGTGACATGGTCGAGCAATTGTGAGAAATTCGCTCGCGCATGGGAGTATGTCGTTTCCAACATCTGGTGACCTCCAACTTGTACAATATTGTTGTACAAGATTCATCATGACAGGTCAAGGCTCCAACACACGATCGATCTTCTCTCTCTCAGCGTCCGTGAAAGTCACCCCGACTGCCCCCAGCTGTTCCTCGATCTGGCCTGGGTTTTTCGCGCCGACCAGCGTCGAGGCAATGACGGGCAGGCGGAGCGTCCACGCGATCGCAAGCTGGGGGAGGCTGATCCCCTTCGCTTCCGCGATGTGCTTCAGTCCTGCCGCATGCGCAAGGTGTTCCGCGAAAACCGACCCCTGGAAATCGGGGAAGCCCGATCGCTCGTCGTCCTTCGGGAACGTGGACCTCGGGGTGTAGCGCCCAGTCAGCAAGCCCTTCGCAAGCGGGCTGTGGGCGGTGATCCCGATGCCGTGCTCCTCGCAGAATGCGATCGTCCCGCGCTCGATTTCCCGAAAGAGTAGGCTGTATCTGACCTGGTTGGATTGGATCGGGCACACGCCGAGGGCTTTCTCCATGTGCTCGGGTAGAAAGTTCGACACGCCGACAAAACGAGTCCTTCCTTCCTGCCGCAACCGGGCCATCTCCTCCATGCTCGCTTCGATGGGCACGCCAGAGTTCCAGTTGTGGATCTGGTAGAGATCCACGAAATCCACCTGCAGAGCGCGAAGGCTGTTTTCCATCGCTTTGCGGATTCCCTTCGGAGAGAAATCACCGGAGGCCTTGGTGGCGAGGAAACAGCGTTCACGGTAGCCGCCCGTGAGGGCCTCCCCGATGATCTGTTCGCTCGTACGGTACCCTTCCGCCGTATCGATCATCGTGATGCCCGCATCAATAGCCGCCCTCACCGTGTCGATAGCCGTGTTTCTCTCGACCCTGCCGAGTCCTCCGCCGATCGGCCATGCTCCGAAGCCGAGGGCCGAGACGGACGGACCATCCTTTCCTAAAGTTCTGAATTGCATACAGCCTCCCGCGCTCCCGCTCAGGCGATGATGACGGTGACTCCCCGCGCCTCGAAGGCCTTTTTGTCGGCGTCGGACATCCCCTCGTCTGTGACGAAGTACTTCACGAGCTCAATCGGGCCAAGAGACGCGAAGGAGGCCTTCCCGATCTTCGTCGAGTCGGCCACGAGGTACACATCGGATGCGGCCTCGATCATGGCCTTCTTGACGTACAGGTCGTTGAAACCCGGGTAGGTGAGCCCCGCGTCGAGGGAAATCCCGCCGGCAGCAAGGAAGCACTTGCCCACGTGGATGCGCTCGAAGAGCTTGGCCGCGCTCTCGCCCGTGAGCGAGAGGGTGGGGGCTTTAAACTCACCGCCCGTCACCATGATCTCGCAGGACATCTCCGTTCCCAGGAGCAGCGCGATGTTGAGCGCGTTGGTGATGACCTTCAGATTCTTCTTCGAGCCGAGGTTTTTCGCGATCTCCGTGATCGTGGAGCCTGAATCGAGAATCAGCGAGTCTTCGTCGACGATGAACTCCGCGGCTTTCCGCCCGATTCGCGCCTTCATGTCCATGTTCTCCATGTGCTGGAGGCTGAGGCTCTTCACCTGCTGGGGGACGCTCTTGAGGAAGGCGCCGCCGTGCTCGCGGATGATGTGGCCCTCCTCCTCGAGCTTCTCCAGGTCCTGGCGCACCGTGGGCTCGGACACCTTGAACATCCTGCTCAGGGCGCTCACCCGGGCGCTTCCCTCCTCCTGGAGCAGATCGAGGATCTTGCGCCGCCTCTGGAGGGCGAGCATGCTCAGAGGAGCTTCATGACCGTTTTTTTCCATTCCTCGTGGCACCTCTTCGCTGTCGTGCACGCTGGACCCGCGGTGAATCGCCGGGGCTCCTGCGGGAGGCTTTGCAGTTCTCCCAACCCACCGAAGACCCCCGCTTCGAGCCCCGCGAGGCAGGCCGCCCCAAGGGCCGAGACCTCCTCGATGCCGATGTTCACAACGTCGACGCCAAGCACGTCCGCCAGGAGCTGCATCACGAACCCGTTCGCGGTGATCCCGCCGTCGACCTTCAGCTCGAAAAGCTTCACCCCGCCGTCAGACTCCATGGAGGCGATCACGTCGGCGATCTGGTAGGGGATCGACTCGAGGGCCGCGCGGACAATGTGGTTGCGCGTGGTCGTAAAAGTCATGCCCATGATCGCCGCGCGCAGGTCCATCCGCCACCACGGCGCCCCCATTCCGCTGAAGGCAGGTACGAGGTAGACCCCCGCGTTGTCGGGCACCGAGAGAGCCATCGCCTCCGTGTCCCGACTCTCGGCGAACAGGCCGAGTGAGTCTCTCAGCCACTTGATGGTGGCCCCGCAGCTCACGATGATGCCCTCCAGAGCGTAGTCCACACGCCCGCGCTTGCTCCAGCAAATCGTGGAGACCATGCCGCCCATGGAATCGATGCGATGTGGCCCAACATTCATAAGGATCGAGGAGCCGGTCCCCATGGTCGCCTTTGCGGTGCCCGCCGAGAAGCAGCCCTCGCCAAAGGCCGCGGCATGAGAGTCGCCGATCATGGCTGTGATGGGGATGGGCCGTGGGAGCGCCCCGCCGAAGTCGGATTCGCCGAAGGCGTATGCGGAAGGATGCACATCGGGCAGCCGCAGGGAGGACAGATTCCACTCCGCCAGCAGCCGACGGTCCCACGCAAGCTCATGGATGTTGAAGAGGAGCGTCCGCGAGGCGTTGGTGTGATCAGTGGCATAGCTTCGCCCCTGGGTGAGCAGGTAGAGCAGCCAGGTGTCGATGGTGCCGAACATGGCGGCGCCCGAGGTGATCGCTCGCCGGATGGCCGGATCGTTCTCCGCGAGCCAGATCAGCTTTGTCGCTGAGAAGTATGGGTCGATGATGAGGCCCGTGCGAGTTCGGACCTCCTCGCCGATGCCCGACGCGCGAAGCCGATTGCAGATCTCAACCGATCTCTTGCACTGCCACACGACCGCAGGGGTCAGAGGCGCTCCTGACTCGTCCCAGAGGAGGAATGTCTCTCTCTGGTTTGAGATCCCGCAGCAGACGATGGTCTTCGGGTCACCGCCTTCGGCTTCGAAGCGCGCCAGAGCCTGCCGGAGGGACTCCAGAACGTTCTGGAAAATCGCCTCGGGATCCTGCTCAACGAACCCGGGCCGGGGGAAGGAGGAGGCGAGCGCCGCGGTGGCGCGAACCGCAATTCGGCCGAGCGAATCGAAGATAACTGCTTTCGTCCCGCTTGTCCCCTGATCGATCGCCAGAATGTGCGGACCAGCCGCGCTTCCTGCTATGCGTGTTTTCACTGTCGCCCCTGCAGCATCGCCCGCGCCTTCTCGACAATCCCCGCAGCGTCGATCCCGTAGAATCGCCTGATCTCGGCTCTCGGTCCAGCCTTGGCGAACTCGCCCTCGGGGAACCCGAGCCGAACGACCGTCGCGCCGATCCCACCTTCGGCGATAGTCTCGCAGACGAGAGCACCCAGGCCGCCGTGGACGGAATGCTCTTCGACCGTCAAGACCTTTCCCGACTTCACGGCGCTGCGCGCGATGTCCTCGCGATCGACAGGCCTGATCGACGGGACGTTTACGATCTCGGCGTGGATTCCCTGCCGGGCAAGCTCCTCGCCGGCTGCGGCCGCCTCGCGGGTCACCGACCCCATCGAGAAAATCGAAATGTCCCCGCCCTCCCTCAGCAGGTCGAGTCTGCGGGGCTGGAAAGCGTACGAATCGTCATGGAGGGCGGGGAGCTTCGCGCTGTCCATGCGGATGTACACCGGCCCCTCGTGTGAGAGGGCGAAGCGAAAGACTCCGATCGCCTCCTGCGCGTCCGAGGGGGCGAGGATCAGGATGCTGCCCAGCCCTCTCATGATCGAGATGTCGTCGATCGCGTGGTGGGTGCTGCCCAACGATCCATATGCGACCCCGGCGTTCAGCCCCACGAGTTTGACGTTGGTCTGCGAGTAGCAGATGTCGTTCTTTAGCTGCTCATTGGACCGGGAGACAAGGAAGCAGGCGGCATTGGCCGTCACGGGAACGATCCCGCCCAGGGAAAGCCCGGCAGCGATGCCCAGCAGGTTCTGCTCCGCAATCCCCGCGTTCACGACCCTGTCGGGGTACCGTTGCTGAAAAGGGCCGATCGCCGCGGTGCTTGTCGAGTCGCTCACGAGAACGGCAAGATTCACTCCCTCCTCGACGGCCTGGATGAAGGTCTCGATCATCGCTTCCCGCATGTCCCGCGCCTGTTCGCCGCCCATCACTCCAGCTCCTCGATCGCCTTCTGCACCTGCTCGCCCACCGGGATCTTGTGATGCCAGGCGGCCCGGTCCTCTATGAAGGAGACCCCCTTTCCTTTCACAGTCCTGGCGATGACCACGTGCGGCCTGCCGGCACGGGAGTCCAGCCCCTCGATCGCTTTGATGAAAGCTGCCGGATCGTTGCCATTGGTCTCGCGGACATCAAACCCGAAGCTTCGCCATTTGTCCGCGAGGGGTTCGAGGGCCATGATCGTTTCGGTCCTATCGGCAAGCTGCAGGGTATTCCTGTCCACGATGGCGATGAGGTTCTCAAGCTTGAAGTGAGCCGCACTCATGGCAGCTTCCCAGTTCGATCCCTCCTGCAACTCACCGTCCCCGAGGAGGACGAAAACGCGAAAGGATCGGCCGGTCATTCTCGCGCTCAGCGCAAGGCCGACGCCGATAGAAAGGCCGTGGCCAAGGGCGCCGGTGTTGACCTCAACAAAGGGCGTCTTCTGCCGGACTGGATGCCCCGGCAGCCTTGAATCGAACCGCAGGTACGTGGCGAGCACTTCTTCACTGAGGATGCCCGTTGCCGTGAGAGTGCAGTACAGGCCTCCGACGCCATGTCCCTTGCTGAGAATGAAGCGATCCCTGTCAGGGTCGCCTGGCGCGCTGCGATCGTAGCGAAGAACATTGAAGAAAAGCGACGCCAGGATGTCCGCCTCCGACAGGTCTGCGCCCGTGTGGCCCTGTCCAGCGGAGGAGTTCATGAGAATGATTCGCTTTCGAATTTCTCTGGCCTTCTTCTCGATGTCTCCAGGAGCCAGAAGGAACGGATTTCGCATTTCAACGATGATAATAACATAAATATTCGAAAGTCGTAAAGAGACTTTACGGAAATAAAGAGAAAAACATGCAAGTGCACATTGACGACTCTTCTGCGATTGGGCTATAATCGGCCAAACTCATGGAGGGACGGCAGATGACAAAGGCATTCCTGATCGGCGGGCCAGGCAACATTTCCACGACTACTGTCGACGTTTTGCTCAAAAAGAAAGCCAAGGTTGCGATCTTCACTCTTCCCGATGCGCCGGCTGGAGAGCAAGAGAGCCAGGTGCGGTTCTACCGAGGCAATCGGGACAATCCGTCCGAGCTGGGCGAAGCTCTCGCCGACTTCAAGCCCGACGTGGTCATCGATTTCTGCTGCTTCGTTCCGGCACAGGCCGAGAAGCTCTACCCCCTTCTGAAAGGCAAGGTTGGGCATTTCATTTTCGTCAGTACCGTGGACGTCTACGGGTATCCCCTCACCAGCCTGCCCTTCGCGGAGACCGATCAGTGGAACCCGCCCAACTGCCAATACGCGTCTGACAAGCGCAAGAGCGAGGACTTCTACTGGCCGAAGCTCGATCAGAAGGCTTTTCCCCTCACGGTGGTCCGGCCGTCGTACTCGTTCGGCAACAGCTTTGTCCTGTCATTTTTCTCGAGGGCGGGCGGCCGGGCGATGATCCCCCGACTGCGGGCGGGAATGCCCATCCTCGTGCCCGGCGACGGAACCACCCTGCTGCACACCAGCGTGGCCTTCAACACGGGAAGGATGGTCGGCACCCTCGCCGGCGAGGCGAAGACGATTGGGAAGAGCTATACCTGCGGCCACGAGACCTTCCAGTGCCACGACGAGTACGTGCGCGTGTTCGCCCGAGTCCTTGGAGTCGAGCCCGTGCTCGTCCACGTGCCTTCCGATGTCCTGCTCACCCTCGATGATCCGGTGATCAAGGAGATCCTACCCAACCTCAGCAAGTTCAACATCGCCTTCTCCGTTGACGCATTCAAAAAGGATTTCCCTTCTTTCAAGTGGGAGATGAGCCTCGAGGAAGCAGCGCGTCGCTACATCGATCATCACGACAGGGCGGGGAGCTTCGCCGATGTGAAGGAAGAGATTTTTGAGGACAGGGTCATCCGTGCCTGGAAGAAGGCCATCGGAGGCTTCAGGGTCTGATCGCAAGCTCGGATCGGCATTGATAAGGGACTGTTGAACATAATAGCCTACTATGAATATTAGTTCATAGACGAACAAGGAGTCGAAACTACATGAAGGGAACTAGCGCGTCATCCAGCGGCTTTTCTGGCCAGGTCGAGGACAGGGGAGTGCCCGTGCAGTCGAAGCCGACCCTCGGCATCATCGCCATTGCGAAGCTCAACCACCAGAAGGACGAGATCTACGCCTTCGTGAAGTACCTCAAGGAGCGATACGACAAGGACGAATCGCTGCATCTCATGCTCGAGGAGAAGGTGCTCTTCGACGAGTACGAGATTGCCAACAGGGTCCGGCGCATGGAGGCGGAGGGAGCCGACTGCATTCTGCTCATCGTGGGGACCTGGATCTACTCTTCAATTATCACGACCGCCGTGAACGACCTCCACGCGCCGTTCATCCTCTGGGGCTACTCGGAACGGATCGCCAATGGGAACCTGGGCGCATCGCTGCAGATCCGCTATGTCCTGCAGGAGATCGGGAAGCACTTCCTCTATCTGTGCGGCGCCAGCAGTGACGAGGGCAACTACGCTGCAGTCGCGCGGTACCTGAAGGCCTCGTGGGTAAAGAAGTACCTTCGAAACAGGAAGATCGCCACGATCGGCGGCAAGTGCATGATGATGTACCAGACGCAAGTGAACGAGTACAGCTGGAAGAGGACCTTCGGGGTCGACTTCCCGCAGTACGACACGGCGCAGGTGTTCAAGGAGATGGAGAACGTCCCGGAGGAGGAGGCGAAGAAGGTCGAGAAGGAGTTCCTCGCAAAGGTGGACAAGGTCCACTGGGAGGCAGGGGCCGACAAACCCGAGAAAGACGCTGTGCTGACCCAGGCGAAGATGTTCCTCGCCTTCCAGCGGATGCAGAAGCTCTATGGCATCGATGTCTTCGCCAATAAGTGCATGCCCGAGATGTCAGCGATCCCCTACGGCTACGGCTACGCCGGGTGTCTCGCCACCTGCATGCTCAACGAGGCCGGGACCATGATCGCCTGCGAAGCAGACGTGCCGGCGGGTCTCTCGATGTACATCCTGAACCTCCTGAGCGGGCAGAAGGTGTTCTTCGCTGATATCGCCCGATTGAACAAGTCGCAGAGCCGCCTCACGTTCTTCAACTGCGGCACCGCACCCCTCTCGATGGCGGACAAGAAGAAGGGAATCGAGCTGTGGCCCATGCCGGGCAACATCGCCGACGAGGCGATCCCCGAGGAGTACTTCATCGGAAAGATGAAAGGGCTGACAGTCCGCTTCGACTTGGAGAACGGCCGGGAGGTGACGCTGCTGCGCATCGGCGGCAACGACGGCACGCTTCGCTTCCACGTCGCGACGGCCACGACCTGTCCGCGGGAGGTGGAGCCCGACGAGATCATCGGCAACCGCTGGCCCGGCTTCGGGCTTGAGTTCGCCGAGGACGTAGAGCTCTTCCTGAACAACACGACGGGGCACCATTACTCCATCGTGTTCGGCAACTACGTCGAGGAGCTTCGCTACCTCGCCAGGATCTACGGCATCGGTTTCGCGTTGAACAGATAGAGGGGCACGCACATGAGGATTTCCCGCGGCAGCGAACCTGTCGAGCGCTGGGGCGTGTACGAGGTTGTCCTGAAGGACGCGAACCCCTCGGGCGGGAACCCCTTCACCGACACGATCGTGAAGGCCCGATTCTCGCACGGCCAGAGGGTCATCGAAGTTAAGGGTTTCTACGACGGCGATGGAACCTACCGCATCCGTTTCATGCCCGATGAAACCGGCGCGTGGAGCTACGAGACGCTGAGCAATCATCCTCATCTTGCCGGCCAGCTGGGGGAGTTCTCCTGCATCGCTCCCTCGAATGACAACCACGGGCCCGTTCATCCCTCCTGCACGTTCCATTTCTCCCACGCGGACGGTACACCGTTCTTTGTCATGGGCACGACCGCCTATGCGTGGACCTACAGGCCCGAGGAGATCAGGCGGAGGACCCTCGAGTCGTTCTCGAAGTACGGTTTCAATAAGATCCGCATGTGCGTGTTCCCCAAGCACTACGGCGACGGGAAGAAGATCGATATCTCCTACGAGCCGCCCTGCTATCCCTTCGAGGGCGGACCGAACGCATGGGACTTCACACAGTTCGACCCGCGCTACTTCCGCAACTTCGAGGAGAGGGTTGCCGATCTGCTCGATCGGGGGATCATGGCCGATGTCATTCTCTTCCATCCCTACGATTCGGGCCAGTGGGGCATCGACACGGGCATGGGACCCGAGGATGACCTGCGCTACCTCGACTACCTCGTCGCCCGCATCTCCGCCTTTTGCAATGTCTGGTGGTCCCTCGCAAACGAGTACGACCTGATGAGCGAGAAGCACAAGTCGCGCTCCAAGGATTGGGGGAGGATCGGCCGATTTCTGCGGGACAACGATCCGTACCAGCACCCGCGCTCGGTGCACAACTTGCCATTCGGCCCAGTCTTCCCCGATGCGGACTGGCTCACCCACGTCTCCTACCAGCACTCCAACGCGTACAGCCTGCTCCTTGACCTGCGGCGAAGATACGCGAAGCCGGTAATCAACGACGAGTACCAGTACGAGGGGAATGTCGGCACGGACTGGGGAGGGTGCACGGCGGAGCTGGAGACCGAGCGCCACTGGATGACGGCGATGGCCGGAGGCTACGGCACGCACGGAGAGGCCTTCATCGTCGACGGGAACGGCAAGGACATCTTCTGGTCCTACGGGGGAGAGCTGAGGGGCGGAAGCCCCAGGCGGCTCGCCTTCCTGAAGCAGGTCCTCGAGAGAGTTCCCTACCAGGAGATGGAGCCCGACACCCATAAGAGCGACGGGAGGGACTTTTTCTGCCTTGCAAAGGGCTCTGAGACCTACCTGTACTTCATGACGCCGACGTGGAAGGACCACGACATGCTCTTCGTGGGCCCGGCGGCGTGGCCGGACTGGTCCTACGACGCCACGATCTACGATGCCTGGAACTGCACGGTGGTGAAGAAGGCCGTTCTTGCCTGCGGCATCCACAAGGGCCTGGACTTGCCGCTGATGGCGGCGATCGTGCTTGTGAGAGAGAAGTAGGGCGGCGGCCGGTGCGGTGCCCCCAACAATTCCTCCTCGGCAGGAAAGACCAGCGGACCGGAAAGGAGATGCAATGACAGCCTGCGAGAGGTTCAAGAAGATCTGCCGCTTCGAAAGGACGAACGACCCGTTCATGTGGAGCGTGGACTCCTGGAACAAGACATTCGAGCGCTGGGTGCGGGAGGGCATGCCGGTCAGGAACCTGGACAACAAGAAGGAGCTGAATGCCCACCTCATCGGCTGTCTGGACCAGAACGAGGGGATCCGCCCCCGGGGGGCGATCGGCGGCATGGGCAGGAACAACAACCCGCCCTGGTGCGTGGCCATCGACCCGGTCTTCACGCCCGACGTGATCAGCGAGGACGAGGAGTTCGTCGTGCGCAGGGACTACGACGGGGCGATCGTGCGCAGGTGCAAGAGCGACGACGACACGATCCCGCAGTACCTCGAGTATCCGGTCAGGGACAAGGCGTCTTGGAACGAGTACAAGAACCGTCTCGATCCGTTCTCCCCCGGCAGATGGCCGAAGGGCTGGGAGATCATGACAGAGGACAAGACGCAGTTCCCGCTCAAGCCCGAGCATGCCGGCAGACACTTCAGGGAGCGGGATTTTCCCCTCGGCATGAACCTCCTGTCGCTGTACGGGAACCCGCGCAACTACATGGGGGTGGAGGCCATCAGCATCGCAATCTACGACGACCCTGCCCTCGTGGAAGAGATGGTTGAGTGGCAGTCCCACCTTGCCCTTGAGATGCTGAAGAAGGTCGTCGCGGCGGGGGTGACCCTCGAGTGGGTGTGGATCTGGGAAGACATGTGCTTCAACAAGGGGCCCCTGGTTTCACCCGAATGGGTGAAGCGTGTCATGGTTCCACGCTACCGGCCGGTCGTGGACCTCCTGAGGGCCAATGGTGTGGATGCGCTGATCCTCGACTGCGACGGGAACATCGACGAGCTCGCGCCGATCTGGGTGGACTGCGGCATCAACGCGACCTACCCTCTCGAGTGCGCATCGGGGATGGACGCGCGCAACTTCCGGAAGAAATTCGGCAGGAACCTCATCATCTTCGGCAACGTGGACAAGCGCGCCCTTGCAGAAGGGAAGGCGGCGATCGACGGGGAGCTGGCCAAGGTGCGCGAGATGCTCGCGGGCGGCGGGTACTTCCCGAACGCCGATCACCACATCCCCCCGGATGTGCCCTACGAGAATATCCGGTATTTCATGAACGAGCTGCGGAAAATGAGCGACGACCCCGAGGCGCGCAGGACGATTTAGGACATCCTGCGCGGGCAGCCTGTCATGGCGATCCCTGTGGAGCACGGGAAGGTCGTAGCGCAGCGCGCAGGCCGCGATGAGGCAATCCGCCGACGATCACTCCTTGCTGTACTTGATCGAGTTCAGAAGCACTGCGAACAGGATCAGAAGGCCAGTCACCAGGTTCTTCATGTACTCGTTCATGTTGAGCAGGGTCATGGCGTTGATCATGATGCCCAGGAACACGAGGCCAACAAGCGTCCCCCAGGCCTTGCCCCGGCCGCCGTTCAGGCTCGCCCCGCCGATGATGACGGCTGCGATGACGTTCAGCTCGTACCCCTTGCCGAAGGTGTGGGAGCCGGACATGACCTGCGACGACACCAGGATGCCCCCGAGGGCCGCGGTGAGCTGTACCACCATCATGACAACCAGTTTCACTTTGCGCACATTGATTCCGCACAAGCGCGCGGCCTCCTCGTTGCCGCCCACCGCGTAGATCTCCCGCCCGAAGCTGGTGCTGTTCATGATAACAAGCACCAGCAGGAACATCGTGATGAGGATGAGGGCCGGGATGGGGATGATTCCCAGGACGTAGCCCGCCCCCAGCTTGTTGTACCATAAGGGAAGGGTGGTGATCGGGAAGCTCTGGGTGATCATGCCGGCGATGCCGTAGAGGGCGTTCATCATGGCCAGGGTCACGATGAACGAGGGAATGCGGAACCGCGTCCGGATGAAACCGGTGAACAGGCCCGAGGCCGCGGCCACCACGAAGGCGACGGCCATGCCGATCAGCACGGTCACCTCCATCGGCAGGCCGTAGGCCTTGTTCAGCCGGCCGGTGAACCAGGCGGTCAGCACACCCGAGAGCGCCACCGTCGAGGAGACCGACAGGTCGATCTCTCCCGCGATGATGACCATGGTCATGCCGAAGGCGATCACGCCTTGGATGGAGACATTGCGCAGGATGTTCAACAAATTCGTCAGCGTGAAGAAGTGGGGGGCTGTGAAGGCCAGAATGACGATCAGCCCGACCAGGATCAGCTCCATGATGTGCTTCTTGACGTAAACCCGGATCGTCGGTGCGGTGCCCCCCGGCTTCAGGGTTCGCTCGGACGACACGGTGGTGCCCGGGTTTTCTCTTCCAGTGCTCATTTCTCGTTCGCTCCCATGCAGAGAAGGTAGAGGTCGTTCAGATTCAGCTCGTCAGTCCGGCGTTCGCCGATGATCCGTCCGCCGCGCATGATCAGGATGCGGTGGCAGACCTCCAGGAGCTCCTCCAGCTCCGAGGAGACGAGGATGCTGGAAATGCCCTTGCGCGACTGCTCCCAGATGATCTGGAAGATCTGCTGCTTGGCGTTGACGTCGATGCCCCGCGAAGGCTCGTCGAAGAACATGACCCGGGGCAGGGAGTTCAGCCAGTTGCCCACCACCACCTTCTGCTGGTTTCCGCCCGACAGGGAGGAGACCGGCAGGTTCAGGTCGGAGACCTTGATCTCCAGGTCCTGCACCTGGCGCTCGGCGAACTCCCGCTCCTTCTTCCTGGAGATGAAGGAATGGCGGGTGAGCCTGCCCAGGGCGGCCAGGGTGAGGTTTTCCTTCACCGACATGACCTGGTTCAGGCCCTGCTGCTTGCGGTCTTCGGGCGCGAGGGCGAAGCCGATGCTCTTCATCTTCCGGGGGGAGTGGGTGGTGATCTTCTCTCCCTGGACCCAGATCTCCCCGCTGTCGAAGGGGTCAGCCCCGAAGATGGAGCGCAGCAGCTCTGTGCGGCCGGCGCCCAGCATGCCGGCGATGCCCAGGATCTCCCCCCTGTGCAGGTCGAAGCTGACGTCCTGGAACCTCTTCCCCCGGGTCAGTCCGCGGACCTCCAGAACGACCTCGTCGGTCGCGCTGATCTCCTTGGTGCGCTTTTTCGCCTCGACGTCACCGAACATCATTTTCAGGATGTCGCTGTGCGTCGCGCTCTTTATCTCCATCTTCCCGATGAGCTCGCCGTCCCGCAGCACGGTGCAGGTGTCCACCAGCTCCCACAGCTCCTCGAGACGATGGGTGATGAAGATAATGATCACCTCGTCGCTCACCAGCTGCCGGATGCAGCCGAACAGGGTCTTGACCTCGTTCACGGACAGCGACGAGGTGGGCTCATCGAGGATGAGCACCTTCGGCTTGTAGCTCATTGCCTTCAGGATTTCCACGATCTGGCATTGCCAGACGGGAAGATCCGTTATCAGGGCCGAAGGCGGGATGCTCACCTTCATCCTCGTCAGCAGCTCTTCCGCCATGTCGTGGGTCTTCTTCCAGTCCACGAAAGGCCCCTTGCGCGGAAGCCTGCCCATGAAGATGTTCTCCGCCACGGAGAGATAGGGGCTCAGGCTCAGCTCCTGGTAGACGGTGGCGATCCCCTGCTGGAAGGCTTCCGCAGGGCTGCTGAACCTCAGTTCCTTCCCGTTCTCCAGGGCTTTTCCCCTCGTCGGCGCGATCGCGCCGGAGAAGATCTTCACCAGCGTCGATTTGCCGGACCCGTTTTTCCCTATCAGGGCGTGGATCTTGCCGCTCTCGAAGGAGACGGAGATGTCCTTGAGCGCCGTGGTCCCGGGATACTCTTTGCTGATGTGCACCGCCTCAAGGACATTCACGTCAGTTTCTCCGCTTCCCGTTCTGCGCTTCCAGCTGCGTGGCTATCGGTTGCCACCCAGTATACAGCACAGGGGGATAGATTGAAAATGAAAAGAACGCCGCGGACCCTTTCGGATCCGCGGCTTTCCGTTTCTCCGTGTCAGCGCGATCTCAGCTGCCGTACTTCTTCAGCTTGGCAACGAACTCGTCGAGCTTCGCGGGCTCCTGCCTGCTCAGGAATGTCCCGCCGATGTAGGTCTTCTTGCCCTTGAACTGGCTGATGTCCTCGCCCTTGACGGCCTTGCACACGATTTCCATGGTCTTGTAGCACATCATGTAGAAGTCCTGGGCCGTGGTCGCCTGCAGGATGTCCTTCGGGTCCTTGAGCATGTTCACGATCTGCTCGCTGCCGTCCACGCCGAACACCCATACCTTGCCCTGCAGTCCGGCGTTCGCCACGGCCATGGTCAGGCCGATGGTGCCGCCCTCATTCGACGAGAACAGAAGGTTGATCTCGGGACGCGCGGTGATCATGTCCCCGCCCACGACAACCGCCTTGTCCTGGACCCAGGCGTCCTGGTATGCCACGACCTTGACGCCGGGGAGCTTGGTGACCTCGCTCAGGAACCCGTCCCACCGGCCGGGGCCACCGGGGGCGTTGGGGGAGCCGCTCGACTCGGGCATCAGGGAATAGTACCCCAGCCCGCCGATGATCGCCTTCCCGCCCAGCTTCTTCTCGATGAACTCCCTGGCGGCCTTGCCCGTCGCCTGGCCGATGGCGAAGTTGTCCGACAGGACGGTTCCCACGGTGAAGGACATGTCCACCAACGGGTTGTCCGAGATCGCGATCTTCATGCCCTTGTCCGCGACCTGCTTGAGCGGCACGACCGACGATTGCGGGTTGATGGGAATGATGGCCAGGCCCTTGACGCCCTGGTTCAGGTACGTGTTGGCCAGCTCGACTTCCTTTGCCGCATCCGTCTGGGACAGGGCGCCCACGAAATTAAACCCGGCGTCTTCTGCCGCCTGCTTGTACCCCGCCAGACCCATCTTGTGCTGCTGGTCTTCGTGAAGCACGACGCCGGCCACCGTGATCTTCCCTTTCCCTGCCGCGCCCTTCTCACCGCCGCCTGCGGCGAACGCGGTCCCTGCGATGACAAGCAGACACAATGCCACCAGGAGTGCCTTGAAAATCCCTCTCATACCGAATCTCCCTTCTCTGTGTACGTCTGTCTCTGTTCATCTGAACAGAGAGTGATCCCCCGAATCGCATGATACGTCCTCATCCCGATTGCCTCCCGCTGCCCGCTCACCTCCTTCCGCGTCTGTCCCCCGTCATGTACAAATAGGCAACTTTAAAACAAATGTTCAAGATAGGGCCAGTATAGATTTCTGGAGGGATTCTGTCAATACAAAAGAACGACAGATGTAGAATTGTTCAAGAAAGGAGTCGGGGGGATGGCTTCAGCGCTGCAGGCGGGCGCGTTGAGCCAGCGCTGTCCTGTAGACGGTGTCGATCCTCTCGGGGGCGATGTCGGCCTGGATATTGTGCGCAGGCACGAACACGTAGCCTCCCCCGGGCGCCATGATGTCGATGGTCCGGCGCACGGTGTCCTCGATCTCGGCGAGAGTCGCGAAAGGGAGCGCCTGCTGCACGTCGATTCCGCCACCCCAGAAGGACAGGTCCCTGCCGAACTCGCCCTTGATCCGGGCGAGGTCCATCTTCGCTGCGCTGGTCTGCAGCGGGTTCAGGATGTCGACGCCGACATCGATGAACTCAGGGATCAGGTCGTACACCGAGCCGCAGGAATGCATCATGATCTTCGCGTCTGTGCGGGAGTGGATGAAGTCGTACATACGTGTGTGGCACGGTTTGACAAGGTCCCTGTAGGTTTCACGGGAGATGAAGGTGTTAGTCTGCATGCCGAGATCGTCCCCCTGCGTGACGACCTGGACAAAGTCTCCCACCGCCTCGAGGAACACCTCCCAGAACGCGATGTCCACATCGGTCACCATCTCGATCAGCTTCCGCGCGAAGCGCGGGTTCTCATATATGTCGATCAGGTAGCTGTCATAGCCGCGCAGGTTGCAGCACTGCTCGAAGGGACCGCCGCACATGATGTCGGCGACCAGCGCGAAGTCGGTCTGCTCGAAGAGCCTCTGTGCCTCCTCCCGCACGCCATCGACCCGGCCAGGGGCACGAGCGTCCGGCCACTCGATGGCGTCCAGGTCGGAAAGCGTGGCATTCGCGAGAGGGCGCTCGATCACGTCATAGTAGTAGGAAGCCTTCTTCCAACGGATGTTGTACTCGTCGTAGAAGGTGTCGGCGTCATCGGCGTGGCGGGCTTTTGATGCCCAGGTCGACTTCATTGTCACTGGTCGGAAGTCGACCTGGTAGTGCCGGAAGAAGGACTCCGTCGGGTAGACGGTGTCCATCTGCCGGTGTGAAATTCGCGGGTTCACATCCGGCTCCATGCCGAGATATCCGCGCAGATTGTCGTAGGCGATGCGGGTGATCGTCGTGACCTGCGTGGAGCCGAAATCGATCGGGAGGAGATCCGGCTCCGTGTGGCGTGCCGCCGCGAGAAAACGCTCGCGCGATGTCATGGAGCACCTCCCGATCCACTGATTTCGCACAGCTCGATGGATTCGCTGCTGGGTCCCTTCAGGAAAATGCTCTTGAAGCCTCCGAACAGGCGGGGGATCGAGCCGATCTCGCCCTCGAAAACGATCCCACGGCCGCGGAGGTCCGCAACCGCGGCCTCCAGGTTGTCGACGAGGACGGCGAAGTGCTCGACAGACCCCTTGACGCCGACGGTGACCCTCGCGGTGTCCGCCGGCCGCAGCAGTTCGATGGCACAGCTGCCCTGGCGGACCAGGACGTAGTCCAGAGGCCAGAACCCGTCGCTGGGCATGTCGTCTCCGAGGGTGGTCCGGTACTCCACCGTGAAGCCGAGGAGGTCGCGGTAGAACCGAAGCGACTCTTCCATATCGCGGGTGGAGATGCACAGGTGGGCAAGACCCCCGAAGCTGTAGGGCCTGCTCACGTGCGGCCTCCTGCCGTGGTGCCCTGCGCAGAGGCAAGCACCTGGCGCGCGGTCTCCTCGTCCGTGATCAGGGTGTTCATGTAGCCTGAGCGCAGTGCGCCCACAATCGCGCGCACCTTGTGCCGTCCGCCCGCGATCCCTGCGACAACGGGGATTCGCTTGAGATCGTCGAACGGGATTGTAATCAGGCGGCGCGAGAACCCGACGTCGACAAGGTTCCCCATCTCGTCGAAGGGGGTGGCAAGGATGTCACCGACAGCCCCGAGACCCTTCGCCCGGTCGGCCTCGCGCCGCGGATCGGCAAAGGAGTAGTACACGCCGGTGTCGGTGGCGATCACGCCGATGCTGATCAGGGCGATGTCGATCGATTTCCACAGGTCGAGGATTTCCCGCACGCTCTTCTCCTTCATCAGGAGTTTGCGGGTCTGCTCGCTTTCGACAATCGCCGGCAGCAGGGGGTAGTGCAGGCCGGCTTTCAGGCGCTCGGCCACGGCAGAGGCCACGTCGTACGGGTTGGGCTGGCGGTCGTTTGCCGCGAGTCCGCCCGTGAGGCTGACAACGCGGACATTGCGCTGCGGGCTCGCCTCGAGGTACGGCAGCATGCCGTTCAGCGTCCTTCCCCAGCCGATGCCGATGCACAGCCCGGCACGGAGGTGGCGGTTCAGGAAATCGGCCGCGAACCTTCCCAGGATGTCGAAGCTTTCCGCGTCCGTCTGCGGCGTCGGGGCGATGATGACCTGACGCAGCCCGAACGCCGCCTGGAGGTTCTCCTCGAGCTCCAGCGTGTCGATGAGGGGGTCCTTGATCCGGAACTCGACGATGTTCTTCTGCAGGGCTTCCTGCAGAAGGCGCGTGATCTTGATGCGCGACATCCCTTCCCTGTCGGCGATCTCCTGGTGGGTCATGTTGCGGAGGTAGTACAGGCGGGCCACCCGCACCAGCAGGTTGTGCCGCGCCGGGTCCCCTTGTTTCCGCTCGGCTCGAGCAGGCCTTCGCTTTGCCATGCTGCCATCCTTTCCCCGTCGTTCGGTGCGCGCGCGAACACACGGGGTGCTTCTCCTGTATACCCTTCCTGGGTGCTGTTGACAAGAACGGCCAGATGTGTCACAATTTATCACACATAGATCAATTGTTCAAGAGGAGGAGGGCGCATGGAAAGGCTTCGCTTCAGCTATTTTCAGCTCACCTTCGGGCAAGAGGAGGCCTACCTCCACCCTGAGGCTACCTACAAGCGCCTGAAGAAGTACGGGTACGACGCGATCGAGCTCACCCCCCCGAAGGGGCGATACGGCCTCGGTGTCAGCCCTGAGAAGTACGCCGCGGCTCACAGGCAGCTTTCGGCTGATCACGGCCTTGGCATCTCCTGCGTGAATGAGTGCTGGGGGGAGGCCTGGGACCCCTTCTCCCCGACGTTCAAGACGCTGACCGAGGAGAAGACCGCGGCCCTCGCGGTCGCGGAGACGCGGGTTTCGATCGATTTCGCCCGAGAGGTCGGCGCCCCGTACGTGACGGTGGCCGTTGCCGTCTACGGGGACATCACGCCGGACAACGTGCAGGAGTGCACGGCCGTGGCGGTCCAGGCCCTTCGTAGGATGTGCGCCGACGCCGCCGAGCGGGGAGTGAAGCTGGTTTTCGAGGCGACGAACCACCTCGAGATGGGCTCCTACGTCAACACGATAGCGAATCACAGGAGGCTGATTGAGCTGACCGGCGCGACGAACCTCGGCATCCAGGTCGACTGGTTCCATGCCCACATGGAGGAGCTCAACCCCTACGAGGTCGTCATGGACGCGCAGCCCCTGCTGTGGCACATGCACTTCCGCGATTCCAATTCACTCACCCCGGGGTATGGGACCGTGGATTTCAAGTCCGTCATCAGGGCGGCCAAGAAGACCGGCTACTGCGGGTACTGCACGATCGAGAGTGCACCCATGGTGCCTGATGCCGACACCGCGTGCCGCGACGGTATCGAGTACTTGAAGCTTCTCGAGCGGATCGTGGACTACCAGCTCAGCCCGGAGTTCCCCAACGGATACCAGGTCCGAAGCTGAAAGCGTGGAGGAGACATGAGCGGATACCTCCTGGGAATGGACTTCGGGACAGGCGGGGCGAAGGCGTGCATCATTGACGGCACGGGCGAGGTGCGCGGGTTCGCCTTCGAGGAGTACCCCATCATCACCGACAGGCCGGGATGGTCGGAGCACGACGCGGGCGCCTACTGGCAGATCGCCTGCCGCCTGGTCGGCCGCTGCCTCGAGGAGTCGCGCGCCGCCGCCGCGGAGATCGGGGGCGTGGCGATTTCATCAGCGTTGCCGTCGCTGGTGATGATCGACAGGGACGGCAGGCCTGTCGAGAGGGCGTACAACCTCATGGACAGGCGAGCCGTGCAGGAGGTGCATGCCTTGAAGCGCACCATCGGGGAGGAGAGGATCTTCCGCCTGTCGGGGTACCGCCTGGAGGATCACCCCGTCCTGGTGAACCTTTTGTGGGAGAAGGCGAACCGGCCCCTGTCATTTGCCCTGGTGTGGAAGGCCCTCACGATCGACGGCTACATCACCTACCGGCTCACCGGCCGGGCGACAGCGCACTATTCCGCCGCCGCTTTCTTCGGAGTGGCGTACGACCTTCGCCGACGGCGGTTCGACGAAGCGATGCTCTCGGAGATCGGCATTCCACGCGAGATGCTGCCCGACCTCGTCGAGTGCACGGACATCGTCGGCGAGGTCACGGCTGCGGCTGCTGCCGAGGCGGGCCTCGCTCCCGGCACTCCGGTCGCCGGCGGGCAGGTCGACTGCAACGCGAGCTGGGTCGGCGCAGGTGCGATAGCCGAGGGGGACTTTCAGGGCAACCTCGGGACCGTGGGAAACTTCGGCATCGTCACGAAGAATGTCGACTTCCTGTTTTCCGACGTCGGCAGGCTGATGATCAACTTTCCCTACACGGTGGACTCGTCGAGCACCTTCATCACGGTGCCCACGACGCTGACAGGGGGGCAGTGCCTGCGCTGGATACGAGACGCTTTCTCCCAGGCAGAGGTGGAAGCCGAGCGAACCCTCGGCATCTCCTCGTACGACCAGCTGAACCAGCAGGCCGAGAAGGTGCCGATCGGCAGCGACGGGCTTGTCGTCCTGCCCTTCCTGATGGGGGAGCGCACGCCCATCTGGGACGTGGATGCGCGGGGCGTCGTTTTCGGGCTTTCGCTGTCGCACGGCAAGGGCCACCTCGTGCGAGCGATGATGGAGGCTGTCGCGTTCGCCATGTACGACTCCTTCCGACTCATCCGCCAGGCGGGCCTGCCTATCAACTGCCCCATGGTCCTGAACGAGGGAGGCGCGGTGAGCCGCCTGTGGAGGAAGATCATCTGCGATGTCTTCGATGTTCCCATCGTGCTGTCGAAGGGCCGGGCCGGGGCTCCGTTCGGCGATGCGATCCTCGCCGGCGTCGCCACGGGGGCATTCGCAGGGTTTTCGGTGGCAAAGGAATGGTTCCAGGCCGTGGAGCCCATGGACCCCGACCCTCGAAACCACCAGCGCTACATGGAGTTCTTCGCGCTGTATCAGGCAATCTACGATCATGTGAAGGGCGATTTCAAGGCGCTTGCGCGCCTGCGGGGCTGAGACCAGCGCCGGGCATCAACGTTCAGGAGACGCACGAATGGAACTACTTGAGCATCTGAAGGAACGGCAGGAGAGCGGGAAGCCCGTGGCCGTGGGGATCGTCGGCTGCGGACAGATGGGGTCGGGCATGGTGCACGTCACCCACCAGATGACGGGCATGAGGATCCGTGCGCTCGCCGACATCGACGAGAGGCGGGCCCTGAGGACCCTCGAGACCCTTGGCGTTGCGGCCGACAGCATCTGCCGGACCAGCAAGGCATCGGAGGGAGATGATGCGCTTCGGGCCGGCCGGTATGTCGTGACCGAGGACGCACTGCTTCTGCCCCGACTGTCGAGCCTCGAGGCAGTTGTCGAGGCCACAGGGAGCACCGAAGTGGGCGCACAGGTCGCCTGGGACTGCATCCAGCACGCCAAGCACGTGATCATGCTGAACGTGGAAACCGACGTGACTGTCGGCGTGTACCTCACGACCATGGCCCGCAAGGCGGGGTGCGTGTACACGGTGGCCACCGGCGACGAGCCGGGCGCATGCAAGGGGCTATACGATTTCGCCCGGACCCTCGGGTTCGAGGTCGCCTGCCTGGGAAAGGGCAAGAACAATCCCGTCGATTTTTCGGCCACTCCGGACAGCTGCCGGGCGGAGGCGGAATCGAAGTCCATGAATCCCAAGATGCTTGCCGCCTTCAAGGACGGGACCAAGACAATGGTGGAAATGGCGGCGGTGTCAAACGCGACAGGGCTCCTTCCTGACACCCCCGGCATGCATGGCGCCCGAGTGGACCTCGCAGATCTCTCGAAGACCCTCATTCCCCGGCAGGACGGCGGCATCCTCTCGCACCGGGGCTGCGTGGAGTACTCGACGGGCAAGGTGGCTCCGGGAGTCTTCGTGATCGTCACGACGCCGGACGGCAGGATTCGCGAGGACCTCAAGTTCGTCTCGATGGGGGATGGACCGTACTACCTGTTCTTCCGCCCATACCACCTCTGCAACATTGAGACGCCGATTTCGGTCGCCGAGGCCGTGCTGCACCAGACACCGACGCTGGTTCCGCGGGCGATGGTCTCGGAGGTGATCACCGTGGCCAAGCGCAACCTCGCGGCAGGCGAGACGATCGGCGATATCGGAGGACCCGAGGTCTTTCACCGCATCTACCGCCACGGGGAGGCAAAGGCACTGCGTGGCATTCCGATGGGACTGGCGACCGGTGGACGGACGACCATGGCAGTTCCGAAGGGCGGCCTGCTGACGGAGGCGAACTTCCAGCCCGATGTGCTTCGGCTGTCATACAAGCTGCGCCTGCTCCAGGACGAGATGCTCGCTGGCGAACAGGCGCCGTGAAGGCGCTCGTCGTCCGGGCCCCCGGGCAGTACGCCGTCGAGGAGGTCCCTGTTCCCGCCGTTCCCGCAGGGGGGATGTTGGTGAAAGTCATCGCCTGCGCCCTGTGCGGTTCCGACCTGCGCACGCTCCGAAGCGGGCATCGGCGCGTCACCTTCCCCTGGATCATCGGGCACGAGATCTGCGGCACCCTCGTCGAGACGGGTGCCGGCTATGCGGGCCACTGGAACAAAGGCCAGGTCCTGGCTGTCGGCCCCCTCGCATACTGCGGGGTGTGCGAGTTCTGCAGGGCGGACCGTTTCGAGCTGTGCACGGACTCCCGCGAGATCGCCCAGACCTGGCCGGGAGGGTTCGCCGATTTCCTCGCGGTTCCGGCAGAATGCGTGCAGCGCGGCAGCATCCACGCTTTGCCGAAGGGAACGGACCCGGCCTTTGCGGCGGTCACCGAGCCCATGTCCTCGTGCATCAACGCCCAGGAAAAGGGGCAGGTCGGTGCAGGGGACACCGTGGTGATCATCGGGTCCGGGCCGGTGGGGTGTATCCACGCGGCCCTTGCCCGCGCCAAGGGCGCACAGCGCGTGATCGTGGCGGATATCAGCGCCGACAGGCTCGCGTTCGCCCATGCGTTTCAGCCGGATGCGCTCATTGATTCCTCGAAAGAGGATCTCGTGCAGGCCGTGTTGAGGCTGACAGGTGGAGCGGGGGCTCAGGTCGTGATCTCAGCCGCCCCTTCGTCTCAGGCCGTCGTTCAGTCGGTCGAGATGGCGAGGAAAGGCGGGAGGGTACTCCTCTTCGGCGGGCTCCCGACAGATTCCAGCCGGCCCGGTGTCGACATGAACCTCATCCACTACAATGCCCTCACGCTCATCGGGACCACGACATTCGCGCCCCGCCACCAGGCAGAAGCGGTTCGCTTAGTCGCTTCGGGCGCGTTCCCTGCCGAAAAGCTCGTGAGCCATCGGTTCCCGCTCTTGCGTTTCGCGGAAGGGGCCGCGCTGGCGCTGGAGGGTAGGGCGCTGAAGTGCGTGTTCTTTCCGGATGAGTCGCTGTGAGGGAGGAGAAGGGCATGCTGCCGTTCCTGAAAAATGGAGTCGCGCAGGTCGGGTTCGTGGTGAAGGACCTGGACGCGGCGGTGGAAAACTGGGTGAAGCTCTTCGGCGTAGGGCCGTGGCACTTCTACACGTACGGGAAGCCGCTTGTGAGGAAGATGAGCTACCACGGCAAACCCGTGGAGTACAGGATGCGACTGGCGCTCGCGAACATCGGTCCCCTGCGCATCGAACTGATCCAGCCCCTCGAGGGCGACACCGTGTACACGGATTTCGTTCGCGAGCACGGGTACGGCATGCACCACTTCGGCCTGCTCACCGACGACATGGAAGCGTCACTCGCCCAGGCCCGGGCGGCGGGGCTTGCCATGACCATGGACGGTGCGGGATTCGGAAAAGACGGGGACGGCCACTACGCGTACCTCGACACAGAGGACGCCCTCGGCACCACGATCGAGCTGATCGAGCGGCCGAAAGGACGCATGCCGCCCGAGAAGGTCTATCCCGAAGATGCCGGCTCGGCGTAATCGTGTTTCACCATCCCTCTGCTGATATCTGTGCAGGGGATGGCGGTCGTCCCCTCGCCCATCGGCACCCTCTCGGAACCGAGGTGGACCACGAAACCGGCACCCGCATTACCGTAGTCAGTACGGAATGCGCGAATCCCATCGGCCATGGGGTATCGCGGTGTTGCAGTGGCCTTCACTTCGATTGGGATCAGCGATAGGCCATCGTCAATGACGAAATCGACTTCCACTCCGTGACTCGTGCGCCAGAAAAACAGGGGAGGCGGTTCCCCTCGATGGATGAAGCTCTTCAAGAGCTCAGAGAGAACGAACGTCTCAAAAAGAGGGCCCCTGATCAGGTCCGACGCAGCAGATTCGGTGTTTCGGATACCGAGGAGGTAGCAAAGAGTTCCCGTATCCGTGAAGTACGCCTTGGGCGCCTTCACAAGCCTCTTGCCCGCATTTGCGCGGTATGCACGGAGCACCGTGACCTGAAAGGTCGCCTCCAGTATCGAGAGCCACCTCTTGGCTGTGTTGAGCGCAAAGCCCAGTTCGCGGCTGATTGCGCTCAAATTCAGAAGCTGTCCGCTGTGTGCCGCCAGAGCCCTGAGGAAGCCCTGGAACAGCCCGAGGTCGCCCACCTGGGTGAGCTGGCGCACATCCCGCTCCAGATATGTCTGCATGTATCCTGCGTGCCAGAGACGGATGTCGCGCAGCGAGCCGGTGACGATTTCGGGATACGATCCTCTCAGCAGATCCGCCCAGGGCTCGGATGCCGGGGCTGGTCGTGCCTTCAGTGCCTGAACCGGCGCCTCCCACGGAAGAACAGCCCAGGGATTTCCGGAGCTTTCCACCCCGGAAAAGGGCAGCAGGTGAAGGATAGCAGCCATTCCGGCGAGGGACTCCGACACGCGGGAGAGCAGGAGCAGATTCTGCGATCCTGTGAGGAAAAATTGCCCCTTCAGTGCCCGGTTCACGTCGACCTGCTCCTTGATGTAGGGCAGGAGATCGGCAGCATATTGGACTTCGTCGATAATAAAGGGCGGCGGATGCAGGGTCAGAAATCCGCGCGAGTCCCTCGTTGCCGCCTCCCGGATGTCCGGTGCCTCGAGCGAGACATAGCCAGCGGCAGCGGAAAACAGGTGTTGGAGGACTGTTGTCTTTCCGGATTGACGGGGGCCGGTCAGGACCACGACGGGAAACTCGTTCGCTGCTTTCTACAGCGTTTCCTCAATAGTTCTCTGAATGTATGCCATGGGCGAGATTGCTCCTTGTACAAAATAGCATTTTAAAAGCAAATTTGCGTAAAGTCAATTCCAATTCAGGACCTCCCCCACCTCAATGGCGTTGTCTACAATGACGTCCGCATTCATCGGGTAGCGCTTCGAGGTCCTGCAGACGATGAGGCTGTGTAAGACGTTCTTTTTCCCGTAAACCGTTCGAAAAGCATCGAGCGCTCTCGCGTCCCTTTCGCTGGGAGTGGAAGTGTACTTGCTCGCGATCGCGACATCAACTTCTTTCCCGTCATGCGTCCGCCAGAACCAGAGCGGCGGGCTGCCGGCTCCTCGGTTGGCAAAGGCACGCAGGATCTGGTTGAGCGTATACGTCTCCCCTAACGCTCCCACAAGGGCGGATCGGGAAGCCTCTTCCCACGAGGAGAGTCCTAGAAGGTGGCAGGCCAGACCCGTATCCGCCACATACAGCTTGGGAGATTTGACGAGCCTCTTCCCCATATTCCGGTGGTATCGTTCGAGGAGATACACCAGACCGGAAGTCTGGAGAATTGACAGCCAGGCCTTTGCCGTGTTGGGAGCGATGCCGACATCCCGAGCAAGGTCCGACAGGGAGAGAACCTGTCCGGTACGGAGCGCGACCGCCCTGAGGAACCTTTGGTAGTCCTGAAGGCTGCTCACGTTGAGGACATTCCGCACATCTCTTTCCAGATACGTCGCCACGTATGAGGGAAACCACTCTCGGGCGTCTTTCACGGCGCCGGCGTGGAGCGCTGGGTATCCGCCCCGGATGATGTAGTCCTCGAGAGAAAACCGTCGGCGTGCGCCTGCGACTTCGCCGGCATCGGGTGTCATCAGGTTGATGATGCCGACTCGGCCGGCAAGGCTCTCGGAAACGCCCTGCATGAGTGGGAAGCTATGAGATCCAGTCAGGAAAAACCGGCCCTTCTTCGCTGAGGCGTCCGCGGCGATCTTGATGTGGCGCAGGAGCCTTGGAGCATACTGGATCTCATCGATGATGACCGGTGGAGCATGCTGAGAGAGGAACTCATCTGGGGAAAACATCGCCCGAGAGGCTTCCGCGGGATCGTCCAGGGAGACGTACCTCATGCTCGGAAAGGCATGCCGCAGCAGACTTGTCTTACCCGACTGCCGAGGGCCGGTGACGCTGAATTTGTGCAATAGAATTGCAGAAACGTAAAATGCGAATCCGCGCGAACGCCCGCGTCGGCGGCCTACTGTGCGGCGGGGTGTGAAAAGACCGTCTTCACCGCCTCCTGGATCAGCGAGACTGCGGTGAAGACGGGCGCGCTCGCAACCGGCTCCGAGCCCTTCTCGTCGCGCGGAACGCTTTCGTCCCGAGGACCGATCACCCTGTCGAACCCCAGCTCGCGCGCCGCCCGCACGCGTTTCTCCAGGCCGGGCACCGGCCGAACCTCCCCCGTGAGGCTCACCTCGCCGACCACGGCGAGACGGGCGGGCAGGGGAGCGCCTACGCGCGCTGAATACAACGCGAGGCCCAGCGGAAGCTCGACGCCGACCTCGGCGATCCTGATCCCACCGGCCACGTTCACGTAGATGTCGTGCTCCGCGAGGTGCAGGCCGAGGTGCTTCTCGAGCACCGCTGCCATGCGGGCAACCCTTCCGGCGTCGATCCTGTCGGAGTAGATCCTGCTGATCCCGCTCTTGGCCGGAACCACGAGGCTCTGGATCTCGACCAGGAGGGCGCGGGAGCCCTCGAATACGGGCGCCACTGCAACTCCCGGAGGGTTGCCGCCCTCGCGGCGGGTCAGGAACAGGCTGGCCGCATCCTCGACCTCGGCCAGGCCGTTCTCCGTCATGCGGAAGAAACCGATCTCGTCGACCGAGCCGAACCTGTTCTTCACGGCCTGGAGTGTCCGCACCTCGGCGCTCGCCTCCTCGAAGGACACCACGGTGTCGACGATGTGCTCCACCAGCTTGGGCCCCGCGATGGCCCCCTCCTTGGTCACGTGAGCGACCAGCAGGATCGCGGCCCCGCGCGAGCGCGCCCATTCCACCAGCTCCTGCGTACAGACCTTGATCTGGTTCACTGTGCCGGGCAGTGCGTTGACCTCCCTGCTGTACAGGGTCTGGATCGAATCCACGACCACGAGCACGGGCTTCACCTGCTCGAGGACCTGCATGACGGCGGTGAGCTCGGTCTCGGAGAGCACCTCGATCCTGTCCGAGGAGACGCCCAGCCTGTCGGCGCGCATGCGAAGCTGTCCAGGTGACTCCTCGCCCGACACGTACAGCACCCGGGCCTTCGTGACCAACCGAGCAGCGGCCTGCAGCATCAACGTGGATTTGCCGATGCCCGGCTCCCCGCCGATGAGCACCGAGGAGCCACGCATGAGCCCCCCGCCCAGGACCCTGTTCATCTCCGCGATGCCGGTGTCCAGGCGCATCCCGCCCTTGTTCTCGATCGACGAAAGGGGAATGGGGCTCGCCGCGCCGCCGGCCTTGCGGGAGCCCGGCCCCGGGCCGGACAGCTTCTCGGCCGCGACTTCGGTGAAGCTGTTCCACAACCCGCACTCGGGGCACCTGCCCAGCCATTTGGGCTCCTGGTGCCCGCAGCCGCTGCACGCAAAAACGGATTTACCCTTCATGTGCCCCCCAGGCGCTCTCCCGTCAGGTATTCGATGTCCTCCAGCGCGAGCTCGAGATCGTGCTGGGCCGCGGCCACCGCGAGCCGGGCTGAGAGGAACCCGAGGGCCGCCCTGTTCATCTCTTCTCGGGTCGCCAGTTCGTTCTCGAAGGAGACCCGCGCGTTCTTCGCCTGCTCCTCGGCGAGAGCCGCCTTCGCCTTCGCCTCTTCGACGGCCGCGCTCTTCTCCCGCGCCTGCTGGACCGCCGTCCTGACTCTCACGGCGATCGCTTTCTCGAGCCCAGCGATGCCGAGGGCCGCACCCTCGACGTCCCGTCCGGCCTCCCGAATCTTCGCCCAAGAGGCGCCGGCATCGAAAAGGTTCGCCGTAGTGCCGATGCTGACGACGAGGTCCCAGTCCCACGAATCGCGCCAGTCGGCGGAGGCGAGGGGGACCTTCTGCCCCGTGACTCCGAGCGTGACGGCGAGGGAGAGATCGGGCAGCAGCATCGCGCCTCCCTTCTCGAGGGAAAGCTTCGTCCGCGCCTGGACCGCACGCTCGCGGGCGCCCTGCAGCTCTGGTGAGCTCTTCACTGCCGCGGCCTTCAGGGCCGGCTCGTCGATGCCGGGGAGGGACGCGCGGAAGATCGTCGAGAGCGTCGTGTCGTTGAGCGCAGCGCCCGTGAGCAGGGAGAGGCCCTCCAGGGCGGTCATCCGGGACTCTTCGGCTTGGATGAGCTTCGTCGACAGCGACGCGAGCCCTGCCTCGGCCTCGAGCACCTCCTGCCGCGTGGAGGCCCCCGCCTCGAAGGCGCTGCGCCTGTCGCGCAGCACCGCTTCCCCGATTTCTTTCATCTCGCGCAGGAGCGGGAGCGACTCTTCGGCCAG
>CAYGXO010000033.1:0-26330 GCA_964353885.1 uncultured Spirochaetaceae bacterium
CGCGCCGGACTTCCGGCTTTGGTGCACCAGGACCATCGACAGGCTTCCGCGCGGATGATCGCTGCCCTTCCACGCTTTCGCCAGCTTCAGCATCGGCGCGGCCATGTCGGGGGTAGGTGTGGCCGTGGTCTTTACCTCTATCAATCGCACGCCTCCCGACTCCCGCGGGACGATGAAGTCCACCTCCAGGCCTTGCTGGTCTCTGAAGTAGTAGAGCTCCCGTCGTCTCCCCGCGTTCATCTGCGCTTTGACGATCTCCGACGCAATGAATCCTTCGAACAGAGGCCCCGCAAATGGCGATCGGCTCAACTCGGCGGCTGACCTGATTCCGAGCAGGTGGCACGCCAGTCCGGAGTCGGCGATGTAGACCTTAGGCGACTTGATCAGCCGCTTGCCGACGTTCTCGAAAAATGGCGGCACCACCAGGATCTGTGCGGTGGCCTCCAGGATATCCAGCCATCGGCCTATGCTGGGTACGCTCATTCCGAGTGGCGCGGCAATATCGGATTTGTTCAGGATGCCTCCGTGCCGACTCGCGATGAGTGCCAGGAAACGGCGGAACGCGGGGAGGTCGTGCACGGCGCTTACCGAGCGGACGTCTCGCTCGAGGTAGGTCTGCACATATGAGCTGAACCAGAGGGACGACGCGCCGGGGCGTGCGAGGGCTTCCGGGTAGCCGCCGCGCAAGATGCTGACCCGGCTCGATTCCCGCGCCGAGAGGGGGAGGAGCTGCAGTACGGCTGCCCGTCCCGCCATCGACTCCGTGATGTTCGTCATCAAGGCCGCCTCCCGGGAACCGGTGAGAAACCACTGTCCCATCCTGCGAGGGGCCGCGTCGATGCGGCTGCGAACGTAGTTGAACGCTTCGGGCACGTGCTGGACCTCGTCAAGGATGACGGGCAGCCGAAGGCCATCCAGGAACCCCTGCGGATCGCTGCGGAAGCGGCCCACGACATCGGGGTCCTCCAGCAGGTGATAGCTCGCGGCGGGGAAAAGCCGCCTGAGGAGGTAGGTCTTGCCGGCGCGCCGCGGCCCTGTCAGGACCACGGCCGGAAAGTTCCGGGCGGCGTGGAAGAGCTGGATTCCCAAGTCTCGCATCACATACTGCATATGAGTAATTTAACATAGTAAATTAAAATACTCAATGCTTGGAACGGGCGCCGTTCTCGGCCCAAGCCCCGCCGCAAAAGGCCCGGGCGAAGCGCGTCCACCTTGTAGACCCTGGCCAGCAGCCGTGCCCAGGCGGCGCACGCCGCGAACAAGCTGTGCGAAATGGAGCACACCTTCGCACCCTCAGCAACGGTCGCTTTGGATCAGCGCGGGCGACCGATGCCCAGCCGGGGCACTAGTTGCGCTCGAGGCTCGCTTTCCGCCAGCGTTACTGCGACCTGCCGTAGAGGATGCCGCCGAAGTAGTACTCGTTCCAGTAGACTTTCCCGTTTTCCACGTGCACGCTGTATTCGTAGCTGGACCGCTTTCCATCGTTGTAGATGAAGAGGATCGAGCCTTTCTCTTTCGTGCCCCGCGCGGACCACGTGCCGGCGGCCTGTTGTGATCCCCCCGCGCCCCAGCCTCCCGTGTCGTTGCCGTACTGGTCGCTCGAGCTGCCGCTATAGGTGGATTCGGAGTACTCGGAAAACCTCCCATCCGTCCCCAGCGTGAACTGCGACTGGGAGTTTGCGCTCACCGAGCTCCAGGAGCCGGCCAGGGCGCGCGCCACCGCCGCCGTGTCCGTCTTCGGAAACTGCATTCCTTGGACGATCTTGTCCGCGGCAGCCGCCAGCTCCTTGCTGTACGCCTGCGGCGTCGTGATGGCGATGACGATGGCTCCCCCGCCGTAGGGGGAGAGCGCGCCGATGGTCCTGCCCTTGACCTCCTGTCCATTGGCGTAGCCCTGGCAATCCGCCCAGAGCGAGTTCTTCCCCAGCGCCTTGGGTGCTCCGACGATCCCGAGCTGGATCCCCTCTTCGTTGAGACCCTGGAGCATCTGATCGCGGAGGTCGGCGAGACTCCCGGCTGAATGCGGGAACACCATAATCAGCCCGGCAATCTTGTCATGTCCGAGGATGGCTCCGTCCGCGTTCTTCTGCATTTTCCAGCCCGGGGGCGGGGTGAAGCTGAAACTCCAAGCAGGATCCGCGGCGATCTGCGCGGCGAGCGGAGTGCTGAAAGCGACGGCAAGCACCGCTGCCGACAGACAACGGATGAACGACGCCTGCAAAGCGCGCATGACAGCCTCCTGTTCGCGGATCGTGACACGGTTCGGAGAATCTGTCCAGCAGAGGAAAGCCGCTCTGGAGCTGGGGCTGCATCCATCTGCGCCGCGGCTACGTCACCCTCTTCGACCTCGAGAATGACGAGGATCTCGCCCGTCTCTCGGATCCCCAGCTGGCCCTGAAAGGTTTGAGCGGGCTGGTCATCATAATGATAGCAACTATAGCTTCCCTTTGGCCGGATAGCAGGAACGAAGGCCCCGTGCCGGCTACGGACGGGCGTGGGGAGAGGCGGACTGTGGCGCAAGCCGTAAGACGACAGGGACGTCATCAGGAGATTGGCAACTTCGGGGTGTTCCGGTGGGCGCAAGCAGACGGTGGCCGCGTGCGTGAGTAGCGGAGGGACAGACTACCCCCTCGGAGACACGGAGATGGGATCAGTTCAGGGAGCAGGGATCCACACCAGGGGGCGGCTTGCCTATCTTGAAGAGGTGTCGCAGGATCTTGAGGACCTGCGCGGGGTCGGTGATCACGGCGATGATCTTCATGGGTTTGCGACACCGAGAGCTCGGGCTGCGGGACCACCCTCTCGGCGCGCAAGCGCGCCTGTCGGGCTAGGCGTGCCGCGAGCCCGAGAGGAGTACAACCCGTAGGTGCGAACGAGTCGGCTGCGCGAGTCGGGCAAGTGCTGGTAGGAAATGGTAGGGCGTTTTATACACGCCGGGGAGGCACACGCCTTCTGCAGGAGGGCTTGAGCAGAGAAGGGCGCCCGTTCTGAGCAAGGAAATCGCCGAAGAGACTGAAGGCAGGCCGTGCGGGACGTGCAGGGATGCAAGGGGTGGGCCTCAACGGTCGTCATGCGCTCCGTGTGGAAGACTATTCTTTCGCTTCGAACGGGGAGGCGACGAGTGCGGGGGGGGCATGCCCTGGCTGCAGGGAATGCCATCGTGATCGGAGGCTACTTGGCCAGCAGCAGCGACACTGCATCTCGTAGAGCTATCTGTAGAGCCCGTCGTGGCTGATCAGCTCGTCGTGACTGCCCTCCTGCACGATCTCTCCCCCGAGCATGACGAGGATGCGGTCGACGGAGCGGATGGTGGAAAGCCGGTGCGCGATGATGAGGGCGGTGCGGTCCTTCAACAGCCGCGCAATGCCTTCCCCGATGAGGTGCTCGGTTTCCGAGTCGATGTTCGAAGTCGCCTAGTCGAGGATCAGAGAAGGAGAAGAGCAAGATGACCGGATCAACAGGAATCTGGAGAAGGGTTCTTGTGCTGGCTGGTGCGGGCGGATTGGGATTCTGGGCAGCCAACTTCCTCATTTCCCTGACTCCCACTGCAGCGGAGTACAGAGCGGCCCTTTCAATCCCGTATCTTCCGATGCTGCTCGCGGCTCTGAGTGGCGGTCTGATTATTGGATTGTGCGTCAGCTATTTCCTGCTTCGCTTCTTCGACAGGATTCCAACACAAAGTCCGATTCTAAAATCCCTGATACTCACCCTCATCGTGCTCATCATTCTCACCACCCTGGTCGAGGGCCCCTCAAGTCTCTTCACGAGAACGAGTGATGCCCTGCGTTACTTTCTCATCGGTTTGGTGTTCAACGTACTGAGGATTCTCGCTCATGGAACAGTTGTTGGCTGCCTCTACGACAAGGTGCAGGGAGGCGCGCGATAGAGAAAGCGATTGTCTGCACAAGATACGGACCGCCGGAGGTTCTTCAGCTCCAAGAGGTGGCACAACCTGCCCCCGGGGATGACCAGGTCCTGATCAGAGTTCACGCGGCATCCGTCAATGCCCGTGACTGGCGCTTCATGAGAGCCCAGCCCTTCTTCATCCGGATGATGCCGGGCGATGAGGTCTTCGGGTACCTGCCTGCTGCGACCGGTCGCGGCACTTTCGCCGAGTACGTCTGTGCCGAGGAAGCTGCACTGGCGATGAAACCGGCGAATCTGTCGTTTGAGCAGGCCGCGGCCGTGCCGCTGGCGGCCTGCACTGCCCTGCAGGGCCTGCGAGAGGGCAGCATCCGGGCAGGGCAGAAGGTACTGGTCCAGGGTGCGTCGGGCGGCGTGGGCACTTTCGCGGTGCAGATCGCCAGGGCCTTCGGGACCGAAGTCACCGGGGTGTGCAGCACGAGAAACCTGGAGATGGTGCGCTCCATCGGGGCAGACCACGTCATCGACTATTCAAAAGAAGATTTCACCCGAAGGGGTCAGCGGTACGACCTGATCCTGGCCGTGAATGGATATCATCCGGTTTCGGATTATCTGCGCGCCCTGGCTCCCGGGGGAAGCTGTGTCGTTGCCGGAGGATCCCTGCGTCAGCTGTTCCAGGCCGCAGTCCAGGCACGGCGACATCACGGGGGCGGGAGCCCGAAGATGCGTGTCCTTTCCCTGGTGCAGAACCATGAGGATATAATGTTCCTGAGGGGACTCCTGGAATCCGGGCAGGTCAAGCCCGTGATCGATGGATGCTACCCGCTGCAGAGGATGGATGAAGCCATGCGGTATTTCGAGGAAACCCACGCCGCAGGAAAAGTCGTCATCACCGTAGAGCACAGAGGAGGCAGAGAATGATTTCCCAGAAGAATGCGCCGCGACTCCTGGGCGCGTTGTTTCTGACCGTCGTCGTGACATGCGCGCTGGCAACCTTTTCCTGCACCTCCCACGGCACTGATGCGATCTCCTCGGCTACGGCGGCCCTCTCGATCCCTGCGCAGTCCGTTCCGGCAGGAGAGACGAAGGTGCTCATGATCCTCGCCGGCTCCTCCGCGGGCTCGACAGCCAAGGTGGCGAAGGCTATCGCCGAAGAACTTGGCGCGAGGGTCGTGGGCCCCGACCAGGTGAATGGTGCGAGATTCGGCGATTTCGCGCTCGTAGGATTCGGATCAGGCATTTTTCACGGGGCGCACCACGCCGCTCTCCTCGCACTCGCAGACCGATTGCCGCCCGCCCCGCATGCGAAGGCCTTTCTCTTCTCGACTTGCGGCATGCCCGCGCGCTTTGCGCGCCCGGATGTGCTTGCGGACTATTCCAGCAAGAACCACGAGGCGCTTCGGGAGAAACTCCGTGCGAAAGGCTACGACATTGTCGGTGAGTTCGGGTGCCCCGGCTTCAATGACAACAAGTTCCTGAAACTCCTTGGTGGTCTCAACCGGGGGCGTCCGAATGCGGCAGACCTCGGGAGTGCGAGATCTTTCGCGAAGGGGCTCACGCAGCATCTGTCGCTGCCCTGACGCTGACGCAGCGCCCAGGCCGGCGAAAACGATGCGGGATGCGCCGAGCAGGGCGTCCACCGCGCGCTCGTGGTCTTCAGGCATGAGCAGGTCGAAGGTGTCGTTCAGCGCGTCGCGGGTCGCGTCGAAGACCTTTTTCATCACCGTCACGCAGTTGTCTCCGGCGACGATGCCCTCGTATTCGAACTTCCGGGACTGGCCGTCCTCGGATCCGAACGCCGCCTTCAGCTCGGGGAAGCCTTCGAAGCCCAGCTTCTTGGAAAGCCGGACGATTGTCGCCTCGCTGCATCCCGCACGCCCCGCCATTTCCACGATCGTGGAGTCCTGCACATCGACCGGGTTTTCCAGCAGGTAGTCGACAAGCCTGCGCTCCGCGCTTTTCAGCGTGTCGTAAAGTGCGCGGATCTTGATGAGGACCCCGTGGGGGACGCGATCGATGTTGGCTTCATTCATGCTCCGTACAATAAACCTCATTTCAAACTCAATCAATTTCCCTTCAGGCGCATCACCAGGAGATTGCCCGCCCGTATCGCGGCAGCCTCATCGCGAACCCTGGAGAAGTCGGTGGCGACCGTGAAGGTGCGGCCGCTCAGCTCCGGGCAGGCGCTATCGTTGCAGGATTTGCGGCAGACGAATCCGAGCGCCGCGATACTCGAATTCCGCCAGCGGCCAGCTGCCGTGTGCGGAAGGGATCTCGAATCCCGCAGGGCCGGACAAAGCAAGCTCCTCTACCTTGACTCCCGTGATCGTGATGAACCAGGCAAAGGACTGGTTGCTGCTCACCCTTGCTCGCGGGTCCATGCAGAGGCTCGCGTCTGAGACGGTATAGCCGGTTATGCCGCCTTGATAGTGATTCCGCCACTCATCCGCAAAGCCTGTCTCCATGTAGAGCCTCTTCTGCTCATCAAGTATGGACGCAAATGGTGTACCCGGAACGCTCATGGAGATGGCGGCCGCCTCGATGCGGCAGACCGCGTGGAAGCGAGCGGCGACGTCGACAGGTATCGTATCGCCAAAGAACAGCATGCGTGAGACCGCCGCGTGCAGGCCCCACTTGCGGAGAACAGGCGCCAGCAGGACAAGCCGGTCAACTGTCTTGTCGGACGGCGTCGGATGACGAAACCTGCTGATCCGTTCGTCGCTGCCGATCAGAAGCACGTCGCAGGCCATCCCTTCCTTCGCGGATTCCGAAAGAAGCATCGCTTCGATTTCCCTCTCTCGCATGCCCGGACGAACGGCGTTTGCCACCCGCGTGATGATCCGATCCGTTGTGTCCCCGATCACGCGACATCGCTCCATCTCTTGGTCGGTCAGGGGGTAGTGAAGGGAGGTAATATCACGCGGGACAAAATCGGTCCCGTGCACCGGGATATCGGCCGCTGCGCAGCCGCGGCCCATCAATTCCACGGCCTTGTCGTCCCGGCTTTGTTCGTACCAGCGCAGATAAACCGGCTCTGCACCGAGCCCCTGCAGTTCCTCCTCAAGGATCCGAGGCCCATCCATGATTTGAGCAACGTGGTAGACGGCATGAGCGGTCACCACGAGGAGGGAGAAGCCCAGTTCGCTGTTGCGCAAGACCGTGTTGTCTCCCCCGCCAGTGAGCCAGGCAAAATTGTCGCGACGGCCGATCACCGCTGCGTTTCTGCCTGACTGGTCAAGGTAGGAGCGTATCCGTGCCAGTTTTGTATCAAACTCAGTTCGGACGTTGCCGGCCTCTTCTCGCCCGCTCATTACAGCGACTCCTTTCCGAGGATGGCCAGTCCCGGCCACCTAGAGGAACTGAAACAACTCGATTGCCTCTCCGCTGGGCCCCTTGATGAACGCACATCGAAAGCCATCAAAAAGGTCGTGCATTTCCGTTATTCCAAGCTCAAAGTTGATGCCTTTTGCACACAATTGTTCGCAGATCTCGTCAATCCCTTTGACTTCCAGCGCGAAGTGGTCAATGACTCCTCGCTGATGCGAGGCGACCCTCGCGGGGTCTGACGGCGCAACCAGTTCGACCAGGCATGTCCCTTGGCGAATCAATGCAAACTGCAGGGGATAGAAGCTGTCCGGCACGCAATCGGGTTTCTGGACAGTTCGGTAGACCAGTTCGAAAGCAAGGTTATCTAAATAGAAACGTATGGATTCCTCAATATCTCTCGTGTGCACTGAAATGTGGGCCAGCCCGCGGAACCGGTATCTGCTGACGTCCATTGTTCAACCTCCGGTCTCGAGGAAGCGAATGGCCTCGGTCGACAATATGAGGCTGTCGGCGTTCAACGAATCGCGCAGCTGAGCGATGTTCCTGCAGCCGAGCACCGGCACGGTCGCGACTTCTTGGGACGTGAGATAGCTCAGGACCACGTCGGTGATGCTTCTGTCCAGATCGCGCGCCAGTGTCTGCGCCCGCGCAAGTCTCCTCAAGTTCTCCTCATTCAGGTAGCGTTCCTTCACCGCTTCATTCAATGGTTCGCCGGTGTGCAGTTTTGTGAAGAAGCCTTTCGCTTGAGAGGACCAGGTCATGATTCCGACTTTCTCGCTCACGTAGAAGTCCCAGGTCTCATGGTCCATATGTGGATACTTGCTGACCGTCGGGTTGGGGACCGCAAGGCTCCAGAGAAGCTGGTTGGCGGAAAAACTCTTGAGCCCTTTTCGCCGTGCATACTCCGTTGCTTCCTTGATCCGTGGCAGCGTCCAGTGCGAACAACCGAAATAGCGGACCAGGCCGGACTGGACCAGCTCGTTCATGATCTCGATGAACTCGCCGGCTGGCTTTCTCGGATCATCGCGGTGATAGAAGTACAGGTCGACGTGATCCGTGTTCAAGTTCTGGAGGCTCTCGTGCAAATCCTGACGTATTTCTGCGCGTGAAGATCGGGGAACATCCATGGTATCGAGGTTCGGGTGCATTCCCTTGGTCACGAGGATGAGATCGTCCCGGCTTCCACGGGACGCGAGCCACTTCCCGATGAGCTTCTCGCTTCGCGCCTTCTCGCCCGCCACCCAGTCATTGTAGATATGGGCGGTGTCGATGATATTGCCTCCCCGTTCGAGGTATTCGTCCAGGAGTTGATAAGAATCATCCGGACTTATGCCGGCGCCCATGAACTCGGAGCCGAGACAGAGGGACGAGGGACGCAGGCTGGTGCCCGGGATGCTGATCCTTCTCATGACGGTATCTCCTCCAGCCTCACTGCCATCAAGCTCTGCACCTCGGGACGAAATCCTGTCCGCCATGCCGGCCACGCCTTGTCGTCCGCATGGGTCTTGGGCTCGACAAGCGGCTTCACCCGGGTATTGCGTACCCATTCGGATACTCGGGACGGAGCTGATAGTCGACGATACGTTCAAGCAGCCTCAGGTAATCGATGCCATCGCGAGCCGCCGTATCAGCGTCCGGCACCATCGGCGCGCTCTCGATGGTGCAGTAGCCGCTGTACCCCGTCTTCTTGATGGCCCGGATGACCGCTTTGAAGTCTACCGTGCCGTAGCCGGGAGTAAGTGAGTTCGAGTCACGGAAGTGCATGTGCCAGAGCAGGGGCTGCGCTTCCATCACTGCCTCGTAGGGGCCAAGCTCCTCGAAGTTCGCATGGAACCAGTCGAGTTGGATCCCGATATTGTCACGCTCCGTGCGCTCGATCAGACGCTTATGATTTGCAGCGGTGTTGACGAACTTGCCCATTTCCAGGTGGTTCGTCGCCTCGAACACCAGCTTGATGCCCTTTGGCCTGGCGTAGTCGCACATGCGCCGCAGCGCATCCACCGCGATTGCGGAGCACTCGGCAACATTGGCGGACGTCACGTCGTCGTGGATTGCCACGGCAACGGTAACGCATGGAGCAGCCAGTTCTGCGGCAAAATCGATCGAGATCTTCGTTTCGGAAACCGCCAGGTCCGCAGTGCTTTTCTCTGTCAGTGTCTTGTAGCGGGGCGAGAATGGATCCCACTCCTCTCCCCAGCATTCGTTGATGCAAGAGCATTCCAGGCCGAAATCGGCCTTCAGCTTTTTATGGGTACGCAGGTAGTCTTCCAGCTTTACGCCCCTTCCATAGCGGCCCTTGGGGGGCGTGATCTCAATGGCATCGTAGCCGCACTTCTTCAGACGCTGGTAAGTCTTTTCAGGATGCAGATACGCCTCATCCTGGCCGAACGTCAGCTGGAAATAGGAAAACTTTATCGGTTCCATTGACATCTCCTTGTCACCCATTGCTTACAAACTGGACGCCAAAGACCTCTGCGAGTGACCGCAGTTCCTCCAGGTAGTCGCCGTAGACGATCGAATAGTGATGCCCCACCGTGTTGTTCAGGAATGCCTCGGTGTCCTCGCCGAACTCCAGGCCGAATCCCGGCCAGCGGTTGCCGATGATCTCGTCCGGCTCCACCTCGCGGGTGCAGGTGGTGGCCCGCGCCGCGTGAAAGCGCAGCGTCTCGTCGTTGCCCCCGATGCGCAGCAGCGTCACTCCCCGCCCGTTCTCCAGCTCGAACTTGATCGAAGAGCCCTTCATCTTGCTGATGAAGTATTCCTTCGGGATGGCTTCGTCAGAGATGTTCCCCGGGATGGGCCACAGCTCCACGCCCCGGCTTCTGTCTGCCATGCTCATCGGCGCCGTGCCGCAGTTGAAGAAGGTAATGCGCCGTGCCGGCTTGTTCAGCCGGGCGATGTCCGCAAAGAACACCTTCTGGCCGTCAGAAAGCAGGTGCAGGATGTACATGGACAGCGCCGCGGGCACGTCCGCCTCGCAGGCGATCATCGTGCCGGCCTCGTTCAGCATGCATGTAGCCAGGCAGCCAGCGTAGCCGTAGCCGTAGGGAATCGCCGACATCTCGGGCATGCACTTGTTGGCGAACACGTCGATGTCGTACAGCTTCTTCATCCTCTGGAAGGCAAGAAACATCTTGGCCTGCGTGAAGATGGCGTCCTTCTCCATGCGGTCACCGTTGTCAGCCTCCCAGTGAACCTTGTCCACCTTGGAGAGGAAGTCCTTCTCCACCTTCCGGGCCTCCTCGTCGTCGACCTTCTCCATTTCCTTGAATACCTGCGCCGTGTCATACTGGGGGAAATCGATGCCGAAGGTCCGCTTCCAGGAGTATTCGTTCACCTGGGTCTGGTACATCATCATGCACTTGCCGCCGATGGTGGCGATCTTCCTGTTGCGCAGGTACTTCCGAACCCAGGCGGCTTTCAGGTACCGGGCCATCTTCTGGTAATTGCCTTCGTCATTGCTGGGCCCGCATACATACAGGAAGCGCTTGCCAATCTCCTTCAGGACGTAGCGGATCTGCAGGGAGGCACCGAGGTTCCCGTTGGCAATGCGCTCCGAGTAGCCCCACAGGATGAAGGGAAGCTGCAGGTCGTTCACCGCGGTGATCACGATTGACGAGTAGATCCACGTGCCAACGACCAGGAGGATGCAGTCCGCCCCATCCGCCGCCATCGTGCGCACACGGTTGGCGATCTCGTACTCGTCGAAGAGCACCTTCTCCTCCACAACGAGGTTCACCGTCGGATCGGCCGAGTATCGTTCCTGCAGCTTTTTCAGGAATGCGTAGATCTCATCCTTCTGGTGATTGTACTTGGCGATCGCGACGATCCCCAGTGTCGGCTTCACTGCCACCGGCACTCCCCGGTCCTCGACCGGCAGCAAACCCTGCGATACAGATGTCTTCATGCGTAACTCCTCGTGAAACTCTTCTAGAGCTTGTTGATTTTCACAGCCGCGTTAGAGCGGGCAAGCCGCTCTAACGCGCCATCTCCACGCCTGATGAGGTAGCTGATGTAGAGGCTCTCGATGATGCACAGTTAGGCCACCCGCTTTGAGATCACTTCGCCGGTGAGGTGTCGCGAGAAAGCCGCGGTAAGGAGCACCACGTCCGAGTGCTTTGCCAGGGGAGAGACGGGATAGTTGGTGATGAGAATGACTGTTGCCCCGGCCTTCGTGGCCCGCCTCGTCGCGTCGAGGATCGTGCGGCTCCTGCCGGTATGAGAAATGGCAAAAAACACGTCGTCTTTCTGGAGGTGCTCGGCGAAGATAAGCTGCAGATCTGGATCCTCCGACGCGTTGCAGTTCACCCCGATGCGCAGGAACCTCTGGCAGGCTTCCATCGCCACGACACCGGCATCTCCCAGGCCGGCAAAAACAATGCGGGATGCGCCGAGCAGTACTTCCACCGCGCGCTCATGGTCCTCGGGCACCAGCAGGTCGAAGGTGTCGTTCAGCGCATCGCGGGTGGCGTCGAAAACCTTTTTCATGACGGTCATGCAGTCATCCCCGGCGACGATTCCTTCGTATTCGAACTTCCTGGACTGGCCGTCCTCGGATCCGAATGCCGCCTTCAACTCTGGGAATCCCTCGAAACCCAGCTTCTTGGAGAGTCGGACGATCGTTGCCTCGCTGCATCCCGCGCGCCCCGCCATTTCCACGATCGTGGAGCCCTGGACATCGAACGGGTTTTCCAGCAGGTAGTCGACAAGCCTGCGCTCCGCGCTTTTCAGCGTGTCGTAAAGGGCGCGGATCTTGACGAGGACCCCATGGGGGACCCGATCGATGTTGGCTTCATTCATGGTTGGTGCAATTGACTTCATGTCGCCATCAATCAATTTCCCATCAGCCGCATTACCAGACGATTCTGTGCCTGGATTGATGCGGCCTCGGGGCGAATCCTGGAAAAGTCCATACCGACAGTGAACGTCCGACCGCTCAGCTCGGGGCATGCAATCTCGAGAAGCCGCAGCGTCGCCTTTGCACAGGTGTCAGGCGGCAGGCTCTTTCCCGCTTCGAGCCATTCACTCACAAAGCCCTGCCATTTCCTGCCTTCGGGGTGTGAGGCGATGCCCTCGGTCATCGACGTCCGGACGAATCCGGGATTGATGCAGAAGGTCATAACGCGAGAGCCAGCCTGTTCGAGCTCGCGCGCAAGACCCTCGGTGAAACGGACGATCGCCGCCTTTGAAGCGCCGTAGCCGGAACCGCCGAGATTCACGCCGTCCGCGCCCCCGCCGCCATCCATTGTAATGATTACACCCTCGTTCCGCTCCATCATCGGGCGCAGAACGGCGCGGCAGCAGAGCATCGTTCCCCGCAGGTTTGTGGTAACATCCTGCCACCAGAGGTCAGCGTCGGCCGACCAGACCGGAGCAATGCTTTGGAACGAGCCCGCGTTGGCAAAGAGGAGATCAATGGAACCGAATGCCGCGAGCGCTGCGTCGACGAGCGACTCAACAGAGTCTGGATCGGCCACGTCGACCCGGATCGCGATTCCCTCTGCCCCTTGCGACTTGAGCAAATTGACGGTTTCCCTCACGAAAGCTTCGCGGCGCCCTGCACATACCACGCGGGCCCCAGCGCGTCCGAAGCCCAGCGCGAGTTCCCGTCCGATTCCGGAGCCGGCGCCCGTGACGATGGCTGTCGTGCCTCTCAGGTCCACAGCGAAGTTCCCCTTACCTGTTGCCCTCGGTCCGTTGGCTCACGCATTGAAAAATTCTCCACCCGAGACAACCAGGTACTCACCCGTGATGTGGCTTGCCATGTCAGAACACAGGAAGACCGCGGCGTTGGCCTGGTCCTTCGGCTGACCGAGCTTGTTCAACACGGTCTTTCCGATGATATCGTCCCGCAGCCCCTCGACGCGCCGAAAAACGTCATTCAGCATCTCTGTCTCCGTAGCCCCGGGGAGAAGGGAGTTGACCCTGATCCCATACCGACCCACCTCGAGCGCGAGAACACGCGCGAAGCACACGATGGCGGCCTTCGACGAAGAATAGGCGGCATGCTTCGCATCGGCTTTCCTGGAGGAAGCCGATGCGACATTCAGGATGCAGCCCTTCACGCCAATACGTATCATGGAATTCACTGCTGCCCGAGAGCAGAGGAAAGTGCCCGCCATGTTGACGTTGAATACGCGCTGCCAGTCGGCAAGCGGAAAATCCTTGACCTCGTGTGCGATGAGAATTGCCGCGTTGTTGACGAGAATGTCGATCCGGCCGAATTGCTTTTCAGCGTCGACGAATGCATCCTCGACGTCACGTTCATCCGCCACATCCAACCGCCGGAAGAGCGCTCGGTTCTTCATGCCGCGGTCGATCTGGCGTGCGGCTGTCTCCCCGAGTTCGCCCTCTCGGTCGGTGAGAAAAACGTTCGCTCCCTGGGCGTAGAACTCCTCGGCGATTGCCCTGCCGATGCCCCGGGCCGCGCCCGTGACGAACGCGCTTCGGCCTCTCAACAGATCCACTCCTCCACCCCCTTTCCGCCATACCGGAGCAGCCGCGATGCCCGGCGAATCTGCGGGCAGCCACAATGATCAGCCTTTGCGAACGCTGATCCTCCCCAGCAGGGCCATACCGATGATGATGATGGCCCCGAGGATGATCTGCTGGAGGGACAAGGTCAGGTTCAGGAAGGTCATCCCGTTGATGATCGTGGCGAACATGAGGATTCCCATCGCCGCCTTCGTCATGGTTCCCTCGCCTCCGGTGGTTGAAATGCCACCGAGGATGACGCTGCCAATGACAGGCAGGATCAGGGGATCGCCGACCTTCACATCAGCGGTTCCGAAGCACATGATCGTCATGAACCCGCCGATCCCGGCGAGCAACCCGGCAACCACGTAGACGGACCAGATGATCCAGGGGACGCGGATTCCGACGTAGGCCGCGGACTGCGGGTTACTCCCGGTGAGAGTGATGTATCTCCCCCATGTCGTTCTGCCCAGGAGAATCCCGAACACGATGAAGATGGCAATCACAATCACGACGACCCATGGAATGATAATATCCGCGGTAATCGGGATGCCATAAGCATAGGAGAGCATTGGCAGTTCCCTGGGTGTTCCTGAGATGCTGATGCCGTTGGAAAAAACGAAGGAGATACCCCGGGCGAGCAATTGTGTCCCCAGGGTGATGATGAACGGGGTCATGCGGAAGAATCCGATGGCCGTCCCGTTGATCATGCCGAAGAGGAGCCCCACGGCAATGGCCGAAACAAGGCCGATGGCGATTGTGCCTCCGGCAGTCGCCGACAGTGCACGTTCGATGGCCTGCGGATCCATTCCCGGGAGCGCCGAGAGCTCGGAGATGCTGAGGATTCTGCCTCCGTGGTTCACGATGGTGTTCACGGCATTCGTCTGGTAGGAAATCATGAGAAGAGCCGACACTATGGAGCTGCACGTGAGATTGTGGGCTATAGACAGGTCGATTCCACCGGTCATCAGGACAAACACTTCGCCGATGGCGGCCACTGCAAAGAAAGAATTGACGACAACGAGCGTCACCATGTTGTTGGCGGTGAAGAACATCTTGTTCAAGAAGATGAACAAGACCCATACGGCGATCAGCATGAAAAAGATCGGCGTCCGGGAAACGCCTTTCAAGAAGGCGTGCGCACCGCGGTTCATGCGATGCGCACGTTCCATTCCACCACCGGTGAGTCGTTGACGTGCGGGTGACTCTTCCATGGCTGCGGGCTTCACCGGAGGTTCCATTCGATTACTTCTCCAGGATAGCGCGGTACTTATAGCTCCAGATCCCTTCCAGTTCCTTTTCGACGTCCGCGGACTTCACCGCGTACGTCTTGCAGTAGTACTTGTTGTCAGCGAGCTTCTTGCCCTGGGAAACCGCCATGATGGCGTCAAAGATTTTATAGCCCATCTCGTCCAAGGGGATCGGCATCAAGAAGTCGATGTATCCGTCCCGAGTGATCTGCAATCCGGGGGGCTCAGCGGCCAGAGAAACCCAAATGACGTGCCCTGGTTCACCGACCTTCTTCAGCCTTCCCACTTCCTTGAGTGCGGTGAGGATCGAACCATCCATGTGGGAGGATGCATTGAATATCGCCCACACATCCGGGTACTTCTGAAGCGCGTTCTCCATGCCGGCGAGGGCCTTGTCCGTCGACCAGTCTGTCTGAATCTGCACAACTCTCAGATTCTTCAGCGGGTCGATGACCTTGTGAAAGCCGTCTCTCCTCTTCAAGGCATTTGTGTCCGCCAGGTTCCCCACGAGCTCGAATACAACGTGGTTCTTTCCATCGTTGAGGCTCTTGATGGCCTCGGCACAGGCAACGCCGTCGGCGTAGGAATCATAGCCACCTGTGAACTTGACTGCCGGATGGTCGACGAACCGGTCGTACAGGGTGACGATAACCTTTTTCTGGTTCGCGTAGTCGAGCGATGTCTTTATCGTGTTCATGTCCACCGCGCAGATCACGATCGCATTGACGCCCTGGTCCACCAGGGACTTGATCTGCTGGATCTGTTTCGTGGAATCATTGTCCGCGTTCTGTTCGATGACCTTCACGTTGCCCGCCTTCTTCGCGGCCTCGTAGATCCCGATCACCTCGATCGCGCGGGCGGGATACCCGGCATCCGTTGAAATCCCGATTGTGAACTGCTTCTGGGCGAACGCACCCACGCCGACCAGCAGGAAGCCGACTGCCAGAGCCAACACGACCCATTTCATCTTCCGCATCTTTGTCTCCTTTGCTCAATGTTTTTCGAAGTCAAAAAGCCGGATCATTTCAGACCATAGGCATTCCCTCCTCTGCGGCTCCCGCGCCGCCTGGGCGCTGCGGGATGCTTCGTATGCGCAATCGTCGGGATCGCTCGGATTGCAGCGCCGTGTTCTGTCTCCAGGTGGAAATCGCCTCGATAGCGACGGCAACGAACAGAATGCATCCCCGCACCACGTCGTAATAGAAGCCGGACACTTCCATGAGGCTGAGCGCATTCTCGATGAGGGTCAGGAAGATGCACCCGATGATGCTTCCGACGATTGTGCCCTTGCCGCCGGAAAGCCTCGTACCCCCGAGGACTACTGCCGTGATCACCGTGAACTCCAGCCCCCATCCCGTGTTGGTCTGGACCGTCCCGAGTCGGCCGATATAGATGGTGGAAGCGATGCCGGCGCACAGGCCGCATAGGGCGTACGTGGCGAACTGCATCTTCGGGATCGGAATGCCTGACTCCCGCGCGGAGACCGTCGAGTTCCCGATGGCAAGAACGTACCGCCCGAACCGGGTATACCTGAGCAGCAAGTACCCGACAACCGCAGCCGAGAGCATGATGAGAATCGGCAGCGGGAATACCTTCCCGATATCGGTCGCGCCGATGACCCGTATTGCAGGGGCCACGACTTTCATTTTCGACTCGATGAGCATATATGCGATGCCGCGGCAGATCGCCAGGGTGGAAAGCGTTGCGATGATAGGCGTGATCCGCAGCACGCAGACGAGAAAACCGTTGACAATGCCGACGACAGCACCGCCGATGACCCCGATGATGAGAACGAGCTCCGGCGGCATCAATTTGCTCAGCACGTACATCCCGGCACACATGAGGAAGAGGTTCATGCCAACCGAGATATCGATCCCTCCGCTGAGGATCACAAAGGTCATCCCAACGGCAATGATCGCGGCGACGGTGGATTGCTGGAAAATGTTTTTGAAGTTCGTGATGGAACGGAACGACGGCTGCAGGATGCTGAGCGCCGCGGCGAGGACGATGACCCCCAGCAGGATGGACATCCAGGACACCTGGAGCGTGCGGGAAAGCGCGTTGTTCTTTCTTTCGAGTGTCTCAGGCATGCGGTGCTTCTCCTACCCCGTGGTCGCCGCGATGGCGATAATCTTCTGGGCACTGAAGTCTTCCCTGCCGATTTCCGCCACGAAGCGCCCCTTTCGCATAACGATGATCCGGTGGGAGAGCTCGATGAGCTCTTTGATATCGGAGGAGACAATGATTACCGCGCAACCGCCACAAGCGAGCTCGGCAATGAGGGAACTGATTTCTTCCTTGGCGCCGATATCAACTCCGCGCGTGGGGTCGTCGAAAATGCATACCTTTGGGGCGATTGACATCCACCGCGCAAGAATCGACTTCTGCTGGTTGCCGCCGCTCAGGGCCGTGATGTGGTCATCAATGTCCGAGTACATCACGCGGTGCCGCTGAGCCAACAGCAGCGCGCTCTCCCTTTCGCCGCGGAAGCCGATCCGGGGAATGATCCTCTTGATCAGGTTTATCAGGTTCGCTGAGGTGATGTTCTCCTTCAGGGACCGATAGGGAAAGGTGCCATTCGTGCGACGGTCTTCCGGCACGAACAGCACACCATGGCTGATCAGCGTTGCGGGACTCCATTGGCGATAGGTCTTTCCAAAAAGCTCCAGGGTACCCCGGCACTTTCGAAGGCCGAAAATGGACTCCACCACCTCGGTCCGGCCCGCTCCCATCAATCCTGCGATTCCCAGGATTTCTCCACGACGGACAGCGAGTTCGATGTCCGTGAACCGGTCCGAATCGAAACCTGTAGCTCGAAGCGCAACTTCCTCAGCCGGAGTGCCAATATCCAACTTGCGCTCCAGCAGCGCGCGCCCCACGAGCAACTCCTCCACATGGCTGCGGGCGGTTTCCGTGGTCGGACCTCCGCCGACGTGAGCGCCGTTTCGCAGCACGACGATCTTGTCGCTCACCTCGTAGACTTCGTCGATGAAATGCGTGATGAAAATCATGCCCACGGCGTGCCCCTTCAGGGCACGCATGACCTCGAACAGTTTCTGGCGCTCGGGCTGTGAGAGGGAAGTGGTAGGCTCATCCAGGATGAGCAAGTCGGGCTCCTGGTACAGGGCTTTGCCGATCTCCACCAGTTGGCACTCACCCGGGCCCAGGATTTGAACCGGGGCATCCAGGTCCAGCTCCACGCCGACCATGGAGAGATACTTCTCCGCGTTCTTGCGGCACCTGCTCCAGTCCACGAACGGTTTCTTCCCTGGCAGGTCGGTGATGCAGATGTTTTCCGCCACTGTGAGGCTGGGAAACAGGCTCAGCTCCTGGTGGATCGCAGCGATCCGGTAGTCGCCTTTCCTCATGCGGTTGTATTTCTGGCCCTTGAAGACAAACGTGCCGCTCGAAGGCGCAAGCAGGCCGACTATGATGTTCTTGAGGGTGGACTTTCCGGCACCGTTTTCACCGATCAAAGCGACGATCTCGCCCGGCATGACGGTCATGTTCACGTCGTCGACAACTGTTTTGCCAAAGAATTCCTTCGAGATATTGATGACTTCCAAGAGAGGCGCGCCGCGGGTCATGCCGAAATCCGTTCCTCCATAATGCAGCCGGGCGTTGCCCGAGCAGTTTTCGTCAGTCTCCACCCTCGTCCTGCGGGAGAGACATGGACCGGTATCGCATCGGTGCATGAAGAAATTGTAGCTTCTGCTTGGCCTGATCTTATCCGCATTCAATAAGCGCTGTCAAGAAAAATTTTATTTTTTATAAAGAAATAAGAAAAAGAAAATTGACGGCCGTCGGGGCCACGGAATATAATAGATACTATATGGGTCGAAATATCAGTCTCCTGGCATTCGACATCGGTGCAGAGAGCGGCCGGGCTACGATCGGAAAGTTCGACGGGCAGCGATTGCGGCTCACCGAGATTCATCGGTTCACCAACGGGCCCATGCGGCTTGGCAATCGACTGCACTGGAACGTCCTCCGCCTCTTCGAAGAGATGAGAAAAGGCCTGGCAGCAGGAGCCCAGGAATGCTGCAACGAAGTGGCGTCGATGGGCGTGAGCACCTGGGGGCTGGACTACGGCCTCCTGGACCGTCGCGGTGAACTGCTCTCCATCCCGTACTGCTATCGAGATCAAAGGACGACCGGAATCATGGAGAAGGTCTTCCGCCTCATGCCTCGCCAGGAGATCTTCCAGCGCACGGGCGTACAATTCATGCAGGTGAACGCTCTCTATCAGCTCTATGCCACGATGATCGAGGAGCCCCGGGTTCTCGATGCGACGGGAGATCTTCTCATGATGCCGGACCTTTTCACCTACTGGCTGACCGGCTTACGCGGAAGTGAGATCACCATCGCCAGCACCTCCCAGTTCCTGGAGGCTCGTACCAGAGACTGGTCCCGTCCCATTTTCGAACAGCTCGGGCTGCCAGTTTCCATACTGCCCGCACTGCGGGATCCGGGCACCGAGGTGGGGCCGCTGCTGCCACATGTCGCAGAGGGCACCGGCCTGAAAGACCTGCTCGTGGTCGCCCCGGCGTGCCATGATACCGCCTCCGCAGTCGCCGCGGTCCCGGCCTCCGTCGGGCGTCGGTTCGCCTACATCAGCTCGGGCACATGGTCCACGATCGGAGCCGAAGTAGAGCAGCCCGTGATCAATTCCCTCAGCCTGGCAAACAACTTCACAAATGAGAGGGGATTGGGCGGGCGATACCTGTTTCGCAAGAATATCATGGGGTTCTGGATCCTGCAGGAATGTCGCCGTGCGTGGGCGGCCGCAGGTCGCGATTGGAGCTACGCCGAGCTCTTGAACCAGGCGTCGGTTGCCAAACCCTTTGGTCCCACGATAGAGCCGGATGACTCCACGTTCCTTCCTCCCGGGGACATGCCGCAACGGATCGCGTCGTTCTGCCTTAAGACCGGCCAGGCTGTTCCGCGGGACGTCGGGGAAACCAGCCGGTGCATCGTCGAGAGCCTTGCCCTGAAGCATCGCTGGGTCCTGGAAAAGACCGAAGAAATGCTGGGTCAGCGCTTCGAGGTCATCCATCTGCTTGGAGGTGGGGCAAACAACCCGCTGTTCTGTCAGCTTACCGCGGAGGCTACCGGCAGGCCCGTACTGGCGGGACCGGCCGAGGCGACGACGATCGGCAACCTGCTCATACAGGCCCAGGCGCGGCGGTTCCTCTCCTCCATCCAGGAAGTTCGAGATGTTGTGCGAAGATCCTTTGAGGTTGCTGAATACACCCCTCGGCAGCCTGACGCCTGGCAGCCGTTCTTCGAAAAGTTTCTTGCCATGAGGGAGAAGCTGGATTCGGTAATGTGAGTGAAAGGCTCAACTGGCCGTGAAAGCCTGGAGCGCCTCCATCATGGCCCGCTTGTTCGCCTCTGGAATGCGAATACGATGGCTGGGCGCGGCAATGTATCCGCCACCCCGAGCCATCGTAGCCAGCACCTTCAACACTTCTCGTCGTACGTCGTTGGGAGTGCCGAAGCTGAGGTACGTCTGCGTGTCCAATCCCCCCATGAAGCACAACCGGTTCCCGAAACGCTTCTTCCATGACAGGATGTCATTCGATGCCGGCTGGCAGGGATCCAGCACATCCAGCCCCAGTTCTATAAGGTCGGGGACGATCTCGTCGATGTGGCCGCAGGAATGCTGAAATACGAGCCCGCCGCGGCCCTTCACCGCCTGGTACATTCGGGCGAGCCTGGGCTTGAGCAGCCGCCGCCACTGCGCTGGAGATATGAACAGTGAGCTCTGCATTCCCCAGTCGTCGGTGAAACGAACGCCAGCAACTCCGGCTTCCATCATCGCCTCAACGAGCCCTACTTGGTAGTCAGCAATCGTGTCCAGAAGGATCTCCAGGAGCTCAGGTTCTGATGCGACGGCCGCCAGCAGCTCTTCAACGGTGAGAAGCGCTTGCGCGCGGTCGAAAAGCGCGAGCTCCAAGTAGCCAATGTTCAGGGTGTCCTCTCCCGCGTTCGCATCGATCAACCTCCGCAGGTGGCTTGTTACCAGCGACCAGTCCGTGTCCGGCGCTCTGAAGAGCTCGATGTCCACAAGGTAGATTGCTGGTCGAGAGCTCGGGACACTCCCTTCGTCAGGGTCGGGCGAAGCCAGCCAATGCGCACCCCAGACATCTGTTCCCCCGTCTGCTGGCCAGACGCAAAGCGGGGGACGAAGCAACGTGATCGACCCGTCAAAACGGTACGGAACCCAGGCGGGGTCGTTCCTTCTTATCGTGCGCAGCAGGTTTTCGGTACGGGTCATTTGTTGATGAACGATAGCAATAATTTCCATTTTGTCAAACAGAGATTGGAACTTTCATTGACATATCCGCTCTTGAGGTTTAGCATGTGGCATCCAGCAGGAGGCATGATCATGAACGGCAAAGATCGGGTCAAAGCTACGATCGCCCGCCAGAAGACGGATCGCCCGGCGCTTTCTTACGAGGCCACGTACGAGGTCACGGAAGCGCTGATTCGTCACCTGGGGATTGATCGTTCGGTGACGGCTTCAGCCGGCGGCTCCAGTTCGAACCAGCCGACGGCTGGCGCGCGCGAGTTCGGCATGGCACACGAGATGGAGCTTCAGCGCAGACTGGGGATCGACCAGTCGATCGTCATCTGCCCGACCAATTCCGCTCTGACAGTCGGCAACTGGTGGGGTCTGCCATTGCTCGAACGCCTGCCGGACGGCAGGCTCCGCGGAGCCTGGGGCATCATGTTCCGAGAGTTCCGGTACTCATACGGTTCTTATATTGAAATCGACAGCAGCCCCCTGCAGGAAACTGACTCCCTGTCCGAGCTGGCAGAAGTGCCGGTGCCTTCGCTCGATCTCTGGGATTTCGATGCACTGAAGGCCGTTCTGCCGAGCTTCAACGACAGGTACGTCTGGCTGAACATGAATGGCTGCTTCGACTTTGCGCGTTTCATGCGAGGAACGGAGCCCTTCCTCCTGGATTTGGCAACCGCCCCTGAAAAGGCGGAAGTACTCCTCGACAAGGTGAACGACCTGGCTATTGCCTTCTTCAAAAAGTGCTTCGAGGCCGCCGGGGACCATTTCGACGGGGTCTACCTCGGCGATGACTTCGGCACACAGCAGGGAATGCTCATGAGCCCCGCGATGTGGCGCATGTATATCCGCCCGCGATATGAGAAGCTGCTTGCGGTCATCAAGGCGCATGGAAAGAAGTATGCCCACCACACCTGCGGTGGTGTGCGGCCGATTATCGCTGACTTGATCGACATTGGCGTGGACGTGCTCAATCCCATTCAGCCGCTCGCGGCCGGCATGGAGCCCGAAGAACTGGGTAGGGAGTTCGCGGAACGTATCGCCTTCTACGGCGGGATTGACGAGCAGCGCACGCTCCCGAATGGGTCTCCCGATGACGTCGCGGCAGAAGTGCGGCATCGTATTAGAACCCTCGGGAGATGTGGCGGGTACATCGTCGCTCCTTCTCACGCTTTTCAACCGGATACACCGCTGCATAACGTTCTCGCGGTGTATGAAACTGTTCTCGAGCGGAAGATCGTGTGAGCCGGCGAAAGGAGGGAGAATGCAGCCGATGAATACGCCATATGCGCATTGGATCGACCTGTACACCAAAATGCTAACAATACGCAGGTTCGAGGAGCGAACCGCGAGAATGTACGCGGAGGGAGAAATTCCCGGATTCGTTCACCTCTATACAGGGGAAGAGGCCGTGGCAGTCGGCGTCTGCTCGGTGCTGCAGGACGATGACTTCATAACCAGCACGCATCGTGGTCACGGGCACCTGATCGCAAAGGGCGGAAAACTCGATCTCATGATGGCAGAGCTGTGCGCAAAGCGAACGGGCTACTGCAAGGGGAAGGGCGGTTCGATGCACATCGCCGACCTCGAGCTGGGGATTCTCGGTGCGAACGGCATCGTCGGGGGAGGGCTCGGGATCGCCGTGGGTGCCGGCTACTCCGCACAGCTGCGAAAAACCAGCCAGGTAGCCGTGGCCTTCTTTGGTGATGGAGCCACCAACGAAGGCATTTTCCACGAGGCCATGAACATGAGCTCCGCCTGGAGCCTTCCCGTGATTTTCGTCTGTGAAAACAACCAGTTCGGCGTTTCTACGAGGATCAGTCGAGTCGTGCGCGAGAGTGACTTGAGCAAACGCGCCATCGGGTACGGCATGCCGGCGGTGTCAGTGGACGGGAATGACGTCCTGTCCGTCGAGGAGCAGGCGTTGGCAGCCGTGCAACGAGCCCGCGCAGGGCAGGGACCAACCTTCATCGTTGCGAAGACTTTTCGCCAGAGGGGTCACTTCGAAGGGGAAGTGGTGAGCTACTGGAAAAAGGACGAACTGGCCGAGTGGAAAACTCGGGACCCCGTGCAAAGACTCGGCGCCCAACTCGTGAGCGAAGCAGGCCTGAGTGACGAGGACTTGAAGGGATTTCTCAAGGAGATTGAGGCGCGCATCGACACGGCGGTCGCTTTCGCGCGGCAAAGTCCCGTGCCTGAACCGCGCGAGGCGCTCGAAGACTTGTTCGCGCAGGCGGGGGTCGGGCCATGAGAATGATCACGTACATGGAGGCGGTGCGCGAGGCAATTCGTGAGGAAATGAGGAAAGACCCCCACAGCTTCATGATCGGCGAGGACGTTGGCCCATACGGCGGCGAGATGGGGCTTTCACAGGGACTCTGGCAGGAGTTCGGCGAGCAGCGGATGCGCGATGCCCCGATCTCCGAAGCCTGCATCATCGGATGCGCCCTCGGCGCAGCGCTTACAGGCTGCCGGGCCATTGCGGAAATCCCGTTCTGCGACTTCCTCGGCGTTGCAATGGACCAGGTCTACAACCAGGCAGCGAAGATCAGGTACATGTTCGGAGGGAAAGTCAGGATTCCATTGATCATTCGCACCCCGATCGGCGGATACCAGTCCGCCGCAGCCCAGCATTCCCAGTGCCTCGAAGCGTGGTTCATGCACACCCCGGGCATCAAGGTTGTTATGCCCTCCAGTGCCTACGACGCCAAGGGCCTGCTGAAGACGGCGTTCTCGGACGACAATCCTGTGCTGTTCATCGAGCACAAGAAGCTGTACCAGGTGAAGGGCGAGGTTCCCGAGGAAGAATACAGCGTTCCCTTTGGAAAGGCCGCTATTGTTCGTAAGGGATCGGACGCCACGATTGTCGCAACATCCTACACCGTTCGAATGGCGCTTGAAGCTGCCCAGGCATTGGCCTCAGAAGGAATCGATACGGAAGTCATCGATCCACGCACCCTTGTGCCCCTGGACGAACAGGCAATCCTGGATTCCGTTGAAAGAACCGGACGCCTGGTGGTTGTACACGAGGCATGGCTGCGAGCGGGGGCGGGGGCGGAAATCGCGGCGCTGGTCGCGCAGAAGGCTTTCTCGAGCCTGAAGGCTCCGATTTTCCGCGTCGCCGCAGAAAACGTGCCGATTCCCTTCAGCCCCGTGCTCGAGGAGTTTGTGCTGCCCAACGCCAAGAAGATCGCCGCGGCGGTTCGTACGGTCATGAGCGGGAAGACATAGTGGAAGCGGCCATCCGCCGTATCGCCGGCGAGGCGGCCTGAGAGCGAGACGAAGGGGACGTATTGCGTTACATACTGATGCCGCGGTTGGGCCTCACTATGGAAGAAGGCCGCCTCGTTCGTTGGCTGAAAAACGAAGGAGACACCTTCCAGCAAGGTGAGGCGCTTGCCGAGGTGGAAACAGACAAAGCCACGAACGAGGTGGAAGCTGCATTTTCCGGCCGGATTTCACGGATTTTGGTGTCGTCGGATACGACCGTCAAAGTCCTGTCGCCCATTGCTGAGGCCGAAGAAACAAGCTGAGCCCGGCGGAGCAAAGAACAAACCAGTGCAAACTTCGGCCAAGGAAAGTGAACCTTTTGGCCCTCCCGGTGGAGTACAATCGCGGCCAACCACACAACCGGGGGTGATGCAGATGACGGCACAGGAGAGATTCAAGAAGATCGCCAGGTTCGAATTGCGCGACGACGTGTTCCTCTGGAGCGTCGATTCCTGGAATGAAGCGTTCGACCGCTGGGTCACCGAGGGCATGCCTGTCACGAACATGGACAACAAGAAGCAGGTCAACGCCCGCCTGGTGGGAATGCAGGACCAGAATGAGGGCATCATTCCGCGGGGGGCAATCGGCGGAATGGGGAAGAGCAACAATCCGCCGTGGTGCGTTACAATCGACCCCGTATTTCCGGTCGAAATCGTGGAGGAGACCAGCGAGTGGGTGATCCAGCGGGACTACGACGGCTCGCTGTGCCGGCACAAGAAGGAGTTCGACACGATTCCCGAGTACTTTGACTACCCGGTGAAGGACAGGCAGACCTGGGAGGAGTACAAAAAGCGGCTCGACCCGCATTCGAAAGGTCGGTGGCCGGAAGGCTGGCAGATCATGACCGAAGACAAGCTGCAGTTCCCCATCAAGCCCGAGCACGAAGGAAAGCATTTCCGCGACCGCGATTTCCCCGTCGGCATGAACCTGCTGTCACTCTATGGAAACATCCGCAACTACATGGGTTTGCAGGGCGTGAGCTACGCGATATTCGACAACCCATCGCTGGTCGAAGAAATGCTTGATCACCAGTCGTACCTCGACCTGGAGATGCTGAAAAAGGTGCTGGCCGCCGGGGTCGTTCCCGAGTGGGTGTGGCTGTGGGAGGACATGTGCTTCAACAAAATGGTAGGGCGTTTTATACACGCCGGGGAGGCACACGCCTTTTGCAGGAGGGCTTGAGCAGAGAAGGGCGCCCGTTCTGAGCAAGGAAAGCGCCGAAGAGAGTGAAGGCAGGCCGTGCGGGACGCGCAGGGATTCAAGGGGCGGGCCTAAACGGTCGTCATGCGCTCCGAGCGGCGTGGTGTGCTGACCCAAGAGACAGAGCGATCCCGTGAGGGGGGGGGACGGGAGAGAAGGTTCAATTCAAGGAAGCGGCGTCCAGCCCCGGTGGGGCGGTTCCGGTCTCGATGAGATGACGGAGGATTCTCAGACATTGTTGAGGATCGGTGATGACAGCGAGGACCCGCATCGGGGAGCCACAGCGCGAGGGCAGCGCAAGGGGTCAACCCATGGCGGCGTTACGGGAGTCCTGGTGTCGCAGATCGCTGCCGCCCGCGACAGCCGAGAGATTTTCGTGGATCCAGTCGCTCTGCTTGCCTGCTGCGACCTGGGCCTGCTTCCCTTTCTCGGCAAGCGATTCCGTGCTGTGAGGGTGTGTCAGAGCAGAGTCGACTACTACACGGCCGCGCATAATTAACAAGACATAGTCACGAGGCCCTGGTATGCTTCTCCTCGGGGAGGGCGAAGACCATGGTCCCGCGTATGATCCATCTGCACTGGAACACCCATCGACGATTGGCACGGCTGCGCGTGGACGCTGAACGCGATGGAGCCTACCG
>CAYGXO010000034.1:0-33483 GCA_964353885.1 uncultured Spirochaetaceae bacterium
CTCCCTCATCATCTTCTTGAGGAAGTCGAGGGCCTGCACGCACTCGGGGCTGTCCAGCAGCCAGTACACCTTGTTGCCCCGCCACTCGCTGATCTTCGCCCCCGCGGACTTTGCCCAGCGGTAGAAGGCGCACGATGCCTGCTCGCCCTGAGCCAGGGAATCCGTGTACGCGTAAGTGTCCTTGGTCTGGATCTTCTTCCCGTAGGCGACAAGCTCATCCCACGTGACAGGCGGCTTGTTCGGGTCCAGGCCCGCATTCGTGAACATCTCCGAGTTGTAGAACATGATGGTCCAGGAGGCCATCAGGGGCGCCGCGTAGACCTTGCCGCCGATGGTGACCGCGTCGATCATGCCCTCCATGAACTTCGCCTTGTCAGCCGCCGAGAACATGTCTGAGATGTCGGAGTACTTGCCGCTTGGCACGTACTCGGGCAGCATGAAGGAGCCGCAGTCCACGATGTCGAAGGTGGGCTCGTTCGCCGTCAGCGCCACCGATTGCTTGTTCACCATCGTGTCCCATTCCACCTCGACCAGGTTCACCTTGATGCCCGTCTTGGCGGTGAACTCGGCCGCCCTCTCGCCCATGTGCTTGCCCGCGGCATCGATGCCGAACAGGGCGGTGATCGTCTCGGCCTCGGCGGGCTTCTTCTCCTTCTGGCCGCCTGCGAATGCCGCGAGCGGGAGGAGAAGAAGGACCGCGAGCAGAAGTGCTGTTCCCTTTCTCATAGAAACCCCCTTTGAAAGACTCTCCGACCAAGAACTTACCACAGGAGCAACGCTCCTGTAATGCTCTATTCTGTGATGCTCTCCTACCAGTGCCTCTTCCACGCCCCGATGAAACGGCGGGTGTTCCGCCACGCCGTTTCCGTGTCCTCGCGCACGTTGTCCACGGGCGAGAGGATGAATCCTCCTCCGTCGCCGAGGGCCTCGAGGGCGGCGTGGACGGCCTTCTCCGTCTCCGCCTCGGTACCCATCTCGACGGTGATCGCGCCGCTCACCCCGCCCCACAGCGCCCTTTTCGCCCCGCGGAAGCGCTCCTTGATGGCCGGCAGGTGCGTGCCCTTGCCCTCGGAGGGATCCAGGCCGATCAGGACATCGACCCCGGCATCGAGGATGTCGTCCAGCAGGGGGAGGAAAGCGCTCGTGATGATGTAGCCGAACTTCCGGCCGGCCTGGTGCACGAGGTCCGCCTCGCGCTTGAGAGTCGGAGCGATGATCCGTCGGAAGCCCGTCGGGGTCCAGAACTCCGTGGTCTCGTACCATCCGCGCCGCACGATCAGCTCCGCCTCCGTAACGTCGAGGTACACCTCGATCTGGCGCATGTTCCACTCGTGGATGATCTGGGCGTACTCTTCGATGAGCACAGGTTGGGTGAGCGCGAGTATCATGATCTGCTCGTAGCCCGAGAGCCACGCCATCGCATCGCAGCCCATGACGCCTGGGTCGACCTGGAGCCCGGGGCGCACGCCGCCCTTCCATCCCCCCACCTGCAGCAGGCCATGCTTCCTGGCCAGCACGGCCGCCTCGGCCGCCTCCTCGCGAAGCTCGCGAATGTCCGCGTCCTTGACCGGGCCGAAGAGGAACCGGACCTTCTCGAGGTCCTGCTCGGGCTTGACCAGCGGCTCTTCCATGCGGGGAACGACCCAGTCCTTCATCAGGGGGAAGTCATCCTTCGTGGGCCACCCCTCGCGCTGTCGTACGCGGCTCGTGAGCGGCCCCGCGGGGGTGTCGATTCTGCGGCAGAAGTACCTTGCCCCGTCCTTCTCCTCGACCCATTCGCGCCACGTGGCGTCGGGGTGCAGGCCCCCGTAGAGATGGAGGCTGTGGTTGAGATGGCCGACGTGCACGAATGCATCCAGGCCCATCTCGACCTGCTTCTCCGCATAGTCGGATTCCGTGCGGCACTTGTCGTAGAGATTGTTGAACAGCATAAAGGAACAGGGGGTGTGATCGACTGTCTCGCAGCCGATGGCCGCGAGCATCCGTTCCCGTGAGGTCATGTCATCTCCAGGTTGGCATCCGGGCGCGAGTCCGGGGATCGGGACCCTTCGATTATCGGGGCAACCCCGAGATTTGTCAACAAAAAAAGCTTTCCGGCCCGGCCCTTGGACCGGTATAATGGCGCGGAGGAGGCGGGATGGACATCGCGTCGATCAACGGGCGGGAGATCGAGAAGCGCAAGGAGAGGATTCGCAGGGCGTGGCGGCGGCAGAAGGTCGATCACACGCCGATCGCTTTCGTGCTCGAGGACTTCCACGGGCACACCCTCCGAGAGGCGTGCGAGAGCGGGGAGCTGCAGCTCGCCTGCAACCGGGCGAACATCGACAGGCTCCTCCGGCTCCTTCCCGACGACTACATACCCGCGGCGCGGCTGTGGCCCGGCTACATCACGATCGCCACGATGTTCGGGCTCGAGCCGCACTGGAGCGAAGACCCGAACCAGGCCCCGGGGGTCCTGCGCCACCCCATCACCGATATCGGCCAGGCCGCGGCCCTCGCGGCTGCCCCGCCTCCTGATCCCCGCGCGAGCGGGCTCATGCCCTTCATCCTGCGCTGGACCGAGCGCTTCGCCCGGGAGCTGCCTCCCGACGTGTCTCTCGCCGGCCCAGACCTCGGAGGGCCCCTGAACACGGCAAAGGACCTCTTCGAAACCGACCTGCTGTTCACGGCGCTCTACGATGAGCCCGAGGCGCTCAAAGGGTTCCTCGATTTCGCGGCTGACGTGCAGATCGCGTGCTACAGGGAGGTCATCAGGGCTGCCGGCGGCATCGACAGGCTTACCTGCATCGACTTCGATCCCGTGTGGGCGCCGGAAGGCCGCAAAGGTTTCGTGTCGGATGACGTGTGCGCCGGACTATCCCCGGAACATTTCTCCGAGTTCTCGATGCCGGCGAACAACCGCATTTTCAGACAGTGGAGGGGTGGGAGGATCCACAACTGCGGCCCGCACCCGGCAGCCGGACTGTACCTCGACCACGACCCGCCCATCGACGGACTGAACTGCTCCTTCCGGTACACGAGGCCGGATTTCCGCCGGCTCGCAAAAGCCTTCGCGGGCCGCGGCCTCGTCGAGCTGATGTTCGACAACGGCGAGACCGCGCAGGAGATCCTCGCGGGCTACGAGGAGGCTGCGAGAGCATTCGCGCCCGACGTCCTCGCCATTCCCGTGGCATGGCTGGACGGCGGGTGGACGGACGGGGACATTCGGGACCTTCACGACAGCCTTCGACGCGTGGCCGAGCGCTACGCGGCCCAGATGCGCTGGGAAAGGGAGTAGGAGCAATGGCGCGGATCGGGAACAGAGACTTCAGCCGTAGGGAGATCGAGCGCAGGGTCGGGACGCTCCGCCAGCTGGGCGGGATCAGGCACTGCGAGCTCACGGAGGGCCGGGCGCGCGGAGTGAGGGCAGCGCTCATCGACACGGGCTCGGGCCTCTCATTCACGGTCCTCCCGGACAGGGGCCTGGATATCGCCGACTGCTCCTACAAGGGCGTCGGCCTCGTGTACCACGCTCCTGGCGGGATCGCGCACCCCGGATACCACGACCCCTTCGGCAGCGAATGGCTGCGCGTGTTCTTTGGAGGCCTCCTGACAACCTGCGGCCTCTCGTATTTCGGCGATCCCGGAAGGGACGGAGAAGAGGAGCTGGGCCTGCACGGCCGCTACTCGGCCCTGCCGGCAGCGCAGGTCTGCGATCTCTCCCGGTGGGAGGGAGATGAGCGGGTGCTGGAGATCACCGGCATCGTCGAGGAGTGCGTGCTGTTCGGCGACAAGCTGCGCCTCACCCGGTCGATCGCGACGTCGCTGGGGGCGAAGAGCCTCCGCATCCGCGACAGGGTCGAGAACATCGGACCCCGCCCCTCCCCCTTCACGATCCTGTACCACGTGAACGCCGGCTTCCCGCTGCTGGACGCGTCGAGCGAGCTGCTCCTCGCTTCGCGCTCCATCGAGCCCTATGACGCCCCCGCCGCCCAGCGTCTCGGCGAGGTGCTGCGGTTCGCCGGCCCCGACCGCAGCGCTGTCGGCCTGGACTACCTGCACTCCATGGCGGCGGACGGCGAGGGGTACACGCGGGCCGCGATGGTCAACAGGAGGCTTGCGGGCGGACTCGGCCTGTCGCTCAGGTACCGCACGGCCAGTCTCCCCTTCCTGAACGAATGGAAGATGCTGAACGAGGTGGACTATGTGGTTGGCTTCGAGCCGGTGAACACGAAGACGGTGAACCGCTCGGTCCTGCGCGCGGAGGGGCGCCTGCCCATGCTCGAACCGGGCGAGCAGCGGGAGATGGACATCGAGATCGGCGTGCTGGAGGGCGGAGACGAGATCGACGCCTTCGCCGCCGAGATCCAGCGGACCCTCACCGGTTCGGAAGCATCACGGCCTTGACGACGGGCAGGCTCCCCTCAACGATGCCGGCGAGGATCGGCCGTGCCTCGTCAAAGCCGAAGGTATGCGTCACCAGCGCGGACGCGTCGACCAGGCCGTCGCGCAGGAGCCTGAGCGCGACCGGGAAGTTGATCGCCGGCTCCGCGAAGGTCGGGATGAGCGAGATCTTCCTGAAGATCATGTCGTTCACGTCGAGGCCGATCGTGCTCCTGCCTCCGAAGTGAAGGCCGAAGAAGGTCACGATCCCCCCGAACCTGATCACCTTGAAAGCGTCGGGCATGCTCTCGGGCGGCGAGCTCACGATCACCCTGTCCACCCCGGCGGCACAGCGCGCCTTCACCTGATCCTCGACGCTCTCCCTGCCCGTCTCGACCGTCAGGTCGCACCCGAAGCGCTCCGCAGCGGCGAAGCGCGCCCGCTCCCGCTCATTGTCGCGGGCGAGACCGGTGATGCCGACGAACCCAGCTCCGCGCAGTTTCGCCAGGCGAGCGGCCATGAGGCCCAGAGGCCCATTGCCCAGCACCATGACGCTTCCACCGAGGGGGATCTGGGCGTTCAGCACGGCGGTGAGCGAGACCGCCAGCGGCTCCGTCAAGCAGGCAGACGCGTCGTCCAGGCCCTCGAACTTCACAAGGCTGTTGAAGCGCACGCACAGGTACTGGCCCATGCCGGGCTGGCCTTCAATCGAGTACATGGTCCGGCAGAGCTCTGGGTGTCCGCTCTTGCACGCGTCGCAGATGCCGCACATCGTGCAGTCCTCGACGATCACTCTGTCGCCCGGCGCAACGCTCCTGACGTTCTTCCCGACCTCGACGACCTCGGCGGCGATCTCATGGCCCAGGGGCATCGGGTCGTCCTTCCAGTCGCGGACAAAATTGATGTCCGTCCCGCACACGCCGCAGGCGCGCACTTTCACCACGACGTGGTCCTCGTCGGGGCTCGCGATCTCTCGAACGCGCTCCTGGATGTCGAGGAGCTTTTTCCCGTACAGTCCCCTGCTTCTCATCTCAGCCGCCCCGTGTCCGCTCCTACCCCGCGCCGTAGAGGGCGCCATCGGCCCCCGGATAGATCGGATCGTCAGCGTGCTTCATCGCCACATCGAGGTTCGAGAAAACCTTTCGGAAAGCCGCGGCCATCTTCTCGACAAGCCAGCCGCCGTTCGGCGCGTGGATCCCGTGCACGATGGTGTACGTGTCGCACAGCTCCTTTGCGACCGGGAAGCTGTCGGGATCATAGTTGTAGTGGATCCCCTTGGCCTCATTGATCGTCCACGGATATCCCGTGCCGCCGTAGCCCAGCCTGCTCTGGAACAGGTCCTGAGCGGGAACGGGCATGGTCTGCCACTGGCCGACCAGCATGCCCTCCGCGTACAAGGCCTTCTCGACCGCGATGCGGAACCTCCTTGGCTCGCAGCTCACCCCCGCCTTCCTCGGATCGAAACGGACATTGTACATGAAGTACACGTGGGTGGCGCCCGGCGGGCAGAACGGAGGAATCACGCCGGGGATCTTCGCCAGTTCGCGGGTGAGCGCGTCTGCATTGCCGATGCGCGCGGCATTGAACTCGTCAAGGTGCAGCAGCTGCGCCCGGGTGAGCGCGGCGGGAAGCTCCTGGTTCCTGTACATGTAGCCGAGGATCGACGCATTGTAGACCCTGCGCTTGCTCACCTCGTCCACCTCGTCGCCGAAGCATCGGATGAGCACGCCCTTCTGCAGCAGCGCCTCGTCGTCCGTGACGAACAGTCCGCCCTCGCCTCCGCAGAGATTCTTGAAGTTGTTGAGCGAGAATGCGCCGATGTCCCCGAGGGTGCCGACCTTCCTTCCCTTGTACGTCGCCCCGTGAGCCTGGCAGGCGTCCTCGATGACGAACAGCTTGTGCTTTTTCGCGATGGCCAGGATGGGATCCATGTCCGCGGGGCAGCCCTGGATGTGCACGGGGATGATCGCCTTCGTGCGCGGGGTGATCGCGGCCTCAAGCCTTGCCGGGTCCATGCAGTAGGTCTTCTGGTCGATGTCGACGAAGACCGGGACCGCATTCTGGTGGATCGCGCAGGAGGCCGAGGCGAGAAAGGTGAAGGCCGACGTGATCACCTCGTCGCCGGGGCCCACGCCGACCGCGGCCAGGGCCATATGGAGGGCTGCCGTTCCGCTGCAGGTGGTCAGGCAGTATTTCGAGCCCGTGTACGCCGCCCATTCCTTTTCCAGGGCCTTGACCTGGGGCGCCGTGCCGCCCGCGAGAATCCCGCGGTCCAGGACCTCGTTCACGAGCCTACGCTCGTCGGCGCCGATGATGGGCCAGTTCTTGAAGTCTTTCCGAGCGAGTGAGGGCTTTCCACCGTCTATCGCCAGTTTTTCTTTCATTCTGCTCTCCCATCTGCTCTCCCGTGTGGCACCCTGATCTGTTCGGAGAGTATTTCCTATAAAATGGCCCTTTTTATACTATCTTTCCCCTTATTTGTCAAGCAGGAGTTGAAACGAACCAGAAAAGCCCCTATAATGCCATCAATGAAAAAAAGCGGCCAAGCTGTCGAAAAGCGAGCGCGGATGCTCTCATTCATCCGCGAGCGGGGAAAAATCTCGCGAGGCGATCTCGCGACGGAGTTTTCGCTCGACAAGAAAACCGTCTCGGGCATCGTGGACGAGCTGCTCGAAGAATCCCTGATCGTCCCCGTGGGATTCAGGGAATCCCTCGCCGGGCGCCGCCAGGAGCTGCTCAGCTTGTCCGGCGGTCACAGCAACTTCATCGGCATCGATCTCGGGGGCACGCACATCATCGGCATTCTCGCCGACCTCAGGGGCAGGGCGCTCGATCGGGTATTCTTCGAGATCCGACCCGGTCTCCCGGTCGACATCATCCTCGACCAGATGAGGACGATCTGCCGCGGGCTCATGGGCTCGAGCAAGGCGACGGCGGCCGTGCGTTCGATCGGCATCTGCGCGCCGGGCTTCATGAATCCCGCGACCGGCACCTCCATCGTGGCCGAGAACATCCCTGGGTGGCGGGATGTCGGGCTGCGGGATATCTTCGAGGGCTGGTTCGACCGGCCAGTCCTTGTCGAGGACTCCTCCCGCGCGTATGCCCTGGCCGAGAAATGGCTGGGCGAGGCCGCGGGGAGGCCGGACTTCCTTCTCGCCGATCTCGGCTACGGCATCGGCCTCGCGATCGTGGTCGAGGGAGAGCTGTACGCGGGAGCGGGCAACAAGTCGGGAGAGATCGGCCACACGATCGTCGCGCCCGATGGTCCGACGTGCGCCTGCGGCAACAGGGGGTGCCTGGAAACGGTGGCGTCGGGCCGGGCCATCTCGCGGGACGCTCTCGCCGGCATCGAGGCCGGCCGCTCGCGGCTGCTCAAGGACCTCACGCACGGAAAGGCCGAGAGCGTCACAGCCCAGGACGTCTCGATCGCCGCGAGCATGGGCGACCCGTTCAGCGCCGAGCTGCTGGGCTCGGCCGGAAGCCTGGTCGGCCTCGCTCTCGCGAACGCCGTAAACCTCATCAACCCGTCGCTGCTCATCCTCGGCGGCGGGCTCATCGGGTCGAACAGGATCATGGAGGAGGCTATTGCGCAGGCGCTGCGCGCCAACTGCATGCGTGAGATATTCGAAGACCTGGAGCTTCGCGTGTCGAGGCTCGGCATCGACGGCTCGGCGCTGGGCTGCGGCATCCTCGCCGCCGCCGACGTGCTCGGGCGGGTGTGACAACGACGGACGGACAAGGAGGGACGGCAGTGAGGAGCATCAGCAGAGTGGCGAAGGAGTACTGGGACTACACGACAATGGATCCCGAGATACTGGCCGAGGCGGCGAGGCTTACGCCGGACGACATCCTGAAGCTCGCGCGTCCGGGATTCACGGTGAAGTTCTATGACACCCGGGAGTCGTTCTACACCGCGGAGGCGCTGGAGTACGTGCAGACCTGGCGCGCGGCGACGGCGAGCCGGCCCGCCGGCATCTGCGGGCCCATCGGACCCACCGAGCAGCTGCCCCTCGTGGCAGAAATCGTGAACGACCTCGGCATCGACGTGCGCCACGGCCATTTCTGGGCCATGGACGAGTGGTACGTGGACGGCAAGGAGGTGCCGATCACCCATCCCCTCAGCTTCGCAAAGGCTGATAGGGACATGTGCTTCAATCGGATCGACAGGAAGCTGCGCATGCCCGACGAGAATCTGCACTTCCTGCGCGCCGACAACGTGAGGGAGTACACGGCCTCGTACGACTCGGCGAGGTGCCTGATCATGCAGGGCGGCCAGGGCGAGGTGAAGCACTGGGCCTTCAATGATCCCGTGAAGCGCGAAGGCATGTACCGGGACGCGCCCCCGACGCCCGCCGAGTACAGGAAGCTCTCGGCCCGGGTGGTCGACCTTCATCCCATGACGATCATCCAGAACGCGCGCACCTCGGGAGGAGGAGTGGTGACAGCCGTGCCGTCACAGGCCCTGTCGGTCGGACCCGTGGAGACGTGGAAGTCGGAGAAGGTGTCGATCTGGCACCCGGGCGTGCACGACAACCCCTTCGGCATCAGGCTCACGGCGCTCATGATCTCGCGCCGGATCCCCGACTCGTCGGTGCCGATGTCGCTGCTCGCCGATCACCCCAACGTGCAGTTCAGCTACCTCAGGAGCGGGATCGGCACCTGCGAGGCGGAGATGCACTGAGCGGGCGGCCGGCCGCCGCGGGGGCGGCAGCCAATCGATCTCAGAAGCTGAGCCTGATCCTCATGTAGACGGCGTTCTCCTCCTTGCGCGCCCCGAAGCTCGTGGAGTCGCTGCCGGCAATCCAGCGGGCTCCCGCGGCGATCTCGGCGTTGTCCATGGGGTACAGGGCGAGCTCGGGATTCAGCACGAGCGCCCACGCATTCCCGATGTTCGCCCAGTCGTCCACCTCGACCGCAGCGCCGATCGGGCCGAGCTTCACGACGCCGCCGGGCAGCCGCCATTCGGCCCCAAGGAGCAGGTAGTCGTTGAGGTCCTCGCGCGCCGCCTCGTTGAAAAAGCCGTGGGAGTACTGCATGTTCACGTATAGGCCTCCCGGGAACGTGTAGTCGCACCCGAGGACGCCCTTCGCGTACCACACAGCCCTCTCCTCCGTGGGCGTGGGCGGGCCGCCGATCCCCCGCATGTCCGTCACGACCGCATAGTCCGGCCAGAAAACGGCTGCTTCTCCCCACACCCCAAGGCCGAAGAGATCTCCCGCGACGTCGAGGCCGACAACGTGCTGCCGAGGGTACTGGAGCGTCACCGCGATGTCCACGCTCGACGGCGCGGCAAAGGAACCCGTGATGCCGGTGACCGCGGGAAGTGACTGCCGGCCGTAGAGGTAGCTGGCAGCGATGTCAAACGAGCCCAGAGCGAGACTGATGCGCGAGGCGAGGGTCGCATTCGACCAGACGTCCGAGGCGGGCATCTGGACGGTCATCTTCACTGCGCCGAGCGCGAGCGGAACGGGCAGCTCCACGGCCGGTCCGGGCATCAGCGACGATGCGTTCTCGGGAAGGAGGGCGGGCGTGAAGGTGGGAATGTACACCGCCTCGATCCTCAGGGATGTGAAGGACATCGAGAGCTTCGCCGCGATCGAAGGGATCCGGGCGCCGAAGCTCCAGGGGTCCTCGAGGTCGTACGGGTCGAGGAAATCGACGACCCCCACCCTCTCCGCCGGGCCCCAGGCGATCCGCTGTTTTCCCAGGCGCAGGTCCAGGCGCGGAACGAGGAGATCGTAGAGGTCGGCATAGGCCTCCACCAGCCGGAAGTCCATCGGATGGAGCGTCGAATATGAAGAGAGGCGAGCGGGGTCAGTCAGCGCGACGGGCAGGTCACTTTCGCGGAACAATGCTTCGCCGTACAGCCGGATGTTTCCTCCCGGCTTCGCCTCGCCGTGCAGGTCCAGCGCAAGATCCATTCGACCGAACGAGCCGCTCGAGAAATCGAAGCCGGCTCCCGCGGGCAGCTCCGCCCTGGTCTGGAGGAATCCGCCCACGCTCAGGCCCTGGGCGAAGCCCGCGTGCGGTCCTCCCGCGGCGAGCATGGCCGAGGCGAAAAGCGCGATCACGCGTGCAATTCTCATCTTCCTCACCTTCCTCAGCGCTCAAGCGCGCGCGTCGTGAACATGTCGTCGGAGAGCCCCGAATCGAACTTCAGAGACGTCACGATCATTGTACTCTTGTGGCCCCTGGCGATGTTCTCCATCTCCCTCTCCCGCGCGACCCAGTACCTGCCGACCTTCTCGACGCGCTCGCTCCGCATCCTTCGGGAGAGGATCCCCTTGGCGTCGTAGAACTCGACAGCGCTGGGCACGAAGCTGTCCTTCCTCACCCACATGATCAGCTTCGAGTACTCGCTCGCTCCCGCCTGCCGGGGCGCGAGCGCGATGACATAGCTGTCCGCCTCTGTGCGCACGAGCTCGGCCGTGTAGAACTCGGAGTAGCGCTTGGCCTCCATGTCGTCGTAGGTGAAATCCGTGCCGGCGAACTCCGTATTCTTCACGTGGGAGGCGATCCGCTTCACCTTCTTGAACGCGGGAAGGTACAGGTAGATCGAGCCGTCCGGGAGGGAAAGGACGCTGATCCCCTTCTGGTCGGCGGGAGCGAGAAAGCGGACCATGCGGGTGCTCGCGCCCTTCTGGAGCATCTGGAGGGTCCTCTCCTTCCTGCCGCCGTCCCTGTCGATCAGCGCCAGGGTGGATTCCACCACCTGGTCGCGCGGGGCGCTCATCGTTTCGTCGACGCTTTCGAGGATCGCCGCGCCCGTCAGGGCTTCCTCAGCAAAGACAGGGCCAGCCGCCGCGAGAGCTGCGCCGAACAGGGCGGCCATGACGCCGCGTGCATGAGTCCTCATTTCTTCTCCTTTTCCTTTTCCGTCTCCACCCTGACCCGGCTCGGCTTGAGCTTCAGCCCGAGACCAGCCGCCAGCATTTTGGCCCGCTCAGCTGCCCTTCGCAGCGCTCCGTTCGGCGCGAGGAACATAACGGCGGGCAGAAGGGTGAGCGCCCCGATCCCCGCGCTGATCATGGTCACCGCGATGAGCAGGCCGAAGTTGCGGACCGGGATGAGGTTTCCGATCAGCAGGGCGAGGAATCCGATGGAAACCGTCGCCACGTTGATGAAGATCGCCTTCCCCGTCGTATTCAGCGTGACGGCCAGGGCCTCCGCGCGCTCCCTCCCCTCAGCCAGCTCGCGGCGGTAGCGGCTGAGGAAGTGAATGGAGTAATCGATGCCCATGCCGAGCGAGATGCTGCCGATCAGGACCGTGGCAATATCCAGGGGGATGCCCGTCGCCCCCATGACGCCGAACAGCACGAAGAGAGTGAAAACGATCGGCGTGAGGCCGATCAGCGCCCCCGACAGGGAGCGCAAGAGGTACAGGTTGCAGGCGAACATGAATACGGTGGCCAGAGCGAGGCTCCAGATCTGGCTGGACTTCAGCGCGCTGTCCATCTTCTGGTAGGTGGATGCCATGCCGCTGAGCTGGAAGGCGCATTCGGGCGAGGAGCTCGCTGAAGCGTATCGCCCGATGTTGCGGACGAACCCGTCCAGCTCCCGGGAATTGAGCTTCTCGAGCGTCGCGCTGATCACCGCCTCCCCCGCGTCCGGGCTCACCATGCGATCGAGCTGCTCTTCGCCCTCGATGAGGAACCAGAGGTTGTCCACCTTCGCCCTGCTGTCGGGGATCTCGAGGCCGTCGCCCATCGCGTCGTTCATCTGCTCGACGATCTCCACGATGGAGCTGACGTTGTGCAGGCCCGGCTGGCCGCGGAGGAAGCCTTCCATTGCCTTCATCCGGCGCAGGACCGCGGGCTCACGGATATCTCCCTGGACAAGAACCTGGATGGTGATCGAGCCTCCGAAGCGCTCCCGCATGAGGTCTTCCGCGGCGCGGATGTCCGTGCCGGTGCGGAAGTAGGAAATGATGTCCACCTCGCGCTTCACGAAGGGCATCGCGGCGATGGATGCCGCGAGCACGATCGCGCCCACGACGACGACCGCCCGGTTGCGCTTCAGAACGAGCCCTCCCAGCCCTCCGAGGAGTCCCGGCCTCACCCGCCGCGGCATCCGCGGCCGCTTCGCGGGAAGGAAGGAAAGGACAGCGGGAACGAAGGTGAGCGACACGATGACGGAGAGGAGGATTCCGAGGCTTGCGAAAAGGCCGAACTCCCGGATCATCGTGAGGTACGACCCGAAGAGAAACGAGAGGAACCCGGCCATCGTGGTGACGGCGGCAAGGAGAACGGGGAGCGCGATCCCGGCGAGGGCAGCGCGCGCGCCGGCGCGCCTGTCCCCCGCCGCACCCGTTTCGTTGAACGCGCTCACCACGTGGATGCCGTATGCGCTTCCCGTCGCCATGAGGACCACGGGAAGCACGTTCGTGATCAAGGAGAAGGGGACGCGGACAAGCGCCATGATGCCGATCACCCAGACCGTGCTGATCCCGACCGCGACGAGAGGCAGGACCACTCCGCGCACGGAGCGGAAGCTCGCGGCGAGCGCGGCGATGATGAGCGCTGCCGCGAGGGGGATCAGCCGGATCATGTCGTCGACGACGAGCCGGTCAATCTCGATCAGCTGGAAGGGAAGCCCCGCGTAATACACTTTCTCGGGGACCCGCATCTGTTCGACGGCCCCGCGGATCTCCTTTGCGACACGGGACTTGTCCGCCTTTTCTTCGATCCTGGCGACCACCACGGTGGCCTTCCCGTCCGCGCTCACGAGCCTGCCGCGGTACATGTCCTTGCCCAGCACATACTCCCGCAGCCTCTCCATCCCCTCGCCGGTGCGGGGGATGGTCCCGGGCTCGATCAGCTTGCCCACCTCCAGGCCGTCCACGGACTTGCGGATGTCCATCACGTCGGTGAGGCTCGTGACAGAGAGCACGCCGTCAATGCCGGCGAGCGTCGTGGTCAGCGCGGCGACACGGGAAAGGCCCTCCGCGGTGAACACATCGTCCGACTCCAAGGCGACCACGGCGAGCTGCGTCCCGCCGTAGCGCTCGCTGATGTACGTATTGAGCTTCACGGCCGGATCGTTCTTTGGCATATAGCTCAGGATGTCGGAGTTGATCGTCGTGTCCTTGATGAAGAAGCCGAGGACAGCCGTCACGATGAGCGTGGCCGCGATGATGAGGACGCGGAAACGGATGACGAAGTCTGAAAAGGGTTTCACTGCGCGCTCCAATCCGTCAGATGGAAATGCCGAGGGATTCCCTCGCCATCAGCTTCACGAATGCGACGATGTCCCGGTCGCTGATCCCGAGCGTGCTGAGCCGGGCGATCTTGACGGTGTTCATGATGCCGAGAAAGAACACGACGAGCGCCGTCCGAAGCGTCTCGCGCGTGTATGCCGCCAGGGACCGCTTGCCAGTGGCGAGGCTCCGGGTGATGGAATACACAAGGTCCGTGATCTTCTCGACCTTCTCCTCGATGCGCGTGTAGGTGACAGCTTCCGAAAGGAGGATGTTGATGAGGGCCGCATCGGCGGCCAGCCCGGGAATGAACCGTTCGATGAGCAGGCGGAACTTGTCTTCCGCACTCGCCGCGGCGGCCAGCCCCTCCTCGAGGCGCGCGTACAGCTCCGCCCACCCCTCCTCCACGATCGACCGCACGATCGCGTCCTTGCTCGTGAAGTATGTGTAGATCACCCCGACCGTCATCCCGGTCTCCCGGACGATGTCGGCGATGGACGTGTTGAAGAAGCCCTTCTGAGCGAAAAGCATCTTCGATGCCTGGAGAATCGCGATGCGTTTGTTTTCGTCCCTCGTTCGTGACATGGCAGCCCCTCTCCGGCACGAGCGCATATTATAAAAAGCGAGCGCTCATTCTTTTATGGAATATACCACGTGAACTGCCGCCTGACAAGTCTGAGGGAAAGCCGCCCCAGGCGCGGGGAAGGCTTCTCCTGCGTCAAACTCCGATCGGGCCCTACAGCAGCCCCACCCTCATCCCGAAAGCGACCTTGTTCACGACGCCCCCCTGGACGTCGGAGGAGATGAACCAGAGCTGATACTCGGTGTACAGCGACCAGTTGTTCAGGACGCGCCAGCCGGGGATGCGGAACTTGGCGAACTCAAGCTGTCCCACGACCCCGCCGAGCACGAGCCCCGCGCCGCTGAAGGCGATGCTGTTCTCGGACATCGTGAAGTACGAGAAGTTCGCCCCGATCGCGAGGGCCATGGAGAAGAAGTCCCATGAGGGGCCGAGGATGTAGCCGAACGGAAGGGTTGCGATGTTCGCGAGGAGCTTCGCCCCGATCACGAACCCCGAGAAGCGTCCGGGAGGCGACATGCCGATCTGGAGCTGCAGCTTGACGTTGCTGTCGAAGAACGAGAGTCCCAACCCCGCATCCCAGTAGGTGGCGCCCATGGTGTGGGCGTCCACGTACAGGCCCTGGATGAACGAGGGCACCTGGTAGCGGCTCTTGTCCCCCTCGCGCAGGCTGACCGCGACCTCCTTCAGGCCGGACTCGTCCGAGGCCGTGCCCATGACAGGGACCGACTCGTTGAACCGTCCGCCCTCCTTGGGCTCCATCAGGGTCACCTCGGGCGCCCTGGTGTCGACGATGAGCTGGGTCCGCGTGACGGCGGTGGCGCCGCCCGCGAAGGTCGCCTTCACGAGCAGGCGAAGCACGCCGTTTGCAAGCTGCACGGACTCCAGGCGGTAGCGCCAGGAGTCCGTGCCTTCCGCTTTCGAGAAGGACGTGCCGTTGTCCATGCTCACTTCGACGAGACGCACCTTCCGCTCGGCGGGAACCTTCGGATCCTTCGCTTTTTTCGCCCCTGCATCTTTCCCCGCTCCCTCCGCGGATGCCGCCTCCGCTGCCGACGCATCCGCTGTCGCGGCTGCGGTGTCTCCCGCGAGCCATCCTGCGTTGCCCTTCAGGAAGGGGCGGCCAGTCACGTAGTCTCCCGGCGCAAACGAACCGACGCTCACCCAGGGCCCTTCCTTGGCGTATTGGAGCGTCCGCGGCTCCGAGAGAAGGCGCACGCCCTCCCCGAGGACCACCTCCACGGACAAGGCGTGATCGCCCGTCGCAATGGCACTGGGGTCCACGTCGAGGTGGAAGTACCCCTGAGAGTTCATGGGCGCGGTCGCAAGCGGCTGACCGTCCACGAGGATCACGGCGTTTTTACCGGAGAGCGCCGTCCGCGTGACCACCTGGCCGCTCACGGCGAACGGACCGGCAAGGCGCTCCCCGGCCGCGGGAAAGAAAAGCTCGACCCGCTCGGCCTCCTGGCTCGCCCTCCTCAAGAAGTTGCGCGACACGTAGCTGCGGTTGCCCGCCTTGTCGGCTGCCTCGATCTGCACGTTGTACCAGCCCGGAGCCATGTCCCTGATGTCGATGTCCTGCGCGAGGATCCCTCCCGGCGAGAGCGTGGCCGCCAGGCTCTTCGCCTCGGCGCGCACAGCGCCCTCGGCGCCACCAGCGCCGGCCGCCGCGGAGATCGGCGCGACGCTCACGGCGAGCGAGGCGAGGCCGATCGAGTCCACGGAGCGGCCGCCAAGGCGCAGCGTGTCGCTCACGACCTGGCCGTCGGAGGGCGAGTCGACGACGAGCTCGGGAGCGCTGTTGTCGATGTTGATCGTCGACGTGAACAACCCCTCGGCCCCCGTCGCGTCGGTCGCCCGGACCAGCACCGCCTGCGTCCCGTCGGCGAGCAATCGCGTATCGAGGCGGTAGCGCCAGCTCTCCGCGCCCTCGGCGCGGTAGAAGCTCAGGCCGTTGTCGAACGAGATGCGCACCCCGGCGATCCCGTTGGGGTCGCTGCTCGTTCCCTTCAGCTCCACGACGCCGCGCACATGATCGGCGATGCCGGGGGACTCGAGCGAGGAAATCGGATCGGACCGGGAGATCTTGAACCGGGATTTTGCGACCTCGCTCATGAGGCCGCCAATGTCCTCGGCCTTGACCTCCACCGTGTGCTCGTTGTCGGTGACCTGGTCGAGCGAGATCGGGACGCTGAAGTTGTTCCCGCCGGGGAGGGGCTGGAAGTCCCCCCCGTCGATGCGCCAGGAGATCGCTTTCACCCCATCATCGTCGAACGCCATTCCTGACATGACGAAATCATTCCGCAGCAGCTCTCCATCGGCGGGGAGCTGGATCTGGACTATGGGAACGTCCGCAGCGAGGTTGAGCGTGAGCTGCGGCCGCGCCAGTCCCGCGTTGCCCGCCGCGTCCGTGCAGCGCACCTGCAGCGCCTCGGTGTTTCCGCCCAGCAGCGAGAGATTCACGTCGAAGCGGAATGCCGCCTGCCGGCCCACCTCGCGCCAGCTCTTCCCATCCTCCGTCACCTCCACGCGTTCCACGTCGCCCGCGTCCTCGATCCTGCCCACGATCGTGACCAGGCCGTTCACCTCGTCCTGCGCGCGCGGAGCCACGAAGACGATTCCCGGGGCGATGCTGTCCCTGAGGAAGGGGATCTGCGAGAGCGCGGCATTGCCGGCCTTGTCCGTGGCGCGCAGCGCGAGCAGGTGAGGCCCGTCATCGAGCGTTCCGAAAGGAAGAGTCGAGCCGAAGGCCGCTCCCTTGGCCTCCGCCTTGGTTTCCATGGGGGTGAAGGTCCCGCCATCCAGCGAGTATTCGAGCAGGACGCCTCCGGCCTCGGCGGCGCTGCCGGCATCGGAGACGGAGCCCTTCAGAACCATCTCCTTCGACAGCCAGTCGCCGAGCCGGGGCGTCTCGACGACGATCTCGGGAGGCGTAAAGTCCGTGATGAACCGGATGGGCTCGGTCGCAAAGGCGCTCCCGCCCGCGGCCGTGATCTTGATTCGGGTCGGCGCGCTCGTCCCGGCCGCCGTCGACGTGACGCGGAACACCGGCCCCTCGATATCGACCCGCACCAGATCCGTGGGGGGTTCGAGCTCGGCTTTCTGGATCGCCCCGCCCGTCACGTATCCCGCGAGCGGGCGCTCTTCCAGGCGTATGATCCCCTCGGTCGTCAACCGCGAATCGACGAGGATGATCCCCGACTCGCCCTGCTCCGCCCCCACGAACAAGAAGGAGCGGTACTCGGAGACCCCGCCGAACCCGTCTGTCGCCTTGATCGCGATCTCCGCCCTGCCGGCCGCAAGCCCCTTGGGGAGAGGCACCTCGAGGAGCTTCTGGTCGGGCGTAGAGCCGTTCTTCAGCGCGAGGCTCTTCGCGGTTGCGCCCTGCAGGCCATACTCCGCCTGGAGGGAAGCGCCCGAGAACCTGACCGTGCCCGTGAGCTTCGCATCCTTGTCTCCGGGGAAAACGATCCCCGGGGCAAAGGAAACGCTGCCCGTCGCCGTCACGAGACCGTCCACGACGATGGACGGCGGGGGGCCGGCCTTTGTGAAGGCCGTCTCGACAGGGAGACCGGCAAGACCGTTGACGTCGACCGCCTTGAGAACCACCTTGTGCGCCCCCGGGGCAAGCTCGCCGAGCGCGAAGCTGAAGGCCGATACGGCGGGCAGGCTCGCCGGGCTGCCGCCGTCGAGGCTGTACTCGATGCGCTCCACCGCGTCGTCGTCCCGGACAAAGCCCGAAACCATGACCGGCCCGGTCACCCGCTCGCCCTTGGCCGGCGTGGAGACGGTGAGCAGGGGCCTGTCCTTCTCGGGGTCCACTTTCAGCTTCAGCTTGCGGATCTGCCTGTTGCCCGTGAGGTTCTCGAGTGTGTAGGTGACCTGGAGGGCGCCCGCCTTCTTCGCCGACAGATCCAGCTCCTGTGTCCAGAAGGGGTTTCCCGCGGCAAGCACAATGGTCCCGGCTTCGCCGCCGCCCAGATCGTACTGGAGAGATTTCAGGCCGATCTTGTCGCTCGCCCGTCCGCTCACCATCACCTTCCCGTTCACCACGGCATCGTCCGTCGGCGAAAGGATCTCGAGCACGGGGGCGTCATTATTCACGAAGAGCAGGAACGCGAACTGGCTGATCGAGCCCGTGCGGTCCACAGCCTTGAACGAGAGGACCTGCGGGCCGTCGGAGATCTTCCGCGTATCGAGGCCCACTCGGAACGCGCCCTTGTGTCCCGGCTTGTCCAGGCTCGGCTTGAGCGGCTCCCAGGACTTGCCTCCATCCCTGCTCACCGCGAGGGAGGCCACGCCGTTCGCGTCCTCCACTTCGCCGTCCAGGGTGACCTGACCCGTGACGACTGCGCCGCTCGGGTGCGAGGTGATGCGGATGGCCGGCGCCTTCTTGTCGATCTGGAAGCGCACGGACTGCGCCCGGCCCTCCGCGCCGTTGATGTCGATGCCCTTCGCTGTCAGGACATGCTCGCCGTCCTGCACGGCCGCGACGTCGAGAGCGAATGACCAGAACTCCGTGCCCACAGCGGGCACGGGATCCTGCTCGTCCAACTGGACCATGACCGACTTCACCCCGTCATCGTCCAGGCACGTCCCCACTACATGCAGGAGGGTGCCGACCCGAGCCCCCGCCGTCGGGTGCGAGATATGGACGACCGGAAGGTCCGAGTTCGGATCGACGAACACATTGTACGGACCTTGATACCGGACATTGCCCGCCGCATCGGTGCCCCGCACAATGAGGTTGTACTTCCCCGCCTTCATTCCCGCGATGTCCAGCCGGGCGTCCCAGTTCTCCAGGCCCTGGACGGGCTTGTAGTCCCCGGCCTCGGGGTTTCCGAGAGCCCAGCCCGTCGCGAGCGGGGCAAGAAGGAGGGCGGCGACGAGCAGGCATTGACGCATGAACGGGCTCCTCACGTGCTTTGGTTGCGATTGGCTGCGGCGCATCTCTTGAGTGGCTGGCCTATGGCGTCACCTCCGGCAAGCGCCTGCTGTGTTCGATCGAGTTGCCGGCGTAGCCGAGGATGGAGGCGCCGCTCGTGTTGAAGTCGAGGTTCACCTTCAGGAACTTGGTGAGGCCTCCCTGAGGAGGAGTCGTCACGGGAACCGTCAGGTATTCCCATTCCCCGGTCGCGAACCCGTCGGCCCCAGACCCGTTTGCAATCGTCGCCATGGATCCGAGGTATCGGGCGAGCTTGATGGAATCCCGGGTGCCGTTCTCCGAGTTGTTGTAGTACGCGATCCAGGGTTTCCCCGCCCGCACCTTGATCGAGGTGTAGATGCCCACGGAGTTGTTTGCGTCCACCCGCACGATCTGAGGGCTCGCGTCGGCATAGCTGGTCATATACACGTAGCGCAGGTCACCGTCGCTCGTATCGTAGGCGGCGATGTGGATGGGGTCAGGAGTGCCCGCGTTTCCGTCGCTCTCGATCGTGAGGGACGCGTACCAGCCCACGTAGTCGACCGGGATATCCACCGGCGACGAGAAGGTGACGGCGCCGGTGGGGTTGGCGAGATCGATCGCGGCCGTCGAGTAGGTCACCTTCAGCCTGCCGGCAGCCTGGTCGTAGTACACGAAGACCACCCTGTTCTGGTCCGTCACGCCCATGGCGAAGTACTGGCTCGCCGATGAGGAGACCAGCTTGCGCGCGGCGTCGCCCGAGGTCACGGTCGTGTCGGCCTGGTTGCTGCGTCCCGTGCTGTAGAGGTTGTTGCCGACAGCCCCGAGACCCACCCTGAAGTTGCGGAACAGGAGCTCTCCCGTGCTCTGGTCGTAGTACCCGAGGTAGACCCGGGAGTACTGGCCCGCCGTGTTCGAGCGGCCTTTCACCACGAGCTGGAGGCCGGCGTAGCGGCCGAGGCTCAAGCTGCCGTAGTTGACCGAATCAAGCTCGATCGCATTGTTCCCAGCCGAGTCCGCCATCTGCCCCGTGTAGCCGACCCAATAGGGGCTTGTCGCTCCCCCGTTGCCGTACCCAGGGGTCGTCTCGAAGAAGTTGTAGATATACACCATCCGGCCGCCGTTGAAGTTGTTGACGCTCACCATGTGGTAGATGCCGTCGTCGTCCTGCGCCATGGCGAGCTGGTCGGCCGAGAGAATCCTGATGAGGCCGATAGTGCTCCCCGAGTTCGTTCCCCGCCGCACCTGGAGATCGTTGGCAGCTCCGCCCTGGACGTACCCCCAGATCGGGGTGTCGCCCGACATGAGCATGTTGGGGAAGTAGCTGCTCGTGAAGCCCGTGTCCGTCACCGTGAAGAAATCGATGTACCTGTCGTCGGTCAGGAGGCGATTCTTGATGTACACCTCATCCGGTTCCCGGTTGTACTGCTCGGCGAGCTGGGGAGTCGAATCGCCGTTGAGATCGACGTACGAGTCATTGTTGTTTCCGTTGTTGCCCGACGGGACCGGCCCACCCGCGGTGCCGCTGACCACGGTGAGGTAGCCCGATGCGCCTGTCGCATTGCTGACGGTCACCGTCGTACGGTCGGCGCTGACGGCATTCACTGCGAGGGAGTTGCCCACGAGGGTCGTGCCGTTCAGACCCGATGGGTACGTGACGCTCGAGACACGGACGCCGTTCGCGATTGGGTTCAGGTTGAACCCCTCGATCGTGATGAAATCCGCGGTCGCCCCGGTCTTGATCGAGTACTTCCCGAGCGACGAGCGGATGTTGTTGGTCTTGATGCCGCCGTTCGACGTCTGCGTCGTCTTCACCGCCGTGATATAGGGGACCACGTCCACGGTCACCGGGTCCGACCCCATGTTGGACGGCGATGCATGGTCATAGATCCTGAAGGTCGCCGTGACGTCCGCCTGCGCATAGTTCGCGATCGACGCGCTGTTCCAGCTGAAAGCCCAGTTCAGGGCATGCCCGTGCAGCTCGGTGAGAGAGGGCGCCTCCAGGGACAAGCTCCACGTGTTGGTCGCATTGAGCGCACCCGAAAAGTTCGATACGAGCGCCCCTCCCGACCACGCTGCGACTTCGAACTCCGCGCCGACCCCTGGATCGGGAAGAGGCCCCGCCCCGTCGGGATCGGGAGGATTAAAGCCGGGGATCTGCACGGTGATGCTCTTGATTCTCTGGTTGTCCGCCGCCTTCCCCCGGAAGATGACCTGGCCCGAGATGTCCGCGTCGGATTCGTCGAAGAGGGACTGTCCCTGATACTCTACGTGCCCTGCCCGGACCGACGCGTTCATCACGATGTTGTCGTTGTACGATCCCACGGTCGCGAGGCTCTTGGCCGAGTCGTCGTCGCTCGAACCATAGCGTTTTCCGAAGGGAGCAATGGAAATGGTCGGGGACGCGTCATCCACATTGTCGAAGGTCATGCCGATCGTCGCGGTTGTCGTGAGCTCTCCGGTCGGGTCGACGTCGTCGCTCACGGTGCTGTCGTAGACCAGCACGGTGAAGGTCGATCCGTTGACCGCTACGTCGGGCATCCCCGTGAAGTCGGTGATCGTGACCGAGCTGCTCGTGAAGGGGGACGCGTTCTTTTCGGCCGTTCCCGCGTACTTGATCGAGTAGCGCTTCGTGCCGTTGCCGCTCGAAGCCGCGACGGTGATCTGCAGCCTCCCATTGCGGACCGTGAAGCCGGTGGCCGCGTAGCCGGACGAGAAGACCTTGCTCTCGCCCGAGGCCACGTTTCCGATCGACCCGTCGCCGTTCACGTCGGTGCCGAGGGTGATGGAGCCGATCTGGGGCGCATTGTTCTTGATGTAGCCCGCCTGGCTGCCGTGGGTCCCATTGCCCGCCTTGTCGAAGGCGACATAGTGGATCTCGACAGGTCCGTCAGGGATCACGATCGTGTTGAGCTTCACCCACCAGTCCACGGCGGAACCGTTCTGGACCAGCTGCATGTTGTCCACCGCCCCGACCTTCGCCCAGTCGATGACCGCCTTGTACGCGGCATCCGTCGTGTAGGGCGCGCTCGCGGGCGGATCGCCGAACGTTCCGCTCTCAGCCAGGAGGTGGTTGCCATCCGACAGGCGCAGGACATCCGCGTCCCGCACGAGGTAGACCTCGACCCTGTCGATCCCGCTCACGGCGCCGCTGTCCGCGCTCGTGCCCATGATCTGGGAGGAGGAGGTCTTATTGCCGCTCAGGCTCATCGGGTCGTGGCCGTTTCCGCTCGTGCCGGTGTAGGAGACGGTCGGGCAGAGGTTGTCCATGTTGAGGGTCACGAACCAGGTGTTCACGTAGGGAGCGGGGGTCGCATTGTCCTGCACCTTCACACCGAGGGTGAGAAGGCCGTTCTTCGCGGTTCGGATCCCGGCCGGAATCTGAGAATCCGTCAGCGTGTCGATGGGATAGTCGATGTCGAAGTAGTCGCTCGGAGCGGCCGGCGTCACATATGAGCCGCCGATCTGTTCTCCCCCATAGCTCGAGCCGCCGTCCATGGAGATCTTGATCGAGGTGACCAGTTGATTGTCCTTGGCCCGGGCCTTCAGTCGGATCGCGCCGCGGGCGTACAGGTAGTCCTGGGCTGCCACGTCGACGCCGTTCAATCTGAGCTTGGGCGCCTCGAGGCGCGGGATTGTGTCGTCGAGACGGAAGGTGGCGGTCTGGGTGTTGCCCACCTTGCCCCCGAGGTCGGTCGGCCGGACGCTCACGCGGAGCTTCCCGCGATGGAGCGTCTCTCCAGGGTAGTATGCCCCACCGGCGGCCCCGACATTGTACAGCTTCTCGTTCTCGTTGAGGCTCTGCTGCCAGTAGGATCGCTGCCCGCCTATCCAGGGCACAACGATCCAGCCCGGAGCGCCCTGATAGGCGCCGTCGGGGGTGACATAGCCGATCAGGCTGTCGTCATCCCGCAGGGCAGCGATCTGGATCTCGACCTTGTCCATGCCGGGGCTTTCGTCGAAGCAGGACCCGCTCGCCACCACGGTGCCGGCGACGTTCGTCCCGTCTCTCGGGGTCTGGATCGTGATCGTCGGCTTGTCCCTGTCGAGGTCGATCACGAAAGAAAACGCTGGGACATTCGCGGGGTTGAAGGAAAGAGCGCTCCCGTAGAGGGTCCAAAGCGCAGAGGGGTACAGGGGATCGGCCGGATTCGACGGTTCGTTCGTCGCGACATTGCCTGCCACATCGTACACGCGGCAGTAGATGGGGAGGCTCCAGGTGCCGTCGCCCCGGTCGGTCGATTGCGTCGAGTTGGCGTAGTCGTTGGAGAGGAAATCCTTCGTCCAGTCATACAGGCTGCCGGTGATCTCGATGAAGCCTCCCCCAGCGGCCGCCTTGCCGATGCGCAGCTCGACCTTTGTCAGGCTGGAGTTGTCCGAGCTGGTCCCGCGCAGCGTGACCTGGTTGTAGACCGTGGCCCCATTCGAAGGGCTCACGAACCGGGCCTGAGGGGCTGTGTTGTCCACGATGAGGAAGAGGTTGGTCGACCCCACCTTGTCCGTTCCGAGGTGGTTGTCCGTCGCTTCTACGCGAAGCGTCTTGTTCGGCGTGGGCGTTTCGGTGATGCCGGCTAGAGGGAAATCGCACGACCACGTTGTGTTTTCCGCGTTCGGAGCGCCGAGTGATGCCAGAACCTTGGTGGCATCGATCGAAACCTCGACCTTGTTGACCTGTCCGCCGACGCTCTGCGCAGTGCCCGTCAGGTGGAGCGTCTCGTTCTGGTTGAAGTACACACGGGCCACTGCATCGAGAGAAACCGCCGGGATGCCCGCATCGACGGTGAAGATGACCTCGCCAGAGGTCGACTCCGTGCCGTAGATGTCTGTCGCCCGCACTTGCAGCTTATAGCTGCCGCTCGTGCTGATCATGTTGAGGGCGTACGAGAACCGGACTGAAAGCCCTGATCCTGAGGGGACCGCGGGTACCCATCCGTAGTCATAGGAGGGGTTGCCGTCCGCTCTCCAGACATGCACCTGGATATCGGAGACCCCGTTTTTCACCCCGTCATCGTCGTTCACGAGCCCCACGACGCGCGAGTTGAATCCGACGATATCGCTCGGCAGGGGCGAGCTGATGATGAAGGTCGGCTTGTCGGAGTCCTGGTTGATCGCCAACTTCTGGCGCGTTTTCTGGAGCGCGGGCAGCTCGCTCGCGTCCATGGAATCGTACGATGCCGCCGCTCCCGATTCGAGGAGCGCGAGCTTGTCCACGGTGAACTGCTTGTTCGCGTTGGCCGCAAAGACCTCCGCGTACAGGTACTGGTGCGCGCTCGTGTTGCCGGCCCGGTCCTCGACGGTTACTTGGAACCAGAAATCGCCCGCTCCTGTTGTGAGAGTCGCCTTCGAGTCGAAGCTGTAGTTCCACGTGTTGGTGCCGTCGGCCGTCACGCCGCCGGCCCCATTGAGCGGAGAGCCGGCCGTGGGGGTGTTGAAGAGCTTCACGTTCACGCTCTGGACGCCGAACTGGTCGTACGCCTCCCCGGAGAGGCGCACCGTCGCATTCAGCGGATCGGATTCGCTCGACGGCAGGTTCACCATCGCGACGGGCGCCCCGTTGTCGAATATGAGGAGCATGCGCGTTTCGGTCGTCTTGCCCGTGCCGTCGGTGACGGTGAAGACAAAGCTCTTCTCGCCGTCCTTGTACAGGGTTCCCGGTTGCGCGGTGTTGAGCTGAAAGGTCCAGTTCTTCTTCGTCTCGTCAAGAGCCGCGAGCGCGGGCTGGGAGCTCTCGCCGGTCTTGGTATCCGTGAACGTCCAGCTCACGGAGGCGACGCTGATGTCGTCGGTCGATTTCCCGTTGATCGTGATGGTGCCATGGACGTAGGCCCCGTTCTGGACCCCGTCCGAGTCGATCAGGCTGATGCCGGGCGGCGTGATGTCAACTTTGTCGCCCAGGCCGACGCTCAGGAGCGGGTTGCGGCAGGTCAGCAACGCCAATGTTCCGCAAGCTGCGAGCATGAGAGTGAGGAAGCGTCTATTTCTCTTCATAGTCTTTTCTGGCCTATTCCAATCTCGGCCTGTAAAGCCATACAATGTATTGGAATAATGCCCACCTCTCTATAAATGGGTACCACGGGAAGAATGGAAAAACTGAACGGATTTGTAGTGCTTCGAGACGTTTTGGCGTTGGACGAAGGGAGCCTGTCAAGGCATACGGCAGGCTCCCTCTCGATCTACCTTACGACCAGCACTTTCCGCGTTTCGTCGATGCCGGGCGCCACGATGCGTATGAAATAGATGCCGCGGGCGACGCTTCGGCCGCCCTTGTTTTTCCCGTCCCAGGCGATCGCGTAGTCGCCTTCGGCCTGGCCTGAGGCCCTTGCCAAGACCCTCACGAGGTTCCCTGCGAGGTCGAACACGCTGATCGTGACGCTCCCCTTGGTCGGCTGGATGTAATGCAGCGTGACCATCTGAGCCAGGTCGGGGTTGATCACGTTGTTCAGGATGGTCACATTCCCTTTCTGCATCTTCAGCTCGTGGATTTCGAACGCCCAGGGCGCTACACGCCGATACCAGTCCGCGGCCGCGGGGTCCGTGAGACGCGCACAGAACAGGTCATTCGCGATGCCCGCGCCCGCGAGCACCTGGAAAAGGAACTCTACCTTCGCGCCGTCGACGATCTCCGAATCGCTCCCCGGGATCAGGTACTCGCGCACCTGCGTCCCGATCGCCGTGCCCGTCAAGGGACGAGCCGAGGGGTTCGGGAAGGGGACGATGCCATTGTAGGTCGAGGAAATAAAGGGGGGCAGCCACAGCCCGCTCGACGACTTCAGGGAAGCGTCGACGCCCACGTCAAACCAGACCTTCGTGCTGGGGTCGAGAACGATGTTGTTGTGGACGTGCCCTGTCAGCGTGATGTCCTGGTCGCGCAGCCATTTCGTGCCGTCGAACAGGTTGATGCGCCCGATGCCGGTGGTGGTCTGGGGAGCGGTGGTCTGGTCGTGCGCCCAGACCGGCTCCATCACCCCGTCGCCGACGAGGCCGAGGCCCACGTCGGTGACACGGTGGGTGCGTAGGGCAACCGGAATGACGTTCGGAGGGGTGGGCAGCCAGGTCGGAGGTATCGGCCAAGGCAGCCAGGTCGGCTGAATGACCCAGGCTGGGATCGTAGCTGCATCCCTGAGCGCAGAAACCACCGTGATGGTGGCAGAAACGGCCTCTGTAGCCGTGACGGGGAAAGCGGGATTGAGAGTCAGACGGGCTTCCCTGGTGAAGTTCCCCGATCCGGTAATCCGACTGAACCCGGTGATGGGTCCTGCTCCGGAATACGAGAAATCCGTTTCGTCGATGAGTCCCCCGCCCGCTTTCTCTACAGGTTCTGAGAAGTGCACGAAAATCTCATTCTTGTCAGCAACCGCTAGGGTGTAGCCGATGATCGGCGGTGCGGCGTCCATGGGCACCTGGCCAGCGGCCGGATTGCTCTGGATAACGATGTATATCCCGGTGGCAGAATCCCGTAGCGAAGTGTTTTGATCGATCCACCAGCGCGGGGCGACGTCGGTATCCAGGTATGGCTTCTCTTGGAGCATGATCCAGAACTCGTCTGCCGCCAGGGCGGGGTGAGCGCCGTCGTATACAGGGCTGGCCAGGGTATAGTCCTGGACCCGGGCCACAAAGTTCGTGAAGTTGTCGTTGATGTTGGCCTGGCACTTCACGCGAATCCGGTCGATCTTTCCGTTGACGTCCCAGTCTTCGGTCTTGTCAGCAGTGACGAGAATCGTGATCAGCCAGCCGGTGCAGTTGATTGTGGGCAGCACGTTGGCCGGGGTGGTGATGTTGTACGGCGTGGCCCAGGACCAGTCTACGTTCACGTACTCCATGTCCAGGACCGCGGCCGGGTTCAGGGTGAAGCGCCACTGACTCGCCGGTGGAATGATGTTCGGTGGCTGAAAGCCGGTGAGGGTGATCCAGTTGCCGGCCAGACCCTTGATGCGGAACGTGGCGCCGGCCACGTCGACCATGGTCTGGGTCTTCGCCTGCTCGAAGGCGATGATGATCCCGGGGACGGTGCAGGAGAAGAAATACCAATTGTTGTCGCCCCAGATGTAGATGATGCCCGCCGGTTTGTTGAACACCACCGTGCCGTTGCGTGAATTGAAGGCGCTCACGCCATTGGCATTGATCCAGTCGCCGGAAAGAGTGATCTGGTAGTTGGATGCCGAAATATCCAAGGTGCCTGCGGTCAGAGTCAGGTTTCCACTGATGGTGATGTCCTGGTTCAACGCAAAGATCTGGCCAGCGCTGCTGATTTCCAGGTTGTAGAATGTGGGGAGTCTGATCGTTCCGCCGCCGGCCCCGTTGTACAGCACGCGGCCGGTGTCCGTATCCATTGTGGTGATTGTTTGCGCGCCCTGCGTGCCGTCCAGCTCCAGAGTGCCGTCGTTGTCCAGGGTCCCGATCGTGAAGCCCCGGTTCGACATGTCCACCGTGTCGGCTGCCAATGCGACGGACAGCGTCCCCGTAACGGTCAGGTCCGTGTTCTGAACGGTCAGCCGTCTTCCGCCCTGTTTCGTGATGTTGCCGTAGGAAGAGGCGCCCGCAGGGTCGAGAGTCTGATCCACGAGGGTGTTGGCGAAGACAAGTGTTCCCGTGCCCGTGAAAACGCCAGCACCTGTCACTGCGGCGTTGCCGTAGAGCGTGATGGTGCGCCCGCCGTCGGCCAGAGAGCCCGTCACATCGAGGTTTCCGTTCACAGTGAGATTGCTGACAAGGGTCGCGCCCCCAGGCACGGTTCCGCTCACCCGGAAGTGGTAGATGGACAACGTGATGTTGACGTTGGCAACCGGAGCAACCGAGTCCGTGATCTGCAACGTCGAGGTTCCGGCATTGAAGACTCCCCCCGTGGTGATCGTCGCATCGGTGGCCACAAGCACTGTCGAAGAGCCCATGTCGAAGTTGCCTGCAGCGACGCTCAGGACGCCTCCGACCGTCACCACCTTGCTGCCCAGCGCAAGGCTGCCCAAGGTGACCGTCACGGTGCCTGTCACACCCAGATCCCCACCGGCCGCCGCGCTGTCCCAGGTGCAGCTGCCTCCGTTCACCAGCAGCGAGCCCAACGAGTGCGTGTTTGCCCCTTCGTTTCCCGTCTGGGTGAAGCTGCCGCCGCTGACCTGAAGCTGCCCGCCGATGCTGATGTTGCCAGTTCCCAGCGAGTCGCTGCCCGTGCCCGAGTGGGTGTAGGCGTTCACGGTGACGACCCCAGTGGTGTGGTTCACCACCCCAGTGCCGGAAACCGTCAAATCCTGCCCGCCCAAGAGGCTCCCCGTGTTGACGTTCAGCGTCACGTTGTTGTTCACGTTGAGCGCACCCGGCAGGGTCCAGCCGAGAGCGTTTAGGTTGAAGGCGGTGGCACCCGTGCAGGTGAAGCTCACGATGGAGCCCCCCACGTGGGCCAGGTTGTTCGTGATCAGTGTCACGCTGCCCCCGCTCTTGTTCACCTCCACGCTGGGGAATGCTTTGCCCCCCGTGTTCACCGTCTGAGCGAGAGCCCCCGTGAAGCGCACGATATCGGTGGCCGAGGCGTTGCTCACCGTCAGCCCAGCGCCAAAGGTGAGGGAATCGGCCAGCACCAGCAGCGAGTTGCCGACGTTGAAGTCCAGGGTGCCGCCGTTGAAGCTGGCCGCCCCAGTGACGCTCACAGTGCCAGTGCCCAAATTGAAGGTGCCGGTTGACACGAGGGTGCTGCTGAAGCCCATCGTGCCGCTGCCCCCGCTGATGGTCCCGGCGTTGGTGGCCGCTCCCCCTACGGAGAGGGTGCCCGTGGTGCCCAGCGTCGATACCGAGCCGCCACCGTTCACGCCCAGCGCCCCCACCGTAGAGAAGGCACCGCCGTTGCCGACAGTCACGCCTCCCGAAATCGTGGCGCTGTTGACCAGGAAGTCGTTGGCTCCGATAGCCAGCGAGCCGGCAGCCCCCACACTCAGCGCGGCCGCATCCGTGGCCGACCCCGCGCTCACAAGCGTCACCGCAGCCCCGATCACCAGGTTGCCCACCGCCTGTGAGTCATCAAGCGTCAGGTTGCCCGCACCGTTGAAGGTCAGCGTGCTTGTGCCCGCCGTGATCACCCCCGCCGTGTTGATCACGTTCGGCGCCCCAGTGGCCGTCAGCGAGGCGCTGCCCAGATCGATGTCGCCGTTGGTGTTCACGCTGATCGTCGCGCAGCCCACCGTGGCGTTGTTCAGCGCCAGGGTCCCCGCGCTTTCCAGGATGTTGGCGAAGGTGAAGGTGCCCGTCCCGCCCAGGGTCGCCGCAGCCGTGGCGTTGTTCAGCGTCAGATCCCCCACGGTAATGCTGCTGGTGCCCGTCGCCGTCAGCGTGGCCAGCTGCCCCACTGTGACCGAATAGGTGGCCACCCCGTCGGTCAGGGTGCCGTTGCTGACCAGCAGCACCGGGGCGTTGGCATTGCCCAGCGAGAGGTTTGCCCCCAGCGTCCAGCTGCGAGCGCCCAGGTCCACCGTGCCGTCGTTGATGTCCAGGCTGCCGAGGGCGGCCGCCTGGCTCATATTGTTATTGATCAGCGTGATCCCGTTGGCCGTCTTGTCCACCCGAATGTTGGCGAACGGCCGATTGCTGCTGTCCACGCTCTGAGCTAATGCCCCCGAGAACACCACCCGGTCGCTGTTCTGGGTGAAAAGGGCCCCAAAGGTCACGTTGCCCTGGAAGGTCAGGTCCGGATTGGCCCCCACATTCCCGTTCAGCGTGCTGCCAGCAAACGTGGCGTCCCCCACCACGGTCAGCCCGCCAGAACCCACGTTCACGCTGCCGGCCGAGCTGGTCAGCGTGGACAGGAACTCCATCAGTGCCCCGCCGCCGTTCATCGTACCCGTGTTGGTGAACGCCCCGCTGTACTGCTGAGCCCCCGTGCCAGTGGTGTTGATCGTGCCAGTGTTGCTGGAAGCCCCCGCCCCGTTCACATCCAGGCTGCTGGCCCCCGCCAAGGTCATGGTCCTGCGCCAGGTGAGCACCCCGCCCACTATGACGTCGCCCCCGTTGACGCTCAGATTGCCCGTGGCCGTACCGTTCTGCGTCAGGTTGCCTGTCACCGTCACCGCCCCCGCGCCCCCCGAGAAGTCGATCCCCCCGGTGCTGGCCGCCGCATAGCTCAGATCCGTCCCCACCACCAGGTTGCCCCCGGTGGAGATGATGTCGGCAGCCCCATTCAGCGTCACGGTGGTCCCGCTGGTCAGTGTGCCCGAGCTCTCCGTGTAGTCTCCGCTCAAGCTTACAAGCCCACTCACCGTCAGGCTGTTCGCCCCCGCGGCCAGCGAGCCGGCGCCCGTCACACTCAGCGCGGCCGCATCCGTGGCCGACCCCGCGCTCACAAGCGTCACCGCAGCCCCGATCACCAGGTTGCCCACCGCCTGTGAGTCATCAAGCGTCAAGTTGCCCGCACCGTTGAAGGTCAGCGTGCTTGTGCCCGCCGTGATCACCCCCGCCGTGTTGATCACGTTCGGCGCTGAGGACACCGTCACCGATGATCCCCCAAAGATGATGCTGCCGTTGGTGTTCACGTCGATCGTCGCGCAGCTCACCGCCTTGTTGCCCAGCGCCAGAGTCCCCGCGCTCACCGTGATCGCTCCCGTCACAGAAAGGCTCCCGCCCACGCCCCCGCTGTCCCACGTGCAGGTCCCCGTCCCGCTCACGCTCAACGACCCCACCGTATCTACTACAGAGCTGCCCGTCTGCGTGAAGCTGCCCAAGCTCACGCTCATCGCGCCCACCGTGAAGGCGTTCGTCCCAGCCGTCACGGTTGTCCCAGTCACTGAAAATGCCTGGCCAGCTGCGCTCAGAGCCCCCGTCAGCGTCAGCGTCCCCCCGTTCAGCACAGGGGCCGCCGTCAGAGTCAGTGTGTCAGCGTTCGACACCGTGAATGTCCCGGCGGTCATCGTCAGAGTGGCAACACTCAGGCTCCCCGAGGTCGTCACCCCCAACGCGGTCTTGTTCACCGTCACCCCGCCAAAGCTCTTCCCTCCAGTCGTGAAGGTCTGTGCGGCCGCCCCCGTGAAGGCGATCGTGTCGATCCCCGTGCAGTTGCTCAGGATCGACCCGGCCGTGAATGTCAGGTTGCCCTGAGCCGTCAGCGTCGCTGCCCCGCCCGCCCCATTGAAGTCGACTATCCCTCCGCTGAAGTCGGCGGCTCCCGTCACCGTGGCACCGCCCCCACCCATGTTCAGCGTGCCACCCGATGTCAGCGTCCCAGAGAACGTCAGCAGTCCCACCCCCGTGATCGTGCCGGGATTGCTCACGTTCCCCGTGTAGCTCTGCGTCCCACCCGTCACCGTCGTGATCGTCCCATTGTTCGTGTTCGCCCCGGCACCATTGACCTGCAGGTTCCCAGAAGTCACCTGCAGCAAGGAGTAGTTCACCAGGGTCCCTGTGATCGTGATCCCTCCTGCCCCTGCCGTGATGCTCCCGTTGCCCGCAGCAGTCTTCACCACATTCCCCGTGACCGTCATCCCTCCAGCCCCAGCGCTGATGGTCCCTGTGGAGGCCGCATTCTCATTCAAGTCCCCCGTGATCTGAAGCTGACCGCCCCCGCTCAGGCTCACCGGACTGGAGGAGCCGGTCATGGTGAGCCCACCAGCGCTGATCACGATGTTGCCCGTCCCAGTGGAGCTCACCGCCCCGCTGCCGTTCAGCGCCATTCCCCCAGCACTCACCGTCAACGCACCGTTGACCACGCTCACAGTCCCAGTCCCGTTCAGCGTCAACCCGATCCCCGCTGTCACCGCCCCAGTCCCCGCCCCGGTGACGCTACCGTTGGTGTTCACAGTCATCGCATTAACCGTGGCAAACGTACCCAGGGCGGCGACTGTCACAGCCCGACTCACCGTGGCAGAGCTCGCCCGAAAGTTCACTCCCGCATTGACCGCAAGCGACCCACCCGTAAAGCTCAACGCCCCCGCATCCTGCCCGAGTCCGCTCGCCGTCACCGTCACAGTGTTGTTGACCACCAACGCGCCGATCGGACCCGTGCTGATCGCCAGGTTGCTCATGTTGTTCATCGTGATCGCAGCGCCAGCCGTCACCGTTCCAGTGGTGTTCACCGTCAGGTCCCCGCTTATCACCATCGCCACGGAACTGAAGGTAATCCCGCCCGTCCCCGTCACAGAGAGGCTCGTCACCCCAGTAACGGTCTTCCCCCCGAGGTTCAGCGTTCCTCCCGTCACCCCGACCGATCCTGCAAGACTCAAGTTCCCCGTGCCAAACACAAGCGAGCCGTTGCTCACAACGATGCTCCCCGCACCCTGCACCGCTCCCGCACCCGCCTGCGTCAGACTGCCCGTCCCGCTCACCGTCAGCGCACCGCTCACCGACACCACCCCAGTGCCAAGCGTCGAGGCCCCGCTGGAGCTGTGCGTCAGAGCAGATACCGTCAGCGTCCCAGTCGTGTGCGTCAGCACCCCGCTGCCGCTCACCGTCACCGCCTGACCACCGTTCAGCGTGCCCGCACCCACGTTCATCGTCACACTATTGTTCGCATCCACCCCCGCCTGCAGCGTCCAGGTGCGCACATTCGTGCTCAAATCAAGACTCGTCGCACCCGTGCAGGTAAAGCTCAAGCTCCCAGAGGCCACCTGCGTCACGTTGTTGCCCGTCAACCGCACCAACCCACCGCTCTTGTTCACCTGCACCGACGGCAGCGTCTTGCCACCACTGTCCAGCAGCTGCGTCGCATTTCCGGTGAAGACAATGGCGTCGTTGGAGTCGACATCGCTGATGGTGCTTCCCGCGCCGATCGTGAGGTCGCCCTGAACCGTAAGGGTCCTATTTGCCGCGGCAGCAAAACTCAGCGTGCCGCTTGTGATGATCGCGCTTCCCGACGGCACGCCTTTCGATATCGTAAGCGCCCCGCCCAGCGTGACGGTCGAGCCTGCGTTGTTCAGGGTGAGCTCGCCGATGATCAGGCCCGCCGGGACGGTTACGGTGGCGGCGGTGGTGGTGATGTATGCCCTGTCGGCGGCCAGGCGCGGGTAATCGATGAGGTTTCCCCAATTGGCAGGGTCGGTCCAGCCTGTTCCGCCACCGGACCATGTGTAGTCCGTGGCAAAAGAAAGAAGGGGAGCTAGGAGCAGAAAGACAGAAGCAAGAAGCACCCATGCCGACTTACGCATCGTTCCACTCCTCGCGAGCATGCAATTCCTTCTAGGGAAAGAGTGTACCATCTTCACTTGTTTTATCAACAGACGGAAGGTGCGCGACGCGTTGATAGTGGCGGGGAGAGGATCGCCATGGCCGCGCTCAAGGTCTTCGGCTACGGCTTTCCACTACGGTTCGTCTGTCCGCGATGGGCTATTTGCGCAGCCTCCAGAGCTCGGCCCCCGTGACCCCGTCGTTGGCCTGGAAGTACAGCTGCCCGCCGTACTCGGCAAACTGCTGCGGGTTGCTGCTCCCCGCCCCCGGGTTGATGTCCTTCACCAGCCCCACCGCCGCCCCGTCGTA
>CAYGXO010000035.1:0-3396 GCA_964353885.1 uncultured Spirochaetaceae bacterium
CTCTCAGTGTCGGTCGATTTCACCCTTCTCCGAAGAGCCGGGAAAACCTATCCCTGGGAGCGTCCGGCGAAGTGTCCGCGGTGCCGAGGGGTGCATCTGTGGGGTCACGGGTACGTGGCCCGGTACTTCGACGGGGAGCCCGAACGGCTGTGGATGAAACGATGGCGATGCCCGGAGTGCAACGCGGTGCACGCGATGAGGCCGAGCACGCATTGGAGACGATTCCTGTCCCCGAACTGGCTGATCCTCGTGAGCCTGCTGCAGAAGGTGCTCCAGGGTCGATGGCTGTCGGTGGCCGGCCGGCAGCGGCAGCAGTACTGGATGCTGGGGTACCTGAAACAGCGGCAGGCCGCCGGTGGGCGCGTGGGGGTCTGGGAACTTCACGATGCAGGGCTCATCGTCGCCACGCATAGTCTCACCGACCGTTGGATCGATCCCTCGGGGGGAGCTGCCCACCGTAGGTTTGCGGTGACAGGAGGGATTGAGGGCGGATAGCTTCCGTGGCGGAGGTACGCCATGGAGGATCGAGAACAACGAGAAAAGGTGGCCCTGTTTCGCTTCGGGCTCATTATCCCGCTGGTCAGCCGGACGAACGTCAGCCGCGGGGAACGCGAGCGGATGGTGCGGCAGATCACGGAGAAGGAGTGGGAGATCCCGGCGAGCGGGCGGAGTCGGATCGGCCGCTCGACGCTGCTGCGGTGGTTGAAGGACTACCAGGAGTCCGGTGGGCGGCTGGAAGCGCTTCAGCCGCAGCCGCGCAAGGACAAGGGCAGCACGCGGTGCGTGAGCCCGGAACTGGAGCTTGCCCTGGTGAACCTGCGCCGGCAGCTCGCCGAGGCGACGTTGCCGGTGCTGCTGACGGTGGCCCGGGAGCGGGGGATTGTGGACAGCAGCACGAAGCTGTCCGCCGCGAGTCTGTACCGGCTATTCCGGCGCCACGGGCTGGAGAGGCCGCAGGCGATCCCCGTGGACCGTCGACGGTTCGAGGCGGAGCTGGCCAACGACTTGTGGCAGTCCGATTGCCTGCACGGGCCCAAGGTCCTGCACGAGGGCAGACTGCGCCAGTCCTTCCTTTTCGCCATCATCGACGACCACTCCCGGCTGGTGGTCTTCGCTCGTGCCTACTTGAGTGAGCGGCTGGAGAGCTTCCAGGACTGCCTGATGGAGGCGCTGGCCCGACGAGGACTTCCCCGTAAGCTGTATGTGGACAACGGAGCAGCTTTCCGAAATCACACGCTTCGCTACGCCTGCGGGCGGTTGGGCATCGCCCTGCTGCACGCGACTCCGTATACCCCGGAGGGGAAAGGTAAAATCGAGCGCCTGTTCAAGACCATGCGCATGCAGCTGCTTCCTCTTCTGCCCGAAACCCCCAGCCTGGCCGCACTGAACGAGCGGCTACAGAAGTGGATCGACGAGGACTATCATCAGCGTGTTCATTCCTCGACCGGTCAGAAGCCTCTGGAACGCTATCTGGAGCACGTGAGCCTGCTGAGAAAAGCCCCGGAGGATCTGCGGGAATACTTCCGCTTTCCCCTGCAACGCAAGGTTGACAAAGACCGAACCGTCAGCATCTACGGTCGGCTCTATGAAGCGCCGACGGGGTTGATCGGCAACACCGTGACCGTGCTCTACCACCCCCAGGACATGAGCCGCATCGAGGTCATCTTCCAGGAGCGATCCCGAGGGTTCCTGCTTCCCCTTTCGCCCACCGTCAACTGTCGCGTCCGACGCGTCACCGGCCAGCGCACGGAGCTGGTGGAGCCCCAGCACAGCAGCGACAAGAGTCCGGATCGGGGCGGGAAGCTGTTCGAAAGGAGCTCCTCATGATCGCCCTCACACATGCCTGGAACCTCTCCCGAGAGCCCTTCGGAGCCGACGTGCCCGTGGACAAGCTCTTTCCCCTGCCCAGACTCAAGCCGTTTCTCGAGCGCTTCGACTACGCTATCTCCCTGGGGGCGAGCACCGTCATCACCGGGGAGGTCGGCACCGGCAAGTCCACCTCCCTGCGCTACGCCGCAAGCCGCCTCCATCCCTCCGAATACCGCCTGCTTTCGATCATCGCGACCACCGGCAGCATGGTGGAACTCTTGAGACAAATCTGCTTCGCCTTCGGCGCACCCCCGCTGTCGAACTCCTCCGCCAAGCTCTACCAGCTCGTGCGGGAACTGCTCCAGGGGGTCGCGGAGAAGAAGCAGATCCCCCTGCTCATCGTTGACGAGGCCCACCTCCTTCGCACCGAGGTCTTCGCCCAACTGCACCTCATCAGCCAACACCTCTTCGCGGGTTCGACTCCCGAAGTCTTTTACCCATCGTGCTTTCAGGCCAGCCAATCCTCACCGACAAGCTGCTCTACCACCCCTGCCGCCCCTTCGCCTCCCGCGTCGTCGGGCGCACCGACCTCCTTGCCCTGCAACTGGAGGACATGAGGGCGTATCTTCGTTACCACCTCGAGCTGGCCGGAGCCACCAAAGAACTTCTCAGCGAGGAGGCGACCCTCGCAATCCATCAGGGTTCGGGTGGGCTACTGCGACGTGCAGGGGCGCTCGCCCGCGGAGCGCTTCTTGCCGCTGCTCAGGAGAGTTGCCCGGTGGTCTCTGCCGAGCATGTCAGGCTCGCCTCCACGGAGATCTTCTGACTATGTCCCAGCAGGATCCCCAGCAGACCGTGCTCGCTCTCATCTCCGCCGTCGGACCCGCCACGGGCGATCTCGCTCGACGGCTGTTCGAGCAAGCCGTGGGCGAAGCTTGTCAGCGCTGCCTCGATGTGCTCTGCTACGCTCGCTGGTTCACGCCGACGCGGGTCGAACGGGCTGCGCTGCGGCTCATGGACTATGGTATCCATGACGTTGCAGCGCTTCGGTTCCTTCTCGAGCAAGAGCTGGATGGCCTCGTCCATCGTCGAGACGCCGAGCTCGATGGCCAACTCCACCTCGGATTCACCGCCGAGGAGTATTTCATCTCACCAACTGTGAAGTCCCGTTTTCTGTGAGAAGTTCTGTCCATTTATTGTGAGACGTGACACAGCACATGGATATGGAGGAGGTGATCCGAGAGACATCGCGACGGATGAGTGGGGTGTTTCCGTTTTCGCGAGTGCTGTATGTGGATGGGCATTTTGTGCCGTACTACGGGCAGACAGCGGTACTGGGGACCTACAGCTCGCAGAGGCGGCTGGTGGCGGCTGGGCGGGAGTATTTCTGGGTGCATGACGAGAATGGGGTGCCGGTGTATGCGACGATCTCGGATGGGTACCGAAAGATGCGGTTCTACCTGAAGCAGGTGAACGGGGATTTGAAGTGGATCTATGGGGCGAAGAGGCGGGAGCTGCTTCTGGTGTTCGACCGCGGTGGGTATTCGAAGGGGTTCTGTGTGGGGATCACCGATGAGGTGCGGTTCG
>CAYGXO010000036.1:0-50488 GCA_964353885.1 uncultured Spirochaetaceae bacterium
GACGACCTCGGCGGAAAAGTCGCGGGAGTGCGGGACGGATTCATGCGCATCCACTCTCAGAAAAGGCTGTTGCATTCTTTCCTGAAGCACGCAGGGCTTTCATTTGACCGAAACGTCAGGCAATTAGGCGATCCTCAATAATATGGAAAAGCGATGCAGCTGCTAAGCTTCTTGTTGCGATCCAGAGCAGCTGAGCGAGGAAACCCGCATCATGAAAGTGCGCGCCGCCACCGGCAGTATCGGCACCCAATAAAACGGGGCCGGGTGACAATCGCCGGAAAACCGGGCGACGACTTTGCGAAAGGGACCATGAACAGTATGCTGAAACAGGCGCAGTGGAAGAGGTAGACATGCGGAAATTCCTTGTAGTAATCGAAAAAGGCGAAGGGAACTTTTCTGCCTACTGCCCTGATCTCCCAGGATGCGTTGCGACGGGCGCTTCCATCAATGAGATAAAAAGGAACATGACTTCTGCCATTCGAATGCATCGGCGGGGAATGGCTGAAGACAAGGCAGAACCTCCGACCTCACAGACAATATCCGTGACTTTTGTCACAGCCTGATCAGAAGACGGCACATCCCTTAGCGGCTTTCAGCACGAGGGCGTTCGCAACGAGATTCGAGAGGAACTCGACCTTCATGCCCAGGCCGTGGTGCCCACTGCCGTTCCCATTCCTGCCAAGTTCATTTGCGGCAGCGTGAGCTTGTTTCCCGTCCCGGGCAGTCCATCCATCTGTGCTTAGAGGTCCGACAGCTCCTTTTCGAAATTCCCGCTCATCCCCTTCCTCTTCTTGATCTGTTCGAGGGGCACCCCTCGAGCCATTTCACGAGCTGACGAAGCCTCGGCTCGGCCAGCCTGTATTGTGGAAAACCTTCTTTTCGGGCTGCCTCAACGAGGCCGCTCATCCGAAGGATGCGCAGCTGCTGTGAAACAATGGCCTGCGGGATGTCGAGCTTCCCTGTCAGTCCGCTCACCGTCTACTCGCCCCCGCACAGAATCGCGACGATCCGCAGCCGCGCCGGATGACCGAGCGCCTTCAGGATGTCGGCCAAATGCGCGGCTCTTTGCGACGAGTCGATCGGGCTGGCCATCCGTCACCTCCTTCAAGATATCGTAAAGTAGTTTTTGCAATATCTGGATCTTGTACGAGCGGCGCCCGCTGCTCGCGAGACCGGTCACCTCTGGCAGGACCGAGGGACGGGGTGGATGCACCTGGACGACGATCGAGCGGGGTGAATGTTTCCGGCTATTCCGGTATGATACATCCGGTATTGAAAAAGGGGTCGGAATGTCCTCAGGAATATCAAGGCGTCGCCATTCACTGATTTTGACTGTGTCCATAGGTTTACCCGCTGCCGCTCTCTGCGCCTTTATCGCCTATGCGTGGGTCCGAAAGCCGCTGCCGCTGCCGGCTGCCATTATCAACAGGGGCACCCCCTGGGAATCGCAGAAACCGGTCTATGACGGAAGGGGGACCCTGGTCTCATTCATTGGGGAAGATGTCATTCGACCCGAGGGACCTTCCGTGAGACATGAAAAGCCCTTCGCCAGCAATCTCCTCGGAGAGGACAGAACCCTTCTTGTCTATCTGCCCCCTGGGTACCAGGGGGAGGGCCCTTCCTATCCGGTCATGTTCGCCCTGCATGGCTACTCCAGCCGACCCCAGTCATGGGCCAATCTCCTCCTCCATCCCCTTGAGCGCGCTATTGCGGCCGGGTCAATGCCGCCGTTCGTCGTGGTGATGCCGGATTTTTCCATCTCCGGCAACGGGACCGACGACCCGACCACCTGGTTTGACGATCGATCCGGCAGCTTTTGCATCAATAGCAATCTCGGAAGGTTTGAGGACCATTTCTTTCAGGAGATCGTCCCATTTATTTTCTCCACATTCAACGTGCGCACCGACCCGGATGGCGTCGTGTTGATGGGCAGCTCCATGGGCGGGTATGGTGTGCTCTACTACGGAGTGAAACACCCCTCGTTCTCCCACGTCCTCGTCCCGATCTACCCGAGCGCCGATCTCCGATATGGCGTTCATGGGAATAAGCTGGCGGATTACGATCCGACGGGCTACGCGCTCATCGGCGAGGACGACCCGAAGCGCATCGTCAACGGGACTCCTGTCGGAGGGGTTTTCGGGGTAACGGAAGAGTGGCTCTACTACCCAGTGTTCGACAGCGATAGGAATCCGGGACCTGTATGGTCAGAGGACCGGCCGGTGTGGGAGCGGCTTTCCGAGGCGAACCCGGTGGAAATGCTGGATACGGAAGACGTGGATCTCTCCGGCCAGCGCTTCTACATCCTCGTCGGGTCGGCCGACGACTTCAACCTCGACGCTCACATACCGCTCATCGTCCCCCGACTGACCGCTCACGGGGCAGAGGTCTACCCTGGAGCGAACGTTGTCCCCGGCGGCCGACACAAGCCAGCATTTATCATGGCGCATATCGATGAGATCATGGGAAGGATCGCGAGGTGCTTGAAAAAGCGGTGATTGTTTCATGCCGCCACTTGAGTGCCTCACGATGTGGCAGAAATTGACACGGGAATCAGGATCGACATCGCAGCCCTCTACTTGGCTCCCCAGGGCGCCTGAGGCTAAACTCCTCTTGAAAACAATGCAGAGCAATGTCTCCCGGCCCCAACTTGCGTTGAGGCCTTCAGGATGTAGATAATCTCGGATTGGGAACACTGGGGACGGTCTGACCTGAGCTGTGCGGCGTAATGTAGTTTTGGCTCATTTCGCTTTTTTCCTAACAGAGAGATATAATTATATGGTGCGCCAAGGGCCTCGCACCGAGGAGGTTCATATGAACATCAAGAAAGCAACGCTCTTTACGATACCGATGAGCATCATGATTGTCATGGCGGGGTGCAATCTTTCCGCCCCTGCAACGGGCACAGTCTCGAACGACGAGTTGACCGCTTTCCAGAAGATCTTCATGTCCTCGTACTACGTTGAGCGGGGCGGAAGGCCGGGCGGTGCCAGGGCGCTGACTCCCTTCGTCAGCACTGTCTCCGGGGTTCCGTCGGGAGCCCGTGCGACCGTGCCCGTATTCCAACTGACTAGCTATTCATTCTCGAATCCCCAACCGAACCCGCTGGTCGGATACCCGGAGCCCGGGCTCACGAGCTCGTTCACCGTTACCCTCTATGACGCCGCCAATCACGTATACGATGTGGTCGTCACCACCACGTACCCGGCAACGGACGTTCTCAAGGACTACGTAGAAGAATATTACGTCACGGATATCGGCAAGAACGCGTCAGGGTACTTCGACGCTGCGACGCCGGATGGCAAATGGACGGTGGATGACCCGATCGTGAAACTGGCAGGGGGCGTTTGGGTGCAGGACCAGATGGCCAGGGTCAGGCAAATCCTGACCTTCACCGACGGAACGACGCGGAACGAACAGATCATCACCCAGACGAACTTTGGGCTGCCGACGCCGGCTCCCAAGTTCGCGTCATTCGACGTGAACGGCTCCCTCGACTACAGCCATCTCTTCGTTCCGGCCTCGGACTCCAACGCCGTGTTTTCTTCCGTCGTGATGTACAGCGTCACTCCGGCGACAACCTCGAACTTCTGGTTCTGGCAGGGCTCGCAGGCCCAGTCGATCCTCGGGATCCGCTACTACACCGAGTTCAAGGACACGGTGGCCGGGAAGTACTCTACCTACACGGTGCTGTTCGAGAAGACGCTGGACGCGCTGAGCACCACCGGGGTGAGCACGCCCCAGGTGTGGTCGACTATCTTCGTCGGCTCCCAGTTCGACACCCTTGCGGAGTCGGTGCTTCGGCAGCAGGTCACATTTTCCCTGGATGCGAACGGGAATCCCTCCCTGGCGACTGGAGTGAAGACCACGAATTTGCAGACCCGGGTCGCCAATATCGCGGGGTTGAAGGACTTCTACCTCCAGCAGATGAACACCGACTACGTCACGCTGAGCAACTGGGATACTACAACTGTCTACACTCCAACCGGTGACGTGGCCGAAATCACCGCCGCGGACCCTAGCAAGTTCTTGTACAGCAGGACCTTCGCCGCAGGGGCGGGAGTGAGCACCACGTCGGGGCTGGGCGACCTGGCGAGCTTGTACACGTCTCTCCAGACCGGCGCGGCCGATGTACCGGTGACAACAACCCCTCTGCCGAACGGTCCATTCCTCTCCGGTACAGGAGAACTCCAGTACAACGGGACAAATAAGGGGACAGAGATCCCGTACGACGGCGCCTATGACCTGAATCCGCGGGGCACCATTGAGGCTTGGATCTATATCAAGCAGCATATGGATACCGCTGGAATCGTCCACAAGGGGGAGCTCGCGACCTTCACCGACGAGTGCTACTCCCTGCAGTTCTGGGGCAACCAAGGGCAGCTCGCGCTGGTGCTGGATGGAACCGGCGGCGGAAGCAACTACGACCTGCTCACGAGCACGATCAATCTGAATACGGGCAAGTGGTATTACCTCGTGGCCACCTGGGACAGGACCGCCGCCCCTCAGTACATGAAGATCTATATCAACGGCGCACTGAACAACAGCAAGACTCCCACGGTAGCAGGAGCCCCCCAAATCAACGGATCCAAGCTCCTGATCGGTTCCCAGCTCCCGAGCTCGTACAGCCCGGCGTATGGGTACTTCACCTTGAACGCAGCTCTCTACGGTGTGAAGGTGTACGGCGGTGCACCTCTCGATGCGGCGACAATCAGCAGCTTCTACGCCGCGAACCAGGGGAATACCACGAACTGGCCCCATCCATAGTCGGAAAGCTTAGCGACAGCTTCGCAGAAAAAGGAAAAAAGAGCCGCGGCCATGGGCGCGGCTCTTTTTTCATCGGGGTCTCTCAGCGGGGCCTTTCAGAATGCCCAGGCAAAAGAAACGGAAGTCTGGAGAGTCGAGACTGCTGCGCTGATGTCCGGCATCAGGTACCGGCAGGCGACCTTGATCGTAGCGGTCGGGGCAAGCGCGAAGGATGCAAAAGCCCCGGCGGCAAGACCGAATGGGAGGGGGGACACGCCCGGGTTGGGGTCCAGCAGGAGGAGGGTTCCCAGGTCACCCATTACCCCGAGCGTGATTATTCCAAATGCATAACTGATCGTGGGCTCCACCTGCCAGCCGAAGCCGCTGTTCGCGATCGTATACACCTCCTCCCAGCACTTGAGGTTCACGCCTAGGGCATCGATCGCATATCCCGCTTCTTCGTACAGCTGCATCCAGGGGTAGGCGCTCCCAATGCCCGACGCCTGGACTGCGAAGCGCGCAGTCAGATCCTTCACCGCGGTGATGTCGATGCCTGCCCAGGCGCAGCTCACGCCGGTGGTGACGCCGAGGGCTATGTCGGTCTGCTTGGTCAGCCTCGCGCCCGCCACGACGCGGATGAGGTCCGGCAGAGCATAGGAGATCCCGATGGTGCTGCCCCGCAGCGAATCGAGGAAGCTCGCCCCGTCTGCGATCGGAAAGATGTAGCCGACCATCAAGCCGGGAACAGGCTGCAGAATGGCCTCCAAACCCAATTCACCGTCGATCTGGCCTCCCCAGACATACTCAGCACCCCAGGGTTTCCACGTGAAGGAGAACGCCTCTTCATTGAGGATCCCTGCCTTCAGGGTCACGATTCTGTTGAAGAGGCTGCCCCAGGCCAGCGCCTGGTTCCAACTCGCGTTGAGAGGCAGGACTACGGGGTTGGACCCGGCGTCCAGGCGGGTCGTCAACCCCCAGTTTCCATCAGCGCTTGTGAATGACAACCCGATGCGGAATCGGGCAGGGTTCCCCGTCTCGGCATCGTAGAGGGAGACGGCATCGGACACCACGGCACCGTTGATGGTCACCACGTCCCGCAGTCCCGTCTGGAGCTGTCCTGTTATCTTGATGGTTGGTTCGCCTTGGGCGAACACCGCCGCGGCCATGAGCGCGAGCGCCAAGACGATAATGCTTATCTTTTTCATTGATCTTCCTCCTGCTCCCTCAATCATATTCGTGGGCAGCGGGACCCGCAAGGTGCGCAAAACAATAGCCTTTCGGCTCGCTCATCTCGTGGTTCCTGCCCTCGGGCTCGCCTGGACCACCAGGCGCTGAACATGGGCATCCCGGTTTTCGCTTCCAACACGGATACCCTCATAGGGACCGGCGATCCTCTGGAGCGCAAGATCTCCTCTATCGGGTTGAGGGAATTGACCCATCTATCCCACCCCCGCCTGAAGGCGAGGGGGTTACCCCCCGTAGGAGACTCCAAAAACTCGTCGTCACGTAGTGCGAGCTCGCTCTCTCGGAAATCCCAGGCTTTCCGCGCCTGGTTTAGGCTGCCAGAACCCCTATCGGGGAGAAAGGGAGAGTGGTATACTGCGCGCGAATACTGGTGTTGGTCTCTGGCACAAGCTGCAGAAGGCAGAAAGAAGAGGACGCCATGAAAGAAAAAGTGCTTCCGGTTGCCGTGGGGGTTTTTCTGACGTTGGCGGTGGTAAGCGCAGCCGCGATGGGCCCCCAGGAATACTGGCCGGCGGAGAGGTGGCGCACCTCGACTCCGGAGGCTCAGGGATTCAGCTCGGCCGAGCTCGCAAAGGCCTTCGATTTCATCTCGGAAAAGCAGGTCAATATTCACAGTCTGCTCGTCGTTCGGCACGGCTTCCTCGTCCTGGAAGCCTACTTCTACCCTTGCAGCAGCCAGGATCTCCATGACATCTGCTCCTGCACCAAGAGCGTCTCATCCACCCTTGTCGGCATCGCCATGGAGAAAGGGAAGATCCGCTCCGTACGGGAGCCCCTTGCGGATCTGTTCCCAGGGCGCAGCATAAAGAATGACGACCCGCGCAAGCGCCGTATAACCCTCGAGCACATCCTGAGCATGTCGTCAGGGTTGAACTACCCCCTGCTCGGAGAGCCGAGGCTGGCACCCATGAGGGAAGCCCCTGACATGGTCCAGTTCATCCTGGACCTCCCAATGGTCACGGAGCCTGGGGCCGTGTTCGGTTACAACAGCGGAGGCTCTCACCTGCTCTCCGCGCTCGTCACCCTGCGCACCGGACAAACCGCGAAGGAGTTCGCACGACAGAACCTTTTCGACCCGCTCGGGATCAGCACCTTTTCCTGGCCCACCGATGATCAGGGCAACACGTTTGGGTGGGGTGACCTGAAATTGAGTAGCCCGGACATGGCCAGGATCGGTTACCTCTTCCTCAAGAAGGGGCGATGGAACGGGAAGCAGGTCGTCTCCCAGCGCTGGGTGCAGGAAGCCACCCGGAAGCACATCGACGCCCCGGGAGCCGCAGGGTACGGATACCAGTGGTGGCTGCAGGACGATCCGCCCCGGTTCGAAGCCCTCGGCCGGGCAGGCCAGAGGATCACCGTTCTACCGTCGCTCGACGCGGTCGTGGTCTTCACGGGCGGAGGATTCGAGCCGGCGGACGTCGGCGCGTTCATCGGGGGAGCGCTTCGCTCGGACCGCCCGCTCCCTGAGGATCCGGCAGGCTACTCAATGCTTCAGGAAAAAATAGCTGCGGCGGCCAGAGCTCCGGCTGCACAGCCGGTGCCTGAGCTCCCTCCCATTGCTACCGAAATCTCCGGAAAGCAATACGCGTTGGACAAGAACGGTCTCGGTCTGCTCTCCATCCGCTTCACTTTCGCGGGCGGAGACACGGCCCTCCTCGATCTGCAGCTCGCATACCGCCTGGAGTCGCATCCAGTAGGGCTGGACGGCGTGTATCGGGTGTCGAGGCAAAGCCCGGATGCACAGCCAGTCGCAGTCAGGGGGTCATGGCTGAGCGAGAAGGAGTTCGGCTTTCTCTACAACGAGTTCACTGCAGCTCAGAACACGGTCGCGCGTGCAGTTTTCCAGGGGGACGGCATCTCTCTGACAGTGATGGACCCGAACAACGACCTGGACATGACAATCAGAGGCCACACGGGGGATTGAGCCGCGCCGGAGTCGAACCGGCGACCCACAGCTTAAAAGGCTGTTGCTCTGCCAGCTGAGCTAGCGGCCCTCACAAGCGGGGGAAATCTACCCATTCCCCCCCCCGCATGTCAATCGAGAAGCCGCTTGCGAAAGCCCGCTGACGCTGCGTGCGGGCCTCTGAGAGCTGGGAATCAGAACCGCAGCGCCAGCTCGACCGTCGCCCCCGCGTTGGGAATGTCGCCCAAATGGGCGCCCAACTCCCGGGTGAACACGGCTGCATTCAGGTCGAGGAAGAACAGCTTCAGCCCACCGCCGAAAGTGATGTAGCCCTGGTCGAGCCCGGCCCTGAGCGAGAAGAACTTCAGCAGAGTCAGTTCCACCCCCGCGTGCAGGATAGACCACGGTGATCTGCCGTCACGGATTGCTCCCACGATATCCTGACAATCCAACTGTATCGAAGGATCGAGAACCTTGGCAAAGGAACCGAGATTGGGATGGAAAGCGATCCCTACGCTCACCTCCATGGGGATGGAGTACGTATCCGTCACAACCGCCCCTGTCGGAAGCCTGCCCTGACTGCCCAGCGTGCTCATGAGCGTGCTCACAGAATCCGTGCGGTACTGGAAGCGCGTGCCGCCGATGTCGCGCGAGGAAATCCCGATGAGCAGGGGGCCGAGCTCCGCGATCACCCCCGCATCCAGCCCGATGCCGACGCCGTAGAGGACGCTCGCTGAGTTGAGGGCAGCGAACAGGTCCCCTCCCGAAGCGAGTGCCATGATGAGCGTGATCGCGTCGGTGTTGGTCAGCGGAACATGGAACCGCAGCATCGGGCGGATGTCCACCCCGAGGTGGATCTTCGCCTTGCTGCCTAGCTCCACGGGGAAGGAAAGCCCTCCGATGAAGCCCAGCGTCGCGGTCAGGGTGCCCGAGAGCCCGAGCAGTGTGGGCCCCCGCAGCAGGGAATCGGCCATGAAGACCATCCCGAGGCCCAGGCCGTCGCCCACATAGCCGATGCCGGCAGAGGCGCCTGCCCCAAAGCCCCCCCCAGTCATCTGCGAGCCGACAAGGCCGATGATGTCCGCGGGCGCAGGAGCGGCCACGAGCGCCCCCGTGCCGAACGTCAAAAGGGCGTCAGGCCGGGCATACATCCACACGGTCGCGCCAGGGATGACCAGCTCGCGCTTCCCGCGCGAGAATCCCGCGGGATTGTAGAAGAATGAGTCGTAGCCATGCGCAGTCGCGACCGCGGATCCGCCCTGTGCCATGATGGACGGGCTCAGGGGCACGAGGGGCGGCTCGACATACTCGGCAGCCGTGGCGACAACAGCGCTGAGAAGGAGCGTCAACGTTGCAAGCAGCAGGATCTTCTTCATCGTGGCAGGCCTCTTTCGCGATCGCAGCCGTCAGGCCGGCAGGTCCATGCCAGCGACGCTATAGAGCGCCTTCACAGCGTTGAGCCCGGCGCTCGACCCGCTGAAGGGGTCGGGCATCGTCAAATCCGGACTGATGATGAAGCCAGGGTTGGTCTGTTCGTACAGCAGGTAGTACATCTGTTCGATGGCCTCGGGCTCCCCCATTGAGCCTGCAATTTCGACCGCAGCAACGATGGCGCTCATCAAGAAGGCGACTCCCGCTTTCTGAGCGATGTCGCCGGCATTCGCTCCCGGCGGGAGGCTCTTGCCGGGATCGACGACGCCGTCACCGTCAGGGGCCGGATCGCTGTCAATGCTCCTTCCGAGCTTGAGGTACGAGGAATTGGCGGCCAGCAGCCCCTCGATCAGGGCCGTGAACTTCACCTTATCTCCTGCCACATCCGCGGGGATGATCTTTCTTAGTAGGTCAACGACCTTCACACTCGTATCAATGGGCGCCATCATCTCTGTCACTATATTGTTCACGAACTCCTCGCCGCTCGTGGTCTTCAACTCAAGATCGGCAAGGAGGATGGCGGCCTGTTGCTCCTCGGGCGTGTCGACGTCTCCGATGATCAGACCTTCGAGGAAGGTCACCAGCGCCTCTTTAGCCGCGGGATCGTCCTTCAGCGCTTCGATCACGGCGGGTGAGGAGAGGTCCTCGGCCAGCCTGTCAAGCCCGCCCGCTCCCTGGTAGTCGCTCGGGGTCGGGGCGGCGGTCTTGTCCAGCCCGAGATCCCTGAAGAGATTGAAATCGAACAGCGCTGAGCACCCCGCGAGGAGCAGAAGCGGGAGAAGGATCAACGCTATGGATTTCACGCGCGCCATGACGCACCTCCGTTGAACGGCTTCGAATCCATGAGTACTCTCAATAAAACACCGCCCGGAGCGGATACAGTCCAATCGTATTCAATTATAATGCAGGGAGGGGTCGAAAACCAGACTCAATCGCGGAAACCGAGATGCTCCCCCGAGCATTTCTGCCCAGAATGAGAGATCCGGGCTCGCGCGATCCTCCCCCTGACCTCCCCGGAGGGGATTCCTTGAACCGCCACCTTCAGGTAGTTCTCCGCGGTTCCTTCGGCAGCTGCTCCGAGCCGTCTTTCCAGAAGCACTTCCACCTCCTCCCCCTCCCACGAGCGGGCATACTCCACGGACAGCCGGCGCGACAGCTCGCCAAGCTCCCGAGCGCGCGCGTCCCTCACTCTCTCGGGCACTCGAGGCTTGAACAAGGCCGCAGCCGTGCCCGGCCTGGGTGAAAAAGGGAACACGTGCAGGGCGGAAAACCGAACATCCTCGATGAGACGGCGCGTGGCCGCGTGATCTTCCTCGGTCTCGCCCGGAAAACCGACGAGGATGTCTGCTGCCAGGAAAGGAGCGCCCTTCGCCGCCCGCAGCAGGGCTGCCCCTTCCCTCACCTTCTCGGCCCGGTAGCGTCGTTTCATGCGCAAGAGCACCGCGTCTGAGCCCGATTGAACAGGAAGATGGAAATGCGGGCAGATGCGAGGCTCTTCAAGAACGTCGGCGAGGTCTTGCGAGAGGGCTTCGGGTTCCAGCGAGGAAAGGCGCAGCCTCGGCTGTTTGGTCTCTGTCAGGAGCGTCCGCAGCAGATCGACGAGGCCACGGCCTTTCGAGCGCCAAGCCGAGATATTCACCCCAGTGATCACGATCTCCCTGCAGCCGAGCTGCTCGAGCTCGCGCGCCCTGCGGATGACCTCACCTTGCTCCAGGCTCACGGAGCTGCCTCGCGCCAGGGGAACCCTGCAGTACGCGCACCAGGAATCGCAGCCGTCTTGGATCTTGAGGAACGCACGGGTATGAAAGCTCAGCTCGCCCGCATGCAGCGCGAACGGATCGGTTCCGATACCCGGCGGCCGGCCGCTCGGGCTCCGCGTCTGCTCCAGAAACCGCGGCAGGTCCAGCAGGATCGCCTTCTCGGATTGACCTACAACCACGACGTTGCCGGCAAGAGAGGCCAGCGAGTCGCGCTCGAGCTGGGCCGCGCAGCCTGTGACGATGAGAAGGGATTGGGGATGCGCTCGCGAGAGCCCGCGGATGAACGCCCGCGCCTTGTGGTCGGCCCGGGAGGTTACCGTGCAGGTGTTGACGATATACACCTCCGCGTCCTCGCGGGCCGATACGACGGTGAAGCCCTGGCTCCTCAGAGGGGAAGCCAGGGCTTCGGTCTCGTACTGGTTGAGCTTGCACCCGAAGGTGTGGAAACCGACCCTCATCACCCCTGCAGCTTCTTGTCCACCCTCTCCTTGCCCTGCTGAGCGTCGACGAGGCCGGGGTCCAGCTTGAGGGAGCGGGAGTACGCTTCGGATGACCACTTCAGGTCGTTCGCCAGCTCGCGCGCCCATCCCAGCCGCGCCCACCACTGCGCATTGTTCTGCTCGTAGTAGACGGCCGCCGAGATCGCGATGTCGGCGTTCTGGTACTCCTTGAGGCTGATGAAGCATTCGCCCATGAGCCAGTACACGCGCGCGATGCGGTCGCCATTGGGCCTGTTCGCCACATACTCCTGAAGATATTTCAGAGCCTCCTCGATCTTGCCGATGAACACGTACGCTTCACCGAGGATCTGGATGACCCGTGGATCGTTGGGCGAGATGGCGAGGGCCTTCTGCCCGATGTCGAGCGCCTCTGGGTACTTGCGCAGGCGCAGGTACGACCAGCCCAGAACGACATGGCTGTCGATGTTCTTGGGAGCCTCTGCCAGCTCCTGCTGGCAGACCTTGATCGCCTCGGCGAACTTGCCCGTCCTGTACAGCTCGAGGGCGTCCGGCTTGTCCTGGGCGCCGGCGCCCACCGCGGAGAGCGCAAAGGCGAGAACCACGACGAGCACGGGCATCCTCATCTCTGCTGGCCTCCCTGCGCGGGGGAGGCCCCGGGCTTGCCTTGTTGAGCACCCTGGGTCGGGGAGGCCTGCAGCGCAACAGGCTGCTGCGCTGCGGGCTGCTGGGCCTGCTGGTGATGGGAAGCGTCCTTCTTGGGGCCGGTCCCCCCCATGTTGCAGTAGCCGTTGAACTTGCAGCCGCTCTCGACGACGAAGTCCGGTGCGTTGATGTCGCCGTCGACCTGGGCGGTGGAGAAAAGCTCCACGCGGGAGTGGCCGATCATGTCGCCCTTGATCTTTCCTTTGGATGAGACGAGGTTCGCCTCGACCTTCGCCTCTACGTAGGCCTTCTCGCCCACGTAGAGCGCGCTGGTCGACTTGATCTCGCCCTTGAACTTGCCCTTGATCATAAGGGGCTTCTTGAAGCTCAGACGCCCCTCGAAATCGATGTCCTCAGCGAGGATCGTATCGATCTCGTGCTCGTCGATATCCTTGATCCGTACCTCAGCCATTGTCCTCTCCGTTCCGCCGTTTATCGTAGCCGGGCGCCCCCGGCCTGTCAAGGGAAGTGTCAGCAAGGGTTTCGTCGATTGCGGCCATCACCGCCTCGATCGCGGACGCAAGTCGGGCGCGCATCTCGCGCGTGTAGGGATTGTAGCGCTGCAAGTCGAGGAAAAGCTGCCAGGGATCATTGCAGGTCTGCTCGACGATCTCAAGCAGCTTGTGATAGCCCAGGGTGGCGATGGGCGACGGACGGACGCCGAGGTTCTTCAGAACTCTGCCGATATAGTGGGCAACCCCCTGGGTGAAGGCAGCCTCCCTGTCGTGCGCGGCGGGGCTCATGACCGTGACGGCGAGGCCGAGCGATGCGAAAAATATACGCCATCTCTCAAGGTCCGCGCTCGCGATCCGCGCGGGGCAGAGGATCATGGGCAGGCCCTCCACGCCCCTGCTTCCCGAATCGGGCCCGAACATCGGGTGGGTGCCAAGGATCGAGACCCCCGCGGGAAGGATCCGCTCCATGAGGCCGACGGGAAACGACTTCACCGAGCAGGTGTCCATCACGAGAGGTCCCGTGGTGAGCTTCGGAGCGATGCGGGCCAGCACCTCCTCCATCGCCGAGATGGCCACGCAGAGAATGACCACGGGAAGCGCGGCAAGCTCATCCTCCCCCACCCTGCGAACCCCCGGCGGGACGGGCCGGGAGGCATCGCGCGAGCAGGCCAGCACCTCGCAGGAGCGGGAGAGCAGCCCTGCCCAGAATGAGCCGAACCTGCCCAGGCCATAGACGCCCACTGTCATGCCGGCATCGTATAGGGATCGCCGCGGGGGGACAAGAGCGGCGCATGGCGCCGCTGGTCATCTATCCAGTTTTCGGAGGAATCGCTATACTGTACGGGAAATCCCATCACCCGCAACATCCAGAAAGGAGTCGATACATGAACTTCATCGAAGAGATGCGCAAGAAAGCCAAGTCAGCCCCCGGCAGGCTCGTGCTGCCCGAAGGCTACGAACCGCGAACCCTCAAGGCAGGGCGGATCATCCTCGACGAGGGTTTCGCGCGCGAGGTGACTCTCCTCGGCTCAGTCGCGCAGATCCAGGCGGAAGCGAAGAAGCAGGGCGTTGACCTGAAAGGCCTGGTCGTCGAGGAGCCCGCCGCCTCGCCGCTCAAGAACGAGTACGTCCAGGCCTACTACGAGCTTCGCAAGCACAAGGGCGTCTCCCTCGCCGACGCCGAGAAGACCTTCATGGGCGACACCCAGCACTGGGGCGCGATGATGATGGTCAAGGGCAGGGCGGATGCGATGGTCTCGGGGGCCGACAGCGAGACGGCAAAGGTGCTTCGCGCCGCGCTCACGATCATCCGCACGAGCCCCGGCATCAAGACGGCATCTTCCTGCTTCGTCATGTACCTGCCCGGCAGCACATGGGGCGTGGATGGGCATATGATCTTCGCTGACTGCGCAGTGATCCCCGACCCGACCTCCGAGCAGCTCGCCGACATCGCCATCTCCTCTGCCGAGTCCTGCCGCACCTTCCTCAAGGCCGAGCCAACAGTGGCGATGCTCTCCTTCTCGACAAAGGGCAGCGCCACCCACCCGCTCGTTGACAAGGTATTATCCGCCGTGGCGATCGCGAAGCAGAAGGCCCCAGGGCTCCTTGTTGACGGTGAGCTGCAGGCCGATGCCGCCCTCATCGCCTCGGTCGCGGCAAAGAAGGCGCCGGGGTCCCCGGTCGGGGGCAAGGCCAACACGCTTGTATTCCCGGACCTGCAGAGCGGCAACATCGGCTACAAGCTCGTGCAGCGCCTTGCTGGCGCCGAAGCCTACGGCCCGTTCCTCCAGGGCTTTGCCAAGCCTGTGAGCGACCTGTCGCGCGGCTGCTCGGTGGACGACGTGGTGAACACCTCCGTCGTCACCCTCGTTCAGGCCATGGGGACCTAGCCGCGTATATTCTTGCATTTCATGCAAGAAAATGCTTGATCTTTCCCGCTGGCCGATCTATCATCCCGATCCATGAGAGTGGCGATCGTTGGCTACGGAAGCATGGGCCGCGAGGTGGAGAAGGTCCTCCTCCAACGCGGCCACACAGTGGCGGCGCGCGTGGATCCCGTCCAGGCCGGCGCCGATGCGGCAGCCCTGAGCGAGGGCATCGCCAAAGGCTCGGACGTGGCGATAGAGTTCTCGCATGCTGATGCCGTGCTCGGCAATGCCGGGCTGTACGCGCGCTTCGGATTGAGCGCCGTGTGCGGCACCACCGGCTGGTTCGGGAAGCTCGATGAGCTTTCGGATCTCGTGGCGGGGGCGTCCGTCGGCTACCTGTACGGCAGCAACTTCTCTGTCGGCGCTCACCTCTTCTTCGCCCTGGTCGCCGCGGCCTCGGAGCTGGCCAACTCGTGCCCCGAGTACGACATGCTGGGCTACGAGATCCACCACAGGAGGAAAAAGGACTCGCCTTCGGGGACCGCTCTCACGCTGGCGAAGATCATCACGGCCAAGAACAACCGCAAGAAAAAGCTTGTCACCGAGAAGCTTGACAGGGCCCCCGCTCCCGATGAGCTGCACTTCGCTTCGGTGCGCGGCGGCGAGGTGCCTGGAGTGCACACGGTGCTTCTGGACTCGACCTTCGACACGATCGAGATGACGCACTCCGCGCGCAGCAGGGGTGGCTTCGCCCTTGGCGCCGTGCGGGCGGCCGAATGGCTGGCCGGCAGGCGCGGGGTCTTCGAGGTGAACGATTTCATCCAGGACATACTCAGAGGGGGACAGGCATGAAGCTGGAAGGGGTCTACACGGCTCTGGTCACGCCGTTCGCGCAGGACGGGAGCGTCGACGAGAAGGCGCTGCGCCGGCTCGTGGATTTCCAGATCGAGGGTGGGGTGCAGGGCCTCGTGCCGGTGGGCACCACGGGCGAGAGCCCCACGCTCGACGGCGAGGAGTGCAAGAAGGTCATCCGCGTCGTCGTGGAGCAGGCGCGCGGACGAGTGCCGGTGATCGCGGGCGCGGGGTCCAACTGCACGAGCGAGGCGATCGAGTACACGCGCGACGCAAAAGCGGTCGGCGCCACCGCGACCCTCCAGGTCGGTCCCTACTACAACAAGCCCACCTCCCAGGGGTTCCTCCTGCACTTCCGCGCCATCGCGGATGCGGTGGACCTCCCCCTCGTCGTGTACAACATCGCCGGACGCACGGGCAAGAACATTGACACTCCCACGATGCTCGAGCTGGCGGCGCACAGGAACATCGTGGCCGTGAAGGAGGCGAGCGGGGACATCAACCAGATGATGGACCTGATTGCGAAGAAGCCCGTGGGTTTCACCGTGCTCTCGGGCGACGACAACCTCGTCTTCCCGCTCATGTCACTCGGCGGCAAGGGCGTGATTTCCGTGGCGAGCAACATCGTCCCCGACAGGATGGCGGCGTTCGTCAAGGCCGCGCTGAAGGGCGAGTGGGATGCGGCGCGGAAGATGCACTACGAGCTGCTGCCGCTGTTCCGGGCGATCTTCATCGAGACCAACCCCATCCCCGTCAAGGCCGCCCTCGCGATGAAGGGCATGTGCGAGGAGACCTACAGGCTGCCGATGTGCCCGATGGCCGCGAAGAACAGGGACGCCCTCTCGGCCACGCTCAGGGAGATGAAGGTCCTGTAGGACCGGCGGGCCCGCGGGTCGCGCGACGTGCGAGGCGCACGAATGTTTCTGGGGACAGCTCCTCTGCCCGTGCTCCCAGGTCGATCCCCTCGGCCTCGAGGGCTTCGGCGATCCCTTCCGCAGTCACGCCCGCGGCAAACCTGCCCGCGAGGAGGTTGTTGCGAAGGGTCTTGCGCCTTGCCGTGAAGAGACCTCGCAGGAGCCCTGAAAGGATCGCGACAGCCTCGGGTTCAAGACCATCCTGCCGCGGTTTCATCTCGACAACCGTCGAGACGACCTCTGGCTTTGGATAGAAGCTCCCCGGCTTGAGATCCCCCCGATCCTCGACCGAGAAGCTGGCCTGGCAGAGCACCGAAAACGAGGAGTAGGCCTTCGACCGCGGGTCGGCGGCCATGCGCTCGGCCAGCTCCCGCTGGACCGTGAAGACCATCGCATCAGGCCTCACTCCCCCTTCGACCAGGGCGGCGATCATGAGCGATGCCGAACGGTAGGGGAGATTGCCCAGCACGCGACGGGGCGCGCCATGCTCGGCGAGAGCGCTTCTCCAGGTCTTCATGAAGTCGCCCTCGACAAGCGTGAAATCCGACTCTCTCGTGTACTCATCCCGCAGATGCCGGCACAAACCCCTGTCTACTTCGAAGGCGATCAGACGGACCCCCCGGCGCAGAAGCAGCGCGGTCATGGAGCCTAGCCCGGGACCGATCTCCCAGGCCAACTCGCCCGGCCGCGGGTCCAGCATCGCCACCAAGCGTTCCCTCGCGCCCCTATTGACCAGGAAGTTCTGGCCCCACCGCTTCTTGAGGGCGATGCCCATCTCCTCGAGGGTGGCTCTGATTTCGGCCGGCGAATCGGGGTTCATCGCGCGAGCCTCGGCGCTCGTCGGGGCAGAAGCACGCCAAGGGCGATCGCCGCGGCGGCCGCGGCAAGGGCTGCCCATGCGACCGCGGAGGGGCCGGCAGGGACGCCCGGCAGCCGGGCGAGCAGCGAAGCGCTCCCGTCGATCAGCCCGTACAGCGCATTGAAGATCCGCGATGCGACACCCAGGAGCGGGCCGCGCAGGAGAGGAGAGAGCGCGAGCCAGCCCAGGCCGAGCGAAAGAAAGACTGTGATCAGGGGAACCAGGATCATGCTTGCGAGAATGCCCGACGGAAACCATACGCCGAAGCTCGGCAGCACCACGGGCAGCGTGGCGAGCTGGGCGCCGATCGAGACGCTGAGGGGACCGAGCAGGATCGCGGGGACCCTCCCTTCCAGGGGCCGGCGGATGAGCGGAGCGAGCGCGAGGATGCCGGCCAGGGCGAGGTACGACAGCTGGAAGGAAAGCGAGAAGGCCTGGAAGGGGTCGATCGCGAGCACGGCGATGCCCGAGATCGCCAGGATGTTGAGCGGCTCGGAGTCCCGGTCGAGCAGCGCGGCAGCGCTTCCGGCGAGCAGCATGATGGTCGCCCGGAGCAGGGAAGGCATGAATCCCGCGAGGAGCTGATAGACGATCAGGATCGCTGAGGCGGCCGCGATCTTCCCCGCCCTCCCCGGCAGAAAACCGAAGACGGCCAGGGCGAGACCGTAGAGGATGCCGACGTGCAGCCCCGAGAGGGCCAGCACGTGCAGGGTGCCGGTGCGGCGAAATCCCTCTGACAGATCAGCCGGCACGTCCTCCCTGCCGCCCGTGATGAGCGCTTCCAGCAGCGCCGAGGCCGGGTACCCGACCAGCGACAGCTCGCGGTGCATCCACTCGCGCGCCTGGGCGCGGAGGCGCCATGCGCCGTTTGCGTACCCCCTGCCGCGGATGTCCTCCCTGTTCACCCTGGCAACGAAGCTCTCGGACCCCGTGGAATCGAACGATCGGAGGTCCGAGCGGACCTCGATCAGCTCTCCCATGGCGAAGCGGTAGTCCCCGGCGCAGAGCAGGAGCGCGTCTCCACGCGCGGTCGCGGTCGTTGCCCGCGTCTTCGATGACGCTGTCAGCAGCGTGACGCGGAGGACGGTGTCGCCGAACCGCGAGAGGGAGCTGTCGGCGCGGAGCCTGGCGGTGAAGCTTGTCACGCTCTCCGCGCCCGAGGGCAGATGCGCCCGGAGCGCGGTGGTGCGCATGCGGGCGAGAGAGAGCGCGCCGGTTGCGACGCCGAGCCCGGCCGCGAGGAGCAGGAGGCCGGCGCGCCGCGCGCCGGGGGAGACCGTTGCCGACAGTGCGATCGCGGCCGCCGCGAGAGCGACCGCGGCCATTCCCGCCAGCGCCGCGGGGCCGAATGCGCCAAGGCGGTCCGTTGGAAGCCCGGGAGGGACCGGCCAGAAAATGCATACTAGGAGACAACAGAAAAGCACTACCGCGGGCGTCAAGTGCCTGCGGATCATCGTGTCCGGCGCGGCTCCGCCCGCCGAGGGCTCACCACTTCAACTTGTCCAGCGCCGTGCGGGCCGCCTGCTTCACGGCCGCCGAGTAGTTGAGGTACTGCGTGTACATCAGGTCGTCGAAGCCCACCTTGTCGCCGAGCTCTCCCAGGCTGGCGATGACGGCGAGCGCGACCTGTTCGTCGTACCCCTTGGCCTTCTCGGTGTACGAGTTGACCAGCACGAGGTACTGGGTGAGCCGAACCGCGACCTCGTGGGTCCCCATTGCGCCCAGCGCGGCCACGGCTTCAAGGAGGTATCGCTTGTCGGTCAGGCCTCTGTCGAACTCCCCGATTGTCGCGTCGAGGTGCTCGATCAGGAGCGGCGCAGCACGCGACCATTTGCGCTCGCCCAGGCTGCGCGCGGCGAGGAAACGCAGCTCGCGCAGCGCGGTCTTTCCCTCAGTATCCGACGCGGAGGAACGCAGCCCCGCCTCCAGGCCGACCTCGGCCACTTGGGCCTTCTGCTCCTCGGAGAGCCTGTCGCTGTCCAGCGCCATCGCCAGGGCCAGACGCTTCTCCGCGAACGGGCGCGCACGGATGACGACGAGGATGTTCTCCTTCAGCTCTCCCTTGATCGTGAGCAGCGAGTCCTTCGCCGCGGCCGACATCTGTTCCGAGTAGCCCAGGTTCATCGCGCTGAACACGACGGGGAACGAGCTCGGATCGGCCAGCTTCCCGAGGGCCTGCACGCAGGCCGCGACCACGGGGAGATCGGGGGTCTTCCCTGACGAAAACAGCGTGTTCTGCGTCTCGAGGTAGCGGTTGAGGTTTCCGACGATCTCGGGGTCTCCCGCGCCGATGACTCCGAGGGCATTGGCCGCGTTCACGAGGGCGGTTGTGTCGGAATCGATCTGGAAGAGCTTCCAGATCGAGTAGCGCGCCGGCGCGTAGCCGGCTGCGGCGGTCTGCTCGGCAGCGAGCGCCGCGAGCTGGCGGAATCGGGGATCGCTCGGAATGAGGGAGGCGTTGTCGACCACGAAATCGACAGCCTGCTGGAACAGCGGACCCATCTCGCCGGCGTTCTTCGCCCGCGCGGCGTCCTGGAGAATCTGGATCTTGACGTCGAGACTCGCGATGGCGAAGTTGCGCCGGAATGTCTCGAGGACCGTCTTCGCGTCCTGCGCCTGGACGCTGGCGACGCTGATGATCAGCGCGGCCAGGATACCGAGAGCCCGTCTCATTCGTTTTCCTCCTGAGCCAACCTCGGCTAGTGTACTTGCGCGGCGGGAGAAAATCAACCGCGGCGGGGCGGGTTCTGATTGCCGGCTTCGGGCCTGGCGCCGGGACCGACTCTTGGTCCAGCCGCGGGTCCGGTCGCGGGGCTGGGGCCAGGGCCAGCGACCGGACCGGCCAGCGGGTCGACCGGCAGCTTGGCGCCAATGCCGCCCGCGCCGCCAGCGTCGGGACGCCGGCCAGGACCCTGCGAGCCCCGTTCGCTGAAAAGGTTGTACACGTAGATCAGGATGCGGTTTCGCAGAGGGAGGCTCAATGGCACGGCCTGGAGATGCAGCAGCGAGCGGTTTTTCTTCTGATCGTAGTTCAGCCCCTTCACCACGCCGCACATGGACACCAGAGATTCGCCGAGCGTAAACTGGACCTTGATCGGGAGACCCACCTTGGCCTTGCCTCCGATCAGCAGCGCGGCGCCGTCCTCGGAGAGGTCTACCAGCATGCACCGCAGCCCCTTGCCCTCCTCGGGGTTCTCGTTCGCCTCCTCGATGGATTTCAGGGGGTACAACTCTGCCGGCAGATCGGTTTCCACCCGGATGGACTGCCTCTTCTGCGTCCGTATGAGGTTGTCGGAATGGAGGATGTGGAGGATGGGGTACTGCTTGTCGATGAAGTCCTCCAGCACCTTGGTCTGGAAGTAGTATCCCGCGTCTTCGCCCCGCCAGAAGTACAGGCCGATCTTCTGATTCTTCCACGAGAAACCGTCGGGCAGCTTAGGTCCCTGAGGATAGGAGACGGCCATGTAGCGCGGGAGGTTCTCGACCACCATGCACCTGAACGGACCCAGCCCGGGAAGCGTCACGCGCATGACCTGTTTCGGCGAGATCTTCCGCGAGGACTTGATTCCCATCTTGTAGCGGGGCTGATCGAACTCCACGCGCTTTCGAAGCTCGAGCAGCTTGGCGAGAAGGGTGTTGTAGATGGGGTCCTGCTCCTGCGCGCGGGAGCGGTACTTGATGATGATGCCCTTGATCGACCTGTCCAGTTGCTTGATCGACCAGAAAAGCGCCGTCGGGTTCTCGAGGCGCGCCTCGACAGCCACGCGCCGCAGGAGATTGATCTCCCAGAAGACGAAGCCTGATTCGCGGCCCTTGAGGTAGAACTGCAGCCACGGGAACCTGCCGCCCCCCGCCCGGCGCAGCAGGATGAACAGAAAAACCCCCACGAAACCGATGGCGAGCAAGACAATGGCGACTATCATATTCTGCCTGCTGTAAGTATCGAGAAAAATCGTCTATATTTCCATACCCAATTGAGGAAATCTTTCATGCACCGCGGCCGGCTCGTTCTGGAGATGCTCCTACTTTTCTCGACTTTCTTCCTGCCCGGCTATCTCAGCCAGGCCGCGATGGCGGCCTCAGCCTCGCCCGACCCAGTCGCCGCGATGCTGCAGGTGATCGCATTCGGCATTCCCCAGCTCCTGCTCATGGTGTACCTAGTGAGCGTCCAACCCGACGGCTCTCTGGACAACTGGGGGATCGTCGCCCTGCGGCCGCGCGACGGCGCGCGAATCGCTCTCCTTCTGGCCTGCAGCATGGCCGTCATCCTCGGTTTCATGGGCCTGCTGCGGCTTCTTCCAACGCATTGGGCCGATCTCCTGTACCGCGGCTACCGCTGGGGGCTCGGCCGGCCGTCGCAGATCCCCCTGGCGGTTCTGTTCGGCTTGACTGTCGGCTATCGCGAGGAGTTCTTTTTCCGCGCGTACCTGCTGCGAAGGCTCGATCAGGCCGGGATGCCATCCTGGGCCGGGATCGCCCTCTCCACGGCGCTTTTCTGCGCAGGGCACATCTACGAAGGCATCATCGGCATCGCGCTCGCCGCATGCCTCGGCGCGCTCTTTTCGATCGCGTACCTTCGGCATCGCAGCCTCCACGTGGTTGCGATCAGCCACGGGCTGTATAACGCCCTGGCGCTCTGCCTGGGCCTTTTCGACCCGGTTTCGCACGCACTTGGCGCTCGCTGATAAGGCTCTCCGCGATCCTGTCGCGGAATGGCGTTGCCGAACGCCGGAACAAGGCGTATCATCAACCGAGGATTGAGAGGAAGATATATATGAAAACAAAAATATCGATCAGATACTCCGTGCTTATCGCGCTCGTCGTGGTAGCTGCCCTCGCGGGCTGCTCGCAGAAGAAGTCAGCCGCGCAGGCCCCAGCCGAGCGAACCACCCTTCAGCCCGACCAGATCTCCTCGCTCCTGCAAGAAATCGGGATGCAGGTGCCGAAAGAGCCGCTTGCAGCAACCGACTTCACCCTTGAATCGCTGGACGGCAAAACGTTGAGCCTAAGCGCGTATAAGGGCAAGTTTGTGTTCCTGAACTTCTGGGCAACGTGGTGCCTCCCTTGTCGAAGCGAAATGCCCGCCATGCAGGCTCTCTACGAAAAACTGCGGGCCAAGGGATTTGTGATTCTCGCAGTGGATCTCGCCGAGGAGGCAGGGGTGGTGCGGGAATACATGAAGCAGAACAAGCTCACCTTCCCCGTCCTCCTCGACAAGTCGGGCGAAGTGGGCGGCATCTATGGAGCGCAGAGCATCCCGACGACCTACCTCATTGATCGAGCGGGGAATGTCCTCGGCCGCGGCATCGGCGCTCGATGGACGTGGGATTCACCCGAGATAATCGCTCTTTTCGAAAAACTGCTGTAGCTGCTGCAAGAGGACCAAGAGCTGTGCTTGGCGCCTGGGCGCTGAGGCGCCTGGGCGCTGAGGCGCCGGCCTTCTTTACATACTAAGCCCCCTCGGTGTATTAATTTGGTGGACATTTTTCGACGAGGAGGGCGTCTTGGACATATTCGAGAAGTGCACTGCATGGGAAGACGCGAAGGAAGCCCAAGAAAGAGGGATCTACCCCTATTTCAAGCCGATACAGGAAAGCCGCGGAACGAAGGTAGTCATGGAGGGCAAGGAGCTGATCATGGCCGGCTCCAACAACTACCTCGGCCTTTCCTGGCATCCCCGAGTCAAGGAAGCGGCCATCGAGGCCACCAGGAAGTGGGGCACCAGCTGTTCGGGTTCCCGGTTCCTGAACGGAACCCTTGCCCTGCACGAGGAGCTGGAGGAGCGCTTGGCCATTTTTGTGGGCAAGGAGCGGGCGCTGTGCTTCACAACCGGCTACCAGACCAATCTCGGCGCGATCTCGGCCCTGGTCGGCAGGAACGAGCACATCTTCTCCGACAAGCTCAATCACGCCTCGATCATGGACGGGATCTTCCTCGCCTCGGGCATGCGGGGGAACGTGCGGGTGCATAGGTACCAGCACAACAGGCCCGAAAGCCTGGAGAAGTTCCTCTCAGGCGTGCCTCTCGACGACCCCAAGTTGGTGGTCACCGACGGTGTGTTCAGCATGGAAGGGGACATCTGCAAGCTCCCGCAGGTAAAGGCGCTGTGCGACAAGTACAAGGCCAGGCTGTACCTCGACGAGGCTCATGCCCTGGGTGTGATCGGCAAGACCGGCCGGGGCTGCGAGGAGTACTACAACAAGGGCCGGCTCGCCGACATCGTCATGTGCACGTTCTCCAAGTCATTCGGCTCGCTGGGCGGGTTCGTCGCGGGGGACCTGGATGTGATCGAGTACATCAAGCACTTCGCCCGACCCCTCATTTTCAGCGCGAGCATGCCGCCGGCGACGATCGCCTCCGTCGGCGCCTGCCTCACGATCATCGAGCAGGAACCCGAGCGCGTGCTGCGCCTGCAGGAGATCGGTCACAAGATGGTGGCGGGCTTCAAGTCGCTGGGGTTCAATGTCGGGACCGCAGAGACGCCGATCGTTCCTCTGCTGATCGGAGACCTAGAAAAGACGCTGTTGTTCTGGCGCGCGCTCTTCGACGGGGGCGTCTTCACCAATCCGGTTATCAGCCCCGCCGTTCCACCCGATAGCACGCTGATCCGCACCTCGTACATGGCCATCCACACCGACGACGAGCTGGGCAAGATCCTGGAAGTGGCCGGAAAGGCCGGCAAGGCCCTCGGCATCATTTAGCGCCGAGCTGCGCCGGCGTTCCCGGCGCTAGAAGAAGTCCCTCAACCTCTGCAGCAGGCCCTTCCTCTGCGGCTCCTGCTCCGCGAACACCCCGAGGCCGAGAAACTTCGCGTGCCTCTCGGCGAGGAGCGCGTCCACGTTCTTCTTCGTCAGGTCCTCCAGTGCGGCAAGCAGCGCAACCTTCAGCGCAACCGCCGCTCCGGCGGGGTCCTTGTGCGCCCCGCCCGCGGGTTCCCGCACGACCTTGTCGACCACGCTGAACTCGAGAAGATGCTCGGGGGTCAGCTTGAGGAGGGAGGCGGAATGGCGAGCTTTCGAAGGGTCGCGCAGCAGGATCGACGCGCACCCCTCCGGCGAAATGACGGAGTAGAAGGCATTTTCCATGATCAGCACGACATCGCCGACGCCGATGCCGATCGCGCCCCCTGAACCGCCCTCGCCGAGAATCGTCACGATGACGGGAACGGTGAGGACCGAGAACTCCTTCATCGTCGCGGCGATAGCCTGGCTGATGCCCCTCTCCTCGGCGGACACCCCCGGGAAGGCGCCCGGTGTGTCGATGAAGGAGAGGACCGGCCTGCCGAACTTCTCCGCCTGCTTGGCCAGGCGCAGGGCCTTCCTGTAACCCTCGGGGTGCGCCATGCCGAAGTTGCGCTTCAGGTTGTCCTTCATGTTCTTGCCCTTCTGGTGGCCCAAGAACGTCACGGGCCGGCCGCCAAGGAGGGCGATGCCCCCGACCATCGCGGGGTCGTCGGCGAAGGAGCGATCGCCGTGCAGCTCCAGAAAATCATCGAAAATGGCGCGGGCATAGTCGAGGGTCGTGGGCCGCTCGGGGTGGCGAGCGAGCTCCACGCGGCGCCATGCCTCGTTCTCGGGCATCAGGGACGCCTCGAGCTTCTTCTCAAGCTCCCCGATCTCGCGGGACAGGTCGATGCGCGCTCCCCGGGCCAGTCCCTTCAGCTCTGCAAGTTTCTCCCGGATGGGGTTGTCGCTCATCACCTGCCGCCCTGCCCTGCCGCGTGCGTGCTGAGCAGGAACGAGAGTGTCTTCTTCAGCTCATGGCGCGGCACCACGGCGTCCACGAAGCCCCGCTCGAGATGGAACGCTGAGAGCGGGAAGTTCTCGGGCACCTTCTCGCGGATCGTCCCCGCCACGACGCGCGCGCCGGCAAACCGCATCAGGGCTCCCGGCTCGGCCAGGATCACGTCGCCCAGCATCGCGAAGGAGGCGAGCACGCCTGCCGTGGTCGGGTCGGTGAGCACGACGAAGTAGGGGCAGCGCCGCCTCTCGAGGGCCTGGGTCGCGACGGCTGTCTTGGCCATCTGCATGAGCGAGAGGATCCCTTCCTGCATCCGGGCGCCCCCCGACGCGGTGAACACGATGACGGGGAGCCTCTTCTCGGCTCCCACGAGCATGGCGCGCATGACCTTCTCGCCCACCACGGAGCCCATGCTCCCGCCGATGAAGCGGAAGTCCATGACAGCGAGGACCACCTCCCTCCCGCCGACCCTGCACAGCCCGGTCACGACGGCCTCCTTCAGGCCCGTCTTCTGCATCGTGCTCCCGAGCTTCTCCTCGTAGTCGGGGAAGCCGAGAGGGTTCATGGTCTCCATGTCCGCAGAAAACTCCTGGAAGACCCCTTCGTCGGCCGTGTAGCGGATCCGCTCCCACGCTGTGAGGCGGAAGTGATGCGTGCAATGGGGACAGGTATAGAGGCTCACCTCCATCTCTTGAGCGGTGAGAGGCCTCTGGCAGGAGGGACAGGAGTGCTTCTCATCGATGAACAGCCGCTCATCCCTCTTGCGCCGCACGGGGTGCTCGGTCAGGTAGCGGATCCAGCCCTTCTGCTTGCCGAACTCGATCACGTCGGGCCCTCCTTCAGCATGTCGGCGATGAAGCCGGTCCCGTAGATCCCCCGGCGGAAAACCGGATGCGCCACGATGCGCGCCTGCATGGAGATGTTGGTGGCGATCCCCTCGATGACGAACTCAGACAGCGCCCGCCCCATACGCGCGAGGCCCTCCATCCTGTTCTTCCCCGAGACGATGAGCTTGGCAACGAGGTGGTCGTAGTACGGGGAGACGACCGCGCCGTCGTGCAGATACGTATCCACACGGACACCGAAGCCGCCGGGTGCCATGAAGCGGGTGACGCGGCCTGCCGAGCGCGCGTTGATCCTGCACTCGACGGCGTATACGCCGAGCCTGACCTCCTCCTGGGTCACCTCCAGGGCATCGCCGCTCGCAGCAAGGATCTGCTGGCGGATGATGTCCACGCCCGTCACCATCTCGGACACTGGGTGCTCGACCTGGACCCGCGCGTTCACCTCCATGAACCAGTGCTTCCCGTTCTTGACGAGGAACTCCACCGTACCGGCGCCCGTGTAGCCCAGGCCGCGCAGCAGGCGCGCGGCATCTTCGCACATCTTCGCGCGAAGCTCGGCCGAGACGGCAGGCGAAGGGCTTTCCTCGATCAGCTTCTGGTGGTTCTCCTGCACCGTGCAGTCCCTCTCCCCGAGGTGCACGACATGGCCCCTGCGGTCCGCGACGATCTGGATCTCCACATGGCGCGGGTTCTCGAAGTACTTCTCGAGGTAGAGGGTGCCGTCCGAGAATGCCTTCTCAGCCTCGTGGGAGGCGACCCTCAGGACATCGGCGAGCTCGGAGGCGCCGCGCACGATGCGCATGCCCTTGCCCCCTCCCCCCGCGGCAGCCTTCACGATGACGGGGTAGCCGATCTCCTCGGCGGCGTTCGCCGCCTGCGCGGCATCGTCGACCGATCCGGCGGATCCGGGGATGATCGGGATCCCCATCTCCTGGGCCGACCGCTTCGCTCTGATCTTGTCGCCGAGGAGGTCGGTCACCTCAGGATCCGGACCGATGAAGATCAATCCCGCCTCGAGGGCCTCGCGGGCGAAGTCTGCATTCTCGGCAAGAAACCCGACCCCTGGATGGATCGCGTCGCAGCGGCTCAGCACGGCTCCGGTGACGAGGTTCCTCACGTTGAGGTAGCTGTCCCGCGCGGGCGGGGGCCCGACGCAGACCGCCTGGTCGGCCATCCGCACGGCGAGGGAATCGCTGTCGGCCTGGGAATGCGCGACGACCGTCCGTATTCCCATCTCCCGGCAGGTGCGGATGATCCGGACAGCGATCTCGCCCCTGTTGGCGATCAGGAGGCTCTGGATCATACCCGGCGGACCTCGAACAGCGGGGTCCCGAACTCGACCATCTTCCCGTTGTCGGCGAGGATGCCGACGATCTCCAGGTCGAACTCGGCCTGAAACTCGTTCATGAGCTTCATCGCTTCGAGGATGCAAATGGTCTGGCCCTTCTTCACCCTGTCGCCCTTCTCGAAAAAGGGAGGCGCATCCGGCGCGGGCGACCTGTAGAAAGTCCCGACGATGGGCGCGCGGATGACCTCGAGGTCCGAGGCCCGCCCAGCCGGTTCGGCGGAAGGCGATCTGCCCGTGGAGGCGGCAGGTAGGGGGGCTGCGGCTCCCGCCGCGGCCATTGCCGCAGCAGTAGCAGCGGAGGCGGCGGGAACCCCTTTCTTCAGCGTCACTTCCTCGCCGTTTCTTTTGAACGTGAGCTCCGAAAGGCCGGTTTTCTCGAACCTTTCGATGAGCGCATACAGTTCTTTCAGGTCCATCGGCTGCACTCCTTGCGAAAGTCCTACTAATTTAGTCGGAAATTAGCACGGAAACTTTCTACCTGTCAACGCGCCATACCCCTTGGGATCGCCTGGCGACCCCCCTCTTGGCCCTCCGGGCCCCCCCCTCTTGGCCCTCCGGGCCCCCTCTTTGACGCTGCACCCCCAACATTGTATCATCCAGGCCATGGCAACCGACATTAAAACCCTCGTCCCCCACCGCGAACCCTTCCTTTTCGTCGACAGGATCGATAAGGCGGACGCGAAGGAAATCATCGGTTTTCGTAGATACACGAAGAGCGACTTCTTCTTCGCCGGCCATTTCCCCGGATATCCGGTGGTCCCGGGCGTGATCCTGGTCGAGACGATGGCGCAATGCGGAGGCGCGGGGATCAAGATGGTGCCCGAGCTGGGCATCGAGGGTCTTTTCGTCCTCGCGATGATCGAGAAAGCGAAGTTCCGCCGTCAGGTGAGACCCGACGAGGAGCTTCGCATGGTGATCAGCAATCTCCGCGTAAGCAAGGCCACAGTCAAGCAGTCCGGCAAGGCCTGGGTCGGCGACGAGCTCGCCGTGGAAGCGGAGTGGCTGTGCATCCGGGCCGGCGACGAGCTCGCTCACACCTGAGAGGGCTCCGAATCCACGAGCGGCGCCAAGGGTGATCGCGGGTTCTCGGCACCCGGCTGCGGCAAATTGGCATCCTGCGGCAAATTGTCCGCCTGCGGCAGGCTTCCCGCCGATTGCTCCTTCAGTTTCAGCGTTTCTCCGAACCACGAGAATGCTGACGCGAGCCTGTCCGTCATCTGCCGCATCCCGCGGGAAACCTCTAGTATGGAGCGGATGAGAGTGTCCACGCCCGCGAGGCCATCGCGGATATCGCTGTGGGCTCGGCTCACGTCCTCGAGGGCCTGAGAGTTGTCCGCTACCATCGAGCGGATCTCTTCGCTGCTCTTCATGATCTCGGAGAATCCCGCCCCCAGCCCCTTGATCCGGCCGACGCCCTTCTCCACCCCGCGGTTGGTGTCCTTGATCACCGCGCTCACGTTGTCGGAAACCGTGCGGGTGAGGTCCGCGAGCTTGCGGATCTCCTGCGCGACGACCGAGAACCCCTTCCCCGCGGGGCCCGCCTTGGCCGCCTCGATCGAGGCGTTGAGCGAGAGCATGTGGGTCTTCTCGGCGATCCCGATGATCTGGCTCACCGCCTTGCGAATGACGATCGAGCGCTGGTACAACGCCTCCATCTCGGCGAGGGTCTCCTGGATCTGGGCGTTGAACTTGGTGATCAGGGTGTCCACCTCCTCCGTGTAGCCCAGGATGTCCCTCTCCTTCGCCACGACCCGCGACTCGCCTGTGCCGGCCTCCTCGAGCGACCCGATGAGCTGGCCGAGCGTGAGCGCCTGTTTCTGCGCGCTCTCGAGAAGCCTGCCCGACAGCTTCATGATGTCGATGTTCCTCTTCTCCAGCAGCTCTTTGCCCTCTCGGATGCGCTCGATCATCTCCCAGTCGCTCTCGATCCGCTCGATCAGCTCTGCGCTGGTCTGCCGGTACATGCCCTGCGCCCGCAGCAGATCGAGCACCAGGAGGTTCCCTGCGAATAGCGCGATGAGCAGTCCTGGGATGAACGAGAGGGAGTCCCGAGGGGAGACTAGCAGGGGGGCGATCACGCCCCATGAAAGGGAGAGGAAAAGCAGCAGAAGCAGAAGGAAGGGGTGAGCGGCCCTGCGGAAGCCCGATCTGAGCAAGGGGCGGCCGCAGAGGCCGGCAAGGGCGGCGAAGGAGAGCGCCATCGCCGCGCGCGGAGCCAGGCGCGCAAAGTCCCCCCCGATGACGAGCCCGATGCAGGTTGCGAGAACCGGGGGAGCGAGCAGGGCACTGACCGTCCTTCCCCGCTTGATCTTGAGGGAGTCGAGGATGAACAGGACGAGGCAGCCGCCGGCAGCGAGCAGGGCGGCGCCGTCGAGGGCGGCGAATGCGGAGGACGAGAGCACGGGAGCGAGGAGAGACGGGCCGAGCTCGTACACGGCATTCACGAGAAGCGCGGGAGCGAGGAAAATCGTCTCGCGGCTCCCGCCGCGCAGGAAGAGAAAGAGGAACTGGGCTGCCAGAAGGAGCGAGAAAAGCCCTGCGAAGAGGCGCAGCGGCCCATTCGCGAAACCGGAAATGAGCCCGGCCTCTACCGACATCGCGCCCGCCGAAAGCGATGATGCAATCGCGAAAGCGAGGAAGACGGCCGCGGCGAGTTTCTTCATCGAGCGCTCCTCTCCGGTCTATCCGATAGTATAGGGAGAAACCCGCCGCATTGACAGTCCGGCTCCGCGGTGCTACCGTGAGGCCGCTGCAGAGCGCAGGGGAGAATGGAAAGGACGCGCGCGTGACGGATATCCTGCTCCGCATCATCGAGGAGTTCACCGACGGGTTTCTCATTATCGACTCGGAGGGGAAGATCGTCTTCTTCAACGAGGTGCTTCTTCGGACGACGGACCTGCGCAGCTCCGACATTCTTTCGCGAGAGGCGGACTTCCTCGAACAGCTAGGGGTGACCGATCCCGACGCGGCGGCCGCGCACGAGGTGACGATCGAGGGCCGCGACGGCCGCTCTCGGCGGTTCACCGTGTCGACCCTCGGCGTCGAGGGCTCTCGCGGGCGCTACATCCTCGCGAGAGTCATGCGCGCCGCCGTCGAGCGCGATGGCGACCTCTCCGACGCACAGGCCGCACTGGAGCGCTTGTTCAGGAACATCGGCGACCCCATCCTCACCGTCGACCTGGGCGGCACAGTGACCTGTGCCAACCCGTCCTTCCGCGCCCTGGCGGGCTACCCCGCCGAGGAGCCTCTGCCCAACATCTCGGCCCTCTACGCGCACGGACCCGAGCTCGAGGACAAGATCCAACGGCTGACCGAATCAGACATGGTCTACAATCTCGAGACGCACCTCCTCACGAAGGATGGCCAGTCCCGGCGCGTCCTTGACACCTCGTGGGTCATGCGGGACGACCGCGGCATGGTGACGGGCTACACGACCCATTTCAAGGACGTCACCTACGTGAAGAACCTCGAGGCTCGACTGAAGATCTCCGAGCGCAACTACATCGTGCTGTTCGACACGATCCTCTCCTCGATCGTCATCGTCGATCCCTTCGGAAAGATCCTCAACTGCAACTACTACGCCGAGCGGCTGTACGGGTACAAGTGGGACGAGCTGGTCGGCCAGGACTTCAGCGCCGTCTTCCGCGTGAACCAGACCAGCCTCCCCATCCAGGAGATCATCGAGCATGTGAATGCGAACAACGGCAGGCACGTCGAGACTGACATCCCGCGCAAGTGCAAGGATGGCACGATCAAGTTCACCTACGCCTCCTACTCGGCGCTCACGAGCACCCTCGGGGAGACCATCGCCTACTCGATCAACGAGCGGGACCTCACCGAGCGCGTGCGGCTGGAAAAGAAGCTGCAGAGCTCCTTCCAGCGGATCAAGGACACGCAGTCCGCCGCCATCCTCGGCTTCGCCCGGCTCACGGAGTACCGCGACAAGTCCACCGGCAAGCACCTTGAGAGGATCCGCGAGTACACCCGCGTGCTCGCGATGGGGCTGGCGAAGCTGCCGAAATACGCTGACTACATCACGGCGGACTACATCGAGGATCTCTGCCTCTCCTCGGTCCTGCACGACGTGGGCAAGGTCGGCATCGAGGACGCGATCCTGCTGAAACCGGGCAAGCTGAACCCGGAGGAGTACGAGAAGATCAAGCAGCACGCCCGTCTGGGCGGAGAGGCGCTGAAGGCGGTGGACCAGGAGATCCACAGGGAGTCGTTCCTCACGATCGGCAAGGAGATCGCCTTCTCCCACCACGAACGCTGGGACGGCACCGGCTACCCCGCGGGCAAAAAAGGGGAGCAGATCCCCCTGTCCGCGCGCCTCGTCGCCCTCGCCGACGTGTACGATGCGCTGGTCAGCAAGCGCACGTACAAGAGCTCCCTGTCCCACCAGGAAGCCGCGAAGATCATCACCTCCGAAAGGGGAACCCATTTCGACCCGGAGATCGTCGACATGTTCCTCGAGTACGGGGAGACGTTCCAGCGGATCCACATGCAGCAGAGCTTTCAGGAGCACCCGGAGAGCATCGACGACCTTCTCACCCATGAACGCTGAGGGAGTGATCCCGCTACTCCGCCCGTAGAGCGCCTCCTGGTGCCTAGCCGCACAACCTCACCACTGCTGTAGCGCATGCTGGCTGAGAAGAAAACTACCAAGAAAGAGGGCATGCGCATCATTTGCGCACCTGCCAACCTCCCCGATGGTCTTTCGCACAAGAAACCCCTCTTTCTTGCTCTTTCTTGCCCTTTTCCACTCCATTCGCGCCTTCATCATGGCACGGTCCTTGCTTCGGTTCAGACAAGAGCCATGAGGAGGTAAATAATGGCAAAGAAGATCCTGATAGGTGCGCTTTTGGTGCTCGCTCTCGCAGGAGCGGCGTTCGCCAATGGCCAGAAAGAGCCCGTGCGGGCATCTCCGCAGGCGGCTGCGCCCGCAGAGTCCCGGACGAGCGAGAAGCTCTCGCTTACTGGCACGCTCTCGCTGGAGGGCAACTTCCACCCCGTGCTGAAGGCCGGCGACAAGGAATACGAGCTGCTGGTCCCGCGGTATCTCACCTGGAATCTCGATGTGAAGGAAGGCGAGCAGGTGAGCGTGGAGGGGTACGTGGTGCAGGGCATGCCCTGGCATACCTCTGCTGATGATGGCGACGTCGACCTGATGGTCACCAAGGCGACCGTCAAGGGCAAGGAGTATGACCTCTCGCAGTACCGCGGCGGGATGGGCGCTGCCATGATGGGCGGTCGTGGGGTCGGCTGTGACGGCTGCAGCGCGGCCGGACCGAGGGGCGGCAGAGGCCCGGGCAGGAGCTGGGGCCCGGGGTGGAATAGGGGCGGAGGACCCGGCAGGGGGGGGATGGGCTCGGGCTGGGGGCGCGGGATTCAGAGCTGAACGGCCGATACCGCGATTCGGAAAGGTTGGGGAAAGAGCCAGCGCAAGCTGGCTCTTTCCGCTGAAAGGAGCTATTCTTGCCCGACGTGAAGGCTGCCGTGGCGCACGCTCCCGCAAAAGAGAAGCGTTTTCTCCTCGCCGCATTTCTCGTTCTTTCCGGCGGACTCGCCCTGCTCGCAGTCCTGTTCTTCACCGGTGAGTCGCGCAGGGCTCAGGTGCTCGCGGAGTATGAGGCGGACAGGATGGCCTCGAGCCTCCTAGAGGCGTACTCGGAGAGCGGAGAGATCGACGAATCCGAGCTCAGCGCGCGTGTTCGAGGCTTCGGCATCTATCGCTCGGGCAGCGCCGTCCTGCGCCTTGGCAGCGCGCCCCCTGCCCTCGAGGCCGCGGGGCAGGCGAGCGGCTTTTCCTACGATGCACAGAAAAAGACGCTCCTTCTCATCAGGCCGCTCGGCATGGGCGCCCTCGGAGTACCGGGCTTCCTGAGGACTCCAGGGATGTTGGGAATGATGCGCCGAGGCGGAATAGGCATGCGCGCGATGGTCAGGGGAGGCTCTCTGTACCTTCTGATGGATGCGCGGAACCTGCATCGTGCGCGCCTGCTCTACCGCATTGCAGCCGTCTTCGCGCCCCTGTTCGTTGCGGGAGTCACGGCGCTCTTCCTCCGCTTGGCCGCAAGCAACAGGCGCTTCAGGCGCGTGGCGGAGGAGAGGGAGACTCTCGCGCGCCTGGGCGAGATCGCCCATACACTCGCGCACGAGATCAGGAACCCACTGAGCGCCATGCGCATCCAGACCGCACTCATTCGCAGGAAAATGCCGGGCGGAACAACCCGCGAGCTGGATGTCATCGATGAGGAGATCGGCAGACTGACCCTCCTCACCCGCAGGATCGCGGACTTTCTCAGGAACCCCCGGGGCAATCCTGAGCGGATCGAACTCGGCGCGTTCCTGCGCGACCTGCTCCCGCGCTTTCCCTGGCCGGTCAGAGCCGACGGGACCCTGCCCGACCCCGTCGTGCATTTCGACGCAGACCTTCTGCGCTCCGTTGTTGAGAACCTGGTGAGAAACGCGCACGAGAGCTACGGCGAGGAGTCGGCTCCCGGTTCCCGCGAGATCTTGGTAGCGCTTGCCCGTCAGGGGCAGCGGGTCATCCTGAAGGTTCTGGACAAGGGCCGGGGAATCCCCGCCGGAAGGGCCGAAGCCGTCTTTGCGCCGTTCGTGACCGACAAGGTCGGCGGCTCCGGCATCGGGCTTTCCATATCGCGCCGGTTCGTAGAAGCGGCGGGCGGCACCCTCGCGCTCTTCTCCCGCGAAGCCGGGGGGACGGAGGCGCGGGTCGTGCTGCCGGCCGCGCCGTCCCCCGAGGGAGGCGACGCATGAAGGTCCTCATTGCAGACGACGAGAAGAACATCCGCGAGTCGATCGCCGCATACATCGCGGCGGAGGGCATCGAGACCGCTACGGCCGCCGACGGCGTCGAGGCGCGCGCGAGGCTCGAGGGCGATGCCTTCGACGGGCTCGTGCTCGACCTTCGCATGCCGAGGGAAGACGGCCTCTCAGTGCTCGCGTGGCTGCAGGAGTCGGGACCCATGGTGCCCGTCATCGTCATCTCCGCCTACGGCGACGTTCAGGATGCCGTGCAGGCCATGAAGCTGGGCGCGCGCGACTACCTGGTCAAACCATTCGATCCCGAGGAGCTGATCCTGCGCCTTCGAAGGCTCCTCGCCGAGAAAGCCCTCACCGGGCGGGCCGAGGCGGGCAGGCGCGCCGCCGAGAGGGCGGGAGGCTCCGACTCGTGGATCGGCGAGGGAGAAAAGATGGCGGCCGTGCGCATCCTCGTAGGAAAGGTGGCGCCGACCTCCTCGACCGTCCTCATCACGGGAGAAAGCGGCACGGGAAAGGAAGTGGTGGCGCGCCTCCTCCACTCCCTCTCTGCCAACCCGCAGGGGCCGTTCGCTGCGATCAACATCGGCGGCATCCCCGATACCCTGCTCGAGAGCGAGCTGTTCGGCTTCGAGAAGGGCGCCTTCACGGGAGCGGCGGAGAGGAAGCGGGGAATGCTCGAGCTTGCCTCCTCGGGCACCCTTTTCCTGGACGAGATCGGGGACATGCCGCTGCCCCTGCAGGTCAAGCTCCTGCGCGTGCTCCAAGAGAGGAAAATCCAGCGTCTCGGAGGCACGACCCCGATCCCCCTGAACGCACGGATTATCGCCGCGACCAACAGGGCGCTCGAGACCCTCTTGCAGGAAGGGAAATTCCGCGAGGACCTGTACTACAGGCTGAACGTGATCAGGATCGAGCTTCCCCCCCTGAGGGAGAGGCGAGAGGACATTCCGGCGCTCGCGGGATTCTTCGTGGAAAAGCTGAACAGGGAGATGGGGCGGAAGATCAGGGGGCTGGATGCCGACGCTCTGGCCCGGCTACGGGCCTACGATTTCCCCGGCAACATCCGCGAGCTGGAAAACAGGATCGAACGAGCCTACATCCTCTGCTCCTCGGACCTCATTGCGGCGCGCGATCTCGGCGATCCATTCACGGCAGCGAGCCGGCCGCCGAAGCAGGGCACCCTGAGGGACCAGGAGCGCGAGCTGATCGAGCGGACCCTCGCGAAGACGGGCGGAAATCGCACCCGGGCCGCATCGGAGCTGGGGATCAGCCGCCGGACCCTTCTGAACAAGCTGAAGGGCTCGGGGCCGCGCCTGTAATACCTCCCCGAACACCGCCCAGGAAAAAACGCTTGGGCCGGGGGGCGTTTCCTGCTATACTTGTCCTTGAATGCCGTCCAAGATCGACATCGGCCAGATCCAGAAGGCCGCCCTCAATTCCATCCCCCTCACCTTCAAGCTGACCAGCCTGCCCCATGAGGCGCACGCCCTCTTGGACAGGATCCTGGAGACCTACCTCGTCGAGCTGGGGCAGGAGAAGATCCTCGAGCCTCTCTCCTACTGCCTGAAAGAGCTCATCGTGAACGGCCAGAAGGCGAACACGAAGCGCGTCTACTTCGATGAGAACGGCCTGGACATCAACGAGGAGGGCGACTACGAAAAGGGCATGCGGGACTTCCGCAGGCAGACCATCGCGCGCCTCGAGCATTGGCTGCAGGAGCTGAAGGAACGAGGAATGTCCATCGGCGTGACGTTCCACACCACCGGCGGGAATCTCATGATCTCGGTGCGCAATAGCGCCGAGCTCACTCAGAAGGAGCAGGCGCGGATCTACGACCGCATCGCGCGCGCCCGGGCGTACAACTCCTTCGTCGAGGCGCTCTCGACGCCCATCGACCCGACGGAGGGCGCCGGCCTCGGCATCCTCATCCTCCTGCAGTTCCTCAAGAGGATCGGCCTGGGCGAGGAGGCCTTCTCGATCGAAGCGAAGGACGGAGAGACGGTGGCCTCCATCCTCATCCCCAAGAACAAGGTGCAGCTGGAGAAGATCTCCGTGCTCACGCAGGCCATCGTGCGCGACGTGGACTCCCTCCCCCACTTCCCCGAGACCATCGTCGAGCTGATCAAGCTCACCGAGGAGCGAGACGCGACGATCGCCCGGATCGCGGGCAGGATCGCCACCGACCCCTCGCTCACCGCCGACCTGCTGAAGCTGGTCAACTCGGCCTTCTACATGCTGCCCTCGCGCGTGAACAACATCCTGCAGGCGGTGAAGGTCGTAGGCATGAAGGGCCTTCGCAACCTGCTGCTCTCCTACGGGACGCAGAAAATCCTGGGCGAGAAGTACGCGGAGATGAAGAGCCTGTGGGAGCATTCCTATCAAACCGCCTACTACGCGTTCCTGCTCGCCCGCAGCGTGAGGCGGCAGGCCGACATCCTGGACGACGTGTACGTGGCGGGAATCCTGCACGATCTCGGCCAGATCATCGTGACATACCTCCACCCCGACGCCATGGAGAAGATGGCCCTGTTCTGCAAGGAAAAGGACATACCCTCGCGCATCCTGGAGCGCTTCTCCTTCGGCCTCAACCACGCGGACATCGGGGCGTTGATGGCCATGAAATGGAACTTCCCCGACCAGCTCGTTCAGGGCATCAAGCACCACCACGACCCCCTTGTCGCCCCCGTCGCTTTCAAGGACATCGTCTTCTGCGTGTACCTCGCCAATGCCTTCTGCGACCTGGAGCGCGGGTTCATGAGCTTCGAGCAGATCGAGAAGCCCGTCCTGAGCGACTTCGGCATCAAGAGCGAGGAGCAGTGCCGGAAGCTGCTCGACAGCATGCGCCGTTCGTTCGAGGATCGGGCCAAAAAAAACGATTGACAAGCATTCGCGGACAGCATATAAATACGCCACCATGACGTGTGAGACCGGCAGGACGGCATTGACGGGCAGGCGCGGCGCGGCCGTTTCCGGCGGGCTTCCCCTTATTATTGTACTCCTCCTTAGAACCTCCGGAACCCCGGAAGGGTAAGGGCGCTGCCGTCAGGGTGCGACAAGCACGGCCGTTCCCCCCTCCGGGGGGGAACGGCCTTTTTTTTCAACCGCGCCGCAGCTCGCTCAGCGCCGCCGAGCGAGCGCTTGGCGGCGCCGAGCGCAGGGAGGGAGAATGAGACGGACGGGATCGCAGACTGTTATAGACGCGCTTCATGCCGAGAAAGTCGAGGTGCTCTTCGGATTCCCCGGCGGCGTGGTCATCCCCGTGTTCGACGCGCTGTACGGCGAGAAGGAGATCCGCCTCGTGCTGACCCGGCACGAGCAGGGCGCCGTGCACGCGGCCGACGGGTACGCGCGCTCCACCGGCAAGCCGGGCGTCTGCCTTGTCACCAGCGGTCCGGGCGCCACTAACACCGTGACGGGGCTGGCGACGGCGAACTTCGACTCCATCCCGCTTGTGGTCATCACGGGGCAGGTATCGCGCAAGATGATCGGCAACGACGCTTTTCAGGAGGCCGACATCGTCGGCATCTCGCGCTCGGTGACCAAGCACAACTACCTCGTCACCGAGAGGAAAGACCTCGGGCGGATCATGCGCGAGGCTTTCTACATCGCGACCAGCGGACGGCCGGGGCCCGTCCTGGTCGACATCCCCAAGGACGTGCTGCTGGAATCCTCCGAGGAGCCGCTGCCCGAGACGGTCTCCATCCGAGGGTACAACCCCGTGTACAAGGGTCATCCGATGCAGATCCGCAAAGCTGCCCACCTCCTCGGCAAGGCGAAGAAGCCCCTTTTCTACGTCGGGGGCGGGATGAACATCTCGGGGGCGGCAGAGGCCTTCCGAAAGACCATCGAGAAGGTGAATGTTCCGACCATCGCCTCGCTGATGGGCATCAGCGTGCTCCCAAGCCAGCATCCCCGTTTCCTGGGCATGCTGGGCATGCACGGCACCTATGCGGCCAACATGGCCGTGCAGAACTGCGATCTTCTTTTCGCGATCGGCACCCGGTTCGACGACAGGGCGACGGGGGAAATCGCGAAGTTCGCCCCCAACTCAACCGTCGTGCACGTCGACATCGACCCTGCTTCCATTTCGAGGAACGTCGCCGTCTCGGTGCCAATCGTGGGAGACGCCCGGATGGTGCTCGAGGACATGCTCCCCCAGCTCGAGGCGCCGGACATCGGGGAGTGGGTGAGCCTGACCGACGAGTGGAAAAAGACCCATCCTGTAACGGAGATCCCGGACAACGACAGGCTCTCCCCCACGGCCGTGATCCGGGCCATCGCCGAGGCCTTCCCCGAGGCGATCGTCACCACCGAGGTCGGGCAGAACCAGATGTGGACGGCCCTGTACTACAACTTCCGCGAGCCTCGCACCTTCCTCACCTCGGGAGGGCTGGGCACCATGGGCTACGGCTTTCCCGCGGCGATCGGCGCCCAGCTCGGCAATCCCGGACGGCGCGTCATCGACATCGCGGGTGACGGCTCGATCCAAATGAACATCCAGGAGCTCGCCACGGCCGTTGCCGAGGGGCTGCCGGTGATCGTGGCCATCCTCAACAATGGCTACCTCGGCATGGTCCGCCAGTGGCAGGAGTTGTTCTACAACAGGCGATACTCGGCCACCTGCCTCGAGCGCGACGCGCGCTGCCCGCCGGACTGCGCCTCGCCGGGCGCGCAGTGCCCGCCGTACTCCCCCGACTTCGTGAAGCTCGCGGAGGCCTACGGGGCCGTGGGCATCCGGGTGGCGGCCCCGGCAGAGATCGGCCCGGCCCTCGCGCGCGCCCGGGAGGTCACGGACAGGCCGGTGTTCCTCGATTTCCTCATCCAACGCGAGGCGAACGTGTGGCCCATGGTTCCCGCGGGCGCGGGAAACGACGAGATGATGAACGCCTGAGGGCGAAGGACGGAAACGGTATGCACGTCATTTCGATGCTAGTGGAGAATCACCAGGGGGTCCTCGCGCGGATCGCGGGCCTTTTCTCGGGCCGGGGCTACAACCTCGAGAGCATCACAGTCGGCGCCACGGTCGACCCGACCGTCTCGAGGCTCACCATCGTCTGCGGGGGCGACGACCCGGTGGTCGAGCAGATCAAGAAGCAGCTCAACAGGCTCATCGACGTGATCAAGGTCCTCGACCTCACGAACTCCCCTTCCCTGCGCAGGGAGCTCGCCCTGATCAAGGTGAGCGCCAAGGGCAGGCAGCGGGGCGAGATCTTCCAGGTCGCCGAAGTGTTCAAGGCCCAGGTCATGGACATGGGCAGCGACACGATGACCCTCGAGATCGCGGGCCAGCCGGACAAGATCGACGATTTTATCTCCCTGCTGCTTCCTTTCGGGGTGGTCGAGACAGCCCGAAGCGGGGTCGTGGCAATCGAGCGCGGAAAAAAGAACGGCAAGCAGGTTTGAAGGAGGACGGAAAGTGGACAGAGTATGGATCTTCGACACCACTCTGAGGGACGGCGAGCAGTCTCCCGGCGCCTCGATGAGCGTGGAGCAGAAGCACGAGATCGCCGCGCAGCTCGCCCGGTTGGGCGTCGACGTGATCGAGGCGGGGTTCCCCATTTCCTCCCCGCACCAGTTCGAGGCCTGCCGGCTGATCGCGCGGCAGGTGAAGGGCCCGGCGATCGCGGCCCTCGCCCGGGCGCTCGAGAAGGACATCGACTCCGCGGCCGAGGCCTTGAAGGACGCCGAGCGCCCGCGGATCCACACTTTCCTCGCCACCTCCCCCATCCACATGGAGCACAAGCTTCGAAAATCACCCGATGAGGTCGTCGAGATGGCGGTGAAGGCGGTGAAGTACGCGCGAAACCGGGTGGCCGAGGTCGAGTTCTCGCCCGAGGACGGCTCGCGCAGCGAGGTGCCCTTCCTCTGCCGGATCATCGGCAAGGTGATCGAGGCGGGAGCCAGCGTCATCAATGTGCCCGACACGGTGGGCTACGCGGTTCCCGAGGAGTTCGCCGCTTTCCTGAAGGCGATCCTCGAAGGCACTCCCAACTTCGACAAGGCCGTGCTGTCAGTTCACTGCCACAACGACCTCGGCATGGCCGTGGCCAACTCGATCGCCGCCGTGCGCGCTGGGGCGCGCCAGGTCGAGGTCACGGTGAACGGCATCGGCGAGAGGGCGGGCAATGCGGCGCTGGAGGAGTTCGTGATGGCGCTGAACGTGAGGAAGGATTTCCTTCCCTTCACCACGGGCGTCGTGACGAAGCAGATCTGGAACACCTCCCGCATGGTGGCAAACACGATCGGCTTCCCCATCCCCCGAAATAAACCCGTCACAGGCGAGAACGCCTTTGCCCACGAGTCGGGCATCCACCAGGACGGGGTTCTGAAAAAGCGCGAGACCTACGAGATCATGACACCCGAATCGGTCGGACGCGATTCGAGCCAGCTCGTGCTGGGCAGGCACTCGGGGCTGCACGGGTTCAAGACGCGCCTTGCGCAGCTTGGCCTGGTCCTCGCCGAGGCGGAGCTGAAGAAGTCCTACGACCGGTTCCTCGAGATCGCCGACCGCAAGAAGGAAGTTTTCGACGACGACCTGTACATCATCGTCTCCGACCAGCTCGGCCACGGGGTCGAGACCTATGCGCTGGACTACTTCAACATCCAGTCCGGCAACCTCGCCGTGCCCACCGCCACGGTGCGCATCCGCGCGGGTGAGGAGCTGCACGAGGAGGCGGCCACGGGCGACGGTCCCGTGGACGCGATCTTCAACGCGATCGACAGAGCACTGGGCATCTCGGTGCGCCTGCTCGAATACATCGTGCAGGCCGTCACCCCGGGCAGGCAGGCCATCGGTGAGGTGAGCGTGTCCCTCGAGATCGACGGCCGCAAGTTCATCGGTCGGGGCGCCTCGACCGACATTCTCGAGGCGAGCGCGAAGGCGTACGTGAACGCGCTCAACAGGTGGAAGGCATTCCAGTCCGCGGCCTCCCTCAACGGCCGCAAGGAGACGTCATGACGCTGACCGAGAAGATCCTCGCCCGGGCCGCGGGGCGCGAAGCGGTGAGGCCGGGGGAGTTCCTGGAGATCGAGCCGGACCTGGGGCTCGCCAATGACATCACCGCGCCCCTGGCCATCGAGGAGTTCGAGAAGACTCGCGCGGCGAGCGTGCGTTTCCCGGAGCGGGTTTTCCTCGTCCCCGACCATTTTACGCCGAACAAGGACATCCAGTCCGCGCAGCAGGTGAAGGTCCTGCGCGACTTCAGCCGCAGGCACCCGGGGGTGCGATTCTTCGAGCAGGGCGAGGTCGGGGTCGAGCATGCGCTCCTGCCCGAAATCGGCGCGATCGTGCCCGGCATGGTCGTGATCGGAGCCGACTCCCACACCTGCACGTACGGGGCGCTGGGCGCCTTCTCGACCGGGGTGGGGTCGACCGACCTTGCGGGCTTCTATCTGACAGGCCGGGCATGGCTGCGCGTGCCCCCGACAATCCGCGCGGTCTTCAACGGCACCCGCCACCCCTGGGTGACGGGCAAGGACATGATCCTCGCGCTGATCGGGAAGATCTCCGTCTCGGGGGCGACCTACAAGGCGCTCGAGTTCTCGGGCAGCGCGGTCGAATCCCTCTCCGTCGAGGGGCGCCTCACCATGGCCAACATGGCGATCGAGGCGGGTGCGAAAAACGGCGTCTTCTCATCCGACGTGAAGGTAGCCGCCTACCTGAAGGGAAGGACGAGCCGGCAGTGGGAGCACGTCGCTCCCGACGCGGATGCGATCTACGAACGGGTGGTGGAAATCGACGTATCCGCCCTGCCGCCTGTGGTCGCCCAACCTCACCTTCCCGAGAAGGTCACACCCGCGGATTCGCTGCCCGACGTCAGGATCGACCAGGTCGTGATCGGAAGCTGCACAAACGGACGAATCGAGGACCTCAGGCTCGCCGCCGAGATCCTGAAGGGGCACAAGGTGGCTCCGGGAGTGCGCTGCATCATCATCCCCGCCACACCAGCCGTATACCGCCAGGCCCTCCACGAGGGGCTTTTCGACATCTTCCTCGACGCCGGAGCGATTATTTCACCGCCGACATGCGGCCCCTGCCTCGGCGGCCATATGGGCATCCTCGCGCAGGGGGAGCGGTGCGTGTCCACGACCAACAGGAACTTCGTTGGCAGGATGGGCCACCGTGAGAGCGAGATCTACCTCGCCTCGCCGGCCACGGCAGCTGCCAGCGCCGTCGCCGGGCGCGTGGCAAGCCCCGCGGAAATCGTCGCCCAGGACAGGAGGAAGGGATGAGCATGCGCTACGAGGGAACCGTCTACGTCTTCGGCGACGACGTCAACACCGACGAGATCATCCCCGCCCGGTACCTCAACACGACCGATCCCGCCGTGCTCGCCTCGAAATGCATGGAGGATGCGCGGCCGGGGTTCGGCGCCCAGGTGAAGAAGGGGAGCATCATGGTCGCGGGGGCCAACTTTGGCTGCGGCTCCTCCCGCGAGCACGCGCCGATCGCCATCAAGGCCGCGGGCATCTCCTGCGTGATCGCCGAGAGCTTCGCTCGGATCTTTTTCAGGAACGCGATCAACATCGGCCTCCCCATCGTCGAGTGCCCGGGCATCACCAAGAGGCTGAAGGAGGGCGACCGCGCCTCGGTCGACCTGAAGGCGGGGCTGATCACCCCCGCAACGGGCGCGCCCCTGCCCATCACGCCCTTCCCTCCGTTCATGGAGCGGATCGTGCAGGAAGGCGGCTGGATGCCGTACCTGGTGAAGCAGTATGGCCGCCGATAGGATCGTCATCTACGACACGACCCTGCGCGACGGCATGCAGGGCCAGGGCATCAACTACACCCTCGAGGACAAGGTCCAGATCGCCCTGATGATGGACCAGTTCGGCATCGACTATATCGAGGGCGGGTTCCCGCTCTCCAACCGCAAGGAGGCGGAGTTCTTCCAGAGGATGCGCCAGGAGCGCCTGGTGCACGCGCGCGTCGTCGCGTTCGGCTCGACGCGAAAACCGCATGGCAAGGCTGAAAGCGATCCCCAGATCGCGGCGCTCCTCCAGGCGGAGACCCCCTCGGTCATCGTCGTGGGGAAGACGTGGAAGGCTCACGTGCGCGATGTTCTCCAGACCACGGAGGACGAGAACCTGCGCATGATCTCCGACTCGATCTCGACCCTGCGAAAGGCGGGTCGGGAGGTCTTCTTCGACCTCGAGCACTTCTTCGACGGGTACAAGGACGACCCCGCGTACGCGCGGAAGGTCCTCGAGGCGGGCGCAGAGGCCGGCGCCGCCTGCTGCATTATCTGCGACACCAACGGGGGCACACTTCCCTCTGAGGTCGAGCGGATCATGCGCGAGCTCCCCCTCGCGGCCATCGGCCCTGTTGGCGTGCACTTCCACGACGACACGGGCAACGCCACCGCGAACTCCCTCGCCGCGATCGGATGCGGCGCCGTGCACGTGCAGGGCACGATCAACGGCTGGGGGGAGCGCTGCGGAAACGCGAACCTCTGCGTCGTGGTGCCCAACATCTGCCTCAAGCTGGGCCGGGAGGCCCACGCCTGCGCGAACCTCCGCCGGCTCACCTCCCTTTCCCGGTTCGTCTCCGAGAAGGCGAACATCATCCCCGACAAGCGCCAGCCCTACGTGGGCGAGGCTGCCTTCTCGCATAAGGCGGGCCAGCACGCCGATGTGATCACAAAGGCACCGCACCTCATGGAGCACGTGGAGGCCTCGCTCGTTGGAAACGAGAGACGGGTGCTCCTGTCGGAGCTCGCCGGCAAGTCCACGATGGTGAAGAAGCTGGCAAAGTACGGGGATTTCGACAAATCCTCCGAGGTCGTGACCCGTCTGCTGCAGCAGCTCAAGCACCTGGAGGAAAAGGGGTACGAGTACGAGGCGGCCGAGGCATCCTTCGACCTGGTGATCCGAAAAGCGCTGGGCATCCACACGCCGCTGCTGGAGCTCGCCAACTACCACCTCGAGAACTACAAGTCCGGCGACACCCCGACAAAGACGGTGGGGCGGATTTTCGTGAGGGTGAACGGCAACACGCTGATGGGCGCTGCCGTGGGAGCGGGCCCCGTGGACACGCTGAACGGCGCCCTGCGCGACGCCCTGCTTCCCCTGCACCCCTTCTTGAAGAAGCTCAAGCTGACCGACTACCGGGTGCGCGTTCTCAATCCCGAAAAGGCGACAGCGGCCAAGGTGCGGGTATTCATCACGACGTCGGACGGCGAGAGGACGTGGGACACTGTCGGGGTGGACGAGAACATCATCGAGGCCTCATGGCAGGCCCTGGTCGACGGGATGGAGTACTATTTCAACAACCACCTCGGAGAGGACACCGAAAAGGGAGAGGGCGGCACCTGAGGCGCCACCCTCTCCCTTTGCATTCACGCGGCTCGATCGGATCAGTCCCAGTTCTAATTCGTGAGGCTCCAGGAGTACGCTACCGACGCGCTCACAGGCTGGTTCAATGACGTCCATGTGTGCACGCTGTTGGATGAGACCATCTTCAGGTCCCAATTGCCCGCGGGAACCCCGGTGAGGTCCCACACTCCTTCCAGTGCGGAGATCACGATGTTCGGCCGAAGCTGGTTGGGCCCCCAGTTGTCGCTCGAAGCAGGGGAGACGTAGAGGTAGCACGCGTCATAGCTGGAATAGTTGACGATGTGAATGGTCGCGGGGCTGGTCGGACGAATGACCGTTATGACTTTCGTGGCCGACCTTGCCCTCCCCTCGGTATCCGTGACCGTCACCTTGAGCGCGATGTCCTTCGAGGAGGTGACGAACTTCGAGAACGCGTACTCGGGCGTGTAGATGAGGACATCGACGCCATCCTCCTGCCACTTGTAAGTGAACGGTCCGGTGCCGCCGGAGACGATTGCGCTCAGGATCACGATCTCCCCGGAATTGAGGGCGGTATTCCGAGCACTCATCGTCACCGACGGAGCGCCGTCGAAGAGGTTGATGGAGACGTTGCACGCGCCCAGGGCGAGCGCCAGCAGCGCCATCAACGTGATTCGAATAGCTTTCATGGCAATTCTCTCCTCCGCTTGATTCAACACCGCGGAGGGGGCGAGGTGGCACCTATGCACTGAATGTGAGAGGCTGCGGCACCTGACCGCGGATGATCAATAACAGCCTACGTGGACTTCTGCGACCGCAGAGGGACATGGCGGGGGAATATCACCCCGAGAATGCGGCGGCGACAGGCACGATCGCGGCAAGGACCTCTTTGATTTCCTCGCTGCCTTTCAGCCTGCCCTGCCGGGTCACGACGACGTGCGTGCGGTAGACCACGGTCGACGGATACGCCTGCAACACAGCGAGCACCGCCTTCCTGCGCTCCGCATCCTGGAGGTAGTGGACGGCCGCGTCCGGCGTGCTGGTCTTGACGCGGACCGCTGCATCGAACGCCGCGTCCCCGATCGTCACGTCCTGCCCGCCGAAGGCCTTCGTGATCCTGGCAGCGATCCCTTCCTTCGACAGCGCCAGCTCGAACGGCAGCGGAGCGCCGAAGTACGCCTTGAACATGCTCTCGGTGTGCGTTCCGCTGTTTGAGGTATGCTGCTCCTCGTATACGGTGACCCTGATCCCGCGAAACAGGCCAGTCAGGCGCGGGGAGCCCAGCTTGCGGACAAGCCTCTCCAGGATCTCGGGCATCGGCTGCGGCGAGAGGCCCTCGTCGGTCCTTTCCTGCTGCGCCTGCGCCCAGGCAGCCTCGCCTTCCAGGTACTGGATGCCGAGGAACTGCGCCGTCTGCCGCATGGCCTCCCCCCGGCGCGCCAACTGCCTCTTCCGCAGCGAAACCCCGACGACGGCTGACGCCACAGCCAGGCCGATAATGAGCAGCGCGTACATGAACATCCTCGCCCCCCCTCACCTGTGCAGCATGATCCGTCCTGCTCGCGCGGGCCTGTCACGAGCCGGCGGCGGGTCGTCTTATTTCATCCGGGACTTGAACTCGTTGACGGCTGCCTTGAGCGCGCCCCAGGTGCGCTCGGTTTCGTTTTTCAGGTGTTCCCAGGAATCGTCGGCCGCCGCCTTTATCTCGTTCAGCTTCCTGTCCCCTTCCTGTCTCTTCTTGCGCAGCTCGGCGATCTGCTCCTCGTACCTCGTTTTCAACTCCGCCCTGGCAAGGCTCGCCTTCACCTGCAGTTCATCGATGTCCGTGCTCCAGTCGTCGAGCTGCTTCTTCATCTTCTGGACATACTCGTCTTTTCTTGACATGACTTCCTCCTGTGAGAGACTCCAGTGTACTGAGAAGCAGGTGAGTCTGTACATACAACCTCGAGCGCCGGAAGCGTCTTGTCGGCGCCCCGCGCTCAGCCTGGAGATTTGCAGGAGAATCGGGGATCTTTTCTTTGGGGCGTGCCCCCGTCCCCATCGGCAGGCAAAATAGGGCGGCATCGCTGCCGCCCTTTCGCCCCTAGGGATGTCGGCCAATATTGCATTGGAATTCTGCATGCTTATCTTCCTATTGCACCGGTGTGAAGTTGTGCGCAGTGGATCGAAATGGCAAGACGGTGTTTTTGCTACGCTGTTGCTACAGCGGGGGCTGCCCCGCTCACAGGGCGGTGCTGCAATGCACGGGTGGCTGCCGTCCCGCCCACGGCCGGGCCTTCTCCAGCTGTGCGGCGAGGCGGAACAGCGTCGCCTCAGCGCCGAAGGGTGCGGCGAACTGCACCCCGATGGGAACGTTGCCCTTATTCCAGTACAAAGGAACGGATATCGCCGGATCACCGGTGATGTTCTGCGTGCGTGTGAATGCGACGAAGGACAGCGCGATCCGGATCGATTTCCCTGGGTCGTCGGGCGACGGGTCGAAGGACCCGAGTTCCGTCGGGGGGACCTGCATGGTGGGGGACAGGAGAATATCCCACCCGCCGTCCAGGTACCAGCAAGCCACCTTCCGCGAGAAGCGCTGCAGCTCCTCCCACGTCACAAGGTATGCGGCGCTGGTGATCTGCCGGCTTGCCTGGTACAGGTCCCATGTCACCGGCTCCAGATCTTCCCGTGTCACTGACTTTCCCAGCGTACGCTCCCAGTAGGCTACCGCGTGTCCCACGTACGACTCGAAGATGATGATGAAGAGACGGGGAAGATCGGGCCACGCGAGCGCGGCCGGGTCTGCCTCCTCCACCACGTGGCCGAGGGACTCGCAGAGCCCGGCCGCATCCCGCACGGCGGCGGCGCAGTCCGGGTGCAACGCCGTCTCCTCGTTCCAGCCGTCGGGCACGCGGGAGAGGAATGCGATCTTCAGGCGGCCGGGGCTTCGGCGCATCTCCTCCAGGAAGGGCCGCTCGGGGAGCGGAGCAACGTACGGGTCGCCGGGGACTGCGCCCGAGGTGGCGTCGAGGAGAGCGGTAGAGTCCCGCACCGTGCGGGTGAGGGCATGCTCGCACACGATGCCATGGGCGAAGTCGCCGAACAGCGGTCCAAGGCTGTTGCGGCCGCGCGTGGGCTTCAGCCCGAAAACCCCGCAGCAGGACGCTGGTATACGGATGGAGCCGCCGCCGTCGTTGCCGTGCGCCATGGGCACCATCCCCGCCGCGACGGCGGCTGCCGACCCGCCGCTGGATCCGCCCGTCGTCAGCCCGAGGTTCCACGGGTTGTGCGTCGGGCCATAGAGAAGCGGCTCCGCCGTGGTGAGCACGCCAAGCTCGGATGTGTTTGTCCTTCCGGCGATGACAAGACCACTGGCCCGAATGCGCCGGACGAGCTCGCTGTCGACCGCGGACACGTTGCCGTGCACGAACCGGGATCCGTCAGCAAACGGCGCGCCTTTCATGTCCGTCGTGAGGTCCTTCAAAAGGAAGGGAACGCCGGGGAAGCGTTCGCCCGGGGCGGCACCCTTTTCCGTGCGCTTCCTCGCCTCCGCCCGTGCCCTCTCCCAGAGCGGGCAGATGACTGCGTTCAATTGCGGGTTGACCGCCTCGATGCGGCGGATCGTGCCCTCGAGGAGCTCTGCGGGGGAAATCTTCCGCCGGCGGACCAGCTCGCCCAGTCCGATGGCATCGTACGAGCCAAGGTCGACCATGGAGCACCTACGACTTTTCTCGATGAGGTTTTCTCGACGACCCTCACGGCTCCCTCGACGGTTGCCGATCGAGGTCCACGTTTTCGGCCACCAGTATAGCCGAAACGCGGATGCCGCGCACGGGAGCGCTCTCTCCCTGGGTTTCTCCTGCTGAATCAGGATCGACGCCCCCGGAAGGCGCTTCGGCGTTCGTCGCTCCTGATTGTACCGAAGTCTCAACCGCAGAAAAAAAGAAAAAGGGGGCCGGTCTCTCCCGGTCCCCCCGCTTGTCTGATCAGCGAACCAACGTTATCCCGCTTCTGCCGCCTTTCGCACGCTCGTCACATTCCAAGCAATACCGTGAAGGCATTCAATAGTTGGGACTGGAACAATAACGTATTGGGGACGTTCATCGGGTTGTAGTCGGGCGGCGTCAGGATCTGGCAGTGACCGAAATAGGGGATCTCGAACACCTGCAGGTGGGAACCGCTGCCGCGAGCGGCAGCCATCTGGGAGTATGCCTGCGCATGGAATACGGGCACGACGGGGTCCCGCGACGTGTGAAGGATGACGACGGGAATCTTCAGCTTCCCAATGGGTTGGTACCAATGATCGAGGTAGTTAGCGGCGTCCGGCGTGGCAGCCAGACGCTCCACATCCAGGGTCGGCCCGGAAGGGTACACCCAGTACGAGGTGCTTGTGTTGTCCACCGGTACATGCCCGTGGGTCCTGCTCAGTATGTCTTCGGTGCCGAAGATGTTGTACCACAGTCCGATGGCGACCGTGATCGCCATCTCGTCCGCGACCTCTTGGGGACTCAGTGCGGGGTCATCTGGCCAGTTAAAGAGCGGCACTGTGCCAATCACGGTGGAGGCCATCCAGTACGCTCCACCCGGATTCATCGCGAAAAGAGTCGCAATGAGCTGAACGACCTTCGCGGCGAAAGCTGCACCGTCCGGAGGAAGATACCTGGGGTCGGTGGGCGGAATAAAGGGGTCGGGTGGATGCGCATCGAGGGCGCCTTCACCGAGGGCATCATGCAGGGCTACAGCGAGAGGCATGCCTGCGCTCACAAGATCATCCAGCGTCTCGCCGAATAAACAGTCGAACAGGATGCGCACGTTGTAGATGTACTTCACCTCCATATCCGCACCGCCGAGGGGACCGCCGATGCAGAGCGCCCCGCTGAAGAGCTCCGGGTTCTTCTCCGCCAGCATGATCGAGATCATTGCACCCTCGGAGGCGCCTACCAGGTAGACCTTCGCGGGCTTTTTGTAGGCGCCAGCGAAGTAACCGCGCAGTTGCCGGGTGCGGATAGCGCCGTCTTTCACGGCCCACCCGTTTTCCGAGTAGCTGGACTGGGCGACCGCAAAGCCCATATTCAGCAGAACCGACAGCATCCCGGTGTCGGTGAGTTCAGTTGGCAGCCTGACCGGTTGAGATGGGTTGGCATAGCCGTGAGCCCAGATCACGAGGCACCCATTCCACGGATTGTCCACCGGGGTCCAAATCTCGTACGACGCGCCGGGACCGAGTACGCCGGTCTCGTACATCGCAGGCATGCCGCCGAGCGAGATCTCTACAGGCGACGTGATCCGCCGCACCACATCGAGGTCCGATCCTTCATAAGGCGAGATCGCTGTGTTGGGACACCCTATCAGCAGAAACAGCAGCAGGACGAAAGAAAAGATAACAAGATTTCGGCGTTTCATACATTCCTCCTGATCTTTTGAAATGACTGCTCACAGAGTATCACGGCCGTCAAGCAAGAGAGCTCGACGGTCGCAATAATACGACAGGTTTCAAAACGTCGTAATTCACGGGTTCTCCTGCCCGCGGAGGCCGGCAGGTATCGTAACTAATTGGTGAATGAGGATCGGTCAACGAGCTTCCGCCGGCAAGAGCCGCCGATCATCCCCTCGGAGAATACGAAGGCGGCCTCTCGGCCGCCTTCCCCATAGCCCCCAGGGGAATCGAACCCCTCTTTTAAGATTGAGAATCTCATGTCCTAACCGATAGACGAGGGGGCCTCATCATTTCCCGGGGAGGATTCGAACCCCCACAAAAAGATCCAGAGTCTTTTGTGCTACCGTTACACTACCGGGAAACGGATCCGAAAGCAATATCTACCGAAACAGGCGTCATCTGTCAAGAGTGCGCGGCCTGGACGCCCTACCCCGCGACCGGCAGGATGATGCGGAACGTGGTCCCCTTCCCCTTCTCGCTGGTGAAGGAGAGGCTCCCCCCGTGGGCCTCCACGACGTTCTTCACCACGCACAGACCGAGCCCGGTGCCGGCTTCCTCCGAGTGCGTGAAGAAGGGCTCGAACAGCCGCTTCTGCACGTCCTTGTCCATGCCGACGCCCGTGTCCGCGACCTCGAAGACGACGGACCGGCCTTTCTTCGCGGTGGCGATGGTGAATGTCCCGCCCTTCGGCATGGCCTTGCGGGCGTTGTCGGCGAGGTTGATCAGCGCCCGCAGCATCCGGTCAGCGTCCAGGACGACCGGGCCGGTGAAGTCGATCCGGGACACCACCTGGACCTTCCGCGCCGCGAAGGCCTCGGCGAGCGTTCCCGTCACTTTTCCGGCGAGCTCGCCGAGGTCGACGAT